>CAWGFH010000001.1:0-31591 GCA_963821795.1 uncultured Alphaproteobacteria bacterium
AATAGAAATGGGAGTGCTGGCCGCAGGCCGCGACCCTGTCAAAAATGATGGGCGGCGCTGGTCCCAGCGCAACCCATGCACGCTGACTGAGGCCTGCCAGCGAAGGCTGAACGCGGCGGTTGGGCGCAAACCGTGCCCTCCGAACGCCCCAAAAACCACTCCACCGAATAGTCGGCGAGCAATCGGCTGATCTATTGACAGCTTGTCGGAACGGTGGAACGTTAAACTCCAGTTCAGGCAGAACCTTGAACCCCGGCACGCGAGAAAGACGATAGTCTCGACCACCTGGAGCTCGGCGTTTGGGGCTTTCGAACTTTGTCAAAGTGGCAAGATTGCAGCAGGAGGACTGCATCGCGCTTTTGGCTACAAGACTTACAACAAACTGAACTGGCATGATATTTGCCGCAGGCCGAAAGCTGAGCGGCGGCTATCATAGAGGTACGGGCTCAGCGTGCCAAAAGTCATGCGGATGGAGGACAACCTAGGAGGGATTGAGATGGGTAACATCTATCGAACGGCCTGTCGCTTCGGGCCATCTTTTCTTGCTGCTGTTTCCGGTCTGGTTTTCGGATTGGGCGGCGTAGCCTGGGCCGGAGGCCAGTCCGGGCTCGGCTATCTGCCGGACGGCCCGAACGTGCCAACTATCACACTCAATGAAAGCGAAGAGGGGGCAGCCGGCCTGCTGCCGCTACCGGTGCCTCCACCCAACGGATGGAACCAACAGTCGATCTGGAACATGAAAGTCGTCGGGTTCAACGACAATCAGGGGCGCCCCAGCTCGGATGACGGCTGGATCGAAAACCAAAACGGCCGCTACATCCTCTATATGACCGACAGCGGTGGCAGCGCTTACAACCCGCTGACTGGACAAGTGGAGGGGAACGGCACGTCGCTGATCGACGTCACCTATCCCAACAACCCGGTCTTCCTGTGGCACATCCCGGCGACGCAAAACTCCTCGTCGCATGTGGCGGTGTGCGGCAGCAACACTTTGAATAACGCGCCGTCAAATCCAGGGCTGCCCAAGGACCACTGGTACATCGTGCGGCATAACGGATCGATCGATCAGGAGGTTTGGGATGTCACGACCCCAACGGCGCCGGTCGAGCTCGAGAAGCTGCTGACGGGCCTGAACTTCACACACCATATCTGGTGGGAATGCGACACCGGGATCGCGTATGTGATCGCGGGCAGTGCGGCCGATAAATGGTACTCGGGGCAGCACGTCTATATCTTTGATCTGAGCAACCCGGCAAAGCCGGTCTTCATTCGCCAATGGGGGCTGGTCGGTCAGCAGCCCGGCGCGTCGGCCGCGGCGCAGAGCTGTTACAACGATCCGACCGGGGTCAACGGCCCGTGCTACGAAGGCGTCACCAATCCCGCCGGGCCCGGCAATCCTGAAATGGTTCACCAAGTCTACTCGGCGGGGGTAACGAAAAATCGGGTGTACATGCCCTATGGGGTCAGCAGCACCGGCGTTTTTCAAATCCTCGACCGGCAGAAGCTGATCAACGGATGCAATACGAGTTTTAATCCAAATGCTTCGGCGAACTGCGCCAACTTCCCGACGCAGGCCGATCTGCTCTATCCGCAAATCAGCTACACCACCACCAATCCCAACCAGGGCGGGCACACTTCGGTTCCGATCTTTGGCGTGCCGATACCGCAATCGCAGGAGAATTTCCTCGACGGAACTCCGCAGAAATACGATCTCCTCGGGGTCACTTCGGAAGACACCACCAATAACTGCCTTGGGCAACCGTGGAAAAATCCGCAGCTGCTCGACATAACCAATGATCTGGCGATCTGGCCGATTTCCTCGATGACGGTCGGGCAGTTCCCCGGAGATTTCTGCGCCAAGGGAGCGCGCTTCGGTTCACACGAGCTCAATCGGGAGATTTACGCCCCCTATTATGGCAGGCTCGAAGTCGTCGCGATGTTCAACGCCGGGCTGCAGCTTTGGGACATCCGCGATCCCTATAACCCGAGACGAGTCGGCTACTTCATCCAGGCGCCGAATAAAAACACCATCTCGACTTGTGGGACCTATCAAGGTAACGCGAATTATTGTCGGAACGCGATCTTCTCGGATCTCGGAGAGGTAGATGATCGAGGTTATATCTACAATCTCGACCGCGCCGGGTCCGGCATGACTGTGCTGAAACTGACCGGCGACGCCTTGAAAGTGGTATCGGCACCCCCGATAAAGTGGCCGCCAATGCAGCCATTGCCGATGCCGCTACCGTTAAAAGAAGAGTAGGTTTCCCACCCGCTGGCGAAACCCGTGCCAAGCTGCTTTCGCAAGTTTGGCCGGGTTTCGCCGCTCGCTGAGCGTAGGGCGGGGAATTCGCAGCGCCGTCATCGATTGCCGGGCACCAGGTCGGGCCGACGAAAACTGAACCCGCAGGGAGAGAAGCCATGACCGTCAAGTGGGCCTTGCCGGCAGTAGCGCTCGCCTTGTGCTGGGTCGCAGCGTCGTCCGGTTACTGCGCGAATGCCGCTGCCGACCCCGGCCTGGCTCGGGAGTTCAGCGCGGCAACCCTCGCGAAAGTGACTCCGGGCCAAACCACCAAAACACAGATCGAGGCGTTGCTCGGCCAGCCGTGGCGGACAACCTTTGCCGATGATTCGGATGAACCGGGTCCTGTCGTGTGGGAATATCGGGGTCAGGATGCGAGCGGTACCTACCGCGTTCACATCGAATTCGACAGTCACGACATAACGACCCTGATTGCGAAGATCCCTGACAGCACAGGGGAAGCCTCGGCGAGGGTGGCCAGGCCGGCGCCCGCTTCCGCCAAGCCCTAGGCAAGACGCCGCACGACAGGCGAACGCTGGGCGCGCCGCCGTGCCCGCGATCGGGCCCGAGAAAACTCATTCGAAAGGGCTATAAATTGGGATGAGCCGTAGGGTTAAGCTAGGGTTCAGCAAACATTGTTAGGGTTAAGACCTTCTGCAAGCTGGGGTTCGGCGCCTACGACACCGGCGGTCCGAGCGTCCGCCGTTCGCTCGTCAACGTCCTCCTCCGCGACTGAGCGGTCTGTGCGCTCGGACTTTAGTCTATGTTAATCACGACGGGACTGCGGGGTGGATGTCGGTCTTGTCGAAATCGTCGCCCTTGAACAGTAACGTGGTCCCCGCGTTTCTTGCCATGGCGTAAGCAAAGCAGTCGCCGAGGTTGAGCTGCGCCGGATGCCCCCTGCCTCTACCGTAGCGAGAAAAAGCCGCCAGTGCGGTGCGCGCTTCTTTGTCGGTAATCGGGACCGTGCGGACCCCCGCAAGCTCTAGAAATTCGCCGACGTCTCGCTCCGCCTCATCGACGCTCGCATGGCGTTTGCGGCAAATCCCCAGAGCCGCCTCGAATATCGCGATCGGCGAGGTGATCGGCGAACGCGCCGTCTCCAGGAGGTCCGCCAGCGCATCGGCTTCCGGTTCGCGGGTCAAAATGGCGACAATCGCGGAGGCGTCGACAAACATCAGGGATTCCCGCTGAGCTCGTCATAGAACGCCTTGTCTGCCTCCATACCAGTCGCCGGCCGGCTCAGCACCCGCTCTTGAAGCACGCGTAAGCGGTCTCGCAGCGGCATCGCCTCGTCGAGCCGGTGCAGCTCGTTTTGCAGCGCGATCCTTACCGCCTCGGTTTTGTTCACTTGCCGGCGGGCCGCCAGCCGCTCGGCGAGTTGGTTGACAATTTCGCTCCGAATGTTGAGAGGCATGGCTAGTTCCTGTGTAGACGTAAAGACCTTAATGTCTTCTCGTAAAGATTACCAGCCAAGCTTGTTTCAGACGGCAGGGGCTTATCACGTCAGAAGCGCCTGGCGCGAGCCAACTGGCCGGGCTGCGACGAAGCGATCGCATCCGACGACGGTCCCTTTTGGCGATAGCTGACTCGAAAGTCTATCGCTGGATCGATGGCAAGTGGTCGTTGAGCCTAGCCATCAGTCATCACGTCATAGCATCTGTACTCGGCCCGTCGCCGGCTGGGAGGAGTTCCTGAAACTGCCGGCCATGTCCGGCGACGTGGCCAACTTCTACTCCGGCACGCCGCTCGGCTGAGGCGATTTCCTGAAATCAGCGGGCATGTTCAGTAACGCTGAGGTCTATCGTCGTCAAATCGCCGCTTGGTATCAGCGATACGGCGAGCGCCGGGCGCCCGCTGCGCTGCCGCGCCATCTCGCCGAAACCAACACCCCGTTTCGCGAAGCCAAGCCCGGCCGCCCGATGTAAGCTCGCTCCGACAACCGCACCGGCCCCGATCGATGCGGCCGGTCGGGCAGGAGGGAAGCGGTCATGCAGCAAGCCGGCGTTCGACGCGTCGCCGTGATCGGGACGGGCACCATCGGCGCCAGTTGGGCCGCGTATTTTCTGGCGCGCGGGCTGTCGGTGGCCGCCAGCGATCCCGCGCCGGGGGCGGAAGCCGCACTGCGCCATTTCGTTGCCGCCGCATGGCCGGCATTGGTCCGGCTCGGCACTGCCGAACCGCTTCCCGACAAGGTGCCCGAAGACCGGCTGTCGTTCCATTCCGAACCTGAAGCAGCGTTGGCCGGCGCCGATTTCGTCCAGGAAAACGCGCCCGAGCGGGAGGGGCTGAAGCGCGCGCTGCTGGCCCGGCTCGATGCCGCGCTGCCCGCTGAGGTGATCATCGCCTCGAGTTCGTCCGGCCTCTTGATGAGCAAATTGCAGGCGGATTGCCGCCATCCCGGCCGCTGCGTGATCGGCCATCCGTTCAACCCGCCGCACCTCGTGCCGTTGGTCGAGGTCGTCGCCGGCAATGGCACCGCTGCGGCCACCGTCGAACGCGCGCTCGCTTTCTACGCCGCGATCGGCAAGCGCCCGATCCACATTCGCCGCGAAGTCGCGGGGCATGTCGCCAACCGCCTGCAGGCGGCGCTGTGGCGCGAGGCGGTCCACCTCGTCGCCGAGGGAGTAGCCTCGGTCGCCGATATCGACACCGCGATCAGCGAAGGGCCGGGCGTGCGCTGGGCGCTGATGGGACCGCATCTGACCTTCCACCTGGCCGGCGGCAGGGCTGGCATCGGCCATTTCCTCGACCAGTTTGCCGGACCGATGGAAGCATGGTGGGCGACCCTCGGCCAGCCCGAGCTGACTGCCGAGATCCGCGATGCGATCGCTGCCGGAATAGCCGAAGAGGCGGCGGGGCGCTCGACCGACGAGCTGGCGGCGGAGCGTGACCGCCTCCTGGTCGAAATCCTGGCCCTGAAGCAGCGCGGATCAAGCGCAACCAGGTAGGGGGGTTGAGCTGCGCTCCCCGCTGTGACCCCTGCGGAAAGTCGGCGTGCAACCCATTCTAAACGCCAGGCCTGCTATTGGTGCGACCAACGGATCATAGCCGTCCGCTCGTCGCCCCCGCCAAAGCGGGGCTCCAGGGTGGCCGCAATTCGCTGCCCTGGGCGCCGGCTTCGGGGGATGACGAAGAAAGGACGGATCGGAAACGTTAATTTCATACCATCGGAACGGATCAACCGGGACCGTTCGCTGCTTCCACCACTCTTGCCGAGAAGTGAGCACCATGAAACTTCAAGCACCTTGCCCCACTGTCCGCCCGCAAACGGAGCGCGGGCGCCGACCCCTCCTGGACCACGGCATCCTTATTGTCGTTTTGGCGGCCGCTTACGGGCTCACAAGCCTAAATCCGGCTTTCGCGGCGGACATTGCGCAGCCCTCCATCATTCATCTTGGCGGGGAGGGTCAACGCCTCGCGCTGGATTTGACCGTGCTATGCCCTTCCGGCGGGTTCGGCGTACCCCAATTCCAAAACAAGAATACCGGAAAGGTCTTCCCGATCTCCGACCCGCAGCTTAGAGCAATCGCAGAGCGGGCCTGCGGCCAGGGCGTCGCTTCGCTCGCGCAAAGCACCGTCGATGTCGTGAACGATACCGGCGCTCCGATTTACGTCGGTTTCACCGGCTCGATTACGTGGGCTACCGCCAACGGCTGTAAAGCGTCCGACGGCGGCACCGAAGCGATCGCTAAGGGCACGACCTGCGAAGGTACGATCACGGTCGGCGGCTCCACCCATTTTTGCGCCAACACAACGCCCGGCGCGCTCGATTGCTCGAAGACACAGATGAATCACCTGACCAATATCGAAACGACGTTTACCGGCGGATATGTCGCCTACGACATCAGTGTAATTCCATTGAATCCTGTGCAACCTGGCTATGGCTATTGCACGGATTGCACCTGGAATGGCAACAGTAACGACCCCACCTGCAGCCCACCGCCGAAGAATGCGAAGAGCTATTGCGCCGGGACGGGGAAGATCGCCTACAACTTGCCGGTCATGCTGTCCTGTAGCGGCGAGCCGACCTACAAATGTCAGGGGCCCTTGTCGACAAAAGGGCCGTCAGGCGTCACCTATGGAGAAGAATATCCTAGCCACTGCGGAAATCCGAATGCGACGTGCGCCTGTGGAAGTCCGGGATGCGCCGCCGCCAACTGCGTAGCAGCTTACTATTACCCGATGTTCTATCCACCCGACAGCGGGTACCAGCCGAACGGGACCTGCCCAGCCGGCAAGACATTGGTGATAACTTTCTTGCCGGGGCAATAACCGCCGCACGCGTCTCGGCCCGCGGCGCGTGCGAGGAACCTAACGCTTGTCCGGCCTCGGGTTCTCCCATCTTCCGTCCGCCAGCCGCCTGGGATGATCCGACGCCGGCTGCCCGGTAAAATGAACCAGATGGCCGACCAGCCCGACCTGTTTGGCGAGCCCTGCCTTGCCGGGCTGTCCGAGACCGGCGCCTTGGTCACGCCGGCGGAGGAGCGCGCTTTGATCGGATCGATCGACGCCGCCGACCTCTCACCGTTTCGTTTTCACGGCTGGCTGGGCAAGCGGCTGACCGTCTCGTATGGCTGGAGTTACGATTTCGACGACGCCAGCTTCACCCCGTCAGGGCCGATGCCCGATTGGCTGTTGCCGGTCCGCGAGCGGGCCGCGCGGTTTGCTGGCCTGCGACCGGACGAGCTCGTCCAGGCCCTGCTGATCCGCTACGACCCTGGCGCCGGGATCGGTTGGCACGGCGACCGGCCGCTGTTCGAACACGTCCTCGGCATTTCGCTCGGCGCCCCGGCGACGATGCGCTTTCGGCGGCGCAGGCCGGATGGTTTCGACCGGGCCTCGATGATGCTGGCGCCGCGCTCGGCCTACCATCTGACCGGCGCCGCGCGCCATGAATGGGAGCACAGCATCGCGCCGATAGCGGCGACGCGCTGGTCGATCACGTTCCGCAGCCTGGCGCGCAAGGCGGGTTGAGCCGGCGCAGCCGGGCTTCCTGGCCCGCAGGCCGGCAAGGCGCGTCGGGAACTTTTTCTGCTGATTGCGCAGGTTGCAATGGCCCCCATTTCGGCTGCACGGCCGACATCAAGGACGGTCAACGATGACAGGCAACGGGGATCGGCGAACGAATTCCGGTGAATTCCCGGTTATCGAATTTGAATTCCCGTCTAGGCTGTTTTGAATTCCCGGTTAGCAGACCAGATGATTTCCGCATCCCTCTGAATATGCCTGGATATTCTGAACGTCACATGGCTGCGGAGCGGATTTTCCCGGTTAAATTCCCGCTTAGACGGGAATTTCGAGGCATGACGAGGATGCCGCGGCCGACCGGCTCGGGAGGCTGGGCGCCCGGTGCTCTTCGCCGAGCCTCACCCACCAGGCGGTTCCCCGATCGCCGATTTCGTGGTCATTTCTGCGGCAGTCTGTCGCATAGTTCGGCTTCTTCAACGGTATAGCTTCGTCCGGCCGCGGCCGGAGAGCCCGCCCATGACGAGGTATCGAATGGCCGATCTGGCATATCAGCAGAATTCCGACCCGCATCGCGGCGAGGCCCGGTGGGGCATCGGCCGATCCGCCGGCGGCGTCGCCGCCGAGATCCGCTAGGAGAGCCGCATGGCCGACGACCGCCCCGGCGCCGTGAGCCGGATCATTCGCTGGATCGACCATCGGTTGCCGTTCATGGCGACCTTGGAGCACGAGCTCCACGAATACCCGACCCCGCGCAACCTGAGCTATTGGTGGAATTTCGGTTCGCTCGCCGGGATCATGCTGGTGGTGATGATCGTCACCGGCATCTTTCTGGCGATGCAATACACGCCGAGCGCGGCGCTGGCCTTCGACTCGGTCGAACGCATCATGCGTGACGTCAACTATGGCTGGCTGATGCGCTATGCCCACGCCAACGGCGCGTCGATGTTCTTCGCGATCGTCTATATCCATATCTTCCGCGGGCTTTATTACGGCTCCTACAAGGCTCCGCGCGAGTTGCTGTGGATACTCGGCGTGATCATTCTGATATTGATGATCGCGACTGCGTTCATGGGATATGTGCTGCCCTGGGGGCAGATGAGCTACTGGGCCGCCACGGTGATCACCAGTTTGTTCTCGGCCATCCCGCTCGTCGGCCAGAGCATCGTGACGTTCCTGTGGGGTGGCTTTACCGTCGGCGATCCGACCCTGCACCGCTTCTATGCGCTGCATTACCTGCTGCCTTTCGTGATCCTGGCTGTCGTGGGGCTGCATCTGATCGCGCTGCACCGCTTCGGCTCCAACAATCCGTTGGGGATCGACATGAAGGGTCCGCAGGACTCGATCCCGTTCCATCCGTACTACACCATCAAGGACATGTTCGGGCTGAGCGTGTTTCTTCTTGTCTACGGGTTCTTTATATTTTATGCGCCGAACTTCCTCGGCAATGCCGACAATTATATTCCGGCAAATCCGATGCAGACGCCGAACCATATCGTCCCGGAATGGTATCTGCTGCCTTACTACGCGATTCTGCGCTCGATCACCTTCTCGATCTTCGGTATCCCGGCCAAGCTGCTCGGCGTCATCTGCTCGTTCGGCTCGCTGTTCATGTTGTTTATCGTGCCCTGGCTGGACACCTCGCCGGTGCGCAGCTCGCGGTTTCGGCCGGTCTATAAATGGGTGTTTTGGCTGCTGGTCATCGACGTGCTGGCCCTGGGCTGGGTCGGCGCCAACCCGCCGCAGGGCATCGTCGTCACCGTCGGCCAGATCGCGACCTTGTACTATTACGTCCATTTCCTGATCCTGTTACCACTAATCGGCAAGCTGGAGCACCCGCGCCCGCTGCCGACCAGCATCGCTGCCACCGTGCTTGGCGGCGCCTCGTTAGCCGGCGCCGGCTCGCCGATGGAGAAGGCCTGAGATGGTCAAACATATGGCCGCCGCTGCGGTCCTGGCGGTGCTGCTGGCCCTCCTCTCCCCGGTCGTATTTGCCGCCGACGAAACGCCGCCGCTGCCGCACCAGCAATGGTCGTTCGACGGCGTTTTCGGCACTTACGATCGCGCCGCGATGCAACGCGGGTTTCAGGTGTACAAGCAGGTCTGCTCGGCCTGTCATCCGGTCAAGCACTTGCGTTTCGGGGACCTTGCCGCCCTCGGTTACACCCCGAGCGAAATCAAGGCCATCGCTGCGACCGACCAGGTTACCGACGGGCCGAACGACCAGGGCCAGATGTACCAGCGGCCCGGCCGACCTTCCGACCCGATCCCCGGACCATTTCCGAACGACCAGGCGGCGCGGGCGGCGAATGGAGGCGCGCTGCCTCCCGACCTGTCGCTGATCGTCAACGCGCGCGAGGGCGGGGCCGACTATGTATACGCGATCCTGAACGGTTTCACGCCGCCGCCGGCAGGGTTTCAGGTCCCGCCGGGGAGGTATTACAACGAGTATTTTCCTCGGCCATTTGATCGCGATGCCGCCGCCGCTCAGCGAAGGCATTGTGACTTACGCGGACGGAACCAAGGCGACGGTGCCGCAGATGGCGCATGACGTCGCCACCTTCCTGGCTTGGGCATCGCAGCCCAGTCTCGAGATCCGGCACCGAACCGGGGCTAAGGTCTTCCTGTTCCTGATCGTTGCCGTTGCCGTCTTCTACGCGGCAAAGCGCAAGATCTGGGCGGTGGTCCACTGACCCCGAGATGACCGCTCCCGTTATCGGCATTATCGGCGGCAGCGGGCTATACGACATCGAAGGGCTCGCCGACGTTGCTTGGCGCCGGATCGAGAGCCCCTTCGGCGAGACTTCGGACGAATTCTGTTTCGGGACGCTCGAGGGTCATCAGGTCGTATTCGTGTCCCGGCATGGGCGCGGCCATGTCCTGCCGCCCTCGGAGATAAATTTCCGCGCCAACATCGATGCGCTGAAGCGCTGCGGGGTCACCGACATCGTCTCGCTATCGGCGGTCGGCAGCTTGCGCGAGGATCTCGCCCCCGGCGATTTTGTCGTCGTCGATCAGTTCGTCGATCGCACCTTCGCCCGCCCCGAGACTTTTTTCGGTGCGGGGTGCGTGGCTCATGTTTCGATGGCGCATCCGGTATGCGGGCGGATCGGCGACGCGCTGGTGGCTGCGGGACCCTCTGCCGATATGGCGCTGAAACGGGGCGGCACCTATCTGGTCATGGAAGGGCCGCAGTTTTCAAGTCTCGCCGAAAGCCGGCTCTATCGGTCGTGGAATTGCGATGTGGTCGGAATGACCAACATGCCGGAAGCCAAGCTCGCCCGTGAGGCCGAGATCTGTTACGCCACGGTGGCGATGGTCACCGATTACGATTGCTGGCACCCGGACCACGACGCGGTGACGGTTGGAGCGATCGTCACTGTACTCCAGACTAATGCTCAGAGAGCTAAGGCGTTGGTCCGGCAAGTTGTTCCGCTGCTCGCCACACACGGCGGTCCGTGCCGGCATGGATGCCAGCGTGCCCTGGATCATGCAATGATCACCGCACCCGAGCGCCGTGACCCGGCGTTGCTCGCCCGTCTCGACGCGGTCGCCGGGCGCGTGCTGCGGGGTCGGAGTTCGGGCGAGGCGTCGTCGTGACATGAACGTCGGCGGCCGGCCGATGCGCACTATATGGCTCGCGGCGGACGGGCCTCGGGTGGAGATCATCGACCAGACCCGGCTGCCGCATGAGCTGACGGTCGTCGGACTTGAGACACTCGACCACGCGGCACACGCGATCCGCACCATGCAGGTGCGCGGCGCCCCGCTGATCGGGGTTACCGCGGCCTACGGCATCGCATTGGCGATGCTGGCCGATCCGTCCGACGCGGCATTGGAACGGGCGGCGGAGACCTTGGCCGCGACCCGTCCTACGGCCGTCAATTTGCGCTGGGCGGTCGACGAAATGCAGCGTGCGCTGCGCGAGATGCCGCCGCGGCGGCGATCGGATGCGGCGTTCATTCGAGCGGGCGAAATCGCCGAGGCCGATGTCGCGATCGGCCGTGCCATCGGCGAGCACGGTGTCCCGCTGATCCGCGAAATCTGGAAGCGCAACGGCGAGCAACGACCAGTCGAGGTGCTCACCCATTGCAACGCCGGCTGGCTCGCCGCGGTCGATTGGGGTACGGCGCTCGCCCCGATCTATCGGGCGCAGCAGGACGGCATCCCGGTCCACGTCTGGGTCGACGAAACCCGGCCGCGCAACCAAGGCGCCGGTCTGACCGCTTGGGAGCTAGGCCAGCACGGGGTAGCCCATACCGTCATCGTCGACAATGCCGGCGGTCATCTGATGTGCCAAGGCCGGGTCGATCTATGCATTGTCGGCACCGATCGCACCACCGCCGGCGGCGACGTCGCCAACAAAATCGGCACGTATTTGAAGGCGCTGGCGGCGCATGATAACGACATACCGTTTTACGTCGCGCTGCCTTCGCCGACGATCGACTGGCAGATCGAGAACGGTGCGGCAATTCCGATCGAACGCCGCGACAGCCGCGAGGTTACTCATATGGAAGGGTGGACCGAGAACGGGGAGCGCGTTTCGGTACGGTTAACCCCGGCTGACAGCCCGGCCGAAAACTATGCCTTCGACATAACGCCGGCACGGCTCGTCACCGCGCTGATTACCGAGCGTGGCGTCTGCCCGGCTTCCGCAGCTGGGCTTCTTTCGCTGTTTCCGGAGCGCCGCCTCTGAGCCGGTAGCGGCGGTAGCGAGGAGAGCTACCCGATGGACGGCATCCGCGGGATCGATCACGTCATCGTCGCTGTCCATGATCTGGAGCACGCCAGGACAGCGTGGAGCAGGCTTGGTTTCACGATATCACCGCGAGGCCGTCATCTCGGGCAGGGCACCGCCAATTACTGCATCATGATGCGGTCTGACTATGTCGAACTGCTCGGGATCGTCGATGCAACCAATTCGGTCGAGCGCCTCCAGGCGTTTTTGACGAGGCGCGAGGGGCCGATGAGCGTGGCCTTCGCCCCTGCCGGGATGGCGGAGGAGGCGCGCGCCGCACTGCAGCGCCGGCAATTGCATCCCTCCGAGCCACGCCCTCTCGCCCGCCAGATCGAGCTGCCGCAAGGTACGGTTCTACCTCGCTTCAGCCTGGTCTCGTTGCCGCCGGACGAAACCCCGGGGCTCGACACCTTTTTGTGCGGCCACTTGACGCCTGAACTGATGCGGCAGCCCGAATGGCTGGAGCACCCGAACGGCGCGGTCGGGTTAAGGGCAGTGCATGTCGTGGTCGACAGCACCGCCCCTCTGCTGCCAGCCTATGATCGGCTGTTCGGGATCGTGCAGGTAACGACCACGGATGCCGTCGCAGCCGTCCATATCGGGCAGCAACGGCTCGTCTTCAGCACGGCCGATGATTTCCAGACGATGCATCCTGCGATCGAGCTGGCTTCTGCATTCGCGCCGCCGGGGATCGCGGCTCTCGAACTCGACGTTGAGCGGCTCGATCACACGGCCGATTATCTGACCGGGCGGCGGGTAGCGTTCGATGTCATGCCCGATGGCAGCCTCGCGGTGAAGGCGGCTGAGGCGAATGGGTCGATTCTTCTGTTTTGCGAGCACTGACAGGTTCCCGGCCCACTCGTTATGCCGACGCAGCCCTTGGCGCGCTTCTTGGCGATCGGCGATCCATTCCTCTATAACTTCCGTGCCGGGCGGGCTTCGCGCCTGCCCGTCCGGCCTGCGATGATGGCCGATGCCGCTATTTGCGATTCCGTTTCCTGCAATCGATCCGGTCGCGGTTTCGCTCGGACCATTTGCGATACGATGGTACGCGCTGGCGTATATCGCCGGTCTGTTGATCGGGTGGCGTTACTGCCTCTCGCTGGCCAGCCGTTCGCCCCATCTCGTCCGGCGGCAGGATGTCGACGACTTTCTCGTTTGGGCGACGCTCGGAGTCGTCCTTGGCGGGCGGATCGGCTACGTCCTCTTCTACAACCCGGGTTACTACTTCGCTCACCCGGCTCAGTCGTTCTACGTATGGCATGGCGGGATGTCGTTTCACGGCGGTGCTATCGGCGTGACCACCGCCATCCTGCTTTTTACCCGGGCCCGCAACATTCCGTTGTTCGCCTTCTCCGACATCATCATCGAGGCGATCCCGATCGGCCTGTTCTTTGGCCGGATCGCCAATTTCATCAACGGCGAATTGTACGGGCGGCCGACCGACGTGCCGTGGGCGATGATCTTTCCGAATGGCGGCCCGGTCCCACGTCACCCGAGCCAGCTTTACGAGGCCTTCTGCGAGGGGGTTCTGTTGTTCCTGCTGCTGCTTGTCGCGGAACGGCGGGGCGCACGGCAAAGGCCGGGGATCGTCACCGGGCTGTTCCTCGCCGGCTACGCCCTCGCGCGCATGTCGGGCGAGCTATTCCGCCAGCCGGACCAGCAGATTGGCTATCTGATCTTCGGAACGACAATGGGTCAGCTGCTGTCGATCCCGGTGATGATCGCCGGCATCGCGATCATCTTATGGGCTCGGCGGGCGCCCCGTGCAGCGCCGCCGTGACCGGAAACGCGCTGGCCGACAAGATCGCGCGCCGCATCCGCCGCGAGGGGCCGCTATCGCTTGCTGCCTATATGGCGATGGCGCTGCACGAACCTGACCTCGGCTACTACGCAACACGCCGCCCAATCGGTTTGGCCGGAGATTTCGTGACGGCGCCCGAGATCAGCCAGGTATTCGGCGAGTTGATCGGCCTGTGGTGCGCATTGGCGTGGGAGCAGATCGGTCGGCCCGATCCGGTGATCCTGGCGGAACTGGGGCCCGGAAGCGGCGTGCTCGCCAGCGATCTGTTGCGCGCCGCCAGCGCTTTGCCCGGTTTTCGCCGCTCGCTTCACCTGCATCTGGTCGAGACGAGCCCGGTTTTGCGCACCGAACAGCAGCGCCGTCTTGCTTTCGCACAGCCGGTATTGGTGGACCGGATCGAGGCGTTGCCGGAGGGCCCGATTCTGGTCGTCGCCAACGAGTTCCTGGATGCGCTGCCGATCCGCCAGCTCGTGCGGGGACGCCGACAATGGTCGGAGCGGATGGTGGCGATCGACGGCGAAGGGAAGCTGGTCCTTGCCGACGGCCCGGAAAATCCGGCCCTGTCCTTGCTGGTGCCGGATGCGCTGCGCGATACTGCCCGCCCGGGCGCCGTGTTCGAGTTCTGCCCATCGGCGCTCGCCCTCGCGGCCGCTTTCGGCGCACGTTTGCAGCGCGATCCGGGCGCGGCGTTGTTCATCGACTACGGCTATTTTCCTGGCCGGATTGGATCGACTTTGCGGGCTCTGTCGCATCACGAACCCGTGGACCCCTTGATGTCGCCGGGCAGTGCCGATCTCAGCGCCGATGTAGATTTTGCCGCCTTTGCCGATGCCGCTCGCGATGCTGGTTGCGACGTCTACGGACCGGTGCCGCAAGGCCGGTTCCTCGGGTTGCTCGGCGCCAGGGAGCGGCTCGCGGCCCTGTTGCAGCGGGCAAGTTCGGCGCAGCGGCCGCAGCTCGAAAGCGGTGTCGAACGCTTGCTCGATCGCGGCCAAATGGGCGATCTGTTCAAGGCAATGGCACTCGTCTCGCCGTGGCTGACGACACCCGTCGGTTTCGATTTGCGGGAAACGCAGCGGTGATCGCTCTCGATGTGCTGACCGCGGACCGAGGCGTGCGCCACGCTTTCTTTACCCGGCAGGGCGGGGTCAGCGAGGGCGCGTTCCACTCGCTGAACTGCGGGTTTGGCTCGGCCGACCTGGCGGAGAATGTGACGCGCAATCGCGCAATCGCGATGAACCGCCTCGGTTTGCCGGACGACCGCTTGATCACCTGCCGGCAAATCCACAGTGCTGCGGTCGTGACGGTCGAGAGACGTTGGAGCCGCGAGAACGCGCCCGCCGCCGACGGCATGGTTGCCCGCACTGCCGGTGTAGCGCTTGGGGTGTTGGCGGCCGATTGTGCGCCCCTCCTGCTCCATGATCCGTTGGCTCGGGTGATCGGTGCGGCGCATGCCGGTTGGCGCGGTGCGCTGGGCGGTGTCGTCGAGGCGACGATCGCGCGGATGGCGGCGCTGGGTGCCGAGCCTCGTCGAATCCGCGCCGGCATCGGCCCCTGCATCGGCCCCTCTTCCTACGAGGTAGGACCGGAATTTCCGCAGCCAATTCTTGCCGAAGATCCTGCAGCGGCGGCTTATTTCGCCCCGGCGGCGCGCGCGGGCCATTCGATCTTCGACCTCCCGGCATATATCGAATTCCGTCTCGGCCGTGCCGGAGTTCGCATCGTGCAGCGGGCGCGGTGCGATACGGCTGCCGAAGAAGCGCGCTTCTTCAGTTATCGCCGCGCCTGCCTGCGCGGCGAGACCGCCTATGGGCTTGGACTCTCCGCAATCGCGCTCGACGAATGACCGCGGGGCTGCGCGCGGCGGTTGCGGCGGTGCTGTTGCTTGCAGCCTGCCAGCCGCTGCCGCATCCTTTTGCCGACGACGCGCCGAAACCGGGCTCGCCGATGCTGACCTTGCGCGACAGCGCCAGCGTCGCGATCGCCCCGCTCCAAGGCGCGCCGCGGGCGACCGCTGAAAAACTCGCGCCGGCGATGGCGAAGGCGCTGCAGGACCGCGATATCGCCGCCAGCGATCGAACCGCCAGCGTCGCGAGCTATCAGCTCGACGGCAGAATCCAGGGGATGCCTCCGGCCGATGGCAAGGCCGCGGTGGTGGTGTCGTGGGATTTGCGCGATCCCTCCGGTAAGTTGCTCGGTGAACGGGCCGAGAGGGTTGAGGCCCAGGCCGGCGATTGGCAACGCGGAAAAGCCGATGCCATCGCCCGGCTTGCCGAGACCGGCGCCGAGCAGATCGCTGCGATGCTGCAGGATAAGACAGCGGTCGAGGGACTGGACAGGACCCCGAAAGAGGCTTCAAAGGCCCCGGTCGACGCTTCGCGAGCCGCGGTCGAAACTTCGGATGACGGTCGGACCCGGCTGCTGATGCGCGGGGTCGAAGGCGCGCCGGGCGATGGCGGAGAAGCGCTGGCGAACGCCATCACCATGCTGTTAAAGCGGCAGGATGTGGCGGTCGTCTCCGGTCCAAAGGCGAAAGCCGATCTTTTCCTCGACGCCGATGTTGGTGTCGCGAAGCCCGAAGCAGGGAAGCAGCACGTCAAGATCGTCTGGCATGTCCGCCGCCAGGACGGTAGCGAGATCGGCAACGTGGTACAGGAGAATGATGTTCCGGCCGGCTTGCTCAACGGTCCCTGGGGTGATGTTGCATACACGGTCGCCGTTTCGGCGCAGGACGGAATCATCGAGCTAATCGCGCGCGGCAGCCCGCCGCCGGGCGGAAAATCCTAAGCCGGCCGCGACCGGAACCATCGCCGAATCCAGCCGCGAGGTTGCCAAGCCCGATGCGGATTGTTACATTCTTGCTGACGTGAAGCCGCGGGGCTAGGCCCGCCGGCGCAGGTTGCTGGCCGCTCCATTATGAAAATTCTCGCCTGCAACAGCAATCGGCCGCTTGCCGAAGCCATTGCGGCATATCTCGACCTGCCGCTGACCAAGGCCAGCGTGCGCCGCTTTTCCGACATGGAAGTATTTGTCGAGATCCACGAAAATGTTCGGGGCGAAGACGTCTTCGTGATCCAGTCGACCTCGTACCCGGCGAACGACCACCTGATGGAACTCCTGGTCAGCCTCGACGCGCTGCGGCGTGGCTCGGCGCGCCGGGTGACCGCGGTCATTCCCTATTACGGTTACGCCCGCCAGGATCGCAAATCCGGCCCGCGTACCCCGATCTCCGCCAAGCTCGTGGCCAACATGATCACCGCGGCTGGGGCCGACCGGGTGCTGACCCTCGATCTCCACGCCGGGCAGATTCAGGGCTTTTTCGACATCCCGACCGACAATCTGTACGCGGAGCCGGTGCTGGTGAAAGACATCCTCGATCACCATGCACGCCGCGATCTGATCATCGTATCGCCCGATGTCGGCGGTGTCTTCCGCGCCCGGCAGATCGCGCGCCGGCTCGACACCGATCTCGCTATCGTCGACAAGCGTCGCGAACGGGCGGGTGTGTCCGAGGTCATGAACATTATCGGCGACGTCGCTGGGCGGCGCTGCATCCTCGTCGACGACATGGTCGATACTTCCGGCACCTTGTGCAACGCGGCCGCGGCATTGGTCGAAGCCGGCGCCGCGGCGGTTTACTCCTACGTCACGCACGGGGTACTGTCGGGCGGCGCGGTCGCGCGCATTGTCAATTCGCCGATCGAGATGCTGGTGTCGACCGACAGCATCCTTGCGACCGAGGCAGTGCTGCAGGCGCACAATATCCGCCAGGTGTCGATTGCCCCGCTGATGGCTGAGGCGATCCGCCGGATCAGCGAGGAGCGCTCGGTCTCGAGCCTGTTTGATTAGCCTTGCCGGTCGTGAACCGCCGTGAGGAGTCGCGGCGAGTTGAGCACGAGCGAGGAAACCCAAATCTCCAACCCGCCCCAGGGCGCCAGCCTTCAAGAGGAGCGACAGTCGATGCCCGAGATTACCACCCTAACCGCCGAGGTGCGCGCCCGCGCCGGTAAAGGCGCTGCCCGGGCCACGCGGCGGGCGGGGCGCATTCCGGGCATCGTTTATGGAGGTGCCCAGGATCCGCTGCCGATCAGCCTGGAGCCGCGCGAAGTCTCGCGCGCACTCGCCAAGCGCGGCTTTCTCGCGACACTCGTCGATCTCACGGTGGACGGGGCTACGCAGCGCACTTTGCCGCGCGAAGTTCAGTACCATCCGGTAACTGACGCGCCATTGCATGTCGACTTTATGCGCGTCGGTGCCGGTAGCCGGGTCACCGTCAGCGTGCCCGTCATGTTCGCTAACCAGGAGTTGTCGATCGGCATTCGCCGCGGGGGCATTCTGAATATCGTGCGTCACGAGATCGAACTGATCTGCCCGGTCAACTCCATTCCCGGCCATTTGACAGTCAGTCTCGAAGGGCTCGACATCGGTGACAGTGTGCACATCAGCGCCGTGACGATACCGGAAGGCTGCCGTCCGACGATCACTGCGCGCGATTTCACGATCGCCAGCATTGCGCCCTCGCAGGCGGTGCGCGAGGAGACGGCTACGGCGGCCGCCGCGGCTCCGACGGCTGCCGAGCCCGCCGCGGCACCCTGAGGCCGGCTGCGGCGGACTTGCGGCAGGCCAGGTGGCTCGATCGTGCGACTGGTCGTCGGCCTCGGCAATCCGGGCGCCCGTTACGCTCGCAATCGCCACAATGTCGGTTTCATGGCGGTTGACGCGATCGCGCGCCGGCACGGGTTGGGGGCCTTTCGCAATCGGTTCAAGGGCGAACTCGCCGAAGGCACGATCGGCGGCGAGCGCCGCTTGCTGCTCAAACCGCAGACCTTTATGAACGCCTCGGGCGAAGCGGTGCTCGCTGCCGCGAGCTTCTATAAAATCCCGCCCGAGGACATTGTCGTGATCCATGACGAAATCGATTTGCGGCCGGGGAAGCTGCGGGTAAAGCGCGGCGGTGGCAATGCCGGTCACAACGGCTTGCGTTCGATAGATCCGCTGATCGGCCCCGATTACTGGCGGGTCCGGATCGGGGTTGGGCATCCGGGCGTCAAGGAATTGGTTCAGCCTTACGTGCTGCAGAATTTTCCTGCCGACGAGATGACCGATTGGGTCGAGCCGTTGATCGAGGCGATCGCCGAGAAGGTGCCGCTGCTGCTCGCCGGCGTGCCCGACGCCTTTATGAGCGAAGTGGCTCGCCGGCTCGCTCCACCCGAAGCCGACGCCGCTGCGGCGCGCCCGTAAAAGCCGATGGGTTTCAGCTGCGGTATTGTCGGCTTGCCCAATGTCGGCAAATCGACCCTATTCAACGCGCTGACCGCTACGGCTGCGGCCGAAGCTGCGAACTACCCGTTCTGTACGATCGAGCCCAATGTCGGGCGGGTCGCGGTGCCGGACGAGCGGCTGGCCGTCTGTGCCGATTTGGCGAAATCGGCGAAAATCATCCCGACCCAGCTCGAATTTGTCGACATCGCCGGTTTGGTGCGCGGTGCGGCGCGTGGAGAGGGGCTCGGCAACCAGTTTCTCGGGCATATCCGCGAGGTCGATGCGGTCGCTCATGTCGTGCGCTGCTTCGCCGCCGGCGACGTCGTCCATGTCGAAGGCTCGGTCGATCCGATCCGCGACATCGAGATCGTCGAGACCGAATTGATGCTGGCCGATCTCGAAAGCCTTGAACGGCGCGTTGTGGCGGTGCAGAAGCGAGCCCGCGGCGGTGACAAGGAAGCAAGAGGCCTAGTCGAGATCATCGAGCCGGTGCTGGCCGCGCTACGCGCGGGCCAGCCGGCACGCTCGGCCAGCGTCGGCACCGATCGGCAAAAGAGCCTGGACGCGCTGCAATTGCTCACCGCCAAGCCGATGCTCTACATCGCTAACGTCGACGAGGCGAGCGCAGCGAGCGGCAATACCGAGAGCCGGCTACTCGCCGATTACGCCGCGAGCCGCGAATGCCGGTTCGGTGGCAATCTCGGCGGCGATCGAGGCCGAGTTGGCGCAACTCGGCGATGCCGGCGAGCGCAGCGAATATCTGGCGTCGCTCGGGCTCGCCGAAGCCGGGCTCAATCGCGTCATCACTGCCGGATATGCGCTGCTCGATCTGATCACATTCCTGACCGTGGGACCCAAGGAGGCGCGGGCGTGGACGGTCGAGCGCGGCACCAAGGCGCCGCAGGCCGCAGGCCGCATCCACACCGATTTCGAAAAGGGTTTTATCCGTGCCGAAACCATATCCTACGAGGATTTCGTCACCCTTGGCGGCGAGCAAGGCGCCAAGGATGCCGGGCGCATGCGTCTCGAAGGGGCCGAGTACGTAGTGCGCGACGGCGACATCATGCACTTCCGCTTCAATGTCTAATTCATATATCCGTCGCCGCGGTGAGCCTGCGGCCTTTGCAGAGCCCGCATGGGCCTAGGCGGCCTGTGCGTCTTCGAGCACCATGGCCGCGCATTTCTCGCCGATCATGATCGAGGGCGCGTTGGTATTGCCGCCGGGCACCTGCGGCATGATCGAGGCATCGGCGACGCGCAGCCGCTCTACTCCGTAGACGCGCAGCCGCGGATCGACGACCGCGTCGACTTCGCGGCCCATCCGGCAGGTGCCGACCGGGTGCAGGTTGGAGACGCCGCGAATTCGGATCTCCTCGATCATGTCGGCTTCGTTTTCGACCGCGGGTCCTGGCAGCACCTCCTCGACCACGAACGGCTTCAGCGCCGGCTGCGCCGCAATCTTGCGGCTAAGCCGCATCCCGTAGATCAGCGCCTGGAAATCATAGTCGCTGGCCAAAAAGTTGAATTGGATCGCCGGCGGCGCCAACGGGTCCGGGCTCTTGATTCGCACGGTGCCGCGGCCGTCGGGGCGCAGATGTACCGGGCTGAAGGTAAAGGCGGAAAACGGGTGCGGTTTGATTCCCGTGCGCAACCGCTCGAGCGCGCTCCAGCCGGACATGTTGATCTGCAGATCGGGCTGTTCCAGGCGCGGGTCGGTGCGGACCAGGGCACCGGCATAGATGCCCGCGTTCGAGAGATGGCCCGAGCGGCTCGTCGCGTATTGAACCGCTGCCTTGAGCTTGCGCACGCCGCTCATCGCCATGTCGTTGACCGTGACCGGCTGGGAACAGCGCCACACCAGATAGGTATTGAAATGATCGTGTAGATGCCCGCCGACGCCAGGCATCTCGCGCACCACCGGAATGCCGAACTCGCCGAGTAGATCGGCCGGGCCGAGCCCGGAAAGCTGCAGCAGCTGCGGCGAGCCATAGACGCCGCCGGAGACGACGATCTCGCCGCGAACCCTGGCGGCCTTGCGGCCGGCCGGGGTGTGGTATTCGATGCCGACTGCGCGGGCACCGTCAAACAGGATACGGGTGGCGTGCGCGTTGGTCGCGATTGTCAGATTCTGGCGGCCACGCGCCGGCCCGAGATAAGCCCGCGCCGAACTCCAGCGCCGGCGATTGGTGGTCGTCGTCTGGTAGTAGCCCACACCTTCCTGCCGGGCGCCGTTGAAATCGTCATTTGCGGGGATGCCGGCTTCGATCGAGGCCGCGACCATCGCATCGCCGAGAGGCGAGCGCACCGGATTCGAGACGTGCAACGGCCCGCCGACGCCATGGAATTCGTCGGCGCCGCGTTCCTGGTCCTCGGCCTTCCTGAAGAACGGGAGCACCAAATCCCAGTCCCAGCCCTCGCAGCCGCGCTGGCGCCAGCCGTCGTAATCGGTCGACGTGCCGCGCATGTAGACCATGCCGTTGATCGAGCTGGTGCCGCCCAGCACCTTGCCGCGCGGCTGGTATAGGGTGCGGTTGTTGAGCTGCTTTTCGGGCTCGCTTTCGAACATCCAATTCACTTGGGGGTTGGTAAAGGTCTTGGTGTAGCCCAGTGGGATGTGGATCCAAGGGTTGCTGTCGCGGCCGCCCGCCTCCAGCAGCAAGACCCGGTAGCGCCCCGATTCGCTGAGCCGCCCGGCCACGGCGCAGCCCGCCGATCCGGCGCCGGTGACGATGAAGTCGTAGGTTTCCTCGGCTGTCGTCATTGTCGTTTCCCCGCTCCTCGACTTGACCGAACGATACGAACGATAGCGAAACCACTTGGCAGGGTGAAGACGAGAAGGCATTGCCCACACAAGCGCCCTGCGCCACCTTAGCATCATGTGCGGTCGCGCCCGTCTCTCCTCCGATGTCAGCGAGATCAAGCTGGTCTTTTCGATTCCGCCCGAGAAGCCCGCGCCCAATTTCGCCGCCAGCTGGAACGTCGCACCGACCGATAGCCTGCCGATCGTGCGCTACAATGACCGGGTCGGCGAGCGCAGCCTCGATCTGATGCGCTGGGGGCTGGTGCCGTACTGGGCCAAGGACATCAAAGTCGGCTTTTCCAATATCAACGCCAAAGCCGAAACCATCGACACGCGGCCGGCCTTTCGTGAGGCGTTTCAGCGGCGGCGCTGTCTGGTTCCGCTCGACGGCTTCTACGAGTGGGAAAAGATCGGCAAGGAGCGCCAGCCCTACGCGATAGCGCTCGCCGGCCATCGGCTGATGGCGATGGCGGGGGTGTGGGAAAGCTGGCGATCGCCGGCAGGAGAAAGATTGCGCAGTTTTGCGATCGTTACCACCTCGGCCAACGAACTGCTGGCGCCGATCCATGACCGCATGCCGGTCATTCTCGCGGTCGAGAATTGGCCCGTATGGTTGGGCGAGGCAACCGTCGATCTCGAGCGGCTAAAAGCGCTACTGGCTCCCTATCCGGCTAAAGACATGGTCATCTGGCCGGTCGACCGCCGGGTCGGCAATGTCAAGAACAACGACCTTTCGCTGATCGAGCCGATCGCACGCGCCGGAAGCTAAGGCGGCGGCAGGGTGCGCGGGCGCCGGTCTTCGCCCAGCGCCACATAGGTGAAGAGCGCCTGGGTGACCTGCCTCGCCTCGCCGGTGGCGAGATTGCGGCGCCACGCCTCGATGCGAATCGTCATCGAGCTGCGCCCGGTCTTGACCAGTTCCCCGTAGCAACTGACCTCATCGCCGACAAAGACCGGTTCTTGAAACACCATGCCATCGACCGCTACCGTGGCGCAGCGTCCGCGCGCCCGCTGCACCGCCAGAGTTCCGCCGGCTAGGTCCATCTGTGCCAACAGCCAGCCACCAAAGATGTCGCCGTTGGGGTTGGCGTCGGCCGGCATGGCTATCACCCGGATCAACGGCGCCGTCGCCGGCAATTCCGATCGGGGTCTTCGCGGCGCCTTGTCGACGACTGCTTCCATATCCGCTCCGCTCCGACGCCACACAAGCTGTGACGCTCGTATGACCTTTTATCGCTGCCTCCTTGTGGGGAGGATGACAACCGGAATGGCCTATCCATATAGCACGTTGTTAGGGTGCCGGGTTCGAGACACGTGGAGGAAACATGGCCGCTCGCGCAATGTTCGGCCGATTGCGTAGACTGGCCTTCGGCGGGATGGCGGTGGTCGCAGCGGCCTTCACTGCGGTGACACCGATTGTTTCCGCTTGGGCTCAAGCCTATTCCTACGCACCGCAGGTGGCACCCAATTATTCCTACCAGCAGCCGGCGGCGCAGACCCGAATTACCGTACCGCAGCCGGCCGCAGACCCGAATTATTCGTACCAGCAGCCGGCGGCGCAGAACCCCAATTACTCGTACCAGCAACCGTACGGTAGTTCGAACTACTACAATTACAACCAAGCCCCGGCATATCAGGGCGGCTATTCCTACGATCCCTACTGGTCGGGGTCCGCTTGGGGACCGTCTTATGCCTCCTGGGGCTGGGGTACCGCATGGCCGTGGTGGGGCTGGCCTGGATGGAGCACTGCCTGGTGGCCCGGCTGGTGGGGCGGTTGGGGCTGGGGATGGGGCTGGGGCCGTGGTTGGGGCGGCGCGGGATGGGGCCGGGGCTGTTGGAATTGTGGTTTCCATGGCGGCTTCGCGCATGCCGGGTTTCATGGCGGCTTCGGTGGCGGTTTTCACGGCGGTGGCTTTCACGGCGGTGGCCATCGCTGACCGCGCGACGGGCCTGCATCACGATGATCGAAGCGGCGGCGATCGAGGCGCATCTCGAGCAAATTCTGTCCGACGCGAGGATCCCCGAACTGCCGAACCATTACGCCGGCAAGGTTCGCGATAATTACGATCTCGTCGACGACAGGCGGATCATCATCGCCACCGATCGGCTCAGCGCGTTCGATCGGATAATCACCGCCATCCCGCTCAAGGGTCAGGCGCTGACCCAGATTGCCCGCTTCTGGTTCGATGCAACCCGCGACATCTGCCCGAACCATGTCATCGAATATCCCGACCCTAACGTCCTCGTTTGCCGTCGGCTCTCGATCATGCCGGTCGAGATCGTCGTCCGCGACTACCTGACCGGGACGACAGCGACTTCGATCTGGCCGATGTACAGGGCCGGATTACGTGAGATTTACGGTATTCGATTTCCCCGATGGGCTGCGTGAGAACGAAAAGCTGCCATCGACGATTATCACGCCGACGACCAAGGCGTTCGATGGCGGGCATGACGAACCGCTGACAGCGGACCAGATCATCGGGCGCACGCTGCTGACCGGTGCGCAATGGCGCGAAGTCTCGGAACTGGCGCTGTCATTGTTTGCTCGCGGGCGTGAAATCGCCGGCGCGCGCGGGCTGATCCTGGTCGACACCAAATACGAGTTCGGCTTCGACGCAGCCGGGCATATCGTGTTGGCGGACGAGATCCATACGCCCGACAGTAGCCGATACTGGCTCGAGGGAAGCTATCGGGAGCGCTTTGCCGCCGGGACCCGCCGGAGACGTTCGACAAGGATTTCGTGCGGCGCTGGGTCGTTGCGCGTTGCGATCCGTACCGCGATCCGATACCTGAAATCCCGCGCGAAATCGTCGCCGAAGCCGCCCGCCTTTATGTCGAGGTGTTCGAGACCATAACCGGGCAACGTTTCGACTTTCCCGATCCAGCGGTACCTATCCTCGCCCGCGTCCGCGCCAATCTCTCGCGCTACTTCTCATCCACCGATTAGAACGGCCCGGACCGGCGCGCGCCTCCTTCAGCGTCGCGCCGGAGCGCGGCTGTATTCCGGCTGATTGCGCGTCCAGCTTGCTTATACTACTGTGTCTGGATCAGCCAATCGGCTAGATCCTCTTGGCATCAGGGAGGAAATCATGCCTCGAATCAAACACATTGCACTGACAACCAAGGACCCCGGCAAGACCGCCGACTTTTACAAGGAGGCGTTCGGAATGCGCGAGATCCGACGCAACCCGCGCGGCGCGGTATTTTTGACCGACGGCTACATCAACCTCGCGATCCTCAACTACAAGACCGAAAAGGACGCCGATGTCGGTGCGCACGGCCCGAACTTCGACGGCATCCATCATTTCGGCTTTGAAGTCGAAGACCTAGACGAGACTTCCGACAAGATCGAACAGGCTAACGGCCAGCGACTGACCGCCAAAGACAATCTCGACATGGAAATGACGGCCGGCAGTCACCGCAATTTCGAGATGAAATGGGCGGGTCCCGACGGTGTTGTCCTCGACATCTCGCACACTGGGTGGGACAACGGAACATGACCGCCAACTTCACGGTCTGCGTCGGCACCGTCGGCAGCGGCGCCTGGGTCAGCCCGGATGGCGGGGAGGCCTGGCGGCGGGTCCGCAGCGGCTTAGGGGGGGAGAGCCGGGTCTATGGCCTCGCGGTGCATCCACGCGAGACGCGTACCGTCTTCGCGGGCGCCGATGACGGCATCTATAGGAGCGGTGACGGCGGGCAGAGCTTCGAGCACCTGGACTCGCCGATGAACAAAATGGATGTGTGGAGGATCGCGTTCGATCCCGCCGATCCGGACACGATCTTCGCTGGCACCCGGCCAGCGGCATTGTTCCGCTCGACCGATGGTGGCCGGCAGTGGCGAAAGCTGGCGGTTGACATGGTCGAAGACTGCCCGAATGTCGGGATCCCGCGGGTCACCGCCCTGACCGTCGATCCGGCGGACCGCCGCATTGTCTGGGCCGGAGTAGAGGTCGACGGCGTTCGGCGCAGCCTCGATGGCGGCGAAACCTGGACCCGGATCGCCGGCGGCCTGAACGACCCGGACATCCACGATGTCGCGGTACGGGGCGGCGGTAATGACAAGGCGGTGCTGACCAGCACGCCGCGCGAGATCTTCGCCAGCACCGATAAGGGCGAGAGCTGGCAGGGACTCGGCGTCGGGGGGCGGTTCGGTCTTCCCTATTGCCGCGGACTGGCCTTGAAGACGGATGACCCCGATACCGTTTTTGTTGCCACCGGTGATAGTGCCGTCGGCAGCACCGGCGCGATACAACGCTCCAAGGATGGCGGGCGGAACTGGGAGCGGCTGCCATTGCCGGTCGAGCCGAACTCGCCGATATGGGCGTTCGCCACCAATCCCGGCGACCCCGGCCTGATCCTCGCCTGCAGCCATTACGGCGAACTTTACGCCAGTCACGATGCGGGTGACGTCTGGAAGAAGCTGCCTCGCGAGTTCACCGAGATCCGCGCCTTAACCTGGACGCCGAATTAGACGAACTGGACGAGACTGCCCGCTCATTGCTCACCCTTCGTGGCGGCGAGAGGATAGGGTGAGGGGTGCTGGGCAGTTTGCTCCGGTAGCGTTCTTAGTGGTCGTGATGGTTGCTGGTGCGGGGTTGGCCGCTTCGACGCGGGTCGATAACCGCTGCGGCGGTCTGGAAGCCCGATCGGGGGTTCCTCGGTCGTGCTCATCAGCAATGCGACGCGCGTGCAGGCGCGGATTTCGGCGCTTGCTTTGCCACTGCCATGGCCAAGGCAGGCGCTTCGCCGGCTGCTCTCGCTTTTACCAGGCGCCTCGATAACGATGGCTATCTGCACGCCCTGAAGGAAACCGGCGGACCGGTCTCACTCGCGCATGTGCTCTATCCGTTTCGAGCGAACGAAAACGAGGCGTGGCTTCTCGTCAACGGCACGCCTCCATTGATCGACGTCGACGATCAGCACTATCTGGCACTCGCGGCGATGCGGGCGTCGGCAAGGTATGACGAAATTCGTCGCCGCTATCCCAACGCGACGTTTTGGCCCGGCGACCGCGGCGCCGCAGGTCCGGCGGTCGCGCAGGGCGGGCGGGAATTTGTCGTTGACTATTTGTTGCGCGACTTCTGTCACGCATGCGCGATTATTGGCTATGTACGGTACGCCTTCGACTTCAATGCGCGCGGAAAATTTCTGGGGACGCGCCTGGTCTCCGTCGCTGCAAGCTGGCGATAGTGCGACCCATGCAAAAAGCGAGGTTACGCCTGTGTTGGAAACGACAATCACCGGCAGCCTGCCTAAACCATCATGGCTGGCCGAGCCGCGAATGCTATGGGCGCCGTGGCGGATCGAAGGCGACAGCCTCGCCGAGGCAAAGCGGGATGCTATCCTGTTGGCGCTGAAGCAGCAGGAGGACGCCGGAATCGACATCGTCACCGATGGCGAGCAGGCCCGGCAGCATTTCGTGCACGGATTTCTGGAACAGATCGACGGCGTCGACTTCACGCGGCGCGTCACGATGGGCATCCGCAATAACCGGTACGAGGCGCAGGTACCCACCGTTACCGCCCCATTGCGGCGGCGGGGCAGCGTCCACCGCTTTGAGGCGGCATTCGCTCGGAAGCACACCCGCCGGGGGCTGAAGGTCACCTTGCCCGGACCGATGACGATCGTCGACACCATCGCCGACGCGCACTACGGCGACCGGGTTAGGCTGGCGCTGGCGTTCGCGGAATTGCTGAACGAAGAGGCGCGTGAATTGGCTGCGGTCGGCGTCGATGTGATCCAGTTCGACGAGCCGGCCTTCAACGTCTATTTGGACGCGGTCTCTGAGTGGGGAATAGGGGCTCTCGAGCGTGCCGCTGCCGGGCTTGGCTGCAAGACCGCTGTCCACATCTGCTACGGCTATGGAATCAAGGCCAATATCGACTGGAAGGCGGGCCTCGGCGCCGATTGGCGGCAATACGAAGCGATATTCCCTGCACTGGCGGCGAGCCGCATCAACCAGGTGTCGATCGAATGCGCCGGCAGCAGGGTGCCGATCGAACTCCTGGGTTTGCTCTCGGGTAAGGATGTTCTGCTGGGTGCGATCGACGTTGCGCGGGAGCAAGTCGAGACCGCGGAGGAGGTCGCGGCGACGATCGAGGAAGCACTGCGCTTTGTCCCGGCAGAGCGGCTTTACCCTTGCACCAATTGCGGCATGGCGCCGATGCATCGCGGAACCGCGATAGGCAAGCTCCGGGCGCTCGCCGCAGGGGCCGCGCTGGTACGCAACCGGGGGCGTTAGACCTTAACCGCTTCAGGATCGGCCCGGTTGGAGCTCGGCCGCTGGTGGATCTAAATGCCGAAACCCCTCCGAACAGGCGATCGGCTCGAGCCGCTTCAATCGTGCTCCGTCGATCCACGCCATGCGATAGCAGAAATCTATAATTTAAAGTACCAACGATAGATGTCTGCGCCTATCGCCTACGATGCGAACTCGATTGTTCCTGGGGCCCCTGGCTGTCACGCCCCGCGGCATAGACAGGGTAGATCTCCTTTACGCTCGTTTTTTCTTTGAGACTTGGCCGGGTGACTGCGTCGCTACGCTACCGACGCCGTGGGGTGTTCGATGGTTCGATCGCCAACGGGTTATCCGAGGGCTGGACCGTCTCGAGGAACTGTGGTCAGAGACCCTCGAACCCGACGAAGACCGTATGTTGTTAAAGATCAAAACACGGCTCTCGGGCAACTCTGAGCCAGAGACTGAAAAATGTCCCGAATATAGCCGGCGCATCATTCGCCCAACGTTTCAGTTATTGGACTTGCTTTCGGTAACCGGTTTCTCGTTCGGTGCGCCTATCGTCAGATCGCTGCCAAAGAAATCTATTTATTTGAATGTCGGCCAGCTAAGCCTGTCAATCCCGCTGTTTGTCTCCTGGCTCAGACATCGACCTGATGTCGAACCGGTGTTCATGCTTCACGACGTGATCCCATTGGAACATCCGGAATTGTGCCAGCCGGAAGCTCAGCGATCACATTGGAAGAATATTGAACATACCGCGCGGTATGCATCGGGGCTGATTGTGACGTCGGCTGCGGCGCGCGAGCCGGTTCTGAACGCGCTTCGACTGCGAGGCCGAGCGGAGATCCCGGTTGAAACAGTGCCGCTCCCAGTTGCGCCGATATTCCTCCAGAAAGACATGCCCGATGGGGAACTCGGCACGCACAATTACTTTGTCGTGTGCGGTGCGATCGAGCCGCGCAAGAACCATCTTCTATTGCTGAACGTTTGGCGCGACCTGGTCGGGCAACGGGGCAAACGCGCGCCAATGCTGGTCGTTGTTGGATCGCCGAGCCGGGGACTGACCGGTAAGGTCCCGCTGCTCAGCGTACTGGAGCAGTGCCCGCCGCTCCAAGACCAAGTAATCTTCGCACGCGGCATGTCGAGCCCAGCTCTGCGTCGCCTCATCGCGCATGCCAAGGCTCTGCTGATGCCATCCTTTGCGGAAGGGTTCGGTCTGCCCGTGATCGAGGCGTTGGCTCTCGGAACGCCAGTCATCGCATCCGATCTCCCGGCGCACCGAGAGGCCGCCGGCGATCTAGCGATTTATCGCGATCCCACTGACCGGTCGGGCTGGCTTGCCGATATTTGCATGTTCGCCGACGGGAACGGGGCTGCGGCTGATATTCGCCATCGGGTCTCTACCTACCGGCCGCAGACTTGGTGCGACTATTTCGTCCGGATCAAGTGCTTCCTGAAATCGTTCGAAGAAGTCTGATCCATGCGCGCCAGCCCGTCTGGAAGCGGCGCGGTTGCACCACGCTGCAGCGGCTATCTCGCCCGTGTTCGGGATCGCGCAAGGCTTCGTGATTGGTGCTGAGGAGGCTAACGTCAATGTCGAAATTGATCCGCCGTAGGGAAGTCAGCCCTTCGTACGACCATCAAATACCGTCGTACCGGTCATCGACCGACGTTGTGCGGCATGCGCGCGGACACCACCGCGATGCTCGGGTCGAAGACGCATGCCGCCCGCCATTGCTCGCGGCGGCTCCGCTGCGGCAAGACGCCGTGTTTCGGCGATCATGACAACGAGAAACACGCCAACATGACCCGCGATCCATACGCCCCCGAGCATGTTCGGATAGGTGAAGGACATACCAAACGCTTGGATCGGCTGCGGCGGAAAGAAAAAAACAGCGCTGTTCAAAAGCACAAAGCCGCAGCGGAGTTCGGTCAGTCCGATCCCGAAATATGCAATGTCGAAGCTGCGGCCAACGCCGACGCGAATCAGGCTGAGCATCGAGACCATAAAGAACACGGCGAGCCCTGCCATCGCGAGGTCCCACCGGATAAGCGTGGAAAGCCCCAGCCCAACGGCAAAGAGTGTATGCGCAAGCACGTCAGTGCATTTATCGAGAAAGAAGCCGAAGCGCGGGCGTTCAATCCGGCGCACACGAGCAAGTGTGCCATCCAAAAAATCGCCGAACCAGTTCAAGACGAACCCAGCGCTCGCCAGCCACAGCATCGCGGGCCGCTCCGCGGCGAGGAAGTAGCCGAGCATCACAATCAGCGCGCCCAACATGCCGGCGGCCGTTAGAGCGTTCGGCGTCACCATCGCCGGAAGCCTGGCCGCGATCCAGATCAGGACACGTCGCTCTCTCTCGGCGACCCACGCTGCATTCCGCCGTTGCACTGGCGCTTCACCGCTCAACCAGCTCCTCCTCGCGCTTATCGCACTGTATTCCGATCTTAGGAACGCTTCGCGCGGGCGTCAGCTGTAATCTCAAAACGTCCGTCCCCGCCGAATTGTAAGGCGCCTGAAAAAGCGGTCGCCATTTCCTCGGAGAAACAGCAGCACCGGTCGGTCGACGTCTATGGCGTCATCGCCCGTCGGCGCGTGTTGTCGCTGCGAACGACCGCGATGCATTCCGATCCCCGAAGCGACCCACGCGCGCTCCAGGCGAACACCGGCAGCGTCGCTCTCGATATCGCTACTTTCGATCACTTCGCCGACGGTTGTCCACGAATTTCTCCAATTTTATGCCGCACTGCAAAATTTTTGTCGAAGAACGGCCAGAACGGCGCAGTCCGAATACCGCCATGCGGTAATCAACCGGCCCGAGCAGGCGCCAATTCGAGATCGCTAGGTGCGTGACACCGCATTGTCCCGCATGCCGCCTGAACCGGCATGGTTCGCCGCTTCTGCTGACTGATGGTTTCATCGCCGCTCAGTTTGGTGTCGAGGCTCGGCGAATGTTTCCGAACTCTCAAATGCAACACGGCTCGGATTTTCATCCTTCCTTAAAGTATATGGTCTTCGATCCGTATTGACCGACTATCCCTCGTGCAACCGGGGCCATCTATAGTATTAATACTTATAGCTGGAATCGGACCGGCGAATCTGTGAATTCGTCGCCGGCATCCTTTCCGATTGCGGTCATGCTGTCGAAGTCTGCGCCGATGGGGCCGAGGCAACGGCATCGCTCGGCGCGGTCGACGTCGTGGTTACAGATCTGGTGCTCAATCTCGGACAGGGGACCGTATTCGGACAGAACTGTGCCGACCTCGGGATTCCGACTATAACCCTGAGCGGCCATCATTTCCGACTCGATCCCCCAACTCGGCCGCAAGAGCCAACGGTACCTTTTCTGGAAAAGCCGTTTCGCTTTGCCGACCTACAATGTGTTCTCGGTGCGGTGGCGGATTACAGCCGTCCGGTTTCCCCGGTGCACGGCCGTGAGCGCCGCTGAAGCGTAGTCCGCGCGGGTTGCCATTGATCGGTT
>CAWGFH010000002.1:0-11023 GCA_963821795.1 uncultured Alphaproteobacteria bacterium
TCCCACGGCTGTCCGGTTGAGTTTTGCTGGACAAGGGGCATGGCATTGACTCCACTCGGTTCGGGACGTTTCGCCGACGATCCGGACACGAGACGGGGGGTCAACGCCATGCGCCATCATAATAGCGTCTTTCATGGAGTTCTGAAGCATTTGCCGTGGGCCGAGTTTGACCGACTGGTGGCGGTGCACCGGGCGGATTCGCGGGTTCGCCGGCTGACCACGAAGAGCCAGCTGGTGGCGCTGCTTTATGGCCAGCTGGCCGGGGCAGCGAGCTTGCGCGAGATCGTCACCGGTCTGCACAGCCATGCGGCGCGGCTCTACCACATCGGGGCGACGCTGCCGCGCCGGGCAACCCTGGCCGACGCCAATTCGGCGCGGCCAAACGCGGTGTTCAGCCAATTGCTGGCGCTGACGATCGCCCGCGCCCATCGCGGGCTGCGCCGCGCCCTGGCCGAGACTACCTATCTGATCGATGCGACCGGGCTGCGGCTCGATGCCCGCAGCCGCGGCTGGGCGCGCTTTTGCGCGGGCGTGTGCGGCGCCAAGCTGCACGTCGTCTACGATCCTGACGCCGACCGGCCGATCTATGCCGCGATCACCCCGGCGCGGGTCAATGACATCACCGCCGCGCAGACCATGCCGATCGAGCCCGGCGCCACCTATGTCTTTGATCTGGGCTATTACGACTACGCTTGGTGGGCTAAGCTCGATCGCGCGCAATGCCGCATCGTCACCCGGCTCAAAGCCAACACCCCGCTGCACGTGATCGAAGAGCTGCCCGCGCCGGCCGACGGCCCGATCCTCTCGGACCGCATCGGCCATCTGCCGGCACGCCAAGGCAGCGGCCGAAACAATCCTTTCCAGGACCCGGTGCGCGAGGTTCGCGTCCGGCTCGACAGCGGCAAGGTCATCCGCATCCTGTCCAACGACCTCGATGCTCCGGCCGCGGAAATCGCCGATCTCTACAAGCGCCGCTGGGCGATCGAGCTGTTCTTCCGCTGGGTCAAGCAGACCCTCAAAATCCGCCGCTTTCTCGGCACCTCCGAAAACGCCGTGCGCATCCAGATCGCCGTCGCCCTGATCGCCTTTCTGCTGCTGCGCCTGGCCCAAACAGCGCAGCGGGCCGTTACCAGCCCGCTCGCCTTCGCCCGCTTGGTTCGCATCAACCTGATGCACCGCCGGCGCCTCGATCGCCTGCTCGAAACCGAGCCGCCACACCCTTTCAATCCGGCTCAACTGGCGCTCCAATGGAACCAGAGCTAAACCGGACAGCCGTGGGCTTGTCCCGGCTATCCACGCCTTCCGGCATTTGCCAAACCAAAGACGTGGATGCGCGGATCAACTCCGCGCAAGCCGAGTTCCAATGCCTCTGCACCGAGAAGCCACATGCGCACGGGGAAGCCACATGCGATGGCTCACTCGGCTGCCAACGCGGCGTTTTCCGCCTGCCAGGTCTTCAGCACCGGCAGCACTTCCGCGGCGAACAATTTCAGCCCGCGCTCGGCGATCTCATAGGGCACGCCGCCAAAGCGGAACGCCGCGTTGAGCTCGAACTCGCCGATCACCGCGCGCCGCGCTTCGAGTTCGCGCAGGATGCGCTCGGGCGTGCCCCAGATCGCCGCCTGCATGAACCCGGCGACGGCGCCTTCGAGCCCGCCCTGGCGCGCGATCGCCGCCTTCTGCGCATAGGCGTCATAGCCCTTGACCGTGGCGAAATGGTCGCCGAGGAATTCGTAGTGGTGAAAGTTGCTCTCGACAAACTTGCCCATGTACTGCCGCGCATGCTCCTCGGCCGCCGCCGGGTCCGGCCCGCAAACGCAGAAATCGGTGATCATCAGGGCCGGCGCCTTACGCCCGTGGAATTTCTCGAACAGCTGGCGATTGCGCTCGATCGCCGGCAGCCGCATATGCCACGGCCGATCGGAAAACATCACCATATGCGCGCCGAGCCGGGCCGCCGCCTCGACCGAATCCTCGCTCGAGGCCACGGCATAGATGCGGCCGGCGAAATCATATTTCGGCCGCGGCCGCAATTCGATCCGCGGCTGCCGGTAATGCTTGCCATTGCCCTCGATAAAGCCGGTGCGCAACGCCTCGACGATCATCGGCGCCGCTTCGTCAAAGCGCTCGCGGGATTCGTCCATGGTGCCGCGAAACGCCGCGAACTCGCGTCGCGCCAGGCCGCGTCCCAGCCCCAGCCGCAGCCGCCCCTGGCACAGCAGATCCAGCACCGCCGCCTGTTCGGCCACCCGCAGCGGGTCGTGCCACGGCACGATCACCGCCGCGGTGCCGAGGCCGACCCCCGGACAAAGTGCGGCGAGATAAGTCATCAGTTGCAGATTGTCGGGGCAGAACGAGTAGTCGAAGAAATGATGCTCGGCCGACCACAGCACGTCGAAGCCGGATTGGGCGGCCAGCCGCGCCAAGCGGATTTCCTCGTCCCAAACCCGATCGTCGCCGATGTCCTGCCAGCCATAGCTGGCGAACACCATCATCATGCCGACATCCATGGCGTTCCTCCGGTTTTCGGGTGAGGGGGGCTTGGCACAGCGTGTCAGGCCGGTTGACCGGGCGCGGCCGGCTTCATCGCGCCATGCAGTTCGGCCAGAATCTCGAACGATCGCTTGCGTTTGGCGTGGTCGAAGATGTTCGCCGTCACCATCAGCTCGTCGGCGCCGGTGCGGCGGATGAAATCCTCGATCCCGCGCCGCACCGTGTCCGGGCCGCCGACCACGGCGCAGGAGAGCCCGTCATCGAGGATCGCGCGAGCGTAAGGGTCGAGCCGCGCCTCGAAATCCTCGACCGGCGCCGGCAGCCGGCCGCGCCGCCCGGTGCGGTTGTTCAGCATCGATTGCTGCAATGACGAGAACAGGAACCGCGCCTCCGCATCCGACGCCGCGGCGACGACGGTGAGCCCGAGCATGATGTTGGGCGCGGCCAGCTGCGGCGACGGGCGGAACCGCTCGCGGTAGATCGCCATCGCCGGCATCATCATCGCCGGCGCGAAATGCGAGGCAAAGGCGAATGGCAGCCCCAGATAGGCCGCGACCTGCGCGCCATAGAGGCTGGACCCCAGGATCCAGATCGGCACCTGCAGCCCGGCGCCGGGAACCGCCTGCACCGCCTGGTCCGGTTCGGCCGGTTGGAAGTAGCCGATCAGCTCGACGACATCCTGGGGAAACTCGTCGACGCCGCCCTGCAGGTGCCGGCGCACGGCGCGGGCGGTGATCTGATCCGACCCGGGCGCCCGGCCGAGGCCCAGCTCGACCCGCCCCGGATGCAGCGCGGCGAGGGTGCCGAACTGTTCGGCGATCAACAGCGGCGCGTGGTTCGGCAGCATGATGCCGCCGGCGCCGATCCGGATGGTGCTGGTGCCGGCCGCGACATGGGCGAGCGCCACCGCGGTGGCGGCGCTGGCGATGCCGGGCAGATTGTGGTGCTCGGCCATCCAGAAGCGCCGGTAGCCGAGCGCCTCGACATGCCGCGCCAGGTCGAGCGAATGGCGCAGCGACTGACCGGCATCGCCGCCTTCGGCGATCGGCGAGAGATCGAGAATGGAGAGCGGCACCATCGGATCATCATCGCACCGCCGGCCGCCAACGCAAAGCCGTTCGCCCGCCCCTCGCTCCGCCCCCGCGCTCCCCGCCCGCCGCAGACCTCACCGCCACAGACCTCGCCGCCGCCGGCCCCGGCAGATGCATTTGACCCATGGCCGCTTGCAAGATGGTGGACACCCCAGCCCCGGCCGTGGCAGAAACGGCAGTCTACTCAATAAGCTAGCAAAATGGGCTGCGATGCCTTTCCAATCTCACACCGTCCAAGCATGATGTGCGCTCGTAGGGTTCGCTGCGTCAGTGCGTTGCTTCGATCGCTTGGAGTCCTTATCGCACGGCTGCCGGGCGCCGATACGCCGCCGGCCAGCGGCATGGTGGAGCGCTGAGTCTCGTCAATGAAAACAGCGGATTTGAGGCCTAATCTGCGTAAGCCGAGGCTTCTAATGAGAAACAGCCGCAGGGCGGGCGCGATGCCGCCCCCTCAAGTCGACAAATTCCTGTCAGAGGCGTCCCCGGTCGACCTGGAGACCGCCCAAGATAGCAGGGAAACCTGGCAGACTTTGCTAAGCTTCTGTAAGGAAATACCTAATGCGTTCCATATCCCGCCTCGGCTGATCGGCGGCGTCGAGGAACTCACCGACCCCGAACTTTGCCTGGCAAAGGGTGACGTGCTGGTGCGCTGCGGGTTGGTGAGCGAGGGCCTGCGGTTTCTCCGGCTGACCCCCTCACTAACCGCGCGCCGGCAGCATGCGGTGGAGCTTACGCTTCGCGCGGCCTCGCTAGACCCGGAGTTTCTCGCGTCGGTAGCTGCTGGCGATAGGGCGCGCGACGATGGGGAATGGAGCGTCGGCGAGGCTCACTACCGGCGTGCGCTTGGTTTCTATCCCCTCCATCCTGGTTATCGGACGCAGTATGCGCATTGCATGAAAGAACAAGGGGGATTTGTCCCCGCGGAATCACACTATCGGACCGCGCTGGCCCTCGGAGCCCCGGAGTATGAGGTTCGTGAGCATTTGGAATTTGTGGGTGAACGTCTTGGCCACAGGGTCACGCACGATGAGTTCGTTCCACAAACCGTTCCTCAAGACCCGCTTGACGAAATCCCTACCAGGATGGACGTCGAATTTGCCTTTGCTTTATTGGACGGTCACGCCTCGCCAAGCGAGACTGAACTGCTCGAGCTTTTGCGTTCCCAGCGGACGATCCGGGGGGTCTGGTTGTGGGTCATTGCTGATCGCCGATTTTCCACCGCCAACTTGCAGCTTCTGGGCCTCCTTTCCCGGGGTGCGCCGACCGATCGGAGACGTTGACGATGTCGCAATTGTCGGTCAGCATCATTATCAATACATTAAACCGCGCTGATTACCTCCGCAACGCGCTGACATCACTGTCGCATCTCGATTACTCCGGCTTTGAGATCATTGTCGTCAACGGCCCCTCCACCGATGCGACCAGCGAATTGCTGGAGCAGTGGCGGCCGCGGATCAAACTGGGATCTTGCCCGGAGGCCAATCTGTCGATGTCGCGCAACATCGGGATTTCGCTCGCCGCCGGCGCCATCATCGCCTTTATCGACGACGACGCCGCGGTACAGCCAAAGTGGCTGCATAATTTGACCGATTGGTTTCACGACGGGCGGGTCGGCGCGGTTGGCGGTTACACAATGGACAATACGGGGGTTGCCTTCCAGATGCGGAAGGCCATATGCGACCGGTTTGGGACGGCCTATTTTCCTCATGATTGGTTTGACGAGCGCCCGCTTTGCGTGCCGGGCAGCCCGCTGTACCCGAGCCTCCTCGGCACCAACTCGACATTTCGCGCCGCGGCGTTGCACGAAATCGGCGGATTTGACGAGACCTTCGCGTATTTTCTCGACGAGACCGATGTGTGTTTGCGTCTGGTCGACCACGGCTACCGGGTTCTTTTCGAACCTTCGGCGATCGTTTATCACCAATTCGCCGAGAGCCATATTCGCGACGTCCGGCGCATTCCGCGCACGCTCTACCCGTCCGCCATCAGCAAATCCTATTTTATCATGCGCCACGGCGCCCGATTTGGCATCACCCGCCAGTCCGAGGAACTCAGCCGGTACCAGAATGAAATCCGCGGTGCGAACGACTGGCTCGGAGATCACGGCGAGATCGATCGGGAGCATCAATATTCGCTCAACCAGGATCTGTTATGGGGGATCGAACGCGGCATCGATGCCGCCAAGCGGCGATCCCATTTACCGCACGGTCATCTTGGAGTGCCGGTCGAGCCGATTCCATTCCGGAAGTTTTCCCCCGACCGCGACCATCTCACGGTGTGCCTTGTCTCACAGGGATATCCGCCCGATGAAGATGCGGGCATCGCACACTGGACCTGGGCGATGGCGAACACTTTGGGCGAGCGGGGCCACAGCGTCCATGTGATCACTCGATCTCGGAACGCGGAAGAAGAGCTTCGCTTCGAGAAAGGGGTTTGGCTCCACCAATGCCGCCCCCAACGCGAAGCGGGCCCGGCGGTAGCGAGCCGTTATGGCGTGCCCGGGAACATTGCGGAATGGGCCGCCAGGGTGTACCGCGAAGTTCGTTCGATCAAATCGTTTGGTCTCGACCTCGTGTCATTTCCGATCTGGGATCTTGAGGGATTGCCCTGTCTCGACGATCCCGAAATCGCGACGGTCGTGAGCCTCCACACTACCTACGGATTGGTCGAGCCCTTCAAGCCCGAATGGCATGCCCGTCCGCTGTACCAGGCATTCATGGTCGACAAGGTGATTGCGGCGGAACGCGCCTGCCTGCAGCGCGCTCCGGTCATCCACGCCAACAGCCAGAGCATCATTCGCGATATCGAGGAGTGCTACGGCATCTCGATCGCCGGCCGGTCGACGGTGATACCGCGCGGTACCCACGACATCCTGGCGAAATTCGCGGATAGCGAACGCGGCCACTCCAATCTCAAGGTCTTGTGCGTCGGTCGGTTCGAGCCGCGCAAGGGTTTCGATCTGGCGTTCCAGGCGGCGGAGCGAATGCTGGCCGCGGTCGACGATATTGAATTTGGCTTTGTCGGTGGCGAATTTGACGCGCTGGCCCTGCGGTTCCTGCGCGAAAGGGGCCATGGCGATATGATTGGAAATCCCAGAATCCAGTTTTTCGGCGTCGTGCCCCGCGATCGGCTCGATGGGCTCTATGCGTCGTATGACGTAGTGTTGATGCCGAGCCGATATGAATCGTTCGGCCTGGTCGCGATCGAGGCGATGTCGGCGGGCAAGCCCGTAATCGCGCTAAAAGTCGGCGGCCTGGCCGAAGTGGTCAAAGACGCCGTCAACGGGATCAGCATTGATCCCGGAACGGATCTGGTGGCCGGGATCGCGTCAGCGCTGGGCCGGCTTCATTCCGATCGCTCCTGGCTCGATCGCTTGTCGCATGGCGCCCGGCAAAGCTTCGAGGCGCAATATACGTTGGCGATGGAAGCCGATCGTACCGAGGTGTTGTTTCGCCAGGCGGTGGCCTCTCTTGGAGAAAATCGTGTCTCAGCTTGACCTGGAATTGGTGTCGACCGCGTTGCGCCTTTTGGAGAAACGGACGGTGGCGGCGGGCGAAGCGGCGTCGCTGCTCGCCCTGGTCGGGTCCCGAGAGGAACTCCTGGCTCATCTGCTGCTCCGGCGAGACAGCCTTTCGGCGCATCCTGATATCGTTGCGGCGATCCAGCGCGTTGCCAGCAGCGGCGGGCGCGAACCGGCGACACCCCGGCGGCAATATGACGATTTCGCGCTGTCGCGGCAGGCTTATCAACAATTGGACGACCGGCTCAAATCCTTGGTCACCGCCGCAGCGCGTTCCATCGCGGATTTCAGCAACACGGAATTGGCGATGCGGACCTACTATGAGCGGATTGCGCCCAACTGGTATCCGCAGCCGGAGAGCCGCCCCACCACGGCATCGGTAGAACCGCTTGCCATTGCCGCCCAATGATGGCCCCCCGATCATGAATATTTCCGAACTACCGCCCGTTCCCGTCGAAAACGGGCTCCGCCGCGGTCGAAATCCATACGACGGCTATCAACGCGGAATTGCCATCGCGTTTAGAAATTTGGGCGCTTCTGTGGAAAGAGACCCGGATTACCGCCGCGCCCGCGATCTGGCCGGTAATCGCACCATCGTCAACCCAGCGAATTTGTGGAACATCTTCCTGATCCTGAAGTTCTACGCCCCACGGCTGGCCCCGGGGCATCTCGTCGAATTCGGTTCTTACAAGGGCGGCTCGGCGATTTTTATGAGCGCCCTGGCCCAGAGTTTTTTGCCTGATGCCCAGGTTTATGCGTTCGACACCTTCGCTGGTATGCCGGATACCGACCAGCAGGTCGATTATCATAGCGAGGGCGATTTCAGAGATGTCGACCTCGCGGAACTTCGTAGCTACGTTGACACCGAGGGTCTGCAGAATCTCCACTTCATCCAGGGTCGGTTCGAGGATACCGCGCGCTCTACACTTAGCGAAGTCGGCAGGATTTCGTTTTGTCATATCGACTGCGATCTCCGCGCGGCAATCGAATGTGCATACGAGTTGGCAAAGCCACATATGGTCCCCGGAGGCTATTGGGTCTTTGATGATCCGCTGGTGGCCACCTGCCTTGGCGCGACCGAAGCGGTCGAGGACCTCCTGATCCGTCGTGACGGTCTGAATTCAGAGCAGATCTGCCCGCACTATGTGTTTCGGGAACCCTTCGATAAAGCGCTGCCGTGAGCATTCGTCAAGATTTAGTACAAATTTAGCGGTCAGCTTGCCGCAAGCCGACGGAAGTGCCCAATTTTGGCCGATAGGGGAAGTCAAATTGCCATCAAATCAGCGAGTAGCAATGATGCAGTCTAGGTGCGTTGCTCTGTTCCTGGCTGCGGCTCTGACGGTCATCTCCAGCATCGGTGCGAGGGCTCAAACCCACCCGACGACCGGTCAAGTGACGATATCGGGCTCGGCATTTCTGCGCGACGGAAAGCCCTGGCTTGCGAAGGGCGTGGATATTGATGGGCGCGGAACGCCCAGGGGAGCCCTAAACAAACAAATTGTTTCACCTGGCCAGCGAGCAGCATCGGCACGATTTGGCCGCGACGTAATCCTTGCAGCCAAGGAGTTCGGTGCCGATACGATCCGCCTTCCGGTCAGCCAGGCTGGGTTGCGGCGAGGATCATCGATTTATGATCCCCACTATGCCGGCGAGGTCATCGATGCGGTTCATATGGCCCGGGGTCTCGGTTTAAATGTGATCGTCGTGATGCAATGGGAGGCCGGGTCCGGTGCCTTTGGCGAGCCGAATATGCCCGCAGCGCCGCAAACGGTCGATGCATGGGCGGCGCTCGCGCCCACCCTTCTGGGAGATAACGGCATTCTGCTTGAGCCGTTCAATGAGCCCGGGTTGACCCCTACCCCGGACCATTGGCGCATCTGGCAGGCGGGAATGAATGCAGCTATCCAGAAAATCCGTGGCGCCGGATTTACCGGCGTCCTTCTCGTCGAGGGACTTACCGGGGGACAGGTTCTGTCGGGATCGCCGCCGATTGCCGATCCGTTGCACCAGAGCGGTTACGCGGTTCACGTCTATTTCAACTCATCGATTCCTTCGAGCACGCCGGCGGATTGGGACAGAAATTTCGGCACATTCTGCAGGACGGCCCCCTGCATGGTGACGGAGTGGATGGTTGCCAGCGGCGCCGGGGGTCCGAACAGCCACGGGGTAGGCTGCAACAATCAGATCAACGACGCGGCCGTAACCAAAACCTTTCTCGCCTATCTCAACGCGCGAAAGATTGGCCTGTCGGCCTGGGCATTGGATTACCCTGACACGATCATGGTTGATAACAGCCTCTCAACCCCGACCAGCTTTGCCCACTTTACCACTTGTGCCGCCAGCCCGAAGCCATTCGGCGCAGGTCAATTGGTCAAAGATTATTTTCGTCGTAAACGATTACTCAGAACATCTGCCGGCAGTGACCTACCAATGCCAATGCTTCCACACTCCAGCAGCACTGGTTGGCACGCCGGCGCGGGCCGGTGCCTATGGCTGACCTGATTCCCGGCCTCCGCCGGGACGCCCGCAACACGAAAAAAGGCTATGGTAACAAGCATCAGTTTGTCCCTTTAGTATCGATTAGGCCGTAAAATGCACAGCATCTTTCTCTTCCACTCATATCGGGTCGGGAGCAACGTATTAGGTTCCATCTTGGCGAATAACGGACTAGGAGAACCCCAAGAATACTTCAACTCGGCGTGGCAAAAATCCCTCGCTAAATTGCGCACCAAAAAAGCGAGAAACCTGCTGGCAGAAAGAACCTTTGAACGGAGGAGTAAAGGGGGCATATTCAGCTGTAAGTTCCCGATGCAGGATTTATTCAGCTTGCTGCTGGCATTGGACATATCATATGACAGTTTTTGGCAGGTCCGAGAGATAACGAAAACAATGGACTACCTTTACCTTACTCGTAGCGATTTGTTCCTGCAATCAATATCATTTTGGCGGGCACAGAAATCGAACGAATGGTTTAGATACCATCGGGATTTCGGCAAGCCGGTGCCAAACCCGCCGTATAATTTTAACGAAATATACGAATGCTATATTTATCTGACGCGGGAGGAACATCTCTGGAATGAGTTCTTTAAGGCCAATCAGTTGGCTCCGACCCGACTCTGTTATGAGGATTTTCAAGCTGATTTGAATTCGCTCAAATCCACGGTGCAGCTTCTTCTCGATAACGCGGCTGAGGCCCGGGAAACGCCCCGGCGCCTCGGGCCAAGATCGATACTGGAAACGTGCCGCAGCGCGACGCGGCAAGCTATGAGGCGAGGAACCGATTTGTTGCCGATTTTGTCGCGAGCTTTACCTCCGAAATACCTTCACTGAGCACCAGAAGAAAGTTTGCAGCAACGAGGGAGGAGGTGGCAGGCTAGTGAAACGCTTTTGACCGGAGGGAAACCAGGACCGACATGCACGCGGAAAAGAGCGAAATGGCTGTGCTGCCGGCGTGAGGCCGCTTAGGGATTGATGATGTAGCGCCGCACGTCGCGCAACCCCAGCAGTCCGAATAGTGTCAAACCGGCAAGGATGAAGCTGAGCCTGGGGACGTCGTAATAAACGCGGATGATGGGGCCGTAGATTCCCGAGCGGATCATCTCATAACAGGATAGCGCCGGCATGATCGCCAAAAAAATCGACCGCAGCGAACCCGGCAGCCATGCGGCCATATACATGAAGCCGGAAATCGGTATGTACATATATGACAGGGGTGCCCAGATCTTCTCGAATACGACCGTGCGTTCGCTGAACGCGGCGATAATGAGGCCCACCGCGACGCACCACCACGTCATATAGAAATAACCAATGAACAGCAATGGCATATTGCGCGGCCAGTCCATGGCGCCGATCGCGTAAAGAAAGAAAAACGAAAATACCGCGGCGCCCCAATTACCGAAGACCTCGATCGCCATACGGG
>CAWGFH010000003.1:2500-86642 GCA_963821795.1 uncultured Alphaproteobacteria bacterium
AGGGAAGCCGATCTCGCCAATCCACCACGCCGACAGTCCGTCCGCTCGCACAGATGAGAGTCATCGTGGTAGAATTGGGTTAAAGAACGCCCGAAGGGGCGCAGCGGTGGGTAACGTAGGGCCGGGGATGGCGCCTGTCCAGAGGTACGGGCGAAAAAATCGCAGCTCAGAGAAGCCCAAGCGCGCGCAACTCGCCGACCAAGTGATCAGGCAATGGCGGCTCTGCCGCCGCAGCTCGATCGGCAGGCGCGGCCTCTGCGGCCAGATAGCGCCAACCCTGGAACGGCCGGCACGACCGCAACAGGGTCGGCACCAAATGCCGATCGACCTCGATCAGACAGTAGCGCCGTCCATTCTCATCCCGCTCGCTGCGAAATCCGGCGACAAGCTGGCGCACCCTGATTTGGCCGCGAATGACCCAGTAGATCGAGCCGCCGTCGAGCACCTCGGCCTCCCGGCGTGGACGGTTTCGGGTGTAGACCCAACCGCCGCCCCGCTCTGCCGCGCGCGCTGCTCGAACTCGGCGTAAATGCTCGACGTCATCAATTCCGACGGCGAGCTTCATCAGATGCAGTGGCATCAGGCGGCCTCGATCAGGATTTTTCGCTTCCGGCCGCGAGGGTGATCAGCTCGACGCCCTCCTCGACCATGTCGCCGACGTTAAATCGCAGCCTCTCCACCATCCCGTCCGCGGGTGCGACGATCGTATGCTCCATCTTCATCGCTTCGATCACCATCAACGGCTGGCCCCGCCGCACCGTCTCCCCGTCCTCGACCATTAGCCGGGTCACTCGCCCCGGCATCGGCGCAGTCAGCCGGCCGCCGGCTGGGTCCTCGTCTTGACGCGCCGCGAGCGGATCGGTTTCGACGAGTTGCCAGCTCTCGCCATCGATGAACACCGCGGTCGCCGGACCATGATCGAGAACGATCACACGTCTGCGAACACCGTCGATCGCCACCATGAACGAGCCGTCCGGCTGCTGCGAGCCATAGGCGCACAGCTCTCGGCCGCCGAGCCGCAGCAGCCGGTCGGGGCCGCGAGCCGAGGCCTTTACGGTCCGCTCCTCGGCTTCGTCGCGGAAGACGAGGTCCTGCTCGGCCGCCCGCCCGAGTCGCCAGCCGTCGCCGTGCGCCCAAGGCGAGTGCGGGTCATCGGAGCGCAGCGCGGCGCAGCGGGCGGCAGTCTCGCGGGCGGCGAGACGGGAGAGCGTTGCTGCGGCCAGCGCTGCATCCGGCGCCGGTTGGCGCGGCGGCAGCAGGCCCGCTCGATGGCGCTCGATGAAGCCGGTATCGACGGCGCCCGCGGCAAAGTCGGGTTCGGCGGCAAGGCGCGCCAGAAACCCCAGATTCGTCCGCAAACCAAGCACCGCAGTCTCAGCCAGAGCCCGGCGCAGCCTCGCGATCGCGGTCGCCCGATCCTCGCCCCAGGCGATGATCTTGGCGATCATCGGGTCATAATAGGGTGTGACCGAATCGCCCTGTCGAATCCCGGTATCGACGCGCGCGATCTCCGGCGATGGAAGACGCAGCCCGTGCAATATCCCGGTCTGCGGCAGAAAATGGTGCTCGGGATCTTCGGCGTAGAGCCTGACCTCGATCGCGTGGCCGCTCACGGCCAGTTCCTGTTGGCGCCGCGGCAGCGGTTCGCCCGCTGCAACCCGCAATTGCCATTCGACGAGATCGAGCCCGGTAATGGCTTCGCTAACCGTATGCTCGACCTGCAGCCGCGTGTTCATTTCGATGAAGTAGAAGCGCCCGGCTTCGGCGATGAATTCGACGGTGCCGGCGCCGACGTAACCGACCGCGCGCGCCGCGGCCACCGCCGCTTCGCCCATTGCCCGCCGCCACTTTTCGTCGAGCCCTGGGGCCGGCGCCTCCTCGATGACCTTCTGATGGCGGCGCTGGATCGAGCAGTCGCGGTCGAAAATGTGGATCGCGTTGCCCTGCCGGTCGGCGAAGATCTGCACCTCGATATGACGCGGCTGCATCAAATATTTCTCGATCAGCACCCGGTCGTCGCCAAACGCGCCGGCGGCCTCGCGCTTTGCCGCTTCGAGCGCCGGTGCGAAATCATCCTCGCCGGCGACAATCCGCATACCGCGCCCGCCGCCCCCGGCCAAGGCCTTGATCAATACTGGAAAGCCGATCCGCCGGACTTCCGCGGCGAGATGGCCCGGATCCTGTTCGTCGCCGTGATAGCCCGGCACGACCGGCACCCCGGCCTGCGCCATCAATGCCTTGGCCGATGCCTTTGACCCCATCGCCCGCATAGCCGCAACGGGCGGACCAATGAAGATCAGCCCCGCCTTTTCGCAGGCCTCGGCGAAATCGGCATTCTCCGACAGAAAGCCATAGCCCGGATGGACCGCTTGCGCGCCGCTTGCCTGCGCCGCAGCGACGATCGCGCCGATGTTCAGGTAGCTATCGCGCGCCGGCGGCGGACCGATCGGCCAAGCCTCATCGGCCAGTTCGACATGCAGTGCGCTGCGATCGGCCTCCGAATACACCGCGACCGTGGCGATCCCGAGCCGGCGCGCGGTCCGGATTACCCGGCAGGCGATTTCGCCGCGATTGGCGACCAGAATCTTGGCAAACATGCTCACATCCGGAATACGCCAAACCGGCTGGGCATTTCTCCAAGACCGGCGCCGTCGTACCGCTCGATCGGCGCGTTGAGACTGGCCGAGATCGCCAAGCCGAGCACTCTGCGTGTATCGGCCGGGTCGATCACGCCGTCGTCCCACAGCCTGGCGCTGGCATAGTAGGGATGACCCTGCGTCTCGTACTGGGCGCGTATCGGCGCCTTGAATTTTTCCTCTTCGGCCGCACTCCAGGGGTCACCCTGCGCCTCGCGCGCGTCCCGGCGGAGCTGCGCCAACACCGAGGCGGCCTGTTCGCCTCCCATCACCGAAATTCGCGCATTCGGCCACATCCACAAGAACCGCGGTCCATAGGCCCGCCCGGCCATGCCGTAATTGCCGGCGCCAAAACTGCCGCCGATGATCACGGTGAATTTCGGCACCGCGGCGGTGGCGACCGCGGTGACCATTTTGGCTCCGTCCTTGGCGATACCGCCGGCCTCGTATCTCTTGCCCACCATGAAGCCGGTGATGTTCTGTAGAAAGACCAGCGGGATCCCGCGCTGCGCGCACAATTCAATGAAATGCGCAGCTTTCAGGGCACTTTCCGAGAACAGAATGCCGTTATTGGCGAGGATGCCAACCGGATAGCCCCAGATCCGGGCGAGACCGCAGACCAGAGTTTGGCCGTAAAGCCGCTTGAACTCGTCGAACTCGCTGCCATCGACAATTCGGGCGATGATCTCACGTACGTCATAGGGCTGGCGGGTGTCTTGCGGGATAATCCCGTAAAGTTCGTCGGCTGGATAAAGCGGCTCGGCCGGCGGCGCCACGTCGATCCCCACCTGCTTCGCCCGGTTCAGATTGCCGACGATCCGTCGCGCCAAGCCTAGAGCATGGTGGTCGTCAAGCGCGTAATGGTCGGTCACCCCGGAAGTCCGGCTGTGCACCTCGGCGCCGCCGAGTTCTTCGGCGGTGACGATCTCGCCGGTGGCGGCGCGCACCAATGGCGGGCCGCCAAGAAAGATCGTTCCCTTACCTTTGACGATGATCGATTCATCCGACATCGCCGGGACATAGGCGCCGCCCGCGGTGCACGACCCCATGACCAGCGCCACTTGCGGCACTCCGGCCGCCGACAACCGCGCTTGATTGTAGAAGATGCGGCCGAAATGATCGCGATCGGGAAATACCTCGTCCTGCGCCGGCAGAAAGGCGCCGCCCGAATCGACCAGGTAGAGACAGGGTAGCCGGTTTTCGCCACCGATCTCCTGGGCGCGCAGATGCTTTTTGACGGTGATCGGGAAATAGGTGCCGCCTTTCACCGTCGCGTCGTTGGCGACGACGACGCATTCGCGCCGCATGATCCGCCCGATGCCGGTGATGATCCCAGCCGCCGGCACTTCCCCGTCATACATACCGTAAGCGGCGAGCGGCGACAGTTCGAGAAACGGCGACCCGGGATCGAGCAGTAACCGCACCCGCTCGCGCGGCAACAATTTACCGCGCGCCAGATGCCGTCGCCGCGCCTGCTCCCCGCCTCCCTCCTCGATCTGCGCCAATTTCTCCCGCAGATCGGCGACAAGATCCTGCATCGCCGAGCTGTTGCCGCGAAAAGCCCCGGAGCGCTGGTCGAGCGAAGTAGTCAATACCGTCATCGTAGCTTTCAGAGGCTAGGTTCGGGCGTGGCGACCATGGCCTCGCGAACATGGAACGAGGCGACGGCGTGGTTCAGGGTCATGTGCGAACTCCGGTTAAGCAATAGATTACCCCTAGCCGCTTACCGCCTCAGCATCATGCTAAAATTTATTGATGCCGAGCGATGTCGTCGACCTGAGGGATTTCTATATGACCGGCCTGGGGCAGGTTGCACGCCGCATGATCCGGCGCGCGATCCGTCGTATCTGGCCGGGTCTGCATGGCATGCGGCTGCTCGGCATGGGCTATGCGACCCCTTTCCTCTCGGCTGTCTCAGCCGAGACCGAGCGCACCGTAGCATTGATGCCGGCCTCGCAGGGCGTGCTCGACTGGTCGCCCGATGGCCGCAATTTGGTCGCGCTCGGAGATGAAGGCGAGTTGCCCTTCGCCGATTATTCGATCGACCGGGTGCTGCTGGTGCATGCGCTTGAGACCAGTGAGCCGGCTGAGCCTATGCTGAAGGAGATCTGGCGGGTGCTGGCAGGCGGCGGACGCCTCCTCATTGTCGCTCCTAACCGGCGCGGCATCTGGGCGCGACTTGACCTCACCCCGTTCGGTTCCGGCCGGCCCTATACGATGTCGCAGCTCTCACATCTGCTGCGGCAGGAACTGTTCATCCCGGTCGCAACCGACGCCGCGCTGTTCATTCCACCGACCCGCGCGGGGATGGTGCTGCGCTCGGCGCCGGCCTGGGAGCGGATCGGCAAGCGCTGGTTCCCACGCTTTGCCGGGGTGGTGCTGGTCGAGGCGACTAAGCAGATTTATGCCAAGCCCACGCCTGCCGGGGTCCCGCGCCGCCGCCTGGTCTATGCGCCGGCGACGCATGGACTGTCGCACCGTAGGGGGCGGCTGTAGACCCCGCCCTACCCGGCCCGCCCGGAGGACAACACAAAGACGCCTTGCTCGGCCAACAAATTGGCGAGGCCGCCATGCGGATGGAGAGCGTAGGGCCGCCCGAAGCGGTCGAGGGTCACGGTGCGCTCGACCGCGACCCCGAGTTCGCCGCATAGCGCGGCAAAGTCGCGGATCGTGCACAGATGGATGTTCGGGGTTTCGTACCAGGGATGAGCCAACAGATCCGAAACCGGCATCCGGCCGCGCAGCATCAGGTGCAGGCGAATTCGCCAGAAGCCGAAATTCGGGAACGAGACGATCGCGCGCCGGCCTATGCGCACCAGCGCCTCGATGACGCGGCGGGGCTCCCGCGTTGCCTGCAACGTCTGGCTCAACACGACGACATCGAAGGCGCCGTTTGGATAGGCGTCAAGATCCCGGTCGGCATCGCCCTGAACAACCGACAGCCCGTGGCCGACGCAAGCATTGACACCGGATTGGCTCAGTTCGATGCCACGCCCATCGACCCTCTTGTATCGCGCCAGATGAGCCAATAACGAGCCGTCGCCGCAGCCAATGTCCAGCACGCGTGCGCCTGGCTCGATCATTTCGGCGATAAGCCTGAGGTCCTGCCGCAACTCGCCGAGGTGTGCGGCTGCAGCCGGATGCTGCGCCCCGGTGTCGTCGAGGCGCCGGGATGCCGCGATCGGGGCAGCCATTTCGCTAACTGGTTAGTCCCCGATGCTCGGCGCACCCAGCCAGAAAGCCGCGTAACGTCGCGAACAGTTCGGGTTCGTGGAGCAGAAAGGCGTCATGTCCGTTTTCAGTCGCGATCTCGACAAAGCTTACATTGGCTGCCACCGCGTTCAGCGCGTGGACCAGTTCCCGGCTCTCAGGAGTCGGGAACAGCCAGTCGCTGGTAAACGAGATCACGCAAAAGCGCGAGCGAGTGCCGTCAAAGGCACGCGGCAGAGAGCCGCCATGCTCGGCCGCGAGATCGAAGTAATCCATCGCCCGGGTGATGTAGAGATAGGAGTTGGCGTCGAAGCGGTCGACAAAAGTGCTCCCCTGATGTCGCAGGTAGCTCTCGACTTGGAAATCGGCGTCGAAGCCGTAAGTGACCGTGCGGCGGTCTTGCAAATTGCGCCCGAACTTGCGGTGCAACGCCGCTTCCGAGAGATAAGTGATGTGCGCAGCCATGCGGGCGACGGCCAGACCGCGCGCGGGTCTGCGGCCGACGCTCAAATAGCGCCCAGCGGACCAGTCGGGATCAGCGATGATCGCCTGGCGTCCTACCTCATGAAAGGCGATGTTCTGCGCCGAATGGCGTGCCGCGGCGGCAATTGGCACGGCGGCAAAGACGCATTCGGGATAGCTTGCCGCCCACTGCAATACCTGCATGCCGCCCATCGAGCCGCCGATGACGCAGAACAGGCTGTCAATGCCGAGATGCTCGATCAGGCGCTTTTGGGCGCGCACCATATCGCGAATGGTGATTACCGGGAACGAGAGCGCCCAAGGTTCGCCGGTCGCTGGGTCGATTTCCTGCGGCCCGGTGGTTCCCATGCAACCGCCGAGCACATTGGCGCAGATCAGGAAATAGCGCTGGGTATCAAGTACGCCGCCCGGGCCAATCAAAGTCTCCCACCAGCCGGGCTTGCCGGTGATCGGATGCGGATCGGCGGCGAATTGGTCGCCGGTCAGCGCATGGCAGACGAGGATCGCGTTCGAGCGGTCGGCGTTGAGCGTTCCATAGGTCTGGTAAGCAACCGTGAACGGGCCGAAATCGATCCCGCAATCGAGCCGGAGCGGCTCGCGCACGAGCAATCGATAGCCCGGCCATTTCCGATCCGAGAGCGAACGCGAGCGAGGTGATGTGACCGTCGACACGAAAATTCTCTACCGCCGACCCGTTGGTGCAGCAGCCGGCCGCATTCGGGCGGACGATCTGCGGCAGTCTTCTAGGGGGCGCTAGCTAGGGAGCCGAGGCCGGGCATGTCAACGTTTTCTTTGATTTCACCGGATCGGGCTTCTACTACTACCGCCCCCGACCATGAACGAGACCATGTCCGCCAGCCCGCCCGATCTCGCAGATTTGCGCCGGCAACTCGACGAGATCGACGACCGCCTCCACGACCTGCTGATCGATCGGGCCGAAATTGTCGGCGAGGTTGCGGCCAGTAAGAAAGCCAACGAGAAAAATGGGGATGCGGGATTCTACCAGCCTGCCCGCGAGGCCCAGATCCTCCGCCGGCTCGCCGCTCGCCACCGCGGGACATTGCCGCTTGCGAGCATCGTGCGGATATGGCGCGAGATACTGTCGGCCACCGTCCGGCTCGAAACCCCGTTCGCGGTCGCCGTCTTCGCTCCGGCAGAGGCCCCGTGGTTCTGGGATCTCGCGCGCGACCATTACGGCAGTCATACGCCGATGTCATCCTATCGCTCGATCGGCCAGGTAATCCGTGCCGTGACCGAAGGCGCGGCCTCGGCGGGCATTCTGCCAATGCCTCAAGAGGGCGACCCCGATCCGTGGTGGCGCCACTTGCTGTCAGAGGGCGATCACGCCCCGCGGGTCATCGCCCGACTGCCGTTCGGTCCGCGCGGCAACACGTACGGCGACGGCGCCAACGCGCTGGCGATCGGGTCCGGCAAACAACAGGAGACCGGCGCCGACCGCACCTTATTTGCAACCGAGTGGGCGGCCGACATCAGCCGCGCCCGGTTTCTCGGACTGCTATCATCCACGAACCTCAGCTGTACGTTCTGCGCATCTTGGGAGCATTCCGCGGGCGCCGTCAGCTTGGTCGAGATAGACGGCTACGTGCCGATCTCCGATCCGCGGCTTGCCGGCTTTCGAGCGCGGCTCGGAACCGCTCTTTATCGGCTGCTGCCATTTGGCGGCTACGCACTGCCGCTGCCGATGATGCCGCTTTCGGCCAGCGTGGTGCGAGGCTGAACCGCGATGGTCGCTGCCACCGGCCCAATCCCGCGCCCCGGTATTCTCGACATCGCACCTTATATCGGCGGCGAGGCGAAGATCGCCGGGGTCGCCCGTCCGATCCGTCTGGCCTCGAATGAAAGCGCGCTCGGTCCGAGCCCTAAGGCGATGGCTGCCTATCTGGCGCTGGCGAGCGAAATCCACCGCTACCCGGAGGGCAGTGCCGAGACGTTGCGCCGTGCGCTCGGGCAGCGCCACCGGCTCGACCCGACACGAATCGTCTGCGGTGCCGGCTCGGATGAGCTGATTGCGCTGCTGTTGCGCGCCTATGCCGGCCCGGGCGACGAGGTGCTGTACAGCCGTCATGGCTTTCTGATGTACCCGATCGGCGCCATGTCTGTCGGCGCCACCCCGGTCGCAGCCCCCGAGCGGGAGTTGACGGCGGATGTCGACGCTCTATTGGCTCACGTCACCCCGCGCACGCGAATCGTGTTTATTGCCAATCCGAACAATCCGACGGGCACTTATCTCAGCGCCGAGGAATTGTCGCGTCTGCATGCCGGGCTGCCGCGCTCTGTCGTACTGGCGATCGATGCTGCCTACGCCGAGTTCGTCAACCGCAACGATTACGAAGCCGGCGGCGCCCTCGTCGACCGAGCCGATAACGTCGTCATGCTGCGCACCTTCTCCAAAATCTATGCGCTGGCCGGGCTGCGCCTCGGCTGGGCCTACTGTCCGCCAGCGATCGCCGACGTGCTCAATCGCGTGCGCGGCCCGTTCAACGTGTCGACGCCGGCGCTCGCCGCCGGCCTCGCCGCGGTCGAAGACACCGCCGCGCTCGACCGCGCGCGTGCCCACAATGACCACTGGCAGCCTTGGCTTTCCGAACGACTCGCCGCCCTCGGCCTGCCACTGACGCCGAGCGTCGGCAATTTCGTGTTGCCGCGCTTTCCCAACGAGGCCGGCCGCAATGCCGACGCCGCCTTTGCCTTTCTGCAGCAGCACGGCATCCTGACCCGCAAGATGGGTGGATACGGGCTCCCGCAACATCTGAGAATCACGATCGGAACCGGGGAGGAAATGGAAAAAGTGGCGGCGATACTCGGCGAATTCATGGGTACGCGATGAAAGAGAAATTGTTCGACCGGGTGGCGCTGATCGGGATCGGGCTGATCGGCTCTTCGCTCGCCCGGGTCCTGCGCCGCGACAGTCCCGGCACGACCATCGTCGCCTGTGCGCGGCGCGCCGAAACCTTGGCCGCGGTCGAGCGCCTCGACCTTGCCGACGTCACGACGCACGACCCGGCAGAGGCGGCGGCGGACGCCGATCTGGTGGTGATCGCGACCCCGCTGTCGGCCTATGCCGAAATCGGGCAGCGGATCGGCCCGGCTCTGAAAAAGGGCGCGATCCTGACCGATGTCGGCTCGGTCAAGGAAGCGGTCATCCGCGACCTCGGCCCGCATGTGCCGCCTGGCGTTCATTTCGTTCCCGGCCATCCGGTCGCCGGCACCGAGCATTCGGGACCCGAAGCAGGCTTTGCCGATCTGTTTCGGGAGCGTTGGTGCATTCTGATCCCGTTGCCCGAGACCGATGCCGCAGCAGTGGCCAAGGTCGGGCGGATGTGGGAACAGGCGGACATGAAAGTCATCACAATGAACGCCGCGCATCACGACCGGGTGCTGGCGATGACTTCCCACCTGCCGCATCTGATCGCTTACACGATCGTCGGCACCGCGACCAGCCTCGAAGAAAGCCTCAAATCCGAGGTCATCGCGTTTTCGGCGAGCGGCTTTCGCGACTTCACCCGCATCGCCGCTTCCGACCCGGTGATGTGGCGCGACATTTTTCTGAACAATCGCGAAGCCGTGCTCGAAATCCTGCAGCGGTTCAGCGAAGACCTGACTGCACTGCAGCGCGCGATCCGTTGGGGTGAAGGCGATACCCTGCAAGAGTTGTTCACTCGGACGCGCGCGATTCGCCGCTCGATCATCGAGGCGAAGCAGGCGTAAGGGGCGGATGAGGGACATCGGATCGCCCTTGCCTCCCAAAAGCGCAACCTATCCGTCATCGATAGTCATTCCGGGGAATGAGCCCCGCTATTAGGCGCTTGATCGGCGCTGGGCTTATGCTGTTGCTTGGCGTGTGGCCGGCGGCGGCGGCCCCGCCCGTTATCGTCGCATCGAAGATCGACACCGAGGGGGCGCTGCTCGGCAATATGATCCTGTCCGTGCTCGCGGCTCACGACATCCCGGTTGGCAACCGGCTGCAGCTCGGGCCGACCAATATCGTGCGCGCTGCGATCCTCGCGGGACAGATCGACATCTACCCCGAATATACCGGAAACGGCGCGCTGTTCTTCCATACGGAACAGGATGAGTTGTGGAGGAGCCGGGAGCGCGGTTACGCGCGCGATCGCCAAACTCGATTGGCCCGAGAACCATCTGGTCTGGCTCACCCCGGCGCCGGCCAACAACACTTGGGTCATCGCCGTGCGCAAAGACCTGGCCCGGCGCGCTCAACTGACAACGGTCAGCGATTTCGCCCGCTACGTAAATGGCGGCGGCCAGGTCAAGCTCGCCGCGTCGGCCGAGTTTGTCGAGAGCCCGTCCGCCTTGCCGGCATTCGAGGCGAGCTATGGTTTCCGGCTCAGCGACCGGCAATTGTTGACCTTGTCGGGCGGCAACACCTCGGCCACCTTGCGCGCCGCCGCCGAAGGAATGTCAGGGGTGAATGCGGCGATGGCCTACGGCACCGATGGGGCGATCGCCGCGCTCGGCCTCCTCGCGCTCGACGACGACAAGGGCGCGCAGATCGTCTACGCGCCGGCGCCGGTGGTCCGGCAGGCGATCTTACGTCAGTATCCCGCAGATCCCGACCTGGTCGACCCGGTTTTCGCCAGCTTGACCCTCGCGACCTTGCAGCAGCTCAACGCCGAGGATCGCGGTCGATGGCGAGGATGCCGGCGCCGTCGCGGTCTCCTATCTGAAGTCGAGGCATTTTCTGCCGTGACCTCTCCAGTCGGCGCTGCGACCGCCTAGCTCTGCCCTCCCCTTTCGGATCGCCATCGGCAATCAGGTACTTCTGCTGCTGGTGAGCGTTGCGGCGGTGGCGGCAGTCACGTCAGGCTTCGTCGCCGTCGCTCCGAACCGGTTGGTCTCGGGCGTGGCGATGCCGTTGTGGAGCGCGGCCGGTGCACTCCCGGCTATGGCCATCGCGGTGCTCGGGCGCTGCTGCTGGCCGCCTCGCTGGCGCCGCCGACAAAAGTGCTGCACGGCTGTTCGGCGTTGTTGGCGGGCCTCTTGCTGTTGATGGTGCTGGCGGCGGCGGGGCAGGCGGCGGGCACGCTCGCCCAGACCTCCGCGCGCGGCTGCGCGGATCTCGCTCGGGGCGTGCGTTCTGGGTCATCGCCGGCTGCGCCGCGCTGGCCGTCGTCGATGCGCTGCAGCGCATCGGGGCCGGTTCGGCGCTCGCGAATACTAGCCTTATTCGTGGTCGGCGGTGGCATCGCGGCGCTGGCGATCGGCGGCACTTTCGACGCCTTGTCGATCGCACGCGAATACGCGACGCGCCGGCATCTCTTCGCCGAGGCGCTGGTGCGCCATCTCGCCCTCGTCGCCGGATCGGTCGGGCCGGCGCTGGCGATCGGCTTTCCGCTGGGGCTCGCCGCCGTTCGGATTCCGCGCCTGCAAGGGCTGCTCTTTGCAGTGCTCAACATGCTGCAGACGGTCCCTTCGATCGCCATCTTCGGCCTCTTGATCGTGCCGCTGTCGGCGCTGGCGACCGCAGTTCCGTGGCTCGGCGCCCTCGGCGTCGGCGGCATCGGGCCGGCGCCGGCGGTCATCGCCCTGGTGCTCTATGCGCTGCTGCCGATTGTACGCAACACCGCGGCCGGCCTCGGTGGCGTCGATCCTGCCGTGGTCGATGCCGCGCGCGGAATGGGGCTGACGCGCCGCCAGATCTTTTGGCGGATCGAGCTGCCGCTCGCTCTTCCGGTGCTGCTGGCCGGGCTGCGCATCGTCGTCGTGCAGACCATCGGGCTCGCGGTCGTCGCGGCTCTGATCGGCGCCGGCGGGCTCGGCACCTTTGTCTTCGAAGGCCTCGGCCAGTACGCGCTCGATCTGGTGCTGCTCGGCGCCCTGCCGGCGATCTTTCTCGCCCTCGCCGCCGACTTTTTGCTGCAAACCCTGTCCGCACTGCTCCCTCGCCGCACGCCCTGATGATCGAACTCGACCGCGTCACCAAGCGCTACGAGGGCCGCACGGTCGTCGACAACCTGTCGCTGAGTATCCCGGCCGGGGAATTCTGCGTGTTGCTCGGCTCTTCCGGCTGCGGCAAGTCGACGACCCTGCGGATGATCAACCGCCTGGTGGCCGCAGATGCCGGCACGATCCGAGTCGGCGGCGAGGACGTGACCCATATCCCGGCCGAAGCCTTGCGGCGGCGCATCGGCTACGCGATCCAGTCGACCGGACTATTTCCGCATTGGACGGTCGAGGACAATATCGCCACCGTCCCTCGCTTGCTCAAATGGCAGCAAGCTCGCGTCGACGCGCGCGTAGCAGAACTGCTCGAACTGTTTCGACTCGATCCCGCCGGCTATCGCCGCAAATACCCGCACCAGCTGTCCGGCGGCGAACAGCAGCGCGTCGGCGTCGCCCGCGCACTGGCGGCCGACCCCGAGCTGCTGTTGATGGATGAGCCGTTTGCTGCGGTCGACCCGATCACCCGCGATGCGCTGCAAACCGAACTCGGGCGGATACACCGGGCTACGCAAAAGACGATCGTGTTCGTGACTCACGACATCGAGGAAGCGCTGAGGCTGGCAACCTCGATCGCGATCATGGACAAGGGGCGTATCGCCCAGTTCGGCGCCCCGCTCGAGCTGCTGGAGCACCCCGCAAACGGCTTTGTCAGCGATTTCGTCGGCCGCCAGGGTCTGGGCCTCAAGCTCCTGTCGGTGCGAACGGTCGGCGACCGGCTGCGCCGCGGCGAGAATGCCGTAGGCGAGCCGCTGCCAATCAACGCCTCGCTGCGCGATGCCTTCTCGGCGATGACGGCGCGCCATACCGACCGCGTGCCAGTCGCCGATGCCCAGGGGCGAACGGTCGGGGTTGTGGCGCTATCCGATCTGGTTCGGTGAGGTGGATGCGCGGCGCGAGGCTGATGGCGAGTCCGATCTTTTGGGTCGGGCTGCTGTTCGCCGCGCTGCTATCGAGGATGGACATGTTGCGTCCGGTTTTCCGCCGGGCCTTTCCCGGAGTCGAGCCGGTCATTTATGACCGCGCAAGTTTTTTCGAGCTGTTCCTTGCGCATCTGCAACTGGTCGCCGCGGCAAGCCTAGGCGCTACGGTCGTCGGGGTGGCGCTCGCGGTATTCGTTACCCGCCCCGCGGGCCGGGATTTTCGCACGATGGTCGACACGCTCGCCGCGGTTGGACAGACCTTCCCCCCGGTTGCGGTGCTGGCGATCGCGGTGCCGCTGATCGGCTTTGGCGCCCGGCCGACCGTAATCGCACTGTTTATTTACGGCCTATTGCCGATCGTCGAGAACGCGGTGGCAGGCTTGGAAGGGGTGCCGCGAGCCGTGCGCGAAGCGGCAGACGGCATGGGCCTGACGCCCTGGCAACGGCTGCGCACGGTCGAGCTGCCGTTGGCCGGCCCCGTCATCCTGGCAGGAATTCGGGTCTCGGTCACGATCGCCATCGGCACTGCGACGATCGGTTCGACGGTCGGCGCATTGACGTTGGGCACGCCGATTTTCGACGGCCTTGTCGCAAACAATCTGCCCTTCGTCATCCAAGGGGCGGTCCTCGTCGCCCTGTTCGCGATCCTGACGGACATGTTGTTCGACCGCCTTGGCCGCTGGCTGCGGCGCGGTTTTGGCGGATGACCGGGCGGGCCCGCTTTGATTATTTAAAAGCCATTGTTCTTAGGGGCCATTGTTCGCGCCGCTAGTGCGGTCATGATCAGCGACAGACCGACAAAAACCATGTTGATGCCTACGAGCAGCCCGATCGCCCAAGCGGCGGAGCTCGGCCAGCCGTCCCAGATCAGAAAGGCGAGCAGCAGGTCGACGAGGCCGCTGAACAGAACCCAGCCCCAGCTCGGTAGATGCCGGCGATGCTCGATCGCCAGCAAGATCGCCGACACGCCCTCGATGACGAAGAATGCGGCCAGCGCGATCGTCAGGGTCAGCACCCCAGAAATCGGCCTTAGAATCAGAATGATGCCGAGCACGATCGCCAGCACAGCCGTCAACAGCGACCAGACAAAGCCGGGCATCGATCGATGCTGGAGTACCGAAATAGTACGGAAGATCCCGCCGACGAAGAACAGCCACCCGATGAAGATGGTGATCGTCAGGGTCGCGATTTCGGGCACGGCGATCGCCAGCATCCCGAGGATCATCATGACGATGCCCTCGGCGAGAAAGAGCTTCCAATGGGCGTGAATCGCAAGGCCGAGCCGGCGCCGGATCCCGTCGAGATCGGGGAGAGCCTCGTTGCTCATGCTGTTTCACCCTCGAATAGTTGGCGGCTTGGGCGGCTGGTCGGCGTGGGGCGGTCCGCAGGCTTTTCGCTCAGCTACCGTTGCTGGCCGCCCGCGCCGCAGCCCTGGAAAACATATCGATCCTCGGCTGATCGGACCGTGCAATGGCATAGGCCGCGCTACTCCCGACCACGGCAAATACCACAAATCCGCCTTTGCCGCGCGGCGTAATAAAATATTCCGCGGTGCGCCGCTCGTTCCCCTCGGAGCACGACAAGGCGGCGCTGAACACAAGTTTGCCGTCGATATCGGCGCTCGTCCGTGTCGAGGCGAAGTTCCCTCTGCACATGCGCGGATCGACCGCCAGCAGATCGGATGCGATGCCGATGCCGCTGACATTGGGACCCGGCGGAATGATCTTGACGGCGCCGGCAGCGTCGTCGGACCGCCATACCGCAGTGAAGTTGGCGAGTGCCGCCGGCCTGTCGGAAACCACAAGGTGCGCATGCGGCAACTGCGCGGTCGAAAAAAATTCTTGCGCCAGTCTGACCTCTTCGACACCGGTTGCCGGTACTGTCTGCAGCATCTCCCCCATTGGCGTCGCTGGAGAAGACGCCGGCGTGACTGGGGCGGCGGGCGGTTTCGGGATAGCGAGCTTCGCCGATTCGTCGGTTGAAGGAACTGCCGTCGGCCGTGGTGCCGTCCCCGAGGTCGCGTCGGCCGAGGTCGGTGCAACTGCGGGCATAGGATGCGGCGATGCGATTGCGATAGGGGGAGCCGCAGGCGACGACGGCCCGATGCTCGCCGGCGCGGCGGTAGGTGTTATCGTCGCGAATGTCGGCGCCGAAGCGCTAATCGTCGAAGACGCGGCCGGAGCGGGCTCATGCAACGCGAGCGACCCGCGGACACAATCTTTCAATTCCGCCGTTACCGCCGAAACGCCGCCCAGGTTGAAAAAGAAGGACTGACCGGCAGCGATCAAATTCAGTTCACGACTGCGGCCCATACTGTCGATTAACCGAGGGTCGTCGGGCAATGGCACGAGCACGATCAGACGGTTTGGTGCCGTGCCGGCCATGGCCAAGCGCGGCCCGTTGCCGAACCGTAGCTCGACCGGCAGCTTTTCGTTAGGCGCGAACGACCATCGCGGATCGATAAACCCGAGCCACCAACGATAGCCGCCGGTGACGAGGATGAACATATTGATCCCGCTATCGTAAGCGACGCCAGCGGAACAGTGGGTGAAATCACCGGTGCGGTCGTCGAGATAGGCGCCGCCGGACCAGAGCCCGGCGTGGAACGCACGAATTGGCCCGGCTGCGTATGCAGAATTGCCCCAACACATTAGCGATGCCGCGGTGACGATCGCCGCGATACGAGCGAAAGACATCCCTTTCCCCTGCGGTATTTCACAAAACTATCACATCTCGGTCCAAACAGGCGCTTTGGGATGCCAAAAGGCGCGAGGGCGATCCGCCGATTCAGGTTGGCAGGCCGACTACTACGCCGCGCACTCTCGTTGGGAATTTCTGCAATTGGGAATTTCCGGCGCACTCGGCGTGTTGACGACGGATAAGGCGCCGGGGAGAGCCTTGGCGCTGTATGCCTTGGAGGTAGAGATGAGGCACACACTCCTCATAGCCGGGATTTCCGCGCTTGCGATCGGCGGACCAGCTTTCGCGGCAAGCTCAATCCCGTCCAACGGTGCCGATCCAGAGGCGCCAAACACCCAGCTCGCGCAAGTTCAAGTCCAGGCGCCGCCGGGCACCGTCGTCACCACGCCCGCAGCGCCATCGGCGCCGGCGTCCACTGTCGTGACGACGCCCGGCTCGACGTCATCCACGGTCACGACCGCGCCACCTCCCGCCGCAAACCCGGCTTCGACCACGGTTGTCGTGGCGCCTACGGCACCACCAGCGCCACAAGCGGAAAACCCGCCGCCACCGCCTGGCCCCGATTATGTCTGGGCTCGAGGCCACTGGGCATGGGACAGCACACAATATGTCTGGAAATCAGGCAGCTACGTAATACCGCCGACGACGGTTGCGCGTTGGAGGCCAGGATTTTGGCAGCAAGGTCCGAGCGGGTGGGTCTGGGTCGACGGCAGCTGGAACTGATCCATCTATCCGGTTGAAATGGTTGATGGCGGACGCGTTATCCGCCACCTACCTTTACACTGCCGGCCGGGCACGCACCTCATCCGAGACCTTGCGCGGCTGGAATTGGCCGTCCCTGAGTTCGCCGGAGAAAGTACCGTTGTCGACGACGACCTTTCCGCGTAGCAGCACGAGGGAGGGCCAGACCGCGAGGTCGCGGCCTTCCCACGGGCTGTAATCCGCCTCGTGCATGTCGGCGGCGCGCACGATGTGGCGCCCGCGCGGGTCGAGCAGCACGATATCGGCGTCGGATCCAAGCGCCAGCGCCCCTTTGCGCGGATAGAGGCCCATGATCTTGGCAGCATTTGCCGAGACCAGGCCGACGAAATCCGACAGCCCGTAGCCGCGTTTCTCGACCGTCTCGGTGTAGATCAGCGATACCCGCGGCTCGACCCCGGCATTGCCGCCGGTGGTGTCGTCGATCCGCCGGCCCTGCAATTTGATCCTGAGCGGGCAGCAGATTTCATCGGTCGCGACAGTCTGGATGGCACCATGATCCGTCGCCGCCCACAGCGCCTGCTGATCCGCCGGAAACTTCAGCGATGGATAGGTGTGGTAGATCTGACCGTTCGGTCGCTTATAGTCCTCTGAATTATACATCAAATATTGGTGCAAAGTCTCGCCGTAGATCGGCACGCCTTTCGCCCGCGCTGCCGCGATCGCGGCAACGCCGGTCGCGGCCGAGGTATGCATCATATAGAGTGCGGCGCCCTGGATATTGGCGGCGAGCCGGATTACCCGGTTAAACGCCAAATCCTCGCTGAGGGTGTTGTGCACCTCGGCCATGTTCTCGAAGCTGGTCCGGTCCTCGCGGAACAGCTTTTCGTACATGTGCATGACGATGTCGTTGTCCTCGGCGTGGATCGCGGCAATCCCGCCGGCCTGCGCCAGAACCTTCAGCACCTCCCAGATGTCGCCGAAATCGACCATCCGGCCTTTGCGGCTGGGCGTGATGTCGGTCGTAAAGATCTTGACGCTCGGATGGCCCGCCTGAACCGCCTCGGCGAGTTGCGGCAGCAACTCATGCGGCAGCTTGCCCTGCACCATGGTGTGAAAGGCGTAGTCGCAATGGCAGTCGCCGGCCCATTCCTTCTGCCGCCGTTCGATTGCCTGCTGCACATTGTCGCCGTCGCCGACCAGCGCAAAATCGAGGATCGTCGTCGTGCCGCCATGCAGCGCCGCTTGGCTGACCCGCGCCGGCCCATCGGTCATCTGATGCTGGGTGGTCCCCGGCACGACGATCGGCCAGCGGCAATGCACATGCGGGTCGATACCGCCGGGAATGACGATCTGTCCGGAGGCATCGACGGTCCGGCCGGCACCAATGGCGCGCGAGGCTGCCCGGCGCGCCGATCGCGACGATCTTGCCGCCGGCGACGCCGATATCGGCCGGCCCCGGCCCCGACGGAAGGACGGCCAAACCATTCGCGACGACGATGTCCAGCATCTGCTTATCCTCCCCCTTCGTGATCTTGCAGCGCAATCCTCTTAGCCCGACCATAACGCCACCGCATTTTGCTTCCCGGCGCAGGCCGGGACCCACTTCGGCCGTGGGCACCGGCCTTCGCCGGTGAGACAAAGAAGTGAAGCGCCTTAAACGAAGCCGTCCAGACTTCAGCCGACGCGGTAGCGCTCGATCGTCGCCTTGTTGAATTTGAGGCCCAGGCCGGGGGCGGTCGGCATCAGCAGTTCACCGTTTTGCTGCTGCGGCACCTCTTCGAACAATGGCATCAGCCACGGCATGTATTCGACCGTCAGCCCGTTCGGGATCGCGCCGATCAGATGGACATGCACCTCGGGGATCAGATGGCTGACGACCGGCAGGTTAAAGGCTTCGGCCATGCCGGCGACCTTGAGCCATTGGGTGATGCCGCCGACCCGCACCAGATCGATCATCACGACGTCGACCGAGCGCGCCTCGACCATGTGGCGGAACGGCACGATGCCCCAGACATATTCGCCGCCGGCGACCGGCGTCGACAGCGCCGCGGTGACGCGCGCCAGGCCGGCGAAATCGTCGGCGGTGGTCACGTCTTCGAGCCAGAACAGGCCGACCCCGGCATCCTCGACCCGCTTGCCGATGTCGATCGCCTGCTCCGGGCGCCAGCGCTGGTTGATGTCGCACATCAGCTTGATGTCGGGGCCGATCGCCTCGCGCACCCGGCGCATCCGGTCGACCTCCTTGGCCGGCGTGGTCTCGCCGGGAAGCGCCATCTGAGTCTTCATCTCGCGCCAGCCGCGGTCCTTGAGCGTCGCCGCCGCCTGCACCACCCGGTCCAGCGTCAGGCCGCGCATCAACGCGCCGCTGGCATAGGTCGGCACCCGGTCGCGCGCGCCGCCCAGCAATTTCCACAACGGCAGGTTCATCGCCTTGGCGCGCAAATCCCACAGCGCGGTGTCGAGCGCGGAATGCGCCAGGTTGAAGATGCCGCCCGGCCCGGCCGAGCCGGCCGCCGCCCGCAATTTGGCGGTGACCGCTTCGACCCGCACCGGGTCCTCGCCGACGCAGAGCGCGCCCAACTCCTCGACCGCGCTTTTGAGGGTGCCGGTCAGCGCGCCGCCGAAATAGGTCGCCCCGACGCCGACCGCACCGTCATCGGTCTCGACCTCGAGGGTGACGATCGGGCGCTTGCCGTTCGGGTTTTCCGCCGCGCCGGCGAGCGGCTCGTCGGCCGGGAGCGCTACGATATTGGCGCGGATGCCGGTGACTTTCATCGGGCGGCCCTCGCAGTCAGTTCTTATAGGCTGGATCGAGGCGGTCGAGCATGCGCAGCAGTGCGGGCCATTCGCGCTGACCCTGCAGTCGCGGCATGTTGCCGGCGAATTGTGCGGCCTGGCGCTCGCAAGTGTCGGCTGACGGGACCACCATTTTAGCGCCGGAGGCGACCGCGGCCTGGATCTTCAATTGCGCCTCGGCGGAGCGCTCGAAATGGTAGGTCAACGAAAAAGCTTCGGCGACATTGCGTCCGGTCGCCAACAGGCCGTGGTTGCGCAACACCAGCACCGGATGGTTGCCGATCGACTGCTGCAAGCGCTCGCGCTCGTCCATGTCGAGCGAGACACCCTCGTAATCGTGGTATCCGAGACGGTTGTAGAAACGCATCGCCCATTGGGAAAGCGGCAGCAGTCCCTCCTCCAGCGCGCCGACCGCGATGTCGGCCTCGGTGTGGGTGTGGACGACGCAGTCGACATCGGACCGGCCGAGATAGATCGCACCGTGAATCACCACCCCGGCGTTGATCGGCTCGTATTCCGAAGGCTCGATCAGATGGCCGTCCGAAATGTCGACTTTCAGCAGGTTCGAGGCGGTGATCTCGTCGAACATCAACCCGGAGGCGTTGATCAGCATCTGGTCGGGGTGGCCCGGCACCCGCGCCGAGTTGTGCGTCAGGACGAGGTCATCCCAGCCGAAATGCTGGATCAGCCGGTAGCAGGCAGCGAGATCGACCCGCACCTTCCATTCCTCCGGGCTGATATGGGCGGGCCGCTGCGAAATGTTGACTTCAAGCGTGTCCATGACATCTCCTCCGTCGGATGGGCTGAGCTGAGGATACCGAAGCTCATCGCCAAGCGCGTATGAAATTATCGGGGGGCTTCGCCGTGCTCAGCCCTTCTCAGGCCTCTTAATTCGAGGCTTCAAAACGGCTTGGGATATAGACTACGCCGGGGTGAACATCGGAACCGGCGGGCCGCCGTCGCTCTCTTTAAATACCAGCTTCACCGCTTGGCCGATCTTGATCCCGTCGAGGTCGCAATCAACGATGTTGGTCATCATTGTCGGCCCCTCGGCCAATGTCACATAGGCGATCGCGTACGGGATCGGCGTGCGCCGCATGACACTGTATGTGTAGATCACCCCGTCTCCCGAGGCCTGTCGCAATGTGGTGTTGCCGCTGAGGCAGAACGGGCAGTGTGACCGCGGATAGTAATAATTCTTCCCGCAGGCGTTGCATTTGCCGATCATCAGCTTACCCTGCGCGGCCGCATCCCAGAACGCCTGGGTTTCGAGATTGGGGGCCGGCGCCTGGATTTTGCGCTGTTGGCTTTGCATCGTGGTCACTCCCTCTCCATGATCACGGTCGCGGCGCCGTGCCTGGTGCCGAGCGAGCCGCCGGTGCCGTGCGCCAAAGCCAGATCGCAGTTCGGCACCTGAACCTTGGGGTGGGCCTCGCCGCGCAACTGGCGCACGGCTTCGAGCACCTTGGTCAGCCCGCCGCGGTTCGACGGATGGTTGTTGCACAAGCCGCCGCCGTCGGTGTTGAACGGCAGTTTGCCGGTGCCCGAGATCAGATTACCGTCGGACACGAACCGGCCGCCCTGCCCTTTCTCGCAGAAGCCAAGATCCTCGATTTGCATCACCACGGTGATGGTGAAGCTGTCGTAGATCGAGGCGTATTTAATATCGGCCGGCTTGATCCCGGCCTCGGCGAAGGCCGCCGGCCCCGACCACACCGCACCCGAATAGGTCAGGTCGATCTGTCCCCCCATCTGGTGCTTGGGCGCCTCGCCGGCGCCGATGATCCTGACCAATGGCCGCTTCAGGCTCTTCGCCACTTCGGGGCTGGCGACGATGATCGCGCCGCCGCCATCGCTGATCACGCAGCAATCGAGCCGGTGCAGCGGGTCGGCGATCATCGGCGAATTGACCACGTCCTCGACCGTGACCACGTCGCGCAGCATCGCATGCGGGTTGTATTGCGCATGGTGCGAGGCGGCGACCTTGACCCAGGCGAGCTGCTCGCTGGTCGTGCCGTATTGGTGCATGTGGCGCATCGCGCACATCGCGTACATGTTGGCGGTCGCCGGCGCATAGGGGTTCTCGAACGCGGTTTCGGCCGACTGCACCGCGGCGGCGCGCGGCGCGGTGCCGGTCGCCTGACCCTCGGTGCGCGGCCTTCCGGCCAAGGTGATCAGTGCCACCGAGCATTTGCCGAGCTGCTATCGCCTCGGCCGCATGGCCGACCTGCAGCAGATAGGAGGAGCCGCCGGTGTCGGTCGAATCCCAGTGGCGCAGCTTGAGCCCGAGATAGTCGATCATCGACAGCGCGCCGAGACCGGGGGTGTCGCCCGAAGCGCAGAAATAGCCGTCGATGTCGTTCTTCGCGAGCCCGGCGTCGGCCAGCGCCCCTTGGGCGCATTCGGCGTGCAATTGGAATAGCGATTTGTCGTCGGCCTTGCGCGTCGGATGCTCGAAAATCCCGACGATATTGGCCGTTCCCTTGATACTCATCGGCGGCTGGTCCTCCCCGTGGCGGCTGGTTCACTCATGTATCTGCAATCCGATACCGTCCTGCGGCCGCGGTCAATCCCGATTACGAACCCGCGTCTTGCGGCCAGTTCCGTCTGAGCTTATCTTGGTCAACCAGACCAACCCCTGCGGAAGACCCACCAAGTATGACCGAGACCATAAATCTCTACGAGGCAAAGACCCACCTGTCACAGCTGGTCGACCGCGCCGCGCAGGGCGAAGAGATCGTCATCGCCAAAGCAGGCAGGCCAAAGGCCAAGCTGGTGCCGTTTCGCGAGGCTGCGACGCCGCGTGAACCCGGCAACCTGCTCGGCGTCACCTTCATTGCCGATGATTTCGACGAGCCCTTGCCACCGGACATTCAATCCGCTTTCGAGGCTGGTGGGTGAGAGTTCTTCTCGATACCCATATTTTTCTGTGGTGGAACGGTCAGCCGGAGATGATCGCCGGCCCTTTGAGAGATGCCATTGCCGATCCGGCCAATGAGATATTCGTCAGCGCCGCCTCGGTCTGGGAAATCGGTATCAAGCGCGCGATTGGGAAGCTCAGCTTCGTGCAACGAATTGTCGAGGCCATCCTCGCACACCGGTTTTCGCTGCTCCCCATCACCGGCGAACACGCCGAACATGCGGCTGAACTGCCGCGTCATCACACCGATCCGTTCGACCGCCTGCTTGTGGCGCAGGCACTACTCGAGCGCCTGCTCCTTGGAACCCAGGATCTGAAAATCCGGCCTTACCAAGTACATACGTTGGGCCTTGGCGAGAAATAAGCGAGGTACGCCGTGGGACCGCTTGCCGGGGTCAAGATCGTCGAGCTGGCCGGGATCGGGCCGGGGCCGATGTGCGCGATGCTGCTCGCCGACATGGGTGCCACGGTGCTGCGCATCGACCGGCCGGGCGGCAGCGATCTCGGTCTCGCGCGGCCGTTGCGCTATGACCTGCTGCTGCGCGGTCGCCGGTCTGTCGCGGTCGATCTCAAATCCGCGGATGGAAAGGCGCTGGCATTGCGCCTTATCGAACAGGCCGACGGGCTGATCGAAGGGTTCCGCCCCGGCGTCACCGAGCGGCTGGGCCTCGGCCCTGACGATTGCCTCGCGCGCAATCCGCGCCTCGTCTATGGCCGCGTCACCGGCTGGGGCCAGGACGGGCCACTGGCGCAGGCCGCCGGACACGACATCAACTACATCTCCCTCGCTGGAGCTCTCCATGCATTCGGTCGCCGCGGCCAGCCGCCGACCCCGCCATTGAACCTGCTCGGCGATTTCGCGGGCGGCTCGCTCTATCTCGCTTTTGGACTGGTCTGCGGCATTCTCGAAGCGCGTCGTTCCGGGCAGGGCCAAATTGTCGACGCGGCAATGATCGACGGCGCCGCGTCGTTGATGACCGCGGCGGTTGGCGCGGTCGCAGCCGGGCTTTCGACCCACGAGCGCGGGACCAACCACCTCGATACCGGCGCACATTTCTACAACGTCTACGAATGCGCCGACGGCGGCTGGATCTCGATCGCGCCGATCGAGGGCAAGTTCTACGCCGAACTGTTGCGCCGCCTCGACATCGACCCGGCGACCGATGCCGCCGCAAATGGACCGCGCGCGCTGGCCCGAGGCACAGACCCAGTTCGCCGAGCTGTTCAAGACCCGCACCCGGGACCAATGGTGCGCCTTGCTCGAAGGGACCGATGCCTGCTTCGCGCCGGTGCTGACCACCGACGAAGCGCCCGATCACCCGCACAACGCCGCGCGGCGGACCTATGTCGAGATCGACGGCGTCGTCCAGCCGGCCCCGGCGCCGCGCTTCTCGCGAACCGTTCCCGACCTGCCGATCCCGCCGCAGCCGAGCGGCCCCGAGCAAGCCGAAGCCGCCCTCGCCGCCTGGCTCGATCCGGCTGAAATCGCCGCCCTCAAAGCCGCCGGCACGCTCCGCTGACGCCGCCCTCAGAGCTCACCGACGATCCACCTCGTCATTCTCGCGAAAGCGGGAACCCATCGCCGCGAGGATCGAGCGGTCCTGAAATCATCGACGTGGTGCGGGCCCGCAGCCGCTGGCGGGGCTATCGGCAATCCGTATCGAGTCGCGCTACGGCCGAACGGAGGCGGCAGGCGACGTCTCGCTCGCCGCCTGCCGCCAGCCAAGTCACGTTCAGGGGGACGCGACGACGTTAATAATTTCCGAGTGTCCCGCGGAACACCCCGGAGAGGGGCAGCCGGAATATGGCCCGATGAAGGTATATTGCGTGCTGATGACGTGCTCGCCGGGGCTCAGATTCTGGAGAATCACATAATATCCTTCGGTGCCGGACGGGTACAGCACGGTGCCGGCCGGCAGGGGGTTCGACGGCCCGGTAAAGAACACCTGGCCCTCGCTGCCCGGCAGGACGATGCCGGCCGAAAAATCGTTGACGATCGACTTCCGAAGTTTCTTTACGACGTTTCCGTCGACCTTCAGGACGATGCCACTGAAGCTCGAAGCATCGAGGACGGCATCGACCTCTTGCGCGTAACTGCCCTTGAAGCCGGGGATGCTTGGCGGGATCAAAGGCGGCTTTGATCCGTTTGGTCCCTCGGTGTCCTCGAAAAGGACGATCGGGAACAGCACAGCGGTGCCTTGCGCCACATTCAAGGTCCGTTCAGTCGTGGGGTTGCCGATGCCGCTGACGAAGAACATGGGGCCAAGATTGAGTGCTTGTGCAAACGCCCCGGTCGGATCGTTAGTCGCGTTATAGTATTGCCCTGGCTCGCCAGGAACCGGCACAGCGGATGCCGGCGAGGCGAACGCCCATTGCACATAGAGCGCGGTCCACTGGGCGAGTGTATGGCCCTGAACGACGGCGTTGGGGTCGGTGACGATCGACGGCTGCCCATTGGCACGGCTGCTGCCACTTGAACCACAGCGGCGATAGCAGGGCAGCGGCCACAACCAGCGCCGAGGGTCGGATTGAATGCCAGTTCATCATCTTTCTCCCTTGTAGGAGCCAGAGGATGCGGCTTCGTGTGACCAGACTGCTATGAGGGCGGCATGAAATATTCCTAAACATTGCTAAATGACGTAAGGTTAAATTAAGGAAAATCTGACTGAATTACGGCAAAATTTCGTCAAAAGTTCTTGCCCAGTGTGAACTAGCTGTTGAAGCTATGAAGGTTGTTCATCCGGGTCTGGGGTGTGAGGCTGGGGTTGCGAAGCCGACCAGCCCTATGCCGGAGCCCCGGATGAACATCCAGAAGAATGCGCGCCTGACGCCGCAGGGTCAACTCGACGGTTTTGCGGATCGAGGATGAGGGCTGGAAGGTTGCTGATGCCGCGGCGGCAGCCGGTCTGTCGCAGCGCCGTGCATACCATTGGCTGGCGCGGTATCGGGCGGGCGGCGAGATCGCCTTGCAGGACCGCAGCTCGACGCCCGGCCGATACCGCGAGCGCGCTCCCAGCGCACGAGACGGCGAGATCGAACGGTTGCGCCGGCAGCGCCTGACAGGCGATCGGATCGCCCGCCAGCTCGGCCTGCCGCGCTCGACCGTAGGTGCGGTCCTGCGCCGGCTCGGTTCGGCCGCCTGAAGGCGCTCGATCCGCCGCCGCCGATCGTGCGCTACCAGCGCGAGCGGCCCGGCGAGCTGTTGCACCTCGACACCAAGAAACTCGGTCGCATCGGCGGAGTCGGCCACCGCATTACCGGCCGCCGTACCGGAGCTATCAATCGCCACCATGGCATCGGCTGGGAGGTGCTCGACGTCTGCATCGACGACGCCTCGCGCCTGGCCTACACCGAGCTCCTGCCGGACGAGAAGAAGGAAAGCGCCATCGCCTTCCTCGGCCGCGCGCTCGACTGGTTCGCCCGTCACGGCGTCGCCGTCGAACGCATCATGACCGACAACGGCTCGGCCTATAGGAGCCATGACTTCCGCGCCGCCTGCGCCCAGGCCAGGCTCAAGCATATCCGCACCCGGCCCTACACGCCGCGCACCAACGGCAAGGCCGAGCGCTTCATCCAAACGAGCCTACGCGAGTGGGCCTACGCCCGTGCCTACCAATCCTCCGCCGAGCGAGGAAACGCCATGCAGCCCTGGATCGCCGAATACAACTATACCCGCCCACACTCAGCCCTCGGCGGGCAACCGCCCGCCTCCAAGCTGAACAACGTTCTTGGCTTCAACAGCTCACACTGCTCGTCTTATAATGCGGCAAAAGTAGCCGGGGTTGCCGGATTCTCTCCTGGCGAACTTGCCGGTGCACCGCGGGGGCAACGGTGCCGGAGATCCAGCACATGAACCAGCTATTTTCCACCGACATCCTTTTGTGCGAGGACTTTCGCCTCGATCGATTTGGTTTATTTCGGCTCGATCACGGGGGCGTTGCGTCGCCTGTGGCGCTTGGGTCGCGGGCGCTCGATCTGGCGTGGCTGCTGGCCGCCCGACAGGGAGAGCTGATTTCGAAAGACGAGATTATGGGGACCGTCTGGCCAGGACGCGTCGTCGAAGAAAACAATTTGACGGTCCAGATATCCACCTTGCGCCGGATTCTCGATCACGCGCGAGTGGAGGGCAGCTGCATCCAGACGGTAGTAGGCCGCGGCTATCGCTTCGTCGCGGCGGTTACCCGGGTCGCGGCAGAAGCACTCTCTGCCGTCGCGCTGTCTGCGACCAATCAACTGCCTGCGTTGCCGGACAAGCCATCGATCGCGGTGCTGCCCTTCGCCAATATCAGTGGCGACCCAGAGCAGGAATATTTCGCCGATGGCATGGTCGAGGAGATCATCACCGCGCTATCCCGCATCCGCTGGCTCTTCGTCATCGCCCGCAATTCGACCTTCACCTACAAAGGCCAGGCGATCGACGTGAAGCAGGTCGGGCGCGAACTCGGCGTGCGCTATGTCCTCGAAGGCTCGGTTCGCAAGGCGGGCCAGCGAGTGCGCATCACCGCGCAGCTGATCGACACGCTCGCGGCATGCATCTCTGGGCGGACCATTTCGACGGTACGCTCGAAGACATTTTCGATCTTCAGGACAAAGTCGCGGTCAGCGTCTCCGGCGTCATCGAGCCGGCGTTGCTAGCAGCCGAGATGCGCCGCTCAGCCGCGCGGCCGACGACCGACCTGACCGCCTATGATCTCTATCTGCGCGCGCTTGCAGCTTTCTTTCCGAGCACGAAGGAACGGGTGTTCGAGGTTCTGGAATTGCTCGGGCAGGCGATCGCGATTGATCGGAACTATGGGCCAGCACTCTCCTGGGCAGCGATATGTCACATGCGGCTGTTCCAGGAGGGCTGGACCGAAGCGCCGAAGAAAAGCCGCGACAATGCCATCGATCTTGCGCGGCAGGCGCTGCAGGCGGCGCCGAACGACCCAGGCACCGTCGCCCCCGCCGCCATTGTGCTGGCTCAGTTCGGCGAGGATATCGGCGCGATGATGATGCTGGTCGACCGGGCGCTCGTGCTCAACCCGAGCTTCGCCCGCGGCTGGCATCTGAGCGGCATTCTCAAAGTCTGGGCCGGCCAACCCGATCTCGCGATCGACCATCTCAAGACTTCGCTGCGCCTGAGTCCGCACGAGCGTATGGGTATGTCGCTACTCGTGATGGCGATGGCCTATTTCCTCAAGCGCCAATTTGACGAAGCGGCGAGAAATCTGCTCATACACATTCAAGACCATCCCGGGTCTCCCGTCTCCTACCGCTCACTTGCCGCGTGTTATGCACACATGGGGCGCCTCGACGAAGCGCGCGCGATTATCTCCCAGCCGCGCGCTATGACTTCTCGGGTCGTGACTGACCATCTGGCTTTTCGCAACCCTGAGGACCGCCAGCTCATTCTGTCGGGTCTGCGCCTAGCGGCTGGCGAGGCAAGCTGATCCATCGCGCCGTCTTCGCTGCGCAAGGCCGGATGCCGGAGGAATGACCCGCGGCAACGTACCGATCAGCCAGATAGGCTTCGGCACAGCCATAAGATAGCCAAAATCGAATCGCATGGTTGGCCATTGGCGGCGGTGAATAGGGTCTGCTGGTCGTACCAAGGCGATGGATAATATTCGAATTCGATTAGACGGCCTGCCCGTCAGCCTTGCTGGGCTCCGGGACCTGGTCGTACTCCGCAACCTATTGGAGAGAATCTGCTGCTGATTTGCTGCGGACGCAGCAATCACTTAGGAGCTACATAACTGTAAATTGTTGAGATTTGGCCAAACCAGCAGGCGACTTGCACCCTCTCCGTTCTTCCGAGCGGGCTGTTTCCTCTCCCCGCGAGCGAGGAGAGGGCCGGGGTGAGGGGCGCGTCAGATATGGCGGCCGCGCAATTCGTTGTTGGTGTGGCGGTCGCCGGCGAGCCAGCGCGCGAGTTCGCTATGCGCGTCGGCGCGGCGGATCGCGTCGATCGCGTCGACGTCGTCCGGGTCCTGGGTGAATTCGACGATCAGCCCGTCGGGCGAGGCGACATAGATCGATTTGCAATAGCCGTGGTTGGTCTCGCGGTATTGCTCGCCGGCCGCTTCGAGGCGCTGCTTCAACTCGTCGTAGGTATCCGGTTCAGCCTTGAACGCGATGTGGAAGTGGCGCCCGACCTTGGCCGGCTTCTCGGCCTGGGTCAGCTCGTACATCTCCGGGTCCGCGAACTGGAAGAACGCGAGCGCGCCGCCGTCACCCATGCCGAAGAACGTGTGGCAGAACTCGACCTCGCGCCCGAGATCGGCGCTGTAGTTCCTTTCGCACCAAGTAGCAACCAGCGGGATGCCGAGCAGATCCTCGAAGAAACGCCGGTTGGCCTCATGGTCCTTCACGACAAAGGCGTTGTGATGCAAGCGCGAAGGCAGCCGCGACAACAAGCCCTTGGCCATCGATGCCGGGGATTTCTCGATCGTGTCCATTCTACCCTCCCTGATTTGGACGCGTGTCGACCTACCGCGGAGACGATACCATAGCTCCCGCCCGCATGTCCGGGTTGACAGTTCGGCGGCTGGCATCCTCGGTAAAGATGCTGCATGCTGGGCTCAATGGCATCGAGAAACAGGGGAATTTGGTGAAAATCAGCACGATGATCCGTTTCGGCGCGGGCGTGGGGCCGCATGACCGGCTATTGGCGCGCGCAGCCGATTATGCCCGCCGCATTGAAGCCGCCGGTTTTCCCGGGATATGGGTCGGGGATTCGATGGGTCGCGGGCGGCCTACGCTCGATCCGCTGGTGGAGTTGGCGGTTCTGGCCTCGGTGACCGAGCGCGTCGAACTCGGCATCGGGGTGCTGCAGCTGTCGTTGCGCCAACCGGTCGAGCTGGCCCATCGCGTGCAATCGGTTCAGGCATTGTCCGCCGGCCGGCTGCGCCTCGGCGTCGGCAGCGGCTCGACGCGAGCCGATTTCGAATTATTGGGGCTCGACTACGACCACCGCTTCCGCGCGATGAGGATCGGTCTCGAAACCATGCGCAAGGTATGGCGCGGCGAGCCGGTCAATGGCGGCGTGCTGTCGATCTGGCCGGGATGCGAGGGCGGCCCGCCGATCCTGATGGGCGCCTGGCGCAGTCCGCGCTGGATCACCTTTGCCGCCAACGAGTGCCAAGGCTGGACGCCATCCGGGCGCTTCAGCAGCTGGGACGATCTCGAGCATGGCATGCGCATCTACCGCGAGGCGGGTGGCACCAATGCCGTCCTTGCCAATGTCGGCGTCGACCTCGACAACCGGCCGGAATCCGCGGAGCTCGCAGCCGCCACCGACGTCGCGCTGGTCTGTCCCCCCGATGAGGCGCGTCGGCGGTTGAAGCGAATGGAGCAGTTGGGTTTCGACGAGGTGCTGCTGGTCTCGCACTACGGCGAATTCGAACAACTGGAGCGGGCGCGCGATCTCCTCTGACCAGCGCAACCAGCCACCGACCCGAGATGCCGGCGACGGCTTGACAGGCGGAACCGCGGGGGCATGCTGCGGAGCACCCGATCGCTGTGAGGGGGACGACATGATCAGTGCGGATCTCGCCGGCAAAACGGCGCTGGTTACCGGAGCGGCGTCGGGAATCGGCTTCGCCGCCGCCGAGATATTTTCCCGCTGCGGTGCGACAGTCGCGGTGAACCATCTCCCCGACGATTCGCGTGGGCCGGCAGCGGTCGAACGGTTGAAGGCTCAGGGCGGCAAGGCCATAGCCGCAGCCGGCAATGTGGCGCAGCCGGGCCAGGCCGAACGGATGGTGGCGAGCGCGATCGACGCTCTCGGCAGGCTCGATTTCCTCATCAACAACGCCGGAACACCGGCGACCCCGACACCGATCCCATTTTCCGATCTCGACGCGCTGACTGAAGACTTCTGGTCGACAATCCTGACCACCAATCTGATCGGCCCGTTCCGCTGTGCCCATGCCGCGGCGCCGGCGCTAAAGGCGGCACAGGGTGCGATCTGCAACACCGCATCGATCGCCGGGGTGATGGGTTCCGGGAGCAGCATTCCCTATGCGACGAGCAAGGCCGGGCTGATCAATTTGACGCGCAGCCTGGCGCGCACCTTGGCCCCGGAAATCCGCGTCAATGCGGTGGCGCCGGGATTTGTCGACAGCCCGTGGAACAAGGACTGGCCGGCTGACCGCAAGCAAACCTCGATCGAGCGCACGCCTTTGAAGCGCGCCTGCCGGCCCGAGGATATCGCCGAGACTATATTTTTTCTGTGCGCCGGAGCGGCGATGATTACCGGCCAGACGATCATTGTCGATGGCGGCCTGACGCTTTAGGTCAAAGCGCGGGAGGTCAAAGCGCGGGCGGGTCGCCCGCGACCCCAGCGGGAGGAAATCGGATTGAGCGAACAGCGAACCATCAATGGCGCGCAATGGCTGGCGCGGGCGCTGGCCGGGACCGGGATGACGCACGTTTTCTTTGTCGAATCGTGTATGCGCCGCACCTTGATGGAATTCGAGGATCTGGGAGTGACGCGCATTCTCGCCCACTCCGAAAAGGCCGCAGCCTATATGGCCGACGGTTACGCCCGCATCGCCGGGAAGCCGGGCGTGTGCATGGCCCAGTCGGTGGGCGCGGCCAATTTGGCTTCGGGACTGCAAGACGCCTATCTCGGACGCACCCCGGTCGTCGCCTTGACCGGGCGCAAGGAGCCGTTATTCCAGCACCGCAACAGCTATCAGGAAATCGCCCACGCCCCGCTGTTCGCCGCGGTCACCAAATTTTCGGCCCCGGTCGATTCGACCGCCGACCTGCCGCGCCTGCTGCGCCATGCCTGGCGCGCGGCGTTGGCAGACACGCCGCGACCGACTCATCTCGATTTCTGCGGCTTGCAGGGCGACGTCATCGAACTCGGCCAGACGGGCGAGCCGACGGTCATCGACCCCGAGGCCCGGCAGAATCCCGGCCCACCGGCCGGTCGGCGACGAGCGCGATCTGGCGCGTGCCGCGGCGGCGCTGACCAGCGCCGGGCGGGTGGCGATCGTCGCGGGCGATGGCGCCCTGGCCTCGCAGGCCGGGCCCGAGGTCCTCGCGTTGGCGGAGGCGCTGGCCGCACCGGTGGCGACCTCGCTCGGCGCGCGGGCCCTCATCCCGTCGCGCCATCCATTGGCCGCCGGCGTTCCCGGCAGCTATTCGGCGCCACCCGCCAACCGCATCGTTCACAGCGCCGACCTCGTGCTTTATGTCGGCTGCGACACTGGCGACCAGGTCACCTTGAATTGGACCGTGCCGCCGCTCGCCACGAAAATCGTGCAGATCGACTCCGATCCGCTCGAGATCGGGCGCAGCTATCCAAATACGATCGGGGTGGTCGGCGACCCCAAGGCCACTCTCGCTCGCCTCGTCGAGACGGTCGGCCGGCCCGCACGCGATCGCAGCTTTGCCGAGGAGGCGGCGGCGATCATGGCTGACTGGCGCACAACCATGGCGGGGCTAGTCAACGACGACCGGGCGCCGATCAGGGTCGAGCGGCTGTGCGCGGAAATCACCAAGGCATTGCCGGCGGACGGCATCCTGGTCGCCGATACCGGGTATTCCGGCATCTGGACCGGGACGATGATCGACTTTAACGGGGCTGGGCAGACCTATCTGCGCGCCGCGGGATCGCTGGGCTGGTCGTTTCCGGCTGCGCTCGGTGCCAAATGCGCGGCGCCACATCGGGCGGTGCTTTGCTTCACCGGAGATGGCGGGTTTTATTACCACCTCGCCGAACTCGAATCGGCGCACCGCTGTGGCATCGCCGCGGTCGTCGTGGTCAACAACAATTCGGGCTTTGGCCAAAATCTGACCGGGGTGCGTCGGATCGCCGGCAACAGGCCGGGCCGCGGCGAAGCGCTGGTGCGCTTTGGGCCGACCGACTTCACCGCGGTCGCGCGCAGCTTTGGGGTGCGCGGCATTCGGGTCGAGCGGCCCGGTGAGATTGCACCGGCCCTAGCCGAGGCGCTCGGCGCCGGCGAACCGGTGGTCATCGACGTCGTGACCGATCTCGAACCGCGCGCACCCGAGCCGTGGTCGCCGGCCACAGGCAGATAATGCCCGCTTAACTTTGGCCCGGGGAATCTGGAGGGCGGTGGCGGCGGCTCGAATAGGTGAAGCAGCCCTAGCCGGCGATGCCGAGGCTGCGAATCTTCTCGAATACCGGGGCGATCTGCGCGCGATAGATAAGCGAGGCCGATCGCGACAACCACAGCTGCTCGAAAGCGTTCGGCGGGTAATCGGGAAATTGCTCGCGAAACGACGTCACCGCTCGCGCGGCTTCGCTCGATCGACCGAGCAGCGACAACGCGGCCATCAAAAAAAGCTGTGCGCTTCCGTAAGTCGGGTTGCGGTCCAGTGATTTTCGCAACAAAGCGATCAATTCCTCGGTTCGGCCAAGCAGAAGTTCGGCGAATCCGGCGTAAAACAAAAAGATGCTCTGACGCCGATCCGTTCGATCGAGGCGCATCGCCCGCTCGGCTGCCGGCAGCGTCTCGTGCGCGCGACCGAGGAGGGCCGCATTGTACCCGGCGAACCCGTGGGCGAGCCCAAGCCCGGGGTCCAGCGCCAGCGCCTGCTCGATGGCCCCCTCCGCCTGTTCCAATTGCCCCGCCGCAGAATGCAACAAGCCTTGGATACACTTCGCAAGGGCATGCCCCGGCGCAAGGTCGAGCGCCAACGCGATAACGTCGCGGCCGAGGTCGGATGACGCCGCGACCGCATGCGGATCGCCCCACCAGGGGTTGCTGACCAGATGCTGGCAAGTCACGGCCAGGCCGGAAAGCGCCTCAACATTGCGGGGGTCGTGCGCCAGCGCGGCGAGGAGCCAACTTTGTGCCTCGGCGGTCAATTCCGGGGAGATCCTGCCCTTGATCGCAACCGTTGCCCGGGAAAGACACTCGTTGACGCCAAAATCGCCGCCGAATGCCGTCGCAGCATGGCGGCTTGCCTGTTGCAAGGCGAGGAGGTGAAGCTCGCGCGAGATCTGCCGGGTGATTTTGGTCTGTATCGGCTCGAGATCATCCGGATCAAACTCGAACCGATCCGCCCAGCAGAATTCCGCCGTAGCTGCATTGCTGATCTGCATGTTGACCCGGAGCCGCGTATGGCCGCTGCGCTGAGCGCTCCCGGTGACGACATACTCGATTCCCTGCTCGCTGGCGCTGGCTCGGATCCCATTTCCGACCGCGTGCGGCCCCTCCGGCAGCCGCGCGAGCGCCAGCCCACGGCCCCGGCGGTGGAGATCGGTGACGAGATCGTCGGTAAAGGCTTCTACCAAATACTGCTGATCGCGATCGCCCGTCAGATTGCGCACCGGCGCGACCGCAACGCCGATATTTGGCAGCACACATGGCCACTGCGCGCCGCCTCTCTTCGGGATGGGCGTTGGGAACCGTAGAGTTTCGGGTTTGTCGGAGGGTCTACCCAGCGCATTCAACGCCCCGTTCGTCTCACGAACTGGCGCGGCCGCCGGCCAGCCATTTATCATCAACTCGCCGCTGCCGCCCGAACGCGCGATTTCGTTGGCGAGCGCCTGGGTTTCGGCGTCGGGAGCGACCCCAAGCTCGCGCTTCAGGATCTCGGCACAAGTACGGTACTGCCGTAGCGCCTCCGGCCGCCTTCCCGCATGGGCATAGGCACGGATCAGCGCTCGCTGGCCGATCTCCGAGAGGGAGTCGAGCGCTGCCAGACGGCGCGCCGACTGGATTGCTGCATCATGTTCGCCCGCCTCGTCTTGCAGCGCCGTCAAGCGCTGCAAGACACTGCAGATCAGATCGAGCGTGCGGTCTCGCTCGGCTGCAAGCCATTCTTGGAAAGGCTCTGAATCAATGACGAAATCGGCCAGATACTCGCCGCGGTAGAGTTCGGCGGCGCGGAGCAGGTCGGCGCGATCCGACGAGCGCGCGAGTTTCTCGAAACGATCGACGTCGACATCGACGTCTTGGAGACGGCAATTGGCGAACTCGGCCGCCAAGTGCCGCCCGGCGCTCTCGCTCAAAGCTCTGCGCAGCTCCAACAGGCAGTTGCGCAGGCTGTGGCGCGCTTGGTCCGAACCTTGATAAGGCCATAACAGGTCGGAGAGCCGTTCCCGGCTGACCGGCCGTCCCCCCTGCGCGTGAGCCGCCAGATAAGCCAAGAGAGCGCGCGCCTTTCTCGGGACCTTCCCGAGCCGGCGTTCATCGCTCTCGATTACCAACGGTCCGAGGAGGCTGATCAGCAGTGCCATCACCACCGTCCCAATGTACAGCTACGCCGCAACTGTCGACCTCGGCCAACAAGCATATTCGCATCTTGGGCCGAGTTTGGACAACCATCAAGTGTATAGTAGCCCGCGGCACTCAAGCGGCTGCCAGCTCGAGCTGCTCGCGCGGTTGATCAGACGCGAGCTTCTCTTCGATGACGCGGCAGAGTGGTTCAAACCCACGGGTTCTCAAAGCCGGCAGCAAATCCCGATAAAAGATTGCTCTATCGGCGACATCCGAAGCGGCTGCCTCCTCCCAGAGCTCGATCGGGGTGTAGCTCGGGCCAAACGCTGCGGTCTCCTCGACGCCGGCGGCGAGCAACTCGAGGCGAGTGCGCAAGCATTTCTCGCATCTTCCACAATTGGCATGAGTCCCGGGTTTTGCCGGACACGGCCGCAATGCCGCCAGTGCCGCCGGCCAAGCGGCGATATCGCGCACCTTTTGCAGGCGTGAAAAGCGCGAGCCCTCATGGATCACAGTAACCCGCTGGCTCGAGAACAGGCCGTCGACGGCGGGATGCGATCCCCACGGGATCGGCGCGTTCACTGGATATGAGCCGCCGATGAACAGCAGCGCCGGACCGCGGATCGCCGCATGCCCGACGGCAGCCAATGCGGCCCCCGTGTGGCGATGCTCCCAGAAATCCGGCGGTACCGGAAGATGACGAAGGTTGGTGCGGCACGGGATGATCCGGATGCCGATCTCGACTGCCACCGGTTTGAGGCGCCGCAGGGCCATGCGGAAGCGCTCGTTCTCGGGATCGCGGGCACGTTTTCCGATATCGAACCCGTGGATGAACAATGCGTCGCGGATGTAGGCCGGGTCGTCCTCGCGATAGAGGCGCCGATTGTGCATCAGCATGTGAAGCCCATCGACGCCCCCGGACAGAAACGCGACGGAGCGCCGCGAACCTTCGAGGACGTTGCCGTGGCTACGCGGGATAGTCTCGATCTCCGGAGCGGAGGCAGGCATTCCTCCCCAGCTCGTCCACCATGCGTGAACCGTGCGCAGCCCTTCGACCAACATTGGGCAGGGTTGCCCCTCGATTCGGATCCTGGCTTCACCATGCACCGCGGCGAGGGGGAAGCAGGCGGCGAGAAACGCATCTGCGCCAGGTCCGTCGTCCCGCTTCGCCGGACCGCTCCCGTTGCCGTCACATGAAGCAGGATCGGAAACTTCAAACGTAAGCACCTGATCGGGAAAGCTTCGATCCTCCCAGACAACAGTCGCGGAGGAGATCTGCACGTCGCCCCCCGCTGTCGTGGCGAGGTCTCTGATCAGCATCTAAGCTACACCCCCAATTTGGGTCGGCTCGTGTCAGCGCGCCGTCCGGACCGGATCGCGCAATCCTGCCCTGCCTGTGCTTTTCGGCAAGTTCTTAACCAACATTATCGCGCCAACCGTCAGAAAGCCGTCACAGACGCCGTCAGACAAAATCTGCACGACAAATTGTTAATCGACGATTTCGCTCACGGCGAATTCTGCCGTATTCGAATACGTGTCGCCGTAATCAGGGAAGCCAGGTCTTGCCACCAGAATGGTTCCGAAAAACGAGCCAACACACGAGTAATTATCAACCCCAGGGACAGATTTGGTGCTCGCCTTTCGCCAGATTCCAATAAGGATATGTCCGTTTAGAGTCAATTTCATTTTTGACGGACTAGTGACGCAATTGCAGACGACGTACTGACTGAACACAATGCCTCTGAGTTCGAAAGAAGAAAGCAAAACGACGGACAATGTCGATGTACATTACTCCGGCCGAACGAAAATCTTCGTGCTCAGCTAAATCCGAGGCCAACCGACACTCGGGCAATGCGGCAAAAGGTCCGTCCAATGCAAGCGGCGAGAGCATCGTCACTTACGCAAAGCGCGTCCGCTTCAACAAGGAAACAGCCCCGGAGGACTCCGTCCGATAGCTTGACCCGCGGCGACGCGCCTATCGTGGCACCTGCGGCTCGCGCCGGGAAGCGGCGCGCCGAAAGTGAGGTTTCCGGCACCGGTGCAGTGGAAGGCGCGATGCCGATGTTCGACGAATGGTTCGCCGAACTGACGGATCCGCGCGGCATGCACGCCAGGCGTCACGACCTTTGGGAAATCCTGATGATCGCTTTATGTGCGGTTCTGTCCGGGGGACAGACCGCGGTTGACATGGCTGTATTCGCCGAAGCCAAGCAGGAATTCCTCGGCAATTTCCTGCAGCTCAAGAACGGCGTCCCAAGCCACGACACCTTTAGCCGCGTGTTTCGGCAACTCGACCCCGATCAGTTTCGCGCCTGCTTCCAGCGGTTCATGACGCGGTTCAGCGAAACCAGTACTGGCGTTATCGCCATCGACGGCAAGGTGCTGCGCCGACCGCTAGGCCAGACGCAACGCGGATCAGCACTGCACATGATCAGCGCGTGGTGCTGCGACACTCGCTTGGTGCTTGCCCAAATCGCTACGACGGCAAAGACCGGGGAGAGCACCGCTGTCGTCGAATTATTGAAGAAGCTGGAGTTGCACGGCAGGATTGTCACCACTGACGCCCTCAATTGCCAACGAGACATCGGCCAGCTGATTGCCAGCCAGGGCGGCGACTATGTTCTAGCCCTCAAAGGCAACCATCCTGCGCTGCACGCCGACGTTATCCGGTTCTTCGCTGCTCCCGAACTTGAAAGAGCGGCCAGCCACTCGACGCTCGACAAGGATCACGGCCGCAGCGAGACCCGCACCAGTTCGGTATCGACCGATATCGAGCGGTTGCAGGCGCGGCACCGATGGCCAGGTTTGTCTGCCGTCGGCAGGGTCGTCCGTACTCGAGCGACGACCGGGAACAGGTCTCAGAAAACCACCACCGAGACTGCCTATTACCTATTGAGCTCTCCGCTTTCGCCTGAACAACTCGGCCAGGTCGCACGGTCCCATTGGGGCGTCGAGAACCGTTTACATTGGGCCTTGAACGTCGTGATGAACGAAGATCAGGTCAGGAGCCGCATGGACAACAGCCCTTATAACCTGGCGATCTTGCGGCATATGGCCTTGAACCTGATGCATAAGGATCGATCCAAGGTCTCTCTGCGCGGGAAATTCAACCTCGCCGCCTGGAAGGAGGATTTTCTTGCAAAGCTCCTCGCCCAGGCCTGATCGCGAAATTTCGTCCGCACCGGCATTCAACGGGACGAAGGGCAAAATTAACTGTCGCTTCGATAGAGTGGACCATGCTCTCAGCATCCGTGATGACGCTTTGCGGCAGCCGGATCAAAATTTTGAATGTGACACGCTGTCATAGAACGTTACAATTGGTCACACAGGGCTCGGGGAATTCGATTGTCGTTCGACAGCGTGCGCTCGCCCCTAATCGAAGCGGCCGAGGGACCGGACTTTGCGCGCACCGCAATGGCGTTGGCACGTTTCGGCGCACGCCACCCCTATCTGTTGTTTCGCCGCAACGCCCTTGCCGGGATTCGCCGTTCAGCCGCGGCCAATCCGGGGATGCATGCACGCGCAATTCGAATTCTGTCGGAAATCCCGGACCCTCCGCCGCGCGAACGGCGCGCGGCGCTGAAGCGCCGAGCCCGGCGGCTGATCAATACCGCATTCATCGCCCTGACCGCGCAGAGCGCCCTAGCGGAAGCGGCACTCGCCGCGACACGCGACGCGCTTGCCGGATTTATCGCCGCGGAGAGCTGGAAGGAGCGGGTGGTGATCCGCTCGTTTCTCGATTGCGGTGAAATCGCTGTCGCCGTTGCTCTCGCCTACGATTGGCTCTTCGACAAGCTGACGGCGGCAGAACGACGGGCGACCGAGAACGCCATCCTGCGCAATGTGCTCGAGCCGGCCTACGCAGCCTACACTGACCCCACGATGCTGTGGCCAAAGCGCCGCGACAACTGCACACTCGTTTCGAACTCCGCGATTTTGATTGCTGCGCTCGCCGTCTTGCGCCGTCACCGCGAGCTATCGGCAAATCTGGTGCAACTGAGCCTCAACTCGGCGTGGAATGTTTTCGCCGCCTTGGCGCCGGATGGGGCTTGGCGCGAGGGCCTCAGCTATTGGTCGCTGGCGATGCGCTATGCCGGTCTAATGGTCGCCGCGTTGGAAAGCACTTTGGGCGACAGCTTTGGCCTCGCCGATCGCCCGGGCTTTGCCCAAACCGGCGACTTGGCGCTGCACGCGGTGGGACCGTTTGGGGCTGCCTTCAATTTCGGTGACTCGGAGCATAATTTCGATGTGAGCCCGCTCGCGTGGCTGGCCTGCCGCTTTGGCCGGCCGATCGACGGTTGGCTGCTCGGCGAGCCGGATGGGTGGCATCTGCCGTTCGCGACGATTTGGCCGAAGCCGGCGAAAGCCTGCCCGATGACGCTCGACCTGCCCACCGGCAAGATCTTCCACAGCGCCGATCTCGCTTGCCTCCGCAACACGTGGTCCTGCGAACCGTCGGCGCGTCCCGTCTATTTGGCGGTCAAGGGCGGCAACGTATCCGCCCCACTGAGCGGCGGCGCGCCGCATCCTGAAGACTTGATCCTGCACGCCCAGGCGGATGCCGGGACTTTCATCCTCGACGGCGCGAGACATCGCTGGGTCACCGATCTTGGTTCCGACGATTATGACCTGCCGGGCTATTTCGATCACGGCAACGACGCCAGATCCGGTCCGCGCTGGCAGTACTATCGCTCGCAGGCGGCCGGGCATAATACATTGACCATCGGCGGGCGAGACCAGGTGCCCAATTCGCCCGCCAGGATCATCGGCAGCTGTGTCGAAGGCGACTGCAAGTGGGCTGTGTTCGACTTGTCCGCGGCGTATGACAAGCCGGCAGGCACGGTCCGGCGCGGCGCTGCCTTGATCGGCCGGCAGGTCGTGATCCAGGACGAGGCTGATCCGGACAGCTGCAGCGATGTCGCTTGGGCGATCCATACCGCCGCTGAGCCGGTGACGGTGGCCGGATCGCTTGCCCGGTTTCGGTTTGGCGACGACTACCTAGTCGCCCAAATCCTAGAACCTGCCGGCGCCCGCTTCGAGCTGGCGCTGCCGCCGCCCCCGCGTTCATTCGCTTGCGGTCCCGCGCACCAGCTTCACGGCCGCACGATCAGCGACGGTGTCCTGGTTTCCGAGCTGCCTCGCCGTGAAGACCGCGCGGGACAGCGCGCCGCCGGCGCCCCGATCCGGCGGCTGCAGGTCATCTGGCCGGCCGGAACCGGCCGCCTGACGGTGCTGTTGCTGCCCGACTGCGACGGAAGCGAGCTGGTATTGCCGGTCGCACCGCTCGATCATTGGCTTGCGCGCCGCCCAGTCCGATTGTCCGGGCTGCCGCGGCGGGGCTATCGAACCCGGGGTTTGCGTGCGGCCGGACAGGGTTTTCCCGTAAGGTTCGCACCGCCCAATCCAGGGTATTCTCATAGGGACGTGCGGATGAGCCGCGATCATGCCTGACCGATCCGACGGCCCCTCACTGGCGGCAGATGGCTTCACCACCTTGCGTCGCCGCTGCGTGTTGCTGAGCCTTACCTTGTCATTTTCGGTAGGGACCGTCGCTTCGACCATTTACGTACCGTCGGTGCCGGCGATCGCCCACGCGCTCGACACCACGGTCGCTCGGGTGCAGTTCACCTTCGTCGCCTATCTATTGGCTTACGCGGTCAGCATGCTGGTCTTGGGGCCGTTGTCGGATCGTCTTGGACGGCGGCGCACGGTGCTCTGCGGTCTGGCCTTGGGTGCTGTCAGCAGTCTTGCCTGCGCCGCCAGCCCCGGCATCAATTTCCTGATCGCGGCTCGGGTCCTGCAAGGCATCGGCGCCTGCGCCGGGATGGTCGTCGGACGCGCCATCACCCGCGATATCTGGGGCCGCACGGCCGCGGCCCGGGTCATTGCCGGGCGCGGGATCGCCGCTACCCTGATGCAGGTGGCGGCTCCGGTGCTTGGCGGGTATGTGCAGCAATGGCTCGGCTGGCGCGCCAATTTCGTAGTCGTCGCTGTGCTCGCCTGCGTCGCCATCACGTTGATGATCCGCTGCGTGCCCGACCACCGCCCGGAGCCGGCCGCAGGTGCCGTCGGACAGCGGATGCTGGCGAGCTATCGCACCTTGATCGGCACCCGCCGGTTTCTCGGCTACGCGCTCGCCGCCGCCGGCGCCCATGCCGGTTCGCACATCTTTGCCGCCGGCGCCCCGGCGGTGCTGATCCTAAGCTACGGCGTGAGCCCCGCGCGGTACGGCTATTACGCCGCACTGCCGCCGTTGGGCTTCCTTGCCGGCAGCTTTCTCTCCAATCGCTTGGCCGGCCGGTATGGCGTCAACCGGCTGATCACGATCGGCGCCACGGTATTGCTGCCGGCGGGTTTGCTGATGGTGTTTTTGGCACTGCTACAGGTCGCCGGCCCGTATGCGGTCGTCGGACCTATGATCTTTGTCTGCTGCGGCAGCGGGCTGATCACCCCCAACGCGGCGGCCGGCAGTCTGGGGGGCAATTCCAGCATGCTCGGCGCCGCTTCAGGGCTCAGCAGTTTCTTCCAGATCATTGGGGCCGCTGGCTGTACCGCCGCGCTGTCGCTCGGACACAGCGGCAGCCCGCTCACCTTGGCCATCGTCATCGCCTTTGCCGGGCTGTTCTGTGTGACCGCTTTCGGGTCGTTGCTGCAACCCGTCCGGTTGGCTGTGAAAGCCGATGCGAGGGGCGCCGGGTCGCCCGCCGCGCATCCCGCGGAATGATGGAACGCCAGAGTCCGGCCGCAATCCTGCGTGCTCCCAGAGGCTGGTCCCCGCAGCAGGCGATAGCCGCGCAATTTCCTGCGATAGCCGAGCTTACCCGCCGGGCGGAGCCGGAACTGCGCACGATCGAAGGCACGACTCGACCACGACGAGAGCGCCGGGCGCGACACGTCGTTTCTGCGTCAGGCGCTCGGGGAGGTCCGCTGGCGGCTGCAATACACCGGCGATGCCGCTGGCGGCCGCTGCTTCGCTCGTTCGGCTGCGCGCCGCGGCCGCGTCGCCGCAGCCGCCGAACGGTCTTTGTCCGGACGAGGACGGCAGCTACGGCGCCGGCACTGAGGTGTGGTTTCTCAAGCTCGATTCCTCGATCGATCTGATGCTCGCCGAGGATGCCGGGGCCGGCGCGCGACCGCCGCGCTTTCTCGATCAGGTCAACGATCCCAACCGGCTGACGGGCTACCTCGACAGCCTTCTGGTCTCGCGCCTCGCTGTGGACGGCGTCGACCGCCGCAAGGAGCTGAACTTTGCCACCGCCGATTTGGTCCGGCTGATCCTGCGCCGCCGCCCGCCGGGCTATTCGTGGCATCCGGATCTCGAAGCTGCGATCCGCCGCTTCATTATTCGCTGGCAAGACCCGACGACGGGGTTCTTCGGCGCGGATTACGAGAGCGACGGGCGGCTGTGGCGCACCGCCGATCTCAGCCTGACCTTTCACATGGCGCGCTACCTCGAAGGCCGGATCGGTTACTGGCCCCGTCTGATCGATACCCTGATCGAGATCCGCGACGACCGCTACCCGAACGGCTGGCTCGACGACGAAGGTATGACCAGCCACAACAATTACGATGTCGCGGTGCTGTTCCAGCTCGGTTGGCCCGAGGCGCGACCGGATCAGCGATGCCGGGCGCGGCGCGAAATCGAACGCCTGCTGTCGTGGTGCCTGGAACGGGCGATCGCCGCGGATGGGACGGTGGTAATGCGCGCGGTCGGCGAATTGATCCCCGAGGGCTATTATTTCGCGGTCGCCTTTCTCGACACGGTCGGCTATTTCGCCCCGGCCAAGCGCTTCTGGACCGATCGCGACTTTCCCGAGGCCGCGGCTGTGAAAGAGCGACTGGAGCGCCAGATCCTGCGGCTGCACCAGGACGATCCGATGACCCGCATGGCGCTGGACCGGCTACGCCGCTGATCGGTAAATTCGGGCCGGCGCGATCGCTAGGATGTCCGCAGGACCACGGTGCGAGGAGCTGCAAATGCCGATGACCGCCGAAGCCGACGCCCGCCACGATGTCCAGATCGAGGACGTCGAATACCAACGCCAGAGTGGCCGGGCCATGCTGGCGCGGCTCTACCGGCCTAGCGGCACCGGACCGTTCCCCGGATTGCTGCAGGTCCATGGCGGCGCCTGGGTCAACAAGGACCGCACGGATAACGATTTCATCGCCAAGGCCCTGGCTGCGAGCGGCATCCTGGTCGCCTCGATCGATTTCCGCATGCCGCCCGAAGCCCCCTACCCGGCCTCGCTCGCCGACCTCAACCTCGCCACCCGCTGGCTGAAGGCGAACGCCCGGGAATACCGCAGCCGGGCCGATTGGGTCGGCAGCTTTGGCACATCGAGCGGCGGACATCAGGTGTTGCTGGCGGCGATGCGGCCCGACGACCCGCGCTATTCGGCACTGTGGCTGGCCGACGCCCCGGCGATCGACGCCAAGCCCGCTTTTGTCATTTCGGGCTGGGGGGTGCTCGACCCGCTGTTGCGCTACGAGCTGGCGAAACAGGCAGGCAACGCCGAACTCCTCGACAATCACCATAATTTCTGGGGCGACGCGGCGGCGATGGCAGAGGGCAACCCGCCGCGGATGCTCGATCGCGGCGAAACGGTCCACCTGCCGCCGGCCCTAGTGTTTGGCGGCGACAAGGACGAATGGGTCCCGGTCGAGCTGATGCGCCACTTCGCCAATTCCTGGCATAAGGCCGGCGGCGAAGTCGAATTGCAACTCTACGAGGGCGCCAATCACGGCTTCATGACCGGCAAGCCCGACGCCCCCTACGCGGCACGCGCGATCGAGCGGATCAAGGGCTTCATCCGCAAGCATACCAGCGGCTGACAGCGCTGCCCCGCCCGTTTCGGCGTTGGCCGAAATGGGCGACTTTGCCATCGGCGGGCAAACTCCCGTGAACCGCGAAAATAACCGGGAATTTGTCGATTGGGGCCCTGAGCCCGCCGCTTATGCACGAAAACATACAACTGACTCAAAGTGTTGCGGACGAATTCCCGTAGCCGCAAAACCGGGAATTCGAACCGGCATAACCGGGAATTGATCGCGCCGAACCGGGAATTATCGGGAACACCCGCCGACCCCGGAAATCGGCTCAGGACCGTCGAGCACAGCATCAACAAACCAACGAAACACATTCTGCGCCATCCAAAATGCCAGCCGGTGCGCCGGCCCTCGCTCGCCCGGCGGAGGTTTCTTCGGGCGCGGACATATCATGCGATTGAGGCAGATCTATCGTCGGCCCCCGCCTGCGCGATAACCGGGCGATCGGGACCTACAGGAGAGCAACACGGGGGGCAGGGTGAGCGGCCGAGCACGGAGCGAAAAGGACAAGATGCTCGCCGGCGAGCTGTACGACGCCGGCGACCGCGAGTTCGAAGCGGAGCGGGCGGCAACTCATCGCTGGCTCGCGCGCTATAATGCAGCTCTGGCGGCTTCCGACTCGGAACGCCGCGCGCTGCTATTGGAGCGCTTCGCCGCGGTCGGCGAGGCGGCGGTGATCCGGCCGCCATTCCATTGCGATTACGGCTTCAACATCCGTCTCGGCGCCGGCGTCTTTCTGAACTTCAACTGCGTGATCCTCGACGTCGTCGCGGTCGACACCGGCGACAAGACGCAGATCGGCCCGGCGGTGCAACTCCTGGCGGCCGATCATCCCCGCGATGCCGCCAGCCGGGCCGCCGGGTTGGAGTTTGGCCGCCCTATTTGCATCGGGCGCAATGTCTGGATCGGCGGCGGCGCGATCATCCTGCCGGGGGTGAGCATCGGCGATGATGCGCTGATCGGCGCCGGGAGCGTCGTCACCCGCGACATTCCGGCCAGGGCCGTCGCCTTTGGCAATCCGGCACGGTTACGGACCGCGCGCACGACCCGATGACCGACGACACCAGCACCTTGCCGGCCGCGCTCGGCTCCGAGATTGCCTCCGACCGAGTTTCGCACATCGCTCAGCTTTGGCTGTCGAAAAGGGGCGGTGCTGTCGACGAACCGCCACTGGCTCGCGGCCTTGTCACCGCTTTGACAAGCACCTGGTGCGCCACGGCCGTGCGCCGCGTAATCCGGTGGGCGAGGTCGAGCGGCTAACGATCAAGCGCGACGAAGGGACGACCGCCACCTTCTCGAAAGCCGAGGCGCCCAAATTGCTCGATTTGCTATCCGAAGGTACGATCGCCGGCTTCCCCGATCACCCGATTCTGTCGGTGGGCTTGCAGGTCGGGTTGCGCTGAGCCGGATCGCCGCACTCACAGTCGGGGACCTGCATCAGAATCGCGGTCACGATTCATTGCAGGTGACACGCAAGGGGGCGGGCGCGGCGCGCTGGCGATCAATCCCCAAGCCGCGGCGGGATTGCGCGCCTATCTCGACATAGAAGGCCGCTTGGCACCGCGACCGGTACAACCCGGAAAAGGCGGAATCATTTTTGCGGCATATTGAGCCGAGGATCGTTATGAACGCCTCCTGGTGGTGGCCTTTCGATATGGAGGGCAACAACCACTTTAAATCCCTCAGTACGGGTGGATCTGATGAATTCGGATACTCAGGCGTCACGAGAGATCGACGGGCATGGCCGTACTGTCCAGGAGCTGCTATCTAATCGAAAGTACTCGATCGACTATTACCAACGCGAATACAAGTGGCAACGCAAGCAGGTCAGAGAACTTATTGACGATCTGATGCAAAAATTTCTCGACAGCTATGACGACAGCGATGAGCGTGATGCAGTAGCTCATTATAGTCACTACTTTCTTGGATCAGTCATCATCAGTGACAAGCAGGGACAGAAGTACATCATCGACGGACAACAGCGGCTTACGACGCTGACGCTGCTTTTAATTTTCCTACACCACCACCTCCCTGATGCAGAGCAGAAAGGACAGATCACCGACCTCATTTTCTCGCTACAACGCGGACGGCGCTCGTTTAATCTCGATATTCCAGAGCGTGCCGCCTGCATGGAGGCGCTCTATCGGGGGGACGAGCCCCCCGAGGGAGATGGTTCGGAATCGGTCGCCAACATTCTTGCGCGTTATGCCGACATCGAGAGCCTCTTTCCCGAGGACGTTGCCGGGGCGGCCCTCCCCTACTTCGCTGACTGGCTTATCGAGAACGTGCATCTTGTGGAGATCACGGCCTACACCGATAGCGACGCCTATACGATTTTCGAGACGATGAACGATCGCGGGCTGTCTTTGACGCCCGCCGACATGTTGAAGGGATATCTCCTAGCAAACATTACGGATGCGGAGAGGCGCACCCGCGCCAACAACGTCTGGCGGGACAGGGTCCAAGCGCTGGCCGAGCTAGGTAAGGACGAGGACGCCGACGGCATCAAGGCATGGCTTCGCAGTCAGCATGCCGAGAGTATCCGCGAGCGCCGCGCCGGCGCTCAGCCTCAGGATTTCGAGCTGATCGCCACTGAGTTCCACCGCTGGGTACGCGAGCATGAAAGTCAGCTTGGCCTCCATGCTGGCGCCGATTTCGCGCGGTTCATCGAACGCGATTTCGCCTTCTATGGCCACTGGTACGGGCGGCTTCGCCGCGCTGCGGAGACATTGACTTCGGGGCTTGAGTGCGTTCATTTCAACGCCCAACACAATTTTACACTGCAATATCCGGTGCTGCTCGCGCCGATCCAGCTAGGGGATGCGGAGCCGACGGCTTTGCAGAAGATCCGCATAGGTGCCGCGTATCTGGATATCCTGATCAACCGGCGAATCTGGAATTGGCGCGCGATCGATTATTCGACGATGCAATATGCGATGTTCTCGATCACCCGGGACATTCGCGGCCGAAGCGTTACCGAGCTAGCCGCGATGCTACGCGATCGCCTCGAAGCAGAGACCGAAACCTTTGCACCGAATAATCGCAACGACCACTTTGGACTCCACGGCATGAACGGGCCGCAGATCCATCGGTTGTTGGCGCGAATGACCGATTACGTCGAGACCAGTTCCGGGCAAGTCTCGCGCTATGCCGAGTACGCAAGACGGGGACGTGGGGGCTACGAGATCGAACATATCTGGGCCGACCATCCGGAGCGCCATACCGACGAGTTCGGGCATGCGGCCGAGTTCCAGGAATATCGCAACCGGATCGGCGGGCTGTTGCTGTTACCTAAGAGCTTTAACGCCAGCTACGGCGACTTGCCTTACGCCCAAAAGCGCGAGCACTATTTTGGCCGAAACTTGCTCGCGGGCAGCCTCCATGAGCGCGCCTACGAGCATAATCCAGGCTTCGTGCGGTTCCTGGCCAATAGTGGCTTGCCGTTTCGCGCGCATGCTGAGTTTCGAAAAGCTGATCTCGACAGGCGGCAGGAACTCTACCGGAAGCTCGCCGAGCAGATCTGGAGCCCCGACGGGCTGGCACGGGAGGCGGCATCCTGAGTTGCGGCGCCGCCGACACTAGTTTGACGTTTGATACCCGTTTCCTTCTTTGTCATGTCCGCGAAAGCGGGCACCCAGAGCCGCATGACACCGTGCCGGACGGCCCTGGGCCCCCGCTTTCGCAGGGGGCGACGATTTGAGGGGCTGCGCTTTTGATTACAGCCTCTTCCGCGGGGGGCGACGGGAATAGGATTTGGAACCCTCTCTCTGCGTCATACCCCTAGTGATAGCGACCAAACACCTGATTTCTTTCCGGTCTTCCCGGCGAAGGAGCGTATGAAGAGATTGGCGGAGTGGGTCGGGCTCCCCAGTCAACCGGTTGTCATTCCGGGATGCCCCGTAAGGGCAGGCCCGGAACCCATGCACACAGACTTTTCTCGAGTGCCGTTCCGGTGTTCATAGGTTCCGGGCTCGCGGGCGGGGGTCCGCGCCCCGGAATGACGTAATTCGACTTTTTTCTCACGCTCGAAGGCCGGGACCCATTGCTGCCGTGGGTACCGGCCTTCGCCGGTATGACGAGGAGGTGGGTGCTATCCGTCAGGTGATATCCACTCGAAGGGCGGGGGTGGGCTGCGGAAAGGCGAGTTTGTTCTTGGCTGATGCCGGGGCGGCGCGTTGCGGCAGGTGGGCGAAATGGCAGCCTCATCGGGGGTCGGCGTGCTTAGATAAGGTGTGGCGGCAAGGTGCGCGGCTGGCCCTGCCGCGCGGGGAGGCGCTCGATGATCGTGCGGAAACTGCTGATCGGCGTGGCGGCGGTGCTCGGTCTCGTCGTCGCGGCGGGCGTTTTCATGCCCCTTGCTGTTCCGGTCGGGGCTTATCGGGCACGGGTCGAGGCGCTGGTCAAAGAAGCGACCGGACGCGACCTGACGATAGCCGGGCCGATAAAAGTCTCGGTACTGCCGGTCTTGGCGGTCGAGGCGAACGATGTTCATTTTGCCAACATGCCGGGGGCGCGCTCGCCCGACATGATGGCGGTGAAGCAGCTGCGGATGGAGCTGCAATTCTGGCCGTTGCTGCATCGCCGGATCGTGCTGCGCCGCCTCGATCTGGTCCGTCCGGTCATCGCATTGGAGGTCGACAAGACCGGGCGCCCCAACTGGGTGTTCGGCCCCGCGGGCGATTCCGCGGCAGCGCCCGGCAGCGCGCCGGGATTGGCAAAAATCGCCGGCGGCCTGGAAATCTCCGGCCTGTCATTGCCGAAAGTGCAGGTCACCGAAGGCAATATCAACTACTTCGACCGGCGCACCGGCAAGGCCGAGGAGCTCGACGGCATCGACGCGACCTTGTCCCTGCACAGCCTCGGCAAAGCCTTCGCCGGCGACGGTTCGGCAGTCTGGAACGGCGAGCGGATGACGTTCGCGGTCAACATCGCCAACCCGCTGGGGTTGATCGACGGGGCCGAGAGCGAGGTCGCGGTCAACCTCGCCGCCGCTCCGGCCGCGCTCGACTTTTCGGGCCGGGTGGCAGGGTCGCCATCGCTCAGGCTCGGCGGCGTCCTTCGCCTCGAGAGCCAATCGTTGCGCCGCCTCGCGCGCTGGGCGGGGGCGCCGATCGCGTTGGAGGGCGCCGGCCTGGGCCCGCTCACGGTCAAGGGCACGGTCGCGATCGCCGGGACGGTGACGAGTCTCACCGACGCCGCAATTTCGCTCGACGCGATCAAGGCCAAGGGCTCGGTGTCGATCGACAGCGCCGGATTGCGGCCGGCGCTGACCGGCAAGCTCGATATCGACCGGCTCGACCTCAACCCCTACCTGATCGGCGGCGGCATCGACCGTACCGCCGGCCGCGGCCGGGGGCGCCTCGCCCGCGCCGGCGGTGACGGCAAAGCCCGGCCGGGACGGTGCGCCGATCGATTTGTCGGCGCTCAAGCTCGCCGATGTCGATTTCGACCTGACGCTCGGTAGTATCTCCTTCGGCGCGTTCCGGATCGGCGCGGGTGCGGGAAACATCCGCGTCAAGGATGTCCGGTTCATCGCCGAGCTGAGCCGGATGGCGCTCTACGGCGGCAATGGCCACGGCAAGGCGACGGTCGACGGCAGCGGCCCCGAGCCGAGCGTTGGCCTCGATGCGGCCCTGGCCGGGGTGCAGATCCAACCGCTGGCACAGGCCGCGATCGGCAACGGCCGGCTGACTGGGTCGGGCAATCTCGACATTGCCGTCACCGCCCGCGGCGGCAGCCGGCGCCTGTTGGTCGACACGCTTTCCGGCAGAGGCGCGCTGCAACTTGCCAACGGGCAAATCCAGGGCGTCAATCTGCCGGCACTGGCCCAAAGCGCGGCGAAGATCGGGCATGATCTGATCAGCTCGCTCAACGTCACGGGCGCGCTCAATCTGCTCGCCCGCGGCCAGATCGATCAGGTCGGCCCGCTGGCGCTGCTCTCGGATGCGGCCAAAAGCCTGGTCGGCGGCGGAAACGTCACCGGTTTCAGCACTTTGTCGGCAAGCTGTACGGTCACCAACGGCCTGTTGCGCAACGACGACCTGCGGCTGCAGTTGGGCGCCATACCGATGACCGGCAGCGGCACCGTCGATCTGCGCTCGCAAAGGGTGGATTACCGGGTCAGCGTGCAGCTCGCCGGGGGCGTCGCCGTGCCGATCCAGGTCAGCGGAACCTTGGACAATTTGAGTTACCGGCCGGATCTGGCGTCGATGCTGACGCAAACCCCGGGCAATGTCGGCGCTATCCTCAAATCCGCCGGCGGCGCGGTCGGCAAGAACCTCGAAGGCGTCGGCCAGACCCTCAAAGGCGTCGGCCAGGGCGCCGCCGGCGTGCTCAACGGCATTTTCGGCAGATAATTCTGCGCGTAATGTGATCCGGTTCACACTGAACCGGTGATAGCATCGCTACGCTTACACATAGCTGAACTTTACGGCGGCCCGGACGGAGGCGAACGTGCCCCTTGTCCGGTTGCAGGCCGCCCAGCGCGGAGTCAGACCCGATGGACGAGACTCAGACCGGTCAGGCAAGCAGGCAAGGCAAGGGCAAGGGCAAGGGCAAGGGCAAGGGCAAGGGCAAGGGCAAGGGCAAGGGCAAGGGCAAGGGCAAGGGCAAGGGCAAGGGCAAGGGCAAGGGCAAGAATTGGTGGTGGCGCCTCCGGCCGCGCAAGACCTTGTCGTACATCTCAGAGCCGCCATTATCGCCAACATTGCCGCGGAACGTAACGAACCCGCGCAAATAGCGTTATCCCGATTTGCCGCGCTGATTGACCAGCTGTCGCCCGCGGAGCTTGACAAGGTCAGCGCGCAGGTCGGTGCTATCCTGCCGGCCCTGACGGCGGCCACCCCCAATATTGCCTTCGTCGATCGAGCGATCGCAAACATCGGCAATACTCTGATGAAGGCGCGAGGCGGCATCCTCGGCAGATTTTACGCCATAACCAACGGCTCGCCGTTAGTCGCGGTTTACTTTGCTCTGCTTTGTTCGTTGGTCTCGTTCCTGCTGTTATTTGCTGTATACCATATGGTATCAGACACGATCGGGCTCCCCTTGTTTTTTGTATTCGCCGGTTCGCAGTTTCTGACAACGGTCAGTTTTGCCTTCCTCGGCGCCATGGTGAGCATCGCATTCCGCTTGGATACGACCGAGATCGAACGTGTGGGACTAATGCCACTCTATTTAACAAATTTGATAAAGCCCTATATAGGAGCGATGTTCGGTATTATTACCTATAGCATACTGCAAACGAAGATAATCACTATTTCCGGGCTAAACGACAATCCGATCGAAACATTGGCGCAAATTAAATCTGCTACGCCGACCGACCAGATTTGGGCGGGAAGTGGCCAAATCATAACGACGAAAACTTACATCAATACGTTCCTATCCGCCTTGGTCGGATTTTTGTCGGGGTTTAGCGAACGCTTTGCCACAGATTTGATCGACAGATCGTCGCGGGCATTTCTGGGCGGCTCGCAGGACACGGCCAAGCTCAAAAGCGGCTGATGCGTCAGCGCGGATCGGCGGTGGCCAGGGCCTGGTCCAGGTCGCGGATCAGGTCCTCGGCTGATTCGAGGCCGATCGACAGCCGGACTACGTCGGGGCCGGCGCCGGCAGCCAGCCGCTGTTCGTCGGTCAATTGGCGGTGGGTGGTCGAGGCCGGGTGCAGGATCAGGCTGCGGGTGTCGCCGATATTGGCGAGATGCGAGAAAAGCTGGACGTTCTCGACCAGCCGGGTCCCGGCCTCATAGCCGCCCTTGACGCCAAAGGTGAACACCGCACCGGCGCCTTTCGGCAGGTATTTCTGCGCCAGGCCGTGATAGGGGCTGTCCTTGAGCCCGGCATAGGAGACCCAGGCGACGCGTGGATCGACCGACAGAAACTCGGCGACCTTGCCGGCGTTCTCGACATGCCGGTCCATGCGCACATGCAGGGTTTCGATGCCGGTCAAGGTCAGGAACGCGTTCATCGGCGACAGGGTCGGGCCGAAATCGCGCAGCGCCACCGCCCGCGCCTTGGTGGTGAAGGCGAAATCGCCGAAATTCTCGTAGAATTTGAGGCCGTGATAGGCCGGTTCCGGATCGGTCAATGACGGGAAACGGTCGCCCTGCGCCCAGTCGAAGCGGCCCGATTCGACGACGATGCCGCCCAGCGCGTGGCCGTGCCCAGACAGAAACTTGGTCGTCGAATGGCAGACGATGTCGGCGCCCCAGTCGAACGGCCGGCACAGATAGGGGGTCGCCAGGGTGTTGTCGACGATCAGCGGGATCCCGGCCTCGTGCGCGATTGCCGCGACTTTTTCGAGATCGACGACGATGCCGCCGGGATTGGCGAGGTTCTCGACGAAGATCGCCTTGGTCCGCGAGGTCAATGCGCGGCGGAAATTTTCGGGATCGACCGGATCGACGAAATCGCATTTCCAGCCGAGCTTTTTGAACGACAACCCGAACTGGGTCAGCGACCCGCCATAGAGGTTGCGCGAGGCGAGAAACTCGTCGCCGGGCTCTAGCAGGGTGAAGAAAATCAGGAATTGCGCCGCGTGGCCCGAGGCGGCGGCGACCGCGGCACGGCCGCCTTCGAGGCTGGCGACCCGCTCTTCGAGCACCGAAACGGTCGGGTTGTTCAGCCGCGCATAGATGTAGCCGAAATTGTGCAGGTTGAAGAGCGAGGCGGCGTGGTCGACATCGTCGAAGACATAGGCCGCGGTCTGGTAGATCGGGGTCGAGCGTGCTCCGGTCACCGGGTCGGGCGCGGCGCCGGCGTGGATCGCCCGGGTCTCGAAGCCGTGCACCGCATTGTGCGAGGCCGCCGGGCGCTCCTTGACCCGCGGGGCGAGCGGCGGCTCGGGCGGGCGGTTCCTGATGATGCCGCTATTGACCCCGCTCCACGACAATTCGCCGCCGAGCCGGCCGAACTCGATCTTCGGGCAACGGTTCATCACGACTTCGATACCGGCCGCCTCGGCTTTGGCGGCCGCAGCGTCGTTGCGGATGCCGAGCTGCATCCACAGCACCTTGGCGCCGATCGCGATCGCGTCATCGACGATCGCCGGCGCCTCGCGCGCGGCGCGGAACATATCGACCATGTCGATCGATTCGGGGATGTCGCGCAAATTGGCGTAGACTTTTTCCCCGAGCAAAGTCTGGCCGGCGATCCCGGGATTGACCGGGATTACCCGATAACCCTTGTTCTGCAAATACTTCATGACGAAATAGCTGGGCCGGTTCCAGTTCGACGAGGCACCCACCATGGCGATCGTCTTGACGCGCCCTAAAATCGCGCGCAGTTGCGTGTCGGAATAGGCGATGGGTTCGAGTTCGCTCATGGCAACTGGTTACCCTATGATTCGGGAATACTTCGCGTCCTCCGGCGGGGGCGGGCACCACGGCGGCTTGCAGCTTCGGAGCCGGCTTCGATCTCGGCGTGCTCCGCCGTCCGCAGCACCCGGATCGCGACCGGCTTCACCAGCTCAGCACGGTTCCCCTGAGCATGACCCCGCCGTCCCTGCCGGTCGTCCCCAGCAGCTCCATCGGGCAAGGCAGTGCCGGCACGCAGCCCTCTCGCCGGTCCTGACGCGGCTTCGCCAAGAATTGCGGATCGTAGAGCACCGGCTTGCCGGCATAGGCCGCAGGCGGCAGCACGAACGGAGGCGGCGTCCCGCCGGAGCCGAGCGTCGCCTGTTGCGCCTGGGCCGACAACCCGCCGGCGCCGCCGAGCAGCGCCGCGACTACAGCCCATCTCCACCTCATGATACGGCCCGCCAGACCTGCGGCGGTTGCAACGGCGCCGGGTCAGAGCGCCTTCAGCATAGCCTCGGCGCTGGAGACATCGAATTGGCCAGGCTGCTCGACGTTCAGCGCCTTGACCACGCCGTTATCGACCAGCATCGAATAGCGCTGGGTGCGGACGCCCATGCCCTCCTTGATGCGGTCGAGTTCGAGCCCGATCGCCCGCACGAAATCGCCGCTGCCGTCGCCCAGCATGACCACTTTGCCGGCAGCACCGCGATCCTTGCCCCAGGCGTCCATGACAAACTGGTCGTTGACCGCAATGCAGGCGATCGTGTCGACGCCCTTGGCCTTGAGTTCCTCGGCATGGCTGACGTAGCCGGGCAGATGCCGCTCCGAGCAGGTCCGGGTAAAGGCGCCGGGGACGCCAAACAGCGCAACCTTTTTGCCGCCGAAAAATTCGTCGGTGGTAACCGCCTGGACCCCATCCGCACCCATGTAGCGCAACGTTGCCGACGGCACCTTGTCGCCCACCTTGATGGTCATTGATCGTTCTCCCGAATGTCGGTGTCCCCATCCCAGCACAGCGCCGCTCCGGCTTCAACCAATCATGCCGGGGTGCCGCGCCCATCGCCGCCGTCGAGAGTGTATTGGACCACCGCCGAGGACCTCGACGCCGCCGCGCTGCGGCGGCTGACGGCTGAACTGTCGGCCGAGGAAGCACGCAAGGCGCGCGCATTCCAGTTCGAGCGCGACCGGGCGACCTACATCGCCGCTCATGCGATGCTGCGCCGGAGGTTGCGGGAAGCCCTCGGTGGCGAGGAGCCCGATATCGTCCTCAGCCCGCTCGGCCGGCCGGAGCTGGCGGCGCGACCCGACGGCGCGCCGGCGCCGTCGTTCAACCTGACCCATAGCGGTGATTTCGCCGCTTGCGCGCTCCTCGACGGCGCACCGATCGGCGTCGACGCCGAGGACAGCCGCCGGCCGATCGACGTAGCCGAGATGGCCGCGCGCTGGTTCGCCCCGGCGGAACGCGAACTGCTCGCGCAAGTTCCCCAGACGCGCCAGACCGAGATGTTCTTTCGCATCTGGACATTAAAGGAGGCGATCGTCAAAGCCACCGGGCACGGGCTGCGCATCGAGCCGCAGCTCTTTGCCGTGGAGCCGGATCGCCGCCACGCAGTCATTCCTAAGAGCTTGGGCATTCCCACCCGGTGGCGGCTGGCGGAGCTGACCCCGATGGCGCATATCCGCCTGGCCATTGCCGTCCCCGGCTATGGCCAGTGGCAGCTCTCGCTCGCCCATGTCGAACTCGGGTAAGCGGCCGAAGCCCGTCAGGTCAGGCGAGGCAGCACTTTTTCGGTCAACAGCACAAAGCTCTGGTGGCTGAGCGGGGCGCACAGCAGATAGTCGAGCCCGATCTCGTCGCGCAGCCGCAAATCTGTTCGATGACCGCTTCGGGCGTGCCGTGCACGATCACCTCGTCGAGATAGCGTTGGATCGGATCGACGCCTTCGGGGACGAAATTCGACTGCATGACCGGGCGGTGCCGGGGGCCAAGATAGGATTGGACAATCCAGTCGGCCCCGTTGCGCGCCACCGCCGCCGCCTCGGCCGCGGTCTTGCCGAGCGCCACCAGGCGAGCCACCGGAATGTCGCGGCCGGCCTCGGAAAATCCGGCAGCGACCAGGCGCTCGGCATAAAGGCGGCGCTTGTGGCCGATTTCGGCGGCCGAGGAATGCGGGTCCATCAGGATCGAGAACCCTCGGCCGGCGGCCCACTCGATCGCTCCCTCGGAACTCGCGGCCATCCACACCGGCGGGTGCGGGCGCTGCGCCGGCTTGGGCAACACCTCGATGCCGTCAAAGCGGAAAATGCTGGCCGGTGAAAGTCAGCCGCTCGTCGGTCCAGGCCTTTAGGACAATTTCCACGGTCTCGCGAAACCGCGCGGTGCTTTCGTCCGGCGGCACGCCGAACGCCTCGAATTCGACCCGGGCGAAGCCGCGGCCAGCGCCCCAATTGACCCGGCCACCGGACAGAGGTCGAGCAGCGCCACTTCTTCGGCGAGCCGCAGCGGGTGATAAAACGGCGCTAGCGACACGCCGGTGCCGATGCGCAGCCGCCGGGTACGTGCCGCCGCCAGCATGCCGACCATGTGCACCGACGGGCACACGCTGAAGCCGAAAAATGATGCTCGGCGAGCCACACCGCATCGTAGGGGTTGCGGTCCATGACCTCGATCCGCGCCAACGCGCGGGCGTAAACCGTCGCCAGATCGACGCGCCGCTCGGGCCAGCTGAAGAACTGCAGCACCGCGAATTTCACCGGGCGACGATAACGGCCGCATAGCGAGAGGTCCAGCCAGGGGTCGGCATCGCGTTTCCCAATTGCTGATACTGCCGCCGGCGTGCCGGTTAGACTCCGTCGGAAAGCGAAACGGACATTGACAAATCCGGAATGATGTGATAACAATATGCGAACTTCACAATGTACCCTCGCCGGGTAAAAGGCTGCAAAACCAGCGCACGGCGGGCAATCATCTTCCCAACAGCACCCGAGCCTAAACTCGTGCGCGATGGCGTAAGATTGCGACAATAGCAACATCGAGCGGCAGCAGCCCCGAGTTCTGGCCGGGCGAATAGCACTCCACTTGACCATTGATTTCGGCAAAGCCTGACCAAACCTCGACCCCTTTTGTCGTAAGGGCGTACGGCGCCGCTGGCCCGCTCGACAGCGTCAATTCTCTTACTGGCGCCGATTTAGTCCCGTCTCAATCATCATCAACATTTTCTTAAACTTCGCCGCATAAACCAAAGATGACCGAGGGGTCGAGCACTCTCGCGGCCAGTTTGTTCTCGTTTTATTCCTATTTGTCGATTTGCGGCGGGTTCCCAACGGTTCGATGCAGCAAGGAGGAAAGTGTGCAGCCGTTAACCGCAAATAAATCTGCCCGAAATCCGTCGCGGCATCGACCGGTACAGCGCAGCGCTCGCCGCCGCCGACATATCGCTCAGGGAGTCCCAAAACTTCGTAGATTATGCAGCCATTCGCCATGCGCATGGCGGCACCCACCTCAATCAGGCTTTCGACCCGGCTTTCACCCGCTTCGGCCCCGACGATTTCTGGCTGGAGGCGCGTAACAGCAGCGGCGAGCCGATCGCGACCTATTGCGTACGGCGGCTCGCGGTTGAAAATTTCTATGATCTGATCCGATCCCAGGCGCTGTGGTTCGGCGGGCGGTCCCTGGCCGACCCGCGGTTCGTTATCGATTGCGAGATCCCGCCGTTCGGCGGCGAGGTGGCCCACGCTGGAGGGCTCTGGGTACGGGAGGATTATCGCGGCGCTGCCAGACAGCCGCGATTGAGCACCGCCATGTCCCGTCTCGCTTGCGGCATCGCGCTGCGCAACCGTCCGTTCGACCACGACAGTGCGATGATCCGTATCGATCCCAAGGACCCGCCCGATCTCGCCGATCGCAAGGCTATAGCCTTGGGTGTGAACGCCTATGGGTTCGCGCGGGCCTGCCGGTTCGTCAATGGCTGGTTTCCACCGGACGGCCGCGACGCGGTCATGCATCTGTGCCATTCGACACGGGCCGAGGCGGTGGCCTCCTTGTCTACGCCGCCCTCAACTAACGCGGTATTAGGCAGCAAGCGCCACAACGACATAATAACCATGGTCCGTGACATTCCCGCTACTATGTAGCATGCGTCACCAGATCGACATTTGGCGGCGCTATGCCCGTCGCTAGCCGATCTGGTGTCGTGCACCAGAAGTCGCAACATCACCCGCCTCGCCATCCCGACGAAGGTCGGGACCCATTTCGGCCATGGCTACCGGCCTTCGCCGGTATGGACAAGAAGGGAAGAGCAGAAACAACTTCGACGAACTTCTGAACCAGGATACTAGGTCAGAACCTTTCGTGTCCTAGCCCTGCGCCAGGCGCGTTATGTGCCGTCGGCGAATTATCCTAATCGGCGCATTCGTGGTCTCTATCATGTTCCACGACAAATCGTTCGGTCGTCCAATCGTACCGCCGGCACCAGCCGGCGCACCGCTCGGTAGCATTTCCGTCTTCATACTTAATCCATCCGATACAATAAATACTCAATGTTCTCTCTTCCAATTGAAGACGCAAATCCGTTGTCAGTCTCCAATCGGTATGTCGCCCAAAACTCCAGTGTTGTCCCGGTGATATTTTTTCGCCGTTCCTTGGGGAAGATGTTCCCTCGACAACGCCATTTCGGTGGCAAAGGGCGACAATAACCTGCTAAACACTATAGTGAATTTTTCTCCGGTTAAGAAAGCATCGGTATCACCGGTGTTCACAAACTGCAATTGGATCTGAGGATCGAGATCCATCAGGTCCATTTGTTTGGTCCATGAACTCTATGTACGGATGGAGCCCTGGAATATCTATCCAGCGGAGCTTAATCCGTGGCCTATTCATGGAAGTGTAAGCGCGTCTGGCGGTTTCAACCGCCTCCCGCGTGAGCTTACTCGCGATAGAGACCTTGGTTCCGGCAATCCCATATCTCGGAGCCGCTGGGCAGCTCCTCATTGGCCACGTCTGCGCGCTTCAGCTCCGCCTTCACAAACCGCTGGGCTTTTTCTGCCCACTCTCGCTCGACGTCCTTGGTGCTCATAGCCGCTGAGGTTTGCGAAATCGCTTCGCGACGGAGGGTTTAAGGCGTCTCGAACTCCGCCAGAGGCCGTTCGTTTATCAACACGAGCAACTGGTCGACGTGCTGGCCGTCCGCGGCGAGGGGCAGCAGCAGGCGGGCATACGACAATAGCTGCTCTTTCTCGGTGCGATGGATCAACTGATAGGTCGGGACGCCACTGGCGGCGACCTCTCCATAATCCTCGACGGCGTCGTCGCGCATCAAGCCCGCCGGCATCTGCGCGAGCGTCTGGTTCTTGTACTCGCCGCGGTAATTGTTCACCGTGCCCCAGAGGCGAAATCGATAGCCGGTCGGCTCGCTGCCGCAGGTATCGATGATGTGCGCCCGGCCGCGCGCGATGTTCAACGCCTCGAGCGGATCCAAGGCTTCGCACGCCGGCAGCCTCAATCCCCGGCGCGCATTGCGCCAAATGCCCAATAGCTGACCGAGCCAGCTATCCTCCAATGCGATCGCCTCGAGCGGCTTCCATAGCCTTTGCGAATAATCGTCGCCCTGCGCCTTGACGGCAAATCCGCAACTTCCCGAACCCGCCGCGGGCGGCCTCCGGTTGGGACCCGGTTTGCGCGAAGGACGAAAAGACCGCCGATCGCCCGGAAGACCATCGGGCTGCCGCGCCGGCGATCCGCTGCCGTTCCCCGCTCTGCTCAAAGCGGCCTCGACGCGTTTCAGACCCGAGATCAGGCTGTTGAAGATCTCATATTGCTCGGAGCCGCCCGCCTTGCCCGGATAGGCGAGAACGAGGCGCTCGGGGGCTTTTCCGACAATCTCGTAAAAGGCGGCAAAGGCCGCCAAATGATCGACTGTCGCCGGGTCGAATTTTACCAGCAATGCGTCGCGCATCGGTGCGACATGGACAAAGCCGAGCGTTTCGACGGCATAGGCTATGACATCGACATCGCTCTGCTGCCAGCCGAGCCGTCGCGCGAGAGATGCCGGCGGCAGCGCCTCTCCGCTGCCGTCGAAGATGATGCCGTCCATTCGTGATTCCAGGGCTCCCAATTGTTGGTACTCCCAGACTTTCGGCTCCGCCCGATAGGCACCTGCGTCGAGCGAGCCTCGATCGCGCTTCGCCTATGTCGAAATTGACCCCACGACCTCTCTCCCAGGTTCTGATCCCGCCGATTACGAGGAGCCCGGCGACACCGGCCACCGCCGGCCCGCGCGAGGATTCGTGCGTAATTCGAGCCGACGCCCGCGCCATGGCCATTCTTCTCGGCAGCGCCCAAGAGACGTTTCGAATTAAGCGGATCGCAACAAGCGCTCGTCAAAAACCAGTCAGATCGGCGTCAAATATCGATGTTGCGGCATTGGCCGCGGGCTTGACGATCCGGGCCGCGGGCCGGCGAAGCGCACCCATCTGTCGGCAGGGACGGTTATTCCAGACAGGCCCGGCAAGGGGGCCTGGAAATGACGCCGTCCAAACGGCGTCAAGCCCAGGCGGTCTGCCGGTGGACCGGCCGGCAAAACCGGATGCGGTTACTTCGCCGCCGTGCTTTGAGCGGCGCGCGTTGCGGCGCTGGCGACGGCCTTGAGCGAGGCCGTCACGATATTGGCGTCGATGCCGACCCCGTACAGCGTTGCTTCATCCGCGCCGCGGATTTGGACATAGGCGGTGGCCTGCGCATCGGCGCCGCCGCCGATCGCGTGCTCGCGATAATCGACCACGGTCAGCGCGATCCCGCACTGGCCGCGCAACGCGTCGACGAAAGCGGCGATCGGGCCGTTGCCGACCCCTTCGATCTTCCGCTCGACGCCGTCGACGGCGACCGTTGCCGCGATGCGCCGCCGTTCCGGCGAGCGCGGTTCCGGGAAGATGCTGTAGTCGCCGAGCACGATCCCGCCGCGCCCCAGATAGGTCTCGCCGAACAATGACCAGATGTCGGCGCTGGTCAATTCCTTGCCGGTGCGGTCGGCGACCTCCTGGACGATCTTGCTGAACTCGATCTGCAACCCGCGCGGCAGGTCGAGACCATGATCGGCCTTCAGCACATAGGCGACCCCTCCCTTGCCCGACTGGCTGTTGACGCGGATCACCGCCTCATAGGTGCGGCCGAGATCCTTCGGATCGATCGGCAGATACGGCACCTCCCACAGCAAATCGTTGCGTTGGGCCAGCGCCTCGAACCCCTTCTTGATCGCGTCCTGGTGCGAGCCGGAAAAGGCGGTGTAGACGAGTTCGCCGGCATAGGGGTGGCGCGGATGGACCGGCAACTGATTGCAGTGCTCGACGGTGCGGACGATCTCGTCGATGTCGCTGATCATCAGCTCCGGATCGATCCCCTGGCTGAACAGGTTCAGCGCCAGCGTCATGATGTCGACATTGCCGGTGCGCTCGCCATTGCCGAACAGGGTGCCTTCGACCCGGTCGGCGCCGGCCATGACCCCGAGCTCGGTCGCCGCCACCGCTGTGCCGCGGTCATTATGCGGGTGGAGGCTCAAGACAATACTGTCGCGATCGCGGATATTCCGGCCGAACCACTCGATCTGGTCGGCGTAGATGTTCGGGGTCGCCATTTCGACGGTCGCGGGCAGGTTCAGGATCGTCTTTCTGGCCGGGGTCGGCTGCCAGACATCCATTACCGCTTCGCAGATCTCGACCGCGAAATCGAGCTCGGTGCCGGTGAAGCTTTCCGGCGAATATTGGTAGAGCACCTCGGTTTCCGGCATCCGCGCGGCGAGGTCGCGGATCAGCCGCGCCGCATTGACCGCGATGTCGACAATGCCCCCCTTGTCGAGCCCGAAAACCACCCGGCGCTGCAAGGTCGAGGTCGAGTTGTAGAGGTGCATGATCGCGCGCCGGGCGCCGCGGATCGCCTCGAAGCTGCGCTCGATCAGCTCGGCCCGGGCCTGGGTCAGGACCTGAATAGTGACGTCCTCGGGCACGAGGCCCTCTTCGATCAGTTCGCGGACAAAGGCGAAATCGGTTTCCGAAGCAGCGGGAAACCCGACCTCGATCTCCTTGAAGCCGAGCTTGACCAGAAGATCGAACATGCGGCGCTTGCGGTCGGGCCCCATCGGCTCGACCAGAGCCTGGTTGCCGTCGCGCAGATCGACGCTGCACCATAGCGGGGCGCGATCGATTACCCGCGCCGGCCAGCGCCGGTCGGGCAGATGAATGGGGGCAAACGGGCGATATTTGTGGATCGGCATCGAGGGCATCGGAAAACTCCTGGTGCGGAATGGCCGCCGCGGCGGCGGCCGTGCGATCGGTATCGAGAAGCCTCTTGGCCGGGGGGAAGTTCTCAGCCCCGCCGGCCGGTGCTAAGTCGCGGGGCGATCAGTTGCAAATCCGTTGCGCGCGGCCTGACAAGGCTGGGCAAATCGTCGAAAGCAAAATCTGAAAACATTTGGGACCGAGCGAGGAGGTTCCCTAATCGGGAACAGACGCGGCCGTCGTCGGCGCCCGTCAGGACGCCGAGGCCGTAAGTCGGAACTCGTCTCGCTCGAACATCACGGCACGACGGCTAGCAGAACCGACAACCGAGGTCAAGCCCCGATACCCGACACGAGACGGGCTTTCGCCAACGTCGAATCCCGTCTCGCGAAACCACAAGTTTAACAGTGTGTCGCTTTTCTGCCACTGTTGCCGAACCGCCACAGCAAGCTCGAAAAGCTAAAGTCCGGCCTTGGCTCGATTAACTCGGAATCCGCGCCCGATAGTATTGATCCTAGTTGAATTTGCTGCAGGCGCTGTATCGATCGCAGTTGGATAAGTAGTCGGTGGGACTACGCCTGTCCGGTTTGCTGCGTTGCGCTTACGGATGGCGCAATGGTCGCGCCGACATGCATAGCGGGTAAGCGGGTGGGGACTGGCCGTGGCAGCGCGGCCTGAGGAGCGGGGGAACAGTGGAACAGGCGTCCGAACACACGAACATCGTGGCTTTCCCGCTGACGATGCGGGGAGGGCCGGAACCGGCCGACAGGCCATGCTCTGTTGCCCCGAGCCGTTATGAATTTACCGACGCCGAACTGGCGGCGCTGTGCCGTTGGTTTTCCGCGATGAAATACGCCTTTCCCGGCACCGAGGGCGTAATGGTGGTGAGCCACCAGGAGGGCTATTCGGCGGTCGGGCTTTACAATCGGGTCGGCCGAGCCCCGAACTGCCTCGTTGCCAAGCACGAGGTCGCCGGCAGTGCGCGCTTCTTCTGGTCGACCGAATTCGATCCCCCCCATCCGATCACGGATTTGTCCGAGATCACCAACGCGCATATCCGCGCGATTCGGCCGCCGCGAAATGAAAAGGGCTGGCTGGATCCGGCCGGATGGATGTGCGTCTACGCGTCGCGGACGATCGCCACACAACTGCAAATCGTCTAGCAGCGGTCCGCCGGCGCAATCCCGGTTGCACCGCCCGGAGCGAGGCCGGCGCAGTCAGGCGAATTTGGCCGATCGAGCGGTGGTGCCGGCGCAAACGCGGACGGAGCGTTGGCCCAAGGTATAGAGGGCTGATCGCGATGGCTGACGATTTGCACGGCGACGGTCTAGTCCTGGTGACCGGAGGTGCGGGGTTCATCGGCTCGCATATCGTCGCCGATCTGGCCTCGACGGGGATGCGCATCGTCGTCTCGGACTTGCTGCGGTCCGGGGACAAGTGGCGTCATCTCAAGGACGCCCGGCTTTATGATTTGATCCGCCCCGATGCGCTGGTCGACTGGCTCGACCGCCACCGCGGAAAAGTGGCGGCCATCATCCATATGGCGGCGATCTCGACCACTACCGAAACCGATATCGACCGCTACGTCGCCAGCAACGTGCGCCTGACGCTCGATTTGTGGCGATGGTGCACTGCCCATCAGGCGCGGTTCATCTACGCCTCCTCGGCGGCAACCTACGGCGACGGCACCGCCGGCTTTAGCGACGACCAAAGCCCTGCGGCGCTCGCGGCACTGCACCCGCTCAATCCTTACGGCTGGAGCAAGCACCTCGTCGACCGGCGCCTGATCGACGACGTCACCCGTAATCAGCCGACACCGCCGCAATGGGCCGGGCTCAAATTCTTCAACGTTTACGGGCCGAACGAAGCCCACAAAGGACCAATGCAGTCGATGGTCAGCAAACTCGCGCCGGTCATCAGCGCCGGCGAGCCGGTCATCCTGTTTCGGTCGCACAATCCGCGCTATCCCGATGGGGGCCAACTGCGCGACTTTGTTTACGTCAAGGATTGCGTCGCGGTCTGCCGCTGGCTGCTGGAAAACCCGGCGATCAGCGGCTTGTACAATGTCGGCAGCGGCACCGCGCGCAGCTTCCTCGACCTGGTCAATGCCGTCGGAGCGCAACTCGGCCGCCCACCGCAGATCCGATTCATCGACACGCCCGAGGCGATCCGCCAGCAATACCAATATTTTACCCAGGCGAATGTGAGCAAGCTGCGGGCCTCCGGCTTTAACGGCGGATTCCGCTCGCTCGAGGACGGCATCAAGGACCATCTCAGCCACCGGTCCTGAGTGCCGCCGGCAGGCCGCGCTGCTAGCGCGGCAACGCCAGCTTGCCGAGATGCCGGGCGACCGCCGCCAGGTCGCTCGGTTCGGACGTCACCCGGCGATTTTCCTCGAGCAGGATCTGCACGGCGTCGCGGATCTGCTCCTCGCCATGTTCCGAGGTCAGAAAGAAACGCAGCCGCGCGGCGCGCTCCGGCACGGCCGGATAGAGGATCGGCTGGACGTTGACGCCGCGCCGGAACATCGCCTGGGCCAGCCTTCCGGCACGGATCGAGCCGCCGGTGATGACCGGCACGATCGACGCGCCGATCGATCCGCCGACATCGAGGCCGCCCTCGCGCGCCAGGCGCAGAAACAATGCCCCCCGCTCGTTGACCTGGTGCACGCGCTGCGGCTCGCGCTCCAACAATTCGAGCGCCGCCAGCGCCGCCGCGGCGGCGGCCGGCGCCATCCCGACCGAGAAGACAAATCCGGGTGCCACCAGCTTCAAATAGTCGACCAGCTCAGCCCGCCCGGCGATGTAGCCGCCGCAGGAGACCAGGCTCTTGCTGAGCGTCCCCATCCAGATGTCGACCTCGCGCGGATCGACGCCGAAGCGGTCGGCGGTTCCGAACCCGCGCGGCCCCAACACCCCCAGCGCATGCGCCTCGTCGACCATCAGCCAGGCGTGGTGACGCCGGGCCACGGCGATAAACGCCGGCAGATCGGGGACGTCGCCGTCCATGCTGTAATGGCCCTCGATCACGAGAAGCGCGTTCCCGTCGCGCGTACGCGTCTGCCCCAGCAGGCGATCGGCGGCTTCATAATCGAGATGGGCGAACGGCACCCTCCGCGCACCGGACAGGATGGCTCCCTGTACGATGCTGTTGTGGATCAGTGCGTCATGAACGATGACGTCGTTTCGCCCGAGCAGATGCCCGATGACGCTGACATTGGTCGAATGACCGCCGACAAAGGCGATGCTGTCCTCGGCTTCGTGCAGCCGCGCCAAGGCCCGTTCAAGCTCGCGATGGATTGGTCTTTCGCCGGAAACCGGACGGCTCGCCGAGACCGATGTGCCATAGCGGTCGATCGCTGCCTTCGCCGCTGCGGTGATCTCGGGGTGACCGTTGAGCCCGATGTAGTTGTACGAGGCGAAGTTGACGTAGGTCCGGCCGTCGATCAGCGTCTCGGCGCCGGCGATGCCTTCATGGACGCGGAAAAAAGGATCCGCAATGCCAAGAAACTCGGCAGCTTCGCGGATCATGCGGATTTCTTTGGAGCCTTCGAGATCGGCCACCGACAGCCGCGGGACCGCGCCGGCGCCGGGGTGCGCGGTGTGGTGCCGCGAGCCCGCTGCAGCCCGTATGGGGGAGGCCGCTGCGACCCGTTCTAAAAGCCGCGCCCTGGCCTGCGGCGACAATCCAAAAAGATTTCGCCCCGCCGCCAACGAACTACTCCGCTGCCACCGATTTGACGTCCGACAGTCCGGCCTCGCCGCCTTCTTCGACGGCAAGAGTTTCGCCGACACCCCCATAGCGCGCCGCCAGCGCGATGATCTCGGCATTCTTCGCACCAGCGCTGAGCGCGTCCCCAAGCCGCGCGGCGATCAACGCTACGCTCGTCCCCTCGGCGAGCGACATCAGCGGCAAGTCGATGTGCAGGCGGCTTTCGAGGGCCAGCCGCAGCTCGACTGCCATCAGTGAATCCATCCCCATTTGCGAGAGAGGCCGCTGCGGATCGATGCCGGCTGCCGGCAGCCGCAGAATCCGCGCCGCCTCCTCGACGACAACAGTCTTGAGCAGAGCCAGCGCCGCATCCGGGTCCAACGCAGCCAGCCGATCGGCCAACGCTTCGTCGATCGCCGATGGGCCCGCCTTGTGGCGGATTTCGGAGAATAGCGGGGTCGCCAGAACCGGAAGAATACGGCGCGCCTCCGTCCAGTTCGCGTCAGCAAAGCCGACCACCGGAAGCCCGCTGGCAATGACTGCCGGAAGACCCGCCAGTGCTTGCGCAGCGGGGATCGGCCTGGCGCCCAGCCGGCGCGCCAGCGCGGCTCGGATCTCCGGCCGTTCGGCCAGGTAACCCGCATCCTCGATCGGACCCCAAGCGATCGCGAGCGCCGGTTTGCCCTCGCCGCACCGGCGGCGGGCGAGCGCCTCAAGCGCCAGGTTCGCGGCGACATAGGCTCCCTGTCCGGGCGCGCCAAGCAATGTGGTCGCCGAGGAGAACAGCCAGAACAGCTCGATCGGGTCATCCCGGGTCAGCGCGTCGAGGGCCTCGGCACCGCCGATTTTCGGACGCAATATCGGATCGATCGCAGCGCTGTCGAGATCGCCGACGAGCCGGTCCTCGATCGCCGAGGCGGCATGCACGATACCGCGCAGCGGCGGTTGCTCGGCACGGATCCGGTCGAGGACCGCAGCCAGGCAAACCCGGTCGGCGGCGTCCCCACGATAAACGCGGACCTGCGCGCCCACCGCCTCCAGCGCCGCGACCCTGGCCGCGCATCCCGGCGTATCCGGCCCGCGACGCCCGAGCAGCGCGATCGAGCCTGCCCCGTGCGCGGCGAGCCAGCCGGCGGTAGCGTAGCCGAAACCCTCGATTCCCCCAGTGACGAGGTAGGTGCCATCCCGGCGCAAGGCAAAGTCCGGTTCCCCTCGCACCGGGACGCCAAAATCTTCATCAGGGACCAGCACCAACTTGCCGATATGACCCGACCCCTGCATCAGGCGAAATGCGTCGTCGACTTCCGAGAAAAGAAACCGGCGATAGGCCAGCGGCCGGATCGCGCCCTCGGCCAGCAGCCCCGAGATTTCGGCCAGCAGCGATCGGGCCGACGCCGGGCGGCGTAGCGGCAATTGGTCGATATCGACCGCGAAATACGAAATGTTCTGCCGCAGCGGCCGCAGGTGCAGGCGGCGATTGGCGTAGAAGTCGCGCTTGCCGAGTTCGAGAAAGCGGCCAAAGGGCTTCAGCGCCTCCAGGCTGCGCTCCATCGCCTCGCCGCTCAGGGAGTTCAGCACGACATCAACCCCCTGCCCTCCGGTGATTTCGCGTGCCTGATCGGCAAAGGCGAGACCACGCGAGTCGAGGACATGGTCGGCACCAGCGAGCCGCAGGAACGCTCGTTTGATCTCGGAGCCTGCGGTGGCGATGACGATGGCGCCACGGTGCTTGGCGTACTGGATCGCAGCCAGCCCGACGCCGCCGGCAGCGGCGTGGACCAGCACGTGCTCTCCCGGTGCTATCTGCGCCAAATGGCCGAGGGCATAAATCGCGGTGACAAAGGCTACCGGGAGCGTCGCCGCCGCCGTGAAGCTTGTTTCGGGCGGGATCGGGGCAACCGCGTCCGCCGGGGTAACAACCCGGGTGCCCAACGCCGCCGGGGCAAAGGCCATGACCCGATCGCCGATGGCGAAGACCGTGACCGCCGATCCGACGGCGCGGACGATGCCGGCGCATTCGAGCCCGAAAGTGGGGCCGGCAAATCCGTCGATCAGTGCCTCCTCCGGCAGCAGCCCCATCGCCCACATCACGTCGCGAAAATTCAGGCCGGCGGCATGCACCTCGATCTCGACTTCGCCCGGTTCGACGGCCCGCAGCGTGCTCGCCTCCCAGCCTAGCGAATCGAACCCGCCGGGGCGGCCACTCGACAGCCTCAGCGCTTCCGATCGCCACGCCCAGCGCGGCGGCAGGCCAGTGCGCAGCCGCAAGACATGACGCCCTTGCGGCGTCCAGACGATCTCGCATTCGTCGGCAACAGCCGCCAGTTCGTCGGCCACCTGCCGAGCCTGCTCACCGCGAGACGACGTGCCGGCAAGGTCGATCAGACGAACCGGCAACCGCGGCAATTCGTTGATCAGCACGCGCGCGAGGCCCCACAAGGCGGCGCCGACCGTCTGGCTCGGCGCGGCTGCGCCGGCCGCTACCTGCTGGGCATCGCAAGTGACCACCCAGAGTTCGGCGCGCCGTTCCTCGGCCTGGATGGCGAGCCGTGCCAGCGCCGCGATTTTGTCCGCTGCGCAGCCCTCACCGCCGTGTGGTGATCCCGGGACGAATAGGATGATGTCCCGCGCGCCCTCGTCTTCTACCGGGACACGGCCCGAAAAAACCGCAGGCGGAGCGTCGAGAGCTTCCACCGATGCGACGCGGTGACCCTCAGCTTCCAACCGCTCCCGTAGCGAAGCCCTCAACAATGGATCGTCGGCGACGAGGATGATGAAGCCCGGCTCGCGCAGCTCCGCCGCAGCCCCCTCGATGTGCGTCGGGGCGCTTCCCCAATACACCGCGGCAGGCCATGGCGAGGCAACTAAACCCGCAGCGCCGACGGCGCGGAAACCTGCCGCAGCGAGTTCAGCCCGCCATTCCTCGCGCGAACGCAGCGGCGATACGCCATCGGCAGCCGAAGCGGCCGGCCACCACTCGGCAGCCTGCCCGAAGACCACGTCCCAAAAGGCGTTGGGTTCGGGGTCGACCGCGACCAGCAGCCCGCCCGGGACGAGGAGATCCCGCAGCTCCGCCAGCGCCCCGGCGTCAACCTGCAAGCGCGCGCAAGCATTGACGACCAGGACGACATCGAACCGTTGCTCGCCGAAAGCCTCCGGTCCATCGCCTAGAGACCAGTGCAGCGCGCCCGCACCGACAAAGGATTGCGTCTCCGCCGAGAGGCGATCAGCCTGCTCGGGATCAGGGCTTGCTGCCAGATAAGCGAGCTCTATCCCGGACGATGACAAACGCCCGAGTATTCGGCGGGTCGTCCCGGCGACCGCACCGAATTGGAGTATCCGCAGCGGACGATCGCTCGGCCAGGCCGTCGCCACCTCGCGGAGCCAGTCGCAGAGCAGATCGATACCGGCGATGCTCGCCGGCGACGCCTGAAGCAGATGCTCGATCATCGGCGACAGGTGCGGCGCGAGGCTCCCCGGGCCGTCGGCGAGGATTCTCGGCAAATCGTCGAGTGCGGCCGCGGCAAGCGCCAATTCGCCCACTAGATCGGGAGCTTCGGCCAGCAGCAAGCGCCAGATCTCCGCGGTGCCGGGCAGGTCGCTGACCGAGTTGATCTGCCATTCCCCTTCGGTCTCGGTCGCGGCCCCGACCCGATCGAGCGCCGTCAGCAGACACTCGACGAGCCCGCGCGAAGCCGGAGCGATCTTTCCGGCGTCGGCAAGTTCGTCGATCGTGAACGGGCAGCCGGGAGCGGCAAGACCGCTAAGGGCCGAGAAGGCGGCGGCGGCGATCAGGGCATCGAGCAACAGCGCCTGGTCACGCCGCTCAAAATCCGGGCTGCGATCCGCGGCGAGCCGCGCCAGGCAAACGCCGGCCTGCTCCAACGCAGCCGGCGGGCCGAGTTCCACGAGAGGCGCGGGTACGAGATCGACGTGAAACACGCGCGCATCGGCGGATGCCCGGCGCGCGAGCTCGACGCGGCGCAGCCAGCAATCCTGGAGTTCGGCGACGACAGTCCCGGCCTGATCGTAGACGGCGATGTCCGCCGACACCGATCTGGCCCCGATCCGGGTCAGGCGGAGCCGGGCTTGGCGCGCCCCGCGCCCAAACGGCGCCGTCAGGCGAACCCTGCCGAAACGCCACGGCAGAAAGCCGACACCCGGCTCCTCGCAACCTTCGGCGGCCACAAGCCCGAGCAGCCCTTGCAGCGCGCCGTCGAGCAGTGCCGGATGCAGCAGGTAATCGTCGAACGGTTCGCCGATCGGGGCAGGATCGAGGCGGACAACGGCGCCGTTCTCTCCAATAACTTCGACCGTTTCAACAGTTCTGAATCGGGGCCCATAATCGAGGCCGGCGCGCTGCGCCAGCCGATAGAGCGCCTCAGCCTCTATCACCGGTCCGCCCGCCGGACTGCTGCCCCAACTCAATAAGGGCCGGGCCTCGCTTGCCGCGGAAACCCGGCCGACGGCATGAACCGCCAGGGGTTCGCGTGACAGCCGCGGGCGACTCGCCAGTTCCCAGTCGCCATCGTCGGAGAGCAAGGTAGTGCGCAGCTCCCGCATCCTGCCCCTGTCGAATGGCAGCGGACGCCGCATTTCGACGTCGCAGGCTTCCAGAACAGCGGCCTCGGGCCAGTGCGATCGCGCTGCCGCAAATGCGATTTCGAGCATGGCGGCAGCCGGCAAGACTGCCATTCCTTCGACCGCATGATCGGCTATCCAGGGCAGCACCTGCTCATCCAGATGGTTAAGCCAGTGCGGCACAGGGCTGTGCTGCCGGAAGCCGAGCAGTGGATGGTCGAAAGGCGGACTCTCGGGATCGTTGGCTTCGACCGTCTTGTCGAACCAGAACGACTGCCGTTGCCAGGGATAGAGAGGCACACCGCGCGGGTCGGCGCGCCCAGCAAACAACGGCGCCGCGGGCAGATCGTATCCGGCGACGTAGCAGCGCGCAGCAAGCGACGGAAACGGGTCGCCATAGCCGTCGCTGCGCGAAAGGCTGCCGATGACCCGGCCTTCAGCCGACGCTGCGCGCAGCGCATCCGTCAGATAGGCGTGGAGGATGCCGTTCGGGCCGATTTCGACAAAGATGCGATAGCCGTCCGCGATCAACGCAGCGGCAGCCTCGGCGAACCGCACCGGCTGTCTGATGTTCCGCCACCAGTGATCCGCATCGAGCACCGGACCATCGACCACGGCGCCAGTGACGCTCGATACCAGCACGCGCCGCCGGTGACCGCGATGTAATACCGGCAAGGCTCGCCAGCAGCTCGTCGCGGATCGGATCCATTTCTCGCGAATGAAAGGCGAAATCGAGATCGAGCGGGCGAAACCAAATCCTGCGGCTGCGCGCCTCGAAGGCCAGGCGCTCAATTTCCCCGGCCGAACCCGCAAGCGTCACCGACCGCGCGGCATTGACCGCGGCGACCTCGGCCGTACTGTCGATTTCGGCAAGAAAGGCGCGGGCATCGGTGGCATCGAGGGCTAGCGCCGCCATCCGCCCGGCGCCTTGCGTACGCTGCTGGCTGCGGCTGCGGGCGATGACCACGCGTCCGGCATCGGCGAGCGACAGGGCGCCGGCGCCCCAGGCAGCGGCTATCTCGCCGACACTATGCCCGAGATACCCGGAAGCGACGACGCCAGCGGCGCGTAATGCGTCCACGATGCCGATCTGGATCGCGAACAACAGCGGCTGGGCTATATCGGTGCGGGCCACCTGCTCGGTGGCGACGCCGCGGGCGATCAGCTCGGCAATCGACCAGCCGAGCTGCGGCCGCGCAATATGCCGTCCAAGTTCTCGATCGCGGCCCGGAAGGCAGCGGCTGGCGTGCAGTGCGGCGCGCCCCATTTCCGGGAATTGCGCACCATTCCCGGAGAACACGAAGGCGAGCTTCTCCGCCGCTGACCGCGGTTCCGCTGATGCGGCCCGGTGCGTCGCCGATCGTCGAGAAAGCCCGCCAGCAGGCCGGCGTTGGCGGCGCCGGTCGCCGCCGAGCACTGCCAGCCGGTGGCGACGGTGATCCGCCCCCGGGCGGCAGCGCGTGCGGCCGCGGCGCAGCTCCTGCCGGGCTGCGCGAGCGAGGGCGTCGCGCCAGCCACGCGCGAGTTCGCGCAACGAAGCTTCGCTGGCCGCCGAGATCAACAGCGGCGGGTCGGCCGCTGCTGCTCCGACGCCGCGGTTCCGGTGCGGCGGCGCTGCGAGGACGACATGCGCGTTGGTGCCGCCAAACCCGAACGAATTGACCCCCGCGCGGGCCGGCGAGGAGCCGCCTGTCAGCGGCTTCGGCGTCGCGCACCAGACGACAGGTTGAGCTCGTCGAACGCGATTTCCGGCTCGGGCTGGACAGTGCAGGCGTCGGCGGGACATCCCGCGGACGAGCGCCAGCACCACCTTCATCAGCCCGGCAATGCCCGACGCCGGCTCCAGATGGCCGATATTGGTCTTGACCGAGCCGATCGGCAGCGGCGCGCCGGCGTCGCTGCCCGACACGCCCGGCCAACCGCCGCTGCATTCGACCGGATCGCCGGCAGGCGTGCCGGTGCCGTGCGCCTCGAAATAGGCGAGTGCGCGGGATCGATCTCGGCGCGCGCATAGACCGAGCGCAGCAACGCCTCCTGCGCCGCCTCGTTCGGCAATCGACAACGCCGATGGTGCGGCCGTCGGAATTGACCCCGGTGCCGAGGATCACCGCCCGGATCGGGTCGCCGTCGGCGAGCGCTGCGGCCAGCGGCTTCAGGATGCACGACGCCGCCGCCCTCACCGCGCACATAGCCGTCGGCGCGGTCGTCGAAGGCGAGGCAGCGGCCCCGCGGCGACAGCATCGAGGCCCGGAAAAGCCGATGAACGCCTAAGGGGACAACAACAGGTTGACGCCGCCGGCGATCGCGCCGGCGATCCTGCCCGGCACAGGATGCTCGCAGGCCTCATGCACCGCGACCAGCGACGACGAGCAGGCGGTGTCGACCGCCAAGCTCGGGCCGTGCAGATCGAAAATGTAGGAGATGCGGTTGGCGAGAATGCTCAGCGCGTTGCCGGTCATGGAATACGGGTCGGCCCCCGCCGGTTCGCCGAGCCGAAGATCGGAATAGTCGGTCGCCGACACCCCTATATAGACGCCGACATCGTTGCCGGCGAGCCGGCCGCGGGGATTCCGGCGTCCTCGACCGCGTGCCAGACGAGTTCCAGCAACAGCCGTTGCTGTGGGTCCATCTGCGCCGCCTCACGCGGCGAGATCCCGAAGAAGGACGGCTCGAACTGATCGATGCCGCCGATAAGACCCGCCGACCAGGTGTAGCTCTTGCCGCTTTCTCCACGATCCGGATGGTAGAAAATCGGGTCGCCCACCGCGCGTCGTTGACCTCCGAGACCGCATCCCCACCGGAAGCGAGCAGCTGCCAAAATTCCTCCAGGCCGTCGCCTCCGGGAAATCGGCAGGATGCTCCGACGATTGCGATCGATCGGTCACTCATAGCCGCCGGTCGGTCGCCCCGAAGCACCCGCTTTCCCCATTTGCCCCCTCGTGATCGAAGCCGCTGCCCAAGGTATCCAGCTTACGATCATCGTGACAGTCCCTTGCCATTTGTCCTCGTTGAAGACAGAGCTAAAGTCAACCTCGCCGAGAACAGGTGGTGGCCCGGCTGCCGTGTCAATTTGGGTCGGCTACCGCGCCGCAGCTGCAAAGTCCCGAAGCCGCTCCCCACTGTCAGGCGTGCAGCGCGGCCAGCGCGTCGTAGACCAGGCGATCGATCTCGATTCCCTCGTGCAGCAGGCGTTCGCGGCTGCGGAAGGAACGCTCGCCGGGGATGCGGATTTCATCGACGCCGGGTTGCCGGGGAATGCTTTTGATGCGGTCGACGAGCCCGCTGACCTCGCGCTTGAACTGGTCGAGCGGAACAGGAGATCGGGCTTGAAGACGACGAACAGGTAGCCGTCATCCTTGTCCGGGTCCATGCCCGAGCCCGCGAGCACCCCCAGGGCCTGCACGATAAAGCCGAGCCCGAAACCTTTGTAGCCGCCAAAGGGCAGCAGCGCGCCAAGCCGCGCCGCCGTCGGGTCCGGGTCGGCTGGCCCTGCGCGTCGATCGCGACACCTTCGGGCAACAATTGGCCAAGACGCTCGCGCAGCGCCAGTTCGGTCCCCATGAAAGCCGATGTGCCCATATCAAGCACGACCGGGCCATCCGAGGACGGCAGACCAAAGGCGATCGGGTTGGTGCCGAGCACCGGGCGGGCGCCACCGACCGGCGCCACCAGCGCGATGAACTCGCGGTGTGCAAGCCGACCAGGTCGGCCTTGGCGATCATCTCGACGTAATAGGCGCTGCGCCCGCTCATCCAGCTGTTGGTCACGCCGATGAGCGAAAACCCGTGCGTCGAGGCCTTGGCGATGGCTGCCCGGGTGGCGTGGTACATCGCCAGCATGCCGACATTGTTGCCACCGTCGTACAGCGCCGAAACCTCGGTCTCGCGCACCACCTTGATCGGATGGCGCGGCTGCTTGAACCGGCGATGTTCGGGAATGTTCAGGATTTTCGCCAAACCCGAATATTCGTAGCCGCACAGCGCCGCATCGATCATGTGATCGGCGAGGATGCAGGCTTCCTCGGCGTCGTAACCGATGCCGCGAAGCGCCCGCTCGGAATGCCGGCGCGCTTCGGCGACGCTCAGATGGACGCGGTCAGCCGCCATTTCCTCTCCCCGACGGTTGGTTCAACCCTGCTCGACCCGAAACACCGCTTTGCCGGCGATGCGCCGCTCGCGCAATTCGGGACCGATCCGCGCCAGGTCGCGCCAGCTGCTCTCGACCAGCGCAAGCTTCAGAGAGCCGTCGCCGACCAGAGACGCCAGCAAGGCGAGATCCGGGGCGAACCGCTCCTCTGCCTCCGAGGTAAAATACGAGAAACTCTGGATGCGTGCGTTCGGATGCTCGGCGAAGTCGCGAAAATTGATCGGGGTCGGCTCGCCCGACGAGTTGCCGAAGATGACAATAGTCCCTTTGGCCGCGACCCGGGCAATCGCGGCGGCGAGCGAAGCGCCGCCGGCGGCTTCGAGGATCAGGCCGAAGCGCCCTGCCGCCTGGTCGATACCGGTGAGGATGGCGTCGGCGCCGCGCACATGCCGGCCGCGCTCGGGACTGCCGACGATTGCGGTGACATGCGCGCCCGATCGCGCGGCGATCTGCACCGCCATATGCCCGACGCCGCCGGCCGCGCCGGTGACCAGCACCCGCTTGCCGAGCAACGGCGCGCCGTGGCGCAGGGTGCGCAACGCGGTGAGCCCGGCGATCGGCAACGCCGCCGCCTCCTCGAAACGGACATTATCCGGCAATTCCGCAAGCCGATGGGCTGGCGCCGCGACGCGCTGCGCCCAGCCGGCATTGTCGGTCAGCGCGACGACCCGGGCGCCGGCTTTAGGCCCGCTGCCATCAGCCGCCTGACGCACGACCACGCCACCGATGTCCTGGCCAGGCCGCCAGCCCTCGGGACGGACTTGCATCAGCCGCAACTCGCCGCGGTTTAGCGAGAAGGCACGCACCTCCAGGACCGCCTCGTTCGCGGCAGGCTGCGGCTCCGGCACCTCGCGCAACTCGACCGGACCGGCGCCGTTGGGGGTGTTGACCAGAGCGAGCATGTCGTTTCGCTGCTACAGCTTCAGGAGGTTGAACCGCACTTGCGGGGTCTGTCTCGGAAAATCCTGGCCCGTGGCGCTCGGCGGCTTCACAGCGAACGATTGCCCGAGGTATTCGCCTACGTAGCGCACGACATGAGGCTCGATGGCATTTCCAAAGGCGCTCTGCCCATAGGGCGTCCGCGGCAGCGCCTTCGCATCAATATGACCAATATTGTCACTGTGCCACACGAGGTCCTGATTCCCGCCGGCGAGGTAGACGTCGAGGCCGATATTGCCGTCCGCGTCGTAAGTCGCCACGCCGACAAAGGACCGATCGGGCACCGATGCAGCCCAGTCCGTCAAGGCCTTGGTTGTCGCCGCCTTTTTCGAGGCTTCCGATTTGACCTCGCCGGCTGCGATCCGGGGCGCCGTATACTGGCTGTTGTTCGGCATCGGCTGAGGACCGAGCCCGCCCATCACCGGTGCCGGCGGCTTGTAGGGGCCGACCCGAGGCTCGTATGTCCGTGCCGGCCCAAATGCTGCCCCCGCTCTTGCCGCTACGGTCGGCGTGGCGCTTCCCGGGCGTATTCCGGCGGCGGCCGTCATCAGGCCGGCGCCGACCTGGGCGGCAGCGCCGCGATTTCTTCGTCCTCGCGGCGGTCCAGTTCCGCATCGTTGCCTTGGACGTAAACGCGCTTGGTGCCTTCGCCCGATTCGTCGAGCACATTGATGATCCGGCCGTGGATGGCCAGATCGGGCCGAAGCGGGCCGATCGCCATGCCCGAGGATCGGGGCGCTGGCGGAGGCGCCGCCGACTGCAGAAGCCCCTTCTCCAACAGCATCTTCTTGAAAGCGACCATCGAAATCGGCCCTAGCCCAGCGCGCAGGGCGAGGTCATATGGGTCGACGCCGAGAACCTTCCGGATATGGTCAGCAGCTGCCGTCTCGGCGTCGGCCGGCGCTTCCTGTTTTGCAAGCGCGATTGGCCCGCGTCCCCGAACGAGCCCGGAGTGCTCTGCCGCGCCGGTGCTCGGCGGATCAGATTGCTGAACAACATGGACGAGTTCGTGAGCGATCAAACCCTGCCCCGCTCGCGTGTCGGGCCGGTATCGGTCAGCCGCAAACACAATATCCTGCCCTACCGTATAGGCCGAAGCACCGACCGCGCGAGCCGAGGCGGCGGCCTCAGGGCCGATGTGCACGCGCACATCGGTAAACTCGCGCCCGAAGATACGGGCCAGCGCTGCCCGCGCCTCCGGCGTCAAAGATTGACCCGGCCGGCTAACGACGTCCTGCACAATCGGCGGGATCGCCGGTTCTTGGCTGCGCGATGGAGATTGCCGGGGCGATGCGCGATCCCTCTGCCCCGACACGCGCTCGGCAATCTCGTCGGCCTCCCGCTCGAGCGGATCGGTTCGGATCGCTCCGAGTGGCGGCGCCGCTAACGCGAGCGGAACGCCTTCGACTTTGTTTGTGGCGTGCAACAAAGGCGCCGGTATGGAGCCGAATTTCGGCGGCAAGCCGCGAACACCGGGCAAAGGCGGGGGTCGCAGCACCCCGTGGCTGAGCGGCCGTTCGACCGGCCGTGACCGCTCTCGTGCCGGTATCGGGCGTGGCGCCGGCTTTGCGATTTTCGGCGCGAACATTGTGCTTAGTTGAGCCGCAGATCGATGATGTGCTTGGGGTCGGGCTTCAGCTCGCCGCGTTCGACCCGGGCGACGATGTCGGTCAGGATGGCATTGGTCGGTGTCGGGATCCCGACCTCCTCGCCCTTGCGCACGACGAAACCGTTGAGGAACTGGATCTCGGTGCGACGGCCCTTGAACATGTCTTGGCCGGTCGACGGGCGATGCTCGCCGCCGCCGGGCCGGTTGGCTTCCTTCAGACGGTGCTCGTCGATTTCCCTCACCGCCGCGGCGTCGCCCTCGCCGGCGCGCGCGACCGTCTCCGGGTCCATATGGCTGACCTCGTCAAAGGTATAGCCGAGCGCCTGGCCGACACGGATCGCCTCACTGCCGAGCCGGGTCGAGAAATTCCGGATCGCGTCGTTCTTGATCATGTCGCGAGAGATCAGGCCGGTGCAGGCCGACAACCCATTGCCCATCACGTTGGTGACCAGCTTCGACCAGCGTTCGCCCCACAGATTCTCGGTGACCATCGCGCTGTCGGCGTAGGCGACGAGCCGGCACACTTCCTTGGCCCGGTCGGTGATCCGGCCATGCACCTCGCCGACACGGAACACGGTGTGGCGCGAACCCGATTTGCCGGCGGCCCGGCGCACCTGGCCCGGCGCATGAATTTCGACAGTGATTGAGCTGGCAATCGATCCCAAGGTCTTACCCCAGCCGACGATGCCGGCGATGGTTTCTTCGTTCATGCAATTCTGCAGCGAGACGCAATAACCGCCGGGCGCCAAGTACTGCTTGATCATCGTCGTGGCCCAGGCGGTATCGTAGGATTTCATGCAGATGAAGGCGATGTCGATCGGCGCCTCCTTGGCGAGCTGCTGGACTTCGGTCAGATGCAGCGCGCGCGGCTTGACCGTGAACGGCTCGACATCGTGGATATGGGTGATCCGCAAACCGTCCTTGCGGATGGCTTCGACGTTCTCCGGCCACGGGTCGATATAGGTAACGTCTTCGCCGGCCTGCACCATATGGGCGCCGGCATAGCCGCCGACCGCTCCCGCGCCGACAATCGCTATCTTGTTCTTCGGCATTCGGTCTTCCTCCGCATCAGGTTGCAGCCCAGCGCGCCGCGTGTTCCGCCGACGATCCTAGTACGGCACGGGCGCCCTCGTCATCCTATCCCTTTGGCGGGACGGGTTTGCGCGGCCGAGGACCGCGGCGGGGCTGCCGTACGGCGCGCAGCGCCCGGGTCTTTCCGCGTGCTTTTATCGGCTTTCGCGGCGGCTTCGCCGCCAGCCGCCAATCGACGATCATGCCCAACGGAACCGCCGCCAGGCCCAACGCCATCAGGCTGCTGGCGAGCCGGCCGAGCCAATCGATCTCGACCACGACGACAAGCAGCCCGAGCAACAGTCCGGCGCCGAAGGTCAGCAGGCCGATCTTGGTATAGCGCATCGTTGCGGCGGCGGGTGCGGGCTTCTAATCTGCCGGGCGAATGAAACCGGCGGCAAAGGAGGTGCACCGCACATGCCAGAAAGGCGAAGAGGATGATAGAGGTCGAGCGGCCAGCGGATCTCGCCCAATATATCGGCAAGGAGGTCGGGGTCAGCGATTGGTTCACCGTCGACCAGGCGATCATCGACAAATTCGCCGAGGCGACCGGCGACCATCAATGGATCCACGTCGATGTCGAACGCGCCAAGCGCGAACTGCCGGGCGGCAAGACCATCGCCCACGGCTACCTGACCTTGTCCCTGGTGCCGCGGCTGGCCGCAACTCTCTACCGGGTCAAGAAACGCTCGCGTGGCCTCAATTACGGGTCGAACCGGGTGCGCTTCACCGGGCAGGTGCCGGCCGGCTCGCGCGTCCGCTTGCGGCAAACGATCAAATCGGTCGAGCCGGCCGAGAACGGCGGCGTGCGGATCACCTCGGAAAGCACGATGGAAGTCGAAGGTGCGGCTCGTCCGGCGCTGGTCGCCGAGACCATCAGCATGCAATTCGAATAGGAAATCCCATCAATGGCAGCGGTGCCGGAACGAGCGGCACTGGCGGTGCAGCCGACCGGCGCGGCGCTCGGCGCCCGTTTCGAAGGCGCCGACCTCGGGCGAGCCGACGGCTGACGCACCGCTCGCAGATCAAGGGCGACAGGCCGTTCTGAGGTTTATCTGGGCTCGTCTTCCGCGATCGGCATCAGGCGATCGGCAGCCGGTTCGTAATGCAGCACAAAGAGTGCCGTGTTGGGCGCCCTGACCGGCGGGCTGTCGGGCGGCAGCGCGTGCCGGACCAATTGCCGCAGCATCGCGCCGTGCGTCGAGACGCCGATCCGGCGATAGGGATGCCCGGCGGCGAATCGGCGCAGCGCCGCCAGCCCGCGGCTCAGCGTCGCCATGCCGCTTTCGCCGCCGGGGAAAGCCGCGTCGTGGTCATGGTACCAGCGCTCGGTCAACTCCTCACCGAACCGCGTCTTGGCATCGGCCCAAATCATTCCTTCTGCCTCGCCGACGCTGGTCTCGCGCAGGCCGAGATCGATGGTCAGCGGCACACCCAGGGCACTCCGCGACGATCCGCCCGGTGGTCAGCGCCCGCGACAGATCGCTGGACAGGACGGCATCGAGGCGAAGCGGGCGCAGCCGCTGGGCGAGCGCCTCGGCCTGGGCGAGGCCGGTGGCGTTCAGCGGCGTATCGGTTTGCCCTTGCAGCCGCCCCTCGCGGTTCCAATCGGTTTCGCCGTGACGAAACAGGAATAGAGTGCGCCGCTCGCTGCTGTCCTTCACGCTCGTCCTTTCCGATCCGCCGATAAAGCCTCCAGCGGTTTCCGGGGATCGCTTTTACCGCGCTTGCAGCGTTCGATCCAGGAACCAACCAGGTTAATGAACCCAAGATTGGCGCGTTGCCCAAAATTTGACCGGCGGCAATAGTGGTAAAGTTTTTCTTGTGAATGTGACAGCTTTCCTTAACCGAGCGGATCGTATATAATAATTCATCTGAGAGCGCGAAGGAGTGCGAGAGAGGACGATGGCTGTGAGGGGCGAATTCAACCCCTCGGGCGGGTGGCGTCTGCAGGCCCGGAAGGCGTTGCGGCCTCTCGGCCTCGATAAAGTTGCGCGTTCTCTATGATCGGGTCCGGTGGGCCGGCTTCGCCAGGGCTGGCCATGGTCCGGAGCAATGCGGTCTACCGATCTCGGACCGCTTCGGCCGTAGAGGGACATGGAAGATACCGGCTCTCTGAAGCGGAGCGTGCTGAGCGCGGTCGGCTGGGCCGGCGGCACCCGGATGATCGGCCAGCTGGCCAATTGGGCCATGACCTTGGCCACCGTCCGAATTCTCGACCCGCACGATTACGGGTTGATGGCGATAACCATGGCCGTCACCGGATTTCCTGCAGTCGATCAGCTCGATCGGATTTGCCAACGTCATCGTGCAGAGCCGGCAGCATCGGCGACGACGATCTGCGCAGCGTGTTCGGGCTGATCTTGCTGATCAACGCGGCCTGTCTCGCGCTGTTATGCGCGCTGGCCCCGGCAGCCGCCTGGTTCTACGGCGAGCCCCGCCTAGTCGCGCTGCTGCAAGTCGCCAGCCTGATGTTCGTCGCCAGTGCATTGCAAGCGATCCCGCGCGCGATGCTCGGAAAAGAGACTCGATTTGAAGACCGTGTCGCGGATCGATATGTCGACGAATATCGCTGGCGGGCGTCGTCGTTCTGTTTCTTGCGTGGCTCGGCGCCGGAGTGTGGTCGTTGATCTTCTGGGGCAGTGGTCATCGCCGTCGCTGCGGACGGTCGGCCTGAACATGGTCGAGCCGTATTTCCGGCGTCCGCGCTTCACCCTGCACAACTTGTCCGAGGTGTTGCGGTTCGGCAGTCTGCGGACCGTAGAGCACTTGCTTTGGTCGGTCTATACCAGCGCCGACGTATTTATTATCGGCAAGCTGCTCGGCCCGCAGATTCTGGGCATCTATTCGGTCAGCCGTTATGTCGCGGCGTTGCCGATCGAAAAGCTGGCGCTGGTGATCAACCCGATCGCCTTCCCGGCTTTCGCGCGCGTGCAGGACGACCGGCCGAAGCGTTGCGATATCTAAAAAAGGCGATACGGATCCTCGCCGTCTTGTGCCTGCCGATTTTCTTCGGCATGGCTGCGACATCGCCCGAGATCGTCGCCGTCGCGCTCGGGCCAAAATGGACCGCAGGCGACGACACCGCTGGCGATCCTGGCGTTTGGCATGGCGCTGCGTCCGATCGGGCTGCTGATCCCGTCCTTCCTGTTCGGCATCGGCGAGTACCTCGCGAGCTTCAAGAATACGGTTTTCGCGACAATTTTGTTCCCGGTCGCTTTTATCATCGGCAGCCATTGGGGCCTTGTCGGGGTCTGCAGCGCCTGGCTCGTCGCCTATCCGCTGCAGTTGCTCAGCCTGGTTCGTCGCGTCGCGCTGATCACCAAAACACCGATCAGCGGAATGTTGCTGCCATTGCTGTCGCCGCTCGCGGCATCGCTGATCATGTACATTGCGGTGCGTGCGGCGGCCGCGATGTTGCCGGATAATTTCACGGTCTGGGGCAGCATCTCGTGGCTCGTGGCCATCGGCGCACTGGTCTATCTCGGTTATGCGGCCGCGTTCCTCCGCCCGGTCATGGCCGAACTGGCCGGCCTTGTCCGGCGTTAGCGGGCCGAACTGATCCCCGGCTTACTTGCGGCCGCCGCCGCAAACCGGATCGGCTCAGCGCCGCCGTCCGATAAAGAGGAACCATCCGCCGTACCATTCGAAGCGATTGATCCCGAGAATGCCGAGCAATTTCGTCGGCTCGTTGCGTGCCCATCTGATTCGCCGGAAATACTCACCCCAACTGAGGTTGGCGCTCGGCGAGGTGGTGATCCTTTCGAACTGGCGGATCTCGATCAACCCGCCGTAACGCCTAACGATTTCCTCCTCGGAGCGAAAGAATCGGACGTGGTGCTCGCCATCGAAATTCGGCACCGAGCAGATGCACGCCGCACCGCTTTGCCAATTCTCGATTACCTGCAAATCGCCGTCGATATGCTCCAATACCTCACAGCAGACGATCCCCTCGTAGGCAACCTGGTAGGCAGCCGGGTCGACCGCATCGGCGACAAAAAACTGGCCGCCCGGGCTACGCAGCTGGGCCTTGTTCACTCCGACAGGACTGAAATCGAAGCCCATATAGGAGAGCCCCTGGCCGATCAGCATTTCTGCGAGCACACCGGTGCCGCAGCCGACTTCGAGTACCGAGCGAAGCCCCTCCGCCCGGACCCGATCGCGAACGCGGCAGAACAGCGGATAATAAGGGCTGGAGGTCGGCCGCTCGTAGGTGCGGTCGCCCGCCAGGATGGTGTTGTAATCCTCGCTGTTCAGTGCCTTCGCTAACATCGGAGCTCCCGCATAATGAGCATGATCCCTGTATCGCAGCTCCGCTGCTCACGGCCGGCGGAGATTTGCGATGGATGACATCGCGAAGTGGGCCCGGCATCCACCGGCGTCAAGCGGCGAGGCATCACAACCGGAGCACCCTTTTGCTTCCCGGCGGCGCCGCGTCGCTTGTCGCTGTTATCGCCGGCATGGCATTATTTTTCAATTACCGAGAGGTCTTGGCGGATCCGCGGGTGGGCAACAGTCTGTTAGCGCGCAACCGGTAGCGTCAGCCGCGAAATTGTCATCGCTCCTTCGGCATCGCCGATCGCAGGGCCCGCGGCCGTTGACGTTGCGACCGTGGATCCCGGGGAGGCACAGCCCGACCGGGAGGGCGGATTGGCGGCGACGCTACGTTGTTTACGGAAACTTTAATGAATGCACTTCACCGATCGCCGCCGGACCTCGCCGGCGACAGCAATCTGACCGACCTTCTCCCCGCCAAGAGCGCGCACGCAATCGCTGAGCCCAGATTTCGTCTTGCCATCGTCGGCGCGGGCATGGCCGGGGGCGTTCTTCATTTGCCGGCTGCATTGGCCTCCGAGTTGGTCGAGGTGGTCGCCCTTGTCGACCCGACGCTCGAACGGGCCGAGGCCTTGGCCCGGGATTATGGATTGCAGCCGGAGATCGGCCGGCGCATCGAAGATCTGCGCAGCCGGATCGACGGCGCAATCATCGCGACGCCAAACGATACGCATCGCGAGATTGCCGTGGCCTGTGCCGAGAGGGGGATCAACTGCCTGATTGAAAAGCCGTTGGCGGCGACCGTCGAAGGCGCGGAGGCGATCTGCCGCGCAGCGGAAGAGCACGGCATCGTCGTCGCCAGCGGTTACGCGACCCGGTTCTGCAACCAGGTGGTGCTGCTCAAGCACCTGCTCGACACCGGATATTTTGGCGCCATCCGACGCTTTGATTTCCAGGACGGCAATCTTGGCGGCTGGTCGCCGTTCTCCGGTTACAATCTCGACCGCAAGGCAAGCGGCGGCGGCGTGCTGGTGGTCACCGGCACGCATTTTCTCGATCGCCTGCTTTACTGGTTCGGCTATCCGGACGAGTGCGATATCACCGACGATGCGACCGATGGGCCGGAAGCACAGTGCCTGGCCAATGTCCGCTATCGCAGCCAAGGTCGGCATTTCGACGGCACCATTCGCCTATCGAAGCTCTACGCCTCTGAAGCAGGGGCTCGTCATCGACGCCGAGAAGGGCCTGGCAATTCTGGGGCTGGGAAACTCTCCCCTGCTCTTTCAGCCGCATCAGGATCCACGAGCTGCAGATCGAACTGCGGCCGCGGGGCAAGCCCTATTTCGCGCCGGAGGCGGACAGCTTTCAGCTCCAGATCGAGGATTTCGTCGCCGCCTGCCGGCAGCGGAGGCCGCCGCTGATCGATGGCCGGCAGGGGCTCCTGTCGGTGCGCCTGGTCGACCAGCTTTATTCGCGGCGAAAGCGAATGGAGGAGCCCTGGGAGCAGGCTCCGCAAGCGACGGAGCCGCGGAAGGCGGTGCTTCGGCGACACGGCCATCCGACCGGGTCAAGGTCGCCGTGTTCGGCGCCTCGGGCTTTGTCGGATCGACCTTGGTCGAGCGGTTGCGGGGAAACGGCGCGGATGTCGTGGCCGCGATCCATACGCCGGCAGCGCGTGGCGGCTGGCGCGAAACGGCACGCCGCTGCGGATCGTGGACATCATGGCGCGGCCGGCGATCGCCGAGGCGCTGCGCGGCTGCACCCATGTCGTGAACTGCACCCGCGGGTCCGACGAGGTGATGATCGGCGGCCTGCAGAACCTGTTGGCCGAAGCGAAGGCGCAAGGTATCCGGCGGTTTGTTCATCTGAGCAGCGTCGCCGTTTACGGCGACCCCCCTCCGCCGCGAGCGTGCGCGAAGAGTGCGAGCCCCGGCCGCAAGGCGACTATGGCCCGATCAAGCTTCGCCAGGACGAGATCGTCGCCCGCGCCCATGCCGACGGCCTGAGTTGCGCCGTGCTTTGCCCGCCGAACATCTCCGGGGTCTACTCGCCGTTTGTCTGCAGCGTCCTCGAAGACATGCGCCGGGGCAGTCTCGCGCTCGTCGAGGATGGCGGGATGCCGATCAATGTCGTGGACGTCGATAATTTGTGCCATGCGATCGAGCTGGCCCTGACGGCGGACCAAGTGGACGGCCGCCGAATTTTTGTGACCGACGGCGACGGGATCACCTGGCGCGGATTTCACCGATGAGCTGGCCCCGCTGGCCGAACTTTCGGCGCCGCTGCCGTCATCTGCCGCGCAGCGCGATAACGCCGAACGAATGCATGCCGCCGCGAGGCTCGCTGTTCCGCGCAATCAGGCATCTCGTTTCATCCGATGTCCGCAGGGCGCTGCGCGCGGACCCGCTGCTCGGCAAGGTGGATGCGGTCGCCCGAGATTTGGCGCGCAAGCTGCCGGGCCCGATCGAGGAGAAACTGCGGCTTCGCATCGAGGGACCGCTTGCGGGTCGCCAAAGTGCCGACCCGGCCGAATATACGATTCCCGGTTCAATCCGCAGCAGCTCAGGAACGTCACCCACAGCTGCGACCGCGCCGCGCGGGTTCTCGGCTATACGCGGGTCATCGAGTTCCGTGACAGCATGGCCCGGTTCCGCCAGTGGTACGTCGCGACCCGCGGCATGGCGGAGGAAAGCTGGCCGCAGATCCGCGAATGCTCAAGGCGTGAGGGCGGTTGCCTCTCCAGGCACCGCGATAGGCCGCTGCCGGACCGCGGTCACCCCCAAGGTCCAAGCCTCCTCGGTTTCGACCAGATGTCGCTGATCGCGCGTCAGCCCGGGGTCCCCCGCGAACAATGCCGCAGCAATACGTAATCGGTCCAAAAGGTCATAA
>CAWGFH010000004.1:0-300710 GCA_963821795.1 uncultured Alphaproteobacteria bacterium
TGAAGGAACTCGGCAAAATGCCCCCGTAACTTCGGGAGAAGGGGGCCCTGCGGTTGGGCAACCAGCCGTGGGGGGCACAGAGGAGGGGGTGGCGACTGTTTACTAAAAACACAGGGCTCTGCGAAGTCGCAAGACGACGTATAGGGTCTGACGCCTGCCCGGTGCCGGAAGGTTAAGAGGAGGGGTTCACGCTCTGAATCGAAGCCCCGGTAAACGGCGGCCGTAACTATAACGGTCCTAAGGTAGCGAAATTCCTTGTCGGGTAAGTTCCGACCTGCACGAATGGCGTAACGACTTCCCCGCTGTCTCCAACACCGGCTCAGCGAAATTGAATTCTCCGTGAAGATGCGGAGTTCCCGCGGTCAGACGGAAAGACCCCGTGCACCTTTACTACAGCTTTGCAGTGGTGTTAGGGATTGTGTGTGTAGGATAGGCGGGAGCCATCGAAGCCCTGGCGCCAGTTGGGGTGGAGGCAACCTTGAAATACCGCTCTCACGGTCTCTGGCATCTAACCGCGCCTGGGCGATCCCCGGGCCGGGACCCTGCATGGTGGGTAGTTTGACTGGGGCGGTCGCCTCCCAAAGAGTAACGGAGGCGCGCGATGGTGGGCTCAGGCTGGTCGGAAATCAGCTGTCGAGTGCAATGGCACAAGCCCGCCTGACTGCGAGAGCGACGGCTCGAGCAGAGACGAAAGTCGGCCATAGTGATCCGGTGGTCCCGTGTGGAAGGGCCATCGCTCAACGGATAAAAGGTACGCCGGGGATAACAGGCTGATGACGCCCAAGAGTCCATATCGACGGCGTCGTTTGGCACCTCGATGTCGGCTCATCGCATCCTGGGGCTGGAGCAGGTCCCAAGGGTATGGCTGTTCGCCATTTAAAGCGGTACGTGAGCTGGGTTTAGAACGTCGTGAGACAGTTCGGTCCCTATCTGCCGTGGGTGTTCGAGACTTGCGAGGCGCTCTCCCCAGTACGAGAGGACCGGGAGGGACGCACCTCTGGTGGACCGGTTGTGGCGCCAGCCGCAACGCCGGGTAGCTAAGTGCGGACGGGATAACCGCTGAACGCATCTAAGCGGGAAACCCTCCTCAAAACCAGGTCTCGTCGAGAGCCGTGGAAGACCACCACGTTGATAGGCCGGAGGTGGAAGCGGAGCAATCCGTGGAGCTGACCGGTACTAATCGCTCGAACCCGCCCGATCCCTCGCTGCCCCGCCCGCCGGGGCAGCCGGAAACCCGTCCGCGTGCAGCGGCAAGCGCCCCCTCGGGCGCCGCCCCGCCGGCATGCTCTCCGCCCAGGCCGGCCCGGCCCAAGCTGGTCCGGTCCAGGCGGCAAGACGCTTCCTCGTCAAGACACTTCCCCGTCACCTTCGCAAATCCCGCCCGGCAGGCCCCCGGATCAAGCCACGGATCAACTCCGTGGACTAAAAATCCACCGGGGGTCCGCTTCGGCCAGACCGCGCTTTGGCGCGCGGGGCCTCGTGGAGGCTTGGCCGGCCTGGTGGCCACAGCGAGGGGCCAAACACCCGATCCCATCCCGAACTCGGCCGTGAAAACCCTCAGCGCCGATGGTACTGCCGCTCAAGCGGCGGAAGAGCAGGTCGCCGCCAGGCCCGCCAAACCCCCAGCCCGCGCCCAGCTCGCTACCCCGCCGCTTCCAGCCGCGCCCGGCAAATCGCCCGCCTGGCCGCCGCCGGCCCGCCAAACGCCTTCACCACACCCGCTGCGGGCCACACCTACTGCGGGTCCCGCCGTGACGGGCCCCCAGATCCAATCACCCCCAGATCCAATCACCGGCGCGGGGTGGAGCAGCCCGGTAGCTCGTCAGGCTCATAACCTGAAGGTCGTAGGTTCAAATCCTACCCCCGCAACCAAACCCATCAGCTAAATCAGCATGTTGGAGCAGATGCCCGAAGCCTGGCTGGCTTCGGGCATCTGCATGTCCGAGAGGTGTCCGAAAAACCCTCGTCCGCGAGCGTCTGCTGTTGACCGCATATGACCGCGTTTAGGTGCGCTTGAACACTCTAGCTCTTGGACCCACCGCGATCGCCCTGGTTGTTTCCGGGGGTAGAGGCGCTTCTGTTGGCTTAGTAGAAGCACCGCCCGCGAGACTGGTTTGTCTTCTGTGTTCAGTCAGCCAACCCAGCCGGGTGTCGTTTCGTCCACCCGGTGGCGTCCTCGTAGAATTGCGCTACGCGGTAGAGCATCGGCTCCGTGAATGGACGGCCGACGAACTGCAGCGACAACGGCAGTCCGGCTGTGGAGAACCTAGCCGGAATAACCAAGACCGGCTGGCCGGTGACGTTGAACGGCATCCGTGCCTGTCCCAGATGGATCACGCCGAAGGCGTTGAGGATGTCTCCCGGCAGGGAGATAAAGACGGGCCCGGTCGGGGGAGTCGTGGCGATTTTCGCGGCACGGTGCACGATGCGGGGCAGGTCTTCCAGCCGCGTCACCTCCGTCGCCCATTTGACGACGGGTGTCGCGATCGGCACCAGCGCCGCGTACAGCAGCGGCTCGGTCAGCCCGTGTCACTCCTCCTGTTGCCCGGCGGTAATGAGCAGCGGCGCGCCCGAATTGAACGCCGTGAACAGGGAGCCCATCGCGTTGCCGAGCCCCGGCGCGACATGCACGTTGCACGCAACCAGTTCACCCGAGGCAAGGGCATACCCATCGGCCATGGCGACAACGATCGCCTCCTGCACGAGCACGTAGTGCATGTCCGGATAATCAGCGAGTGCGTGCATGATCGGCAGTTCGGTGGTACCCGGATTGCCGAAAAGGTGCGTGACGCCCTCGGATTGTAGCAATTCGATAAAAGCGTTGCGGCGGCTGATCGTATTCGGTGTTGAAAGCGATGTCATCCAGGCTGCTCGAAGAACTTGGGTGGGTGCTCTAACGTTGCGCTACCCGCGCGGCCGCGACAATGCCCCACAGGCCGGCGGTGCGCCGACGCCGTTTGCGGAGTCGGATCAGTGAAGGCGTCGCGATGGCCAGTCATGAGTTCAGGGCACGACTCGTGATCCGTTCCAGGCCAGGCAGAATACCCGGCAGGCGTAGCCCGGCGCGCGGAAGACCAGGCGGGCGGCGCAACGACGCTACCCCGCCGGGCCTGAAGACGACACTCGCGTCAATCTGAGCTCTCCGCTCCGCTCTCTTTGCACCCCTTGCGTTGAGCGCGCCACGTTCCATCTCGACGGGTGTGAGCGACCCGCAATCTGAGATGTATGTAGCTCTAGAGGAAGCTCAGCGCGCGGATCAAAAGACGCGCGAGGCCGCAGAGGCTCTGCGGGCACGACAGCATGAATACGAGACGGCCAACCTTCACGGCCGGCAACAGCGGATCAAGCGTACACGAGCCGCCCTAGAAGCGGCCCGGGCAGCCTATGAGGCCGCCAAGAGTGACGCACAGCGGCTTGATGACAAGGCGGAGGAGGTCGTCCAGGCGCAAGTTAGGGCGGCGTACATGTAATTCGGCCGCTTCTGCCGCTGTACACCCTGCAGCTTGGCGCATCCCTCCCCATCGCCGCAGGTAAGTCCCCATTTGGCGGTCGTCCGACCCGGACGCGCGTTAATAGAGCTGGCTCCTCCGCTGGGAGTGGCGGCCCTTCATGTTGAATTCGCCGCGCGCAAACCCTTTGCCGGCATCGTTGGCTATTCCGGGCGACTATTAGAGCGCCGAGCCGGTAGCGCACCGGTTGGCTCGATCAAAATGGGAGCAGAAAGCGACCAATTTCGGGCAACCCAACCCAGGTGCGGGAAGCAGGATCGCCGGCGCAAGTGTTCGGCGTCCACCATGGTGCGTCAGGCGTGCGGTAGAAGGCGGCGCGCATTGCCGCCCCAATGCGCCGTCGCGCCACCGACCGTCTCGTCAGGTTTTGCTTGCACCCACCTCGCGCTTCGGCGGCGCGCACACCTGATCATACAAGTATCGCTCCTTGGAGGGAGCCGAAATGCTCGAAGACATCGAGCGCGACCTCGAATGCCCGGCGCGTAATCTCGACATGCGAAGTCCAGCAGCCCAGCTGCTGATAGCTCGCGATACACCGCGCTAGGACATCGACATCGATCGACGGGAAGAATGATTTCTCTGCCTTCGCGATCTCGCTCGCCGGAGTGGCCAGCATATAGGCGCGTGTTTTTATCTAAGCGCGCGTGAACGCCTTGGCGATGTCGGATTGCAGCCAGTCTCGTCTCGCCGCCAGGCTCAAGAAAGCGACAGGTCCGATCTTCGGGCCGCATTGCGCAACGATGTGGCGAACCCCATCGGCCTCGAGCTGCTGCGGGAAGGGCCCCTGTTGCTGGACGTATTGCCCTTTGCCGGCCCCCGATACGCCTTGTCCATGTCCTCAGCGCCACCACGTTGATGACTCTGAGCTTGCCAAAATCGATGCCCGCCTTGTGGCAGGCATACTTCAACATTGCGAGGGCTGGCCGGCTCCGAAGAGGATCACTTCACCCCCTTCGAGCCTCTTCCACCCAAAGTCCGGATCGGGAGCCCGGCCCGTGATGAAGAACCCGTCCACCTCGTTGATCTGCGCAAAATGAACTGTCGTTGGCGTCTGGCCCTTGGCCAGGGATGTGAAGGCTTGGCTTGGAGCAGATTGGATGACATCGGCCCGGCCTTCCTCCAATGCCTTCACGGCAGAGACGCCAGGAGGCGAGACCGTCCATTCGGCTTCCAGGCCTTCGGCCTTCAGGGATCCGCCGGACATTACCGAAATGAGCGGGCAGTCGAAAGCCGAGAACAACGTGAACTCGATGTTGATGCGCTCTATTCAGGGCCCTCGTTCGTGAAGCTATCGATGCAGGCTGTCGGAATAACTAATCAGGCAAGGTGTGAGCGGGCCGCATCCGCATGGGAGGCTTCTCAGCAGCGACCATAAAGGAGGCGCACCAGCTTATACAATTCGGTGCGGCTTCGAGCCCGAGACCGACGCGTGGCTTGGTACCATCATGAACGAACTGCCTCCGATGCCCCTTGTCTTAAACGGTTGATCGGCCGTGCATCTCCGATGAGCTATGTCCGTGCGCAGATAATCCAGGCGCGTCAGGGCCAGAGGGATGGGCTGGACTCCGGAGGCGTATAGGTAATCCCTCTAGGTGCCATGCCACGGTCTGCCAGGGGGCATGAAGAGCGGTTCCCGCCATCAAGGCTGGGCGCCCGCTATCGGTTGGGTTAAGAGACCTTTCCCGGGACGCGTAGCAATTCCTAGGACGCATAGCAATGGGCGAAACGCGTTATGGCGGCCCCCACAGCTTTGCGAGACCTTCACGAGCGCTGCCGGCGCGCAGCGCCGCCTTGAAAGTCTGCCAGAAGTCCTCGTAGGCGATGACGAGCGGGTTGCTGGGGGCCGTGCGCGGATGCACTAAGCCATAGCGGATCGGGATGTCCGGCCGTTCGGCCCGGTAGGAGCCGAACAGGTGATCCCATATCAGCAGCACGCCGCCATAGTTCTTGTCGAGGTATTCGGGATTGCTTGCGTGATGCACGCGGTGGGCGGAGGGCGTGTTGACGATCCACTCCAGCCAACCGATGCGGCCGACGAGTTCGGTGTGGACGAAGAACTGATAGGTGAGGCTGACTGACACCATGCCGTAAGCCCAGACCGGGTCGTACCCGATCCATACGATCGGCAAGTAAAACAGAAACACGCCCGACAAGATCGGCGTCCACGACAGGCGATAGGCGGTGGTGGCCAGCATCATCTCGCTGGTGTGATGCACGCTGTGCGACGCCCACAACATCCGGATGCGGTGCGAACAGCGATGCTCGATGTAGAAGGCGAGGTCGGTGAGGAAAAACAGCACTATCAGGCTAAGCCAGTGATGCAACGAGACCGGGACCGTCGCGATCCTGATCCGGTAAACGGAAGCAGCGATGATACCGAAGAGCAGCCCATGCGTCGCAGCCTGGGTGAGAAAATGGCCGACGGCCATGACGGTCGAGACGCCCGCGTTCTTCCAGGGATAGGTTCCCTGCCGATAGAGGATCAGCAGCCCCTCGATCACGGTTGTTGCCAGAAAGATCGGCAAAAAGACCAGGATTATAGGGCTGGCGTTATGTCGCAGCAGGTCATCGAAGCTGACATAAGATTCCATCGTTTCCCGACCTCGATGATAGCGAGGGTTGAGCCGGTGTGAGACGGCGTAATCAGGTTGCATAGCGTCGGTCTGGGGTTGCCGCAATTGCCGGCAATACGGCATGGCGCGTCGGCGATCAGTTTCCGATCTGCGGGGGCGGGGCAGCGGCCCGCTAGCCTGCGCAGATCCGAGTTTGGGCATCGCTTGCTTCCGGACGGACAGGCGGCCAGATTACCCTCGCCTGCGCACCCAGCCGATCGACGATTTCGCGCCTTGCCAGCCTCGACTTGGCGAATTTGAATTCGGCGACCATTTGCTGCATGACCTCGGCGATCGCAGCAGCTCAAATCAGGAGAGGCCGGATGACCGTGACCCAGGCCGACAAGGCGAAGCAGTTCCGCGCCCTGCACCAGGCGCCCGACGCGTTTGTCATCGCCAATGTGTGGGATGGCGGTTCGGCCCGGATGATGGCAGCGCTGGGTTTTGTGGCGCTGGCGACCTCGAGCGGCGCATCCGCGGGTTTGCTCGGTCGGCGCGACGGCCGGGTCACGCGCGAGGAGGCCTTGGAGCAGGCGAGGGTGATCTGCCAGGCCACAGATCTGCCGGTCTCCGCGGACCTCGAAAAGGGTTTCGGCGACGCGCCCGAATTCGTCGCGGAAACCATCAGGCTCGCCGCCGCGGCGGGACTGGTCGGCTGCTCGATCGAGGATGCGAGCGGCAACCCGGACGCGCCGATTTTCGAGTTGGGCCATGCGCGGGAGCGCATCGCTGCGGCCGCCGCAGCAGCGCGGGCCTTGCCGTTTCCATTCACGCTGACCGGGCGCACCGAAAATTTCCTGCGCGGCCGGCCCAGTCTGGATGACACGATCACCCGGCTGAAAGCTTACGAGGCGGCGGGTGCGGAGGCACTGATGGCGCCGGGTCTGCCGGACCTGGAAGCGGTCCGCGCGGTGTGCGCGGCGACCGAAAAACCGTTCAACTTCATGGTCGGGATCAAGGGGAGATCATTCACCGTCGCGGCGCTGGCAGCGGCCGGCGTGAAGCGCATCAGCCTCGCGACCTCCCTCTATCGCGCGGCGATGACTGGACTGCTGAATGCAGCGAAGGAAGTGCGCGAGCACGGCACGTTCAGTTACATTGATGCCTCTCTTGCCACTCCCGAAATGAACGCGTTCCTCCGCGAGTAAGAACTCCTCGGTTGTGCTGCACCGGAGCGCCCGCTCTCTGTTCAATCAAGGGACCTTCACCGCAAGGCACGCCGAGGGGCCAGACGCGCCGTATGCAGCCGTTCGGGAATGGCGCACAATCGAAAAGATACGAAGCCGTCCCAGGCGACTTGAGCGCACAGCGCGGCTAGGAGACCGTCATGCCGGAACCGAAATGGTCGCTCCGCGGCGAGTACATGGAGAGCTGCAACTGCGATTATCTCTGCCCCTGCATCTATACCAACCCGCAGGAGGCGGCGACACACGACCACTGCACCGCGGTGATGGTGTTCCGCATCGACGAAGGCCATTTCGGCGAGACCAAGCTCGACGGGCTTAAATTCGCGCTGGTGATCCGATCGGACCGGGTGATGGCCGACGGCAACTGGATTTTTGCGGGCGTGGTCGAAGATAGCGCCAACGACCTCCAGCGCACCGCTCTCGCCGCCATCGTCGGCGGCGAAGCTGGCGGCACGCCGGCGCTGATCCGCCAGAATCTCGTCGGCGATTTCCGCGGGGTAGAGTTCAAACCGATCGAGGTGCATATCGAGGGCCTCGGGCGCTCAGCCGCGATCCCCGATATCCTGGCGTTCGAGATCGAGGGCGTCGCCTCCCGCAACCGCAGCGGCGACCCGCTCTATATCGACAATACGGCGCATCCGGCCAACCGGCGCTTGGCGCTAGCCCGGTCGAAGGAGACGCACGTCACGGGTTTCGGGCTCGACCTCGACCTGGTGGGCAAGGGCAATAACGGGCACTTCGCGCCGTTTGCTTGGGCCGCGTAAGCCGGCCGGTCGGTCGGCCTGTTTGTCGGGTTACTGGGCGTCGTAGAATAGCTTGCCGGTGACTGGGGTGGCTTCGCCCGGCACCTTTGCGGTGAGAACCAACTCCCACTTCCCGGCCATCCCGGTCTCGATCGAAAACCGGAACAGCCCCGGTTGATCCGAAGCGACTGGCATCACCTTGCCGGACATCTCGGCCATACCGGCCGGGCCCATATCGGTCTTGGCCTCGACAATCGTCGCGCCGTCCACCGACTTATCGCCTGAGGCGTGTATCAAACGAACCTCAATGGTGGTCTTGCCGGGACTGGTGGCCGGTGCATCGATTACCTCAAAGCGATAGTCGTTGGGGGCGGCGACCGTGAGCGTCGTGGTGGCGAGCAACAGCACGCCCCATGCCGCGGTGCCAACCCCGACGAGCCGTCCAATCCATGAGCCCATCGGCACGGTCTTTTCCAGCAGGACGAACGCGGCCAGACCGATGATCCAGAACAGGTTCATGATGCCGCCAAAAAACAGCAAGCCCATCAAAAACCAGCAACACCCGAGGCAAAAGCTCCCATGCTCCAGCCCCATCCGGAACGCGCCGCCGCGGCCGGGCCGCCAGCTCTGCACGAGAAAGCCCATTGGCGAGCGGCAATGCCGCAGACAGACGCCTTTGATGGGGGTCAGCTGCCATGCACCGGCGGCGAGCAGGATCGTGCCGCCAAGCCAATAGCTGGTAGTCGCCATCATCGGCGACAGCAGGCCGAGCTGTTCCAATGCCCATTGCAGGCCCGTCGCCAGCGCGCTGAACGCTGCCCAGGCGACCAAGTAGCCGGCCGCGAAAATCCCGGTCGGGATAAACGGGCGACCGGCCGATTTTTCCTTGCGATTGATACGGGCGAAGAGCAGCAGGATCGGCGCTGCGCTCGGCAGCATCATGGCGGCCATCATCACCCACCACATCGTGAACATGATGCCCGCGTAGCCGACAGTCCACAGCGCCGGCGCCATCATGCCCGACATGCCGTCCGGGCTCGGTCCAACGATCATGTCTATCGCCGACATGCCGGTGCCCGCGCCGAGCAGGATCCATAGCCATGCGATTGCGATAACAGCGATGAGGGCGGCGGCGACGACCTGGCGGTCGCGTCGCAGGACGGCTTCAAGGACGGTATCGCTGGCAGTGGCGGTCATGCGCCCGGCGGGCCTTTAAATCTGAGGGCCGACCGGTCAGGGGCCTTCCCAGTCGAACGGGATATGCTTGGCCGAGTTGAGCGTGTAGTCGAACTTGAAGCCGTGCGCATCGACCGAGAGGATCGTCGCCTTGCCCCAGGTCACGAGCTGCGGTCCGGGGCCGGTCTCACTGCCTGGCGCATTGACCAGTTGCGGATATTTCCCGGGAGGGCTGGTGGGGCCGCTAATCGCCTTGGCCCAGGCTTTGACCTTGCCGATGATCTCGACGCCCCAATGCCCGAGATCGGGCGCGATTTCGTAGGTGATCGTGGCGCGCTCGACGCCGCGGCTCTGCCGCCCGCCGGCGAAGCATTCATTGACCCAGCCGGGGAAGCCGCCGGCGCGGCCGCCGATGATCGCCGGCAGCACCGCTATCTGCCGCTCGTCGGCATGCTCGTCGATGTACATGCCGCCGACGCCGGTCGCCTGTCGTGCCCAAAGGTCGCCCTCCCAGCGGCCGACCCGCACAAAGCTCAGATTGTCGAGCCTGACGTCGCCGTAATGGCCCTCGCGGACGTGCCAAAACAACACCGACTCGCAAAAACCGTTGTCCGGCGCCTGGGCAAAAGTACACGGGCAGGGCACCGCACAGCTGCAATTGTCGAACCACTCGCCGACGATGTGCCAACTCGGGGGATCGCTCATCCGGACTCTCCGATCGGACGCGGTATCGCCGACTATAGCATTCTGTGGACGCTGCCGGGTAACGGCAGCCCTTTAATCGAACGCCGCGCAAGCCGGGCGGCCATCTCGGCGATCTTGCGGAGCGGCGCAAAGGGTCGGCTTTGGAGCATGAAGACCAGTTCCGGCCCGCCAAGCCTGAGCGGCGGCTGTCGGTTGGGTAAAGCGACTTTCGCCGGGATGTGCGGCAAAGGGCGTTGTGCGCCGGCAGCGGCCGCTCAGACGACGACCGTCGGTCAGAACTTACGCGGCTTCCCGACATTTGCGGCGGTCGGGGCGACACCTGGCAGCAGATCGCGTTCTCGTATCCGGGGTTGGCACGCCTTGTGCCGTTGCGCCAAAGCTAGGCAAGGTTTCAAATTGATCTCGAGTGCGAGGCCTGTCGATGAATAAATCCATCTTTTCCGGAGCGTTGTTGGCGTCTATGCTCGCGGTTGGCGTGTCCACGCTGGCGCTCGCCCAGGTCGATCCAGCATCGCTGGCGCAGCAAGACTTGGCGGCCGAAAGCCGAGGCGATGTAGCTGCGGCGCTCGCCTTGTATAGCGACGATGCGATCGTCCAGTACGGGGGGCTGTGCTGGACCCCTTGTGTCGGCAAGGCCGCGATCCAGAAAGAGATCGAACGCCGCGTGGCGGCCAAGAACCACGCCAAAATTATCGGCAAATACGTGTCGGGCAATGTCGCAGTCGTTAAAACCGAGGTACGACTTACCGCCATCGACAAATCGGGTGCGGAGCGTCTCGTCGAATGGAGCCCCGGCGTGGACCGGATCATCGTCTGGAACATCTATGAGATGGCAGGAGGCAAAATCCGAGTTGTCACTTTGGTGGGTCAGCGGACGGATCCGCAAACTGCTCGCTTTATCGAATGGCTGAAATCGTGGCGGTAACTCGCTCGATGACCTAATCCTCTTCGTCGAGCGTTTGGAGGTACGTCTTGCCGTAGGGATAGAACAGGTCTTTGCGGCCCTCCTCCCACGCCGCTTTGGGTTCCGGCGTGGTGATGCCCCAGTCGGGCCGGCATTTCATGGTAACGGGCACGGAGATCTTGGCGGAGATCTTCCAAGGTCGGCCGGCCGAAGAACCAGTGGCCGTTGTAGATCTTATAGATGACAAGATCAGGCTCCAGAACAATCACGTGGGGGATAATGGGATAGTGGGTAGGGTCCGTGTATTGGGCGATGTCCAGATCTTTCTGTACGAGGCGACGCACGTCGGAGAGAAAAGGCCAATGAGCACCGACCCCACAGGCTTACGGCTTAGCTTGGGCGTGCGGCCGCGCAGGATGGCGCTCGAAGCCGGTATCGCATCAGGACCGTGGTCCGGCTGCTTCGATCTCCTCGCGGAGCATCTCTAGTCTCAGCCACCGTTCCTCGGCTGCCGCCAGTTCGTCGCGCGCGATCGCGAGAGCCTCCATTGCAGCGCGGAACTGCGCCGCGTCGCGTGCGTACAAATCCGGGTCGGCCAGGACCGCATTCAGCCCCGCAATCTGGGTTTGCAACGCTGCGATCTGGTCCGGCAGCGTTTCCAGCGCCCGTTGATCATTGAAATTCATCCGGGGCAAACGGCGGGAGGTCGACCGTATACGTTGGGTGTCCGGTTCGGATTGCTTGACGGCCCGAGCCTTGGCCGACGGCGGGCCGTGCCCTGCCGCTGCTCGCTGCGCGAGCATGTCGGTGTAGCCGCCGGCGTACTCGATCCAGCGGCCGTTGTGTTCGCTGGCGATGACCGATGTCACGACGCGGTCGAGGAAGTCGCGATCGTGGCTGACTAGCAGCACCGTGCCGGCATACTCGGCGAGTTTCTCCTGCAACAGGTCAAGGGTTTCGAGATCGAGGTCGTTGGTCGGCTCGTCGAGCACCAGCAGGTTCGACGGTCGAGCGAAGGCTCGTGCCAGCGTCAGCCTAGCCCGCTCGCCGCCGGACAGCACGCCGACCGGAGTGCGGGCTTGTTCGGGGCGAAACAGGAAGTCCTTCATGTAGCCGATCACATGCCGGCTTTCGCCCCCTACCGTTACCGTGTCGCCGCTCCCGTCGGACAGTGCGTCGGCCAAGGTCTGTTGCGGGTCGAGGCTCTCCCGCCGCTGGTCGAGTACGACTTTTGCCAGGTTGGTGCCGAGCCGGACTACGCCGGCATCAGGGGCGAGCACGCCAGTCAGGAGGCTGAGCAAGGTCGTTTTGCCGGCGCCGTTCGGGCCGACAATACCGACCCGGTCGCCTCGCATGATCCGCACCGAAAATTTCCGCACAATCGGGTGATCGCCATAGGCCTTGGAGACGCCCTCCGCGGTCGCGACAAGGCGGCCGGACAAATCGGCCTGTGCCGCTTCGAGCCGGGCGTGCCCTGTCGTGGCGCGGTGCTCTCGACGCCGGCGGCGCAGTGCCTGCAGCTCGGCGAGCCGCCGCTGGTTGCGCGTGCGGCGCGCGGTCACGCCGTAGCGCAGCCAGTGTTCTTCCATCGCGATCTTGCGGCCGAGCTTGTGCTGTTCACTGGTTTCCTGTTCGAGTATCGCGTCGCGCCACGCCTCGAATGTCGCGAAACCCTGGTCCAGCACGCGGGTGATGCCGCGGTCGAGCCATACCGCGGTTCGCGAGAACCGTTCGAGCAGCCGGCGGTCATGGCTGATCAGCACGATGCCGCAACGCAGACCGGCCAACTCCCGCTCCAGCCACTCGATACCGGGCAGGTCGAGATGATTGGTCGGCTCGTCGAGCAGCAGGACGTCGGGCGAGGGCGCCATCGCACGCGCCAGGGCGGCGCGGCGCGCCTCGCCGCCGGACAAGGATGCGGGGTCCTCGCCGCCTGAGAGGCCGAGTTCCTTGAGCAGATACAGCGCCCGGTGGCGACCGTCGATCGGCGCGGCGTCAAACCCCGCCTCGACATAATCGAGCACGGCGCTGAAGCCGCGCAAATCGGGTTCCTGCGACAGGTATTGAATAGTTGCGCCAGGCTGGGCGAAGCGTTCTCCGGCATCGGGATGTACCAGTCCGGCTGCGATGCGCAGCAAAGTTGATTTTCCGGAACCGTTACGGCCGACTAGGCAGATCCTGTCACCAGCCGCCACGGTCAGAGCCGCGCCGGATAGCAGCGGCACCACCCCAAAGGTCAGGCTGATGTCCTGCAGCGCGAGCAATGGGAGCGGCATGTCGCAGCCTCTCGCGCTATGTCTTGCGCCAAGCGGTCGCGAGCCAGGGTTGCCTGTCTCGCGGTAGGCCAGGCGGGCGATAGTAATGGTCCAGCTCGACGAAGCCGGCCGAAGTCACGTAATCGCACCAGGTGTCGAGGTCGAAGAAGCAGGCGTAGCGATCGTCACTGAAACCCTCCTTCGTTGTTTCCTCGCGGGTTTGACGAGAACAGAATTCCGCGTGGCTTCAATGCTCTGAACAGTTCCAGCAGAACCCTCGGCAATTCCTGGCTCGGGACATGGAACAGCGAGGCATTGGCAAAAATCCCATCAAAGCGGGTCTCCGGCAATCGCATGGAAAGCAAATCCTGATGCAGGATCTCACGTTCAGCGTGGCGAATGTCGGCGCAGCATGTGCCTCGGCGCTGCCCTTTCGTCTCTACTAGCTACGCCTTCAGGGTCCCCGCATCGATCGGCAGACTGCGGATGCGCTTTCCGGTCGCGGCGAAGATCGCGTTGCACAGCGCCGGGAGCACCGGCGGCAGCGCCGGCTCGCCGAGCCCGGTCGGCGGGTGGTCGGTTGGCAGGAAATGCACCTCGACCGGCGGTACCTGGTTGATCCGCAGCGGCGGGACGCTGTCGAAATTGGCCTGCACGACCCGGCCACACTCGATCGTGATCGCCTGGCCCAGCGCCGCGCCCAGACGTCAAGCGCCGGCCCAGACCGTCAAGCGCCGCGCCCTGCACCTGGTTCACGGCGCCGCTCGGGTTGATCACTTGGCTGCCGACATCGCCGACGACCCAGACCTGGTCGAGCTTGACGTCGCCGGGTGCCGTGACCGTCGCCTGCACCACCTCGGCGAAATAGCCGAGATGGCTGAAATAGAAGGCGATGCCCTTGCCGGTGCGCTGCGGTAGCGAGGCCCGGCTCGACCAGTCGGATATCTCGGCCACCTTGCGCAGCACGTCGCGCATCCGGCCGGTGGCGAAATCGCGCAGCGGGTCCGGCTTGCCGGAGGAATTGACCAGTACGCGCGGCTCGCCGAGCAGCGTGGGCAGAAACTCGACCGGGTCCTTGCCCGCGCGATGCGCCAGCTCGTCGATGAAGGACTGGAACACAAACCCGAGCCCGTTGGATCGCGGCGCGCGCAGCGGTCCGGTCGGGATCGCCCAATTCCATCACCGATTGGCCGAATTCGAGATTGTCGACCAGTTGCGCCGGGAATTCCGTCGGCGTCAGATCGGCCGAGTTGGCGAGCTTGCCGGCTTTGCCGAAGGTGACGAAATGGTCGCTGAACGCGATCAGCTTGCCGTCCGCGTCGAGCCCCGCTTTGAAGAAGTGGAAGCCGGCCGGGCGATAGAAATCGTGCTGCATGTCGTCTTGCGCGGTTCCACAGCAGCTTCACCGGCGCGCCGACCTGTTGCGAAATCCACGCCGCCTCGGCCATGAAATCGTTGCGTAGCCGCCGGCCGAAGCCGCCGCCGATGCGCGTCATGTGGACCGTGACGTCGTTTCTCGTCGATGCCCAGCGTCTTGGCGACCAGCGCCGCGCCGGGGCCCGGGATCTGGGTCGGCGCCCAGAACACGATCTTGCCGTCTTTGACAATGCGCCGTGCAGTTTTGCGGCTCGAGCGGCATGTGCGGCAGGAACGGATAGGCATAGGCCGCCTCGACGACCTGCGCTGCGCTCTTGAGCGCTGCGCCCGCATCGCCGTCGCTCGCGGATCGTCGCGGCGGGCGCTTGCTGCGAGAGGCGCGCGGCCTCCTGCGCGAAGCCCGGGGCTGCTTTGCGCCGCGCCCGGTCCTTCGTCCCAGGTGACCTCCAGCTCTGTCGCGCGCCTTGTTGGCCAGCCACCAGCTTTTGGCGACGATGGCGACGCCGTCGCTCAACCCAACCGGGTCGCCGCTCGGATTAGCCTCGCTCGCCCGGACGATGAAGGCGTCGATGCACGCCCGGGCTGTGCTTTCACGACGTCGAGATTGGCGCTCGCGACCTTGCCGCCGAACACCGGGCATTTCTGGAACACGGCATAGAGCATGCCCGGCAGCTCGACATCGATGCCGAAGAGCGGCTGGCCGGTGACGATCTTGGCGTTGTCGACGCCGGCGATCGGCTGGCCGATGATTTTGAAGTCCTTCGGATCCTTGAGCGCGACCGTGGCGAGATCGGGCGCCGGCAGCGTCGCGGCCGCCGCCGCTAGCGCGCCATAGCCGACCGAGCGGCTTGTCTTCGGGTGGCTGATGCATACCCGCCTCGGTGCGGCATTCCGTCGGCGTGGCACGCCCCAGTTCTTGGCCGCCGCGGCGACCAGCATCTGGCGCGCCGGCCGCGCCGACCCGGCGCAGCGGATCGTAGTTTATGCGGCGTCGCCTTGCTGCCGCCGGCAAATTGCCGGCCGTACTTGCCTCGCATCCAGCGGCGCCTGCTCGATGCGTACTTCGTCCCAGTCGGCGTCGAGCTCTTCGGCGATCACCATCGGCAGCATCGTCTTGACGCCCTGGCCGATCTCCGGGTTCTTCGCCATGATGGTGACGATGCCGTCTGGGGCGATGCGGATATAGGCGTTGAGCGCGGCGGTTTCGGGCACCGTCGTCGCCCCCGCGCTGCGCATCAAGCCCGGCAGCTAGCGCCTCCAGCAGCAGCCCGCCGCCGGCCGCGGCGCTCGCCTTGAGGAAGAGCGACGCGACGGCGCGAAAGCCGGCGCCGCGCGCGTCGGAGCGGTAATGGCGATCGTCATCGCGAGCCCTCTGCCGTCGCGCTGCGTAGGCCGGCGGCCTTCTTGATCGCGGCCCGGATGCGTGTGTAGGTGCAGCAGCGGCAGATATTGCCGGTCATCGCCGCATCGATGTCGTCGTCGCTCGGGTGTGGATTTTTGCTCAGCAGAGCGGTCGCCGACATGATCTGACCGGCCTGGCAATAGCCGCATTGCGGCACGTCGAGCTCCATCCAGGCCGCTTGCAGCTTCTTGCCGACATCGTGCGCGGCCATGGCCTCGATCGTCGTGACGCGGCGTCGCCGACTGACGAGATCGGCGTCTGGCAGGCGCGCACCGCCTGGCCGTCGAGATGCACGGTGCAGGCGCCGCAGAGCGCCATGCGCCGCAGCCGAACTTGGTGCCTTTGAGGTCGAGCTCGTCGCGCAGCACCCAGAGCAGCGGCATGTCGCCGTCGACATCGACCGTCCGCTTCTGATGATTGACCTCGATCGTATAGACCATCTCCCACGCGTCCTCTGCTGGTTGCGAGGCAGCCGCCGGGCAGTTGCGTGCGATCGGAACGTTGCCGGCATACCGGTAGTCCGCTCGAGTCGCGGTAGCCCAAACTTAATATGCTTGCGCGCTGCCGAACATCTCCCCAGCCGAACTCCGTTCGATGACCGAAAAGGGGTAGGAAGAGCCATTCTAGCTGCGAAGGCTCAGTGGCCGCGTTGGGGTCGAGAGCGGGCATTCGATGCGCCGTCCCAAATCCTGAAATCTTGCGCGGGTTCCGAGACGACGGCTAATTTTTTCGCGCTTGCCTTCGCGCGGACCAATTTTTCCCGAACGCATGGCATCGAGCTGTCGGCAACGTGGAAGCGTTTTATCTCGCCGTGCGTGAATTGAAAAACCTGGGCTGCGCGGGCGCCTCGGGATGCGGTAGTTGGCGCCATGGCGAAGGCGGCGTCCACGTGCGTCCGGGAGCATCTTTGCCGTAGATTTGCCGCATGCAGTCGATTTGAACCGATGGGTTATGCCATATGCTATTGAAATGATTGGCGTTCCCAAGGGGATTCGAATCCCTATTGCCGCCGTGAAAGAGCGGTATTTAATCAGCACCCGGTCGAAGGGCAAGCATGGGGTTATCAGGCGCCCACTTGAGCGGACCAACCCAACTCAGGAACGAAGCTAGCGGTCAGTAGCAAATCAAGGCAGTTGTGGGCCCCCGCAACCAGCCTTGCCGGCGCCCGTCCCGGTCGACCGCGACCGTGCACCTCGCCCTGCTCCCCTTCACCTCCGACCAGTTTGTGAGAAAGCGGGCTAACACTCTCCCGTCAAGCGGCGGCGAATCCTCGACGGTTGGCGCTGCCCGCTATCTGGTGCCTCAGACCAAGGAGCCCGGGTTGCGAACGTAGTCTTCCTTGATCGCATCGGCCGCCCAACAGGCCAGCATGCCGATCGTCTCGGTGGGGCCGTTCGCGGGGTTCTGCGGGAATGCGCTGCCGCCCACCACGAACAGGTTCGAAACGTCCCACGACTGCAGGTATTTGTTGACGACGCTGGTCGACGGATCGCTGCCCATCACGGCGCCCCCGACATTGTGCGTGCTCTGGTATCCCGTGATGCCGAAATGCGTGCCCTTGTTCGTGCCGCCCAGGCGCGAACCGTTGAGCGCCCGGCCGATCTCGGTGCAGCGCTCGTTCAGGTACTTCATCATGCGCAGGTCGTTGTCGTTCCAGTCGAACGTCATGCGCAGCAGCGGCAGGCCGTAAGCGTCTTTGTAGGTCGGATCCAGATCGAGGTAGTTGTGCCGATAGCTCAGACAGGATGCGTGAATCGTGATCGACATGTTTCGGCGGTAGTAATGGGCGACGGCCTTCTTCCATTCGCCTCCCCAACGCGGCGTGCCGGGCGGCACCCGCTTGCCCTTGATCGGCGTCGCGCCGCTCGTCGCGGTGTTGATATAGGCGCCCCCGATAAAGCCGAGCGGGCCGCGGTCGATCAGGTCACCGTTGAATTCGTCGATCGACGTGTTGACCTGGCCGCCGCCGATGAACGGATTGAACTCGCGATCGTCGAAGAACACCTGCACCGAGCCGCCTTGCTGGTAGGAGTAGTTGCGGCCGACCACCCCTTTGCCGGTGAGCGGATCGTAGGGCGTGCCGATGCCCGACAGCAGCAGCAGCCGCACGTTGCTGAAGCAATAGGCGCCCAGAACCACGATGCCGGCCGGCTGCTCGACTTCGTTGCCGCGTGCGTCGATGTAGGTCACGCCGGTGGCCTTCTTGCCGGTGGAATCCACGTTGACGCGCAGCACGTTGCACAGCGGGCGCAACTCGAAGGTGGGCTGCCGGGCGAGCGCGGGTAGCACCGCGGTGAGGGGATTGGCCTTGGCGCCTTGCGCGCAGACATGGCTCGAGCAGAAGCCGCCGCGCGCGCATTCGAGCATCTGCACGCGGTACAGGTTGCGGTAGTCCTGGGTCATCGCCGCGGTTGGGCCCTGGAACGGCACGTAGCCCAGCGAGCTCACCGCGTCGGCGAACAGGGCGCCCTCATGCGTGCGCCGCGTCGGCGGGTTTGGATACTCGCGCGAGCGCGGCCCTTCGTGAGGATTGCCGCCTGCCTGGATCTCGCCGTCCAGGTTGCCGGCCTTGCCGCCGACGCCGAAGATTTCCTCGAACTGGTCGTAGTAGGGTTCGATCTCGTCCCAGGTGACGCCCCAGTCCTGCAGATTGCAGTCCTCGGGAATGAACGATCGCGCCATAGCGTTCCTTGATCCGCGAGTGCATTTCGAAATCATGCGGCAAGAAGCGGCGCGCATTGCCGCCCCAGTGCGCCGCCGTGCCGCCGACCATCTCGCCCGGCTTGAACGCACCCATCTCGCGCATCGGCAGCGCCGTCTGCGCGTCGTTGTTGCGAAATGTAATGGTGTCGCGCGCCAGGTTCTGGAAGATGTCGCTATGGCGATCGAACTTCAGTTCGTCGTACACGTTGGGCTTTTGAAAGTCGGTGTCGATATCGAACTGCTTGCCGCGCTCCAGGCACACGACGCTCAACCCGGCGCTGGCCAGTTCCATGGACATGATCGAGCCGACCACGCCGCTGCCCACGACGACGACATCGACGGATTTTAATTTCGTAGCCGACATCTCAGCGTTCCTTGCTGCTGTTGCGCGTGACGATGACGTGCTTCGGAAAGCCTTCCGCATCGACCGGCACCTTACCGGTCTGGATGTCGAGCACGCTGACGGGTTCGGCGTGGTAGGGCTCACTGCTGGTGACCAGTTCTCGGTATTGGCCGCTGGGCACGCCGGGGAAGCCGAGCAGCTTCCAACCCACCTTGTCGCGGTTGCCGCCGTACAGCGGATCGGCGAAGTAGCCCTCTTCGGTGTTGCGCCACAGCAGATCGAAGAAGAATTTCGATGACAGCGAAGTCAGCGCGATCTCGTCCTTCTCCAACTGCTCGAGCAGGCGCAATTGCCGGTCACTCGCAAGCTGCGCGAAAGGCCGGTCGAACTCGGCCTTGCAGTGCTGGTCGATCTCGCGAATCGCGATGCGATACACCTCTTGCGGCGTGAAGCGCGATTGGTAGCCCTGCTGCGGCGTGCCCTCCAGCCAAGGGCCGCCGCGATATTGACGGCCGTGGACGCCCCAGGTGCTGGCCAATGCCCGGTCGATATAGACCACCACACCCGCATCGCGAGCCCCGGGGCCCAGCTCATCGGTGGGAATCAGATGCTCGACGGCGGCCTCCAGAAAGCGAATCTCGGGCTCCGACAAATAGAGATAGGAAGCCCCGACTCGGGTTGTCGCTCAAGGTCATCTCCTCAGTTCCCTGCTTGGGCATGGTTGATGTGATCGAGCATTGTCAAGTTAGCCGGAAACGGGACGAATTGAGACGGCATATCGGGTAATGCTGGGGGTTGATGAACGCAGGTCTCCTGTCGCCGGATACGGAACACGTTACCCCGCGCCCGTCGTCAGCCCGACATCGAGCGTGACCTGATCGCCAATTCGATCGTGGAGCTTTGTCGTGCGCGGGCTTTGATGCGCCGCCATGGCCTGAGCGTTTTCAAGCGTGCCCCCGGACCAGGTTAGGCCCAGCCAAGGAATACTTGAGATTTCTAAGTTCTTTCGCAGCCTGTTAAGTTCGGACGCGCAGGCCGGGCCAACAAGGCGGTGTGCCCGCCGGGCGGACACGGCCTATCGTGGATGCGCGTTTTGCAATGCAGTGAAAGGGTGCCGAACATGGGAAGGCTCGACGGCAAGGTCGCAGCGGTGACGGGCGGGGCATCGGGGATCGGCGAGGCGACGGTCAGGCGTTTCGTCGCCGAGGGCGCGAGCGTGGCATTTTGCGATCGGGACGGCGAGCGCGGCCAGCGCGTGGCGGCCGAGCTCGAGGCCGCCGGCGCCAAGGTCGCCTTCACGCAGGCTGACGTTGGTACCGAGGCCGCATGCCTCGCCTTCGTCAACGGCGCCGCGCAAAAGTTCGGGCGTCTCGACATCCTCGATCAACAATGCCGGCATCCGCAAATACGAGAAGGTCGACGAGGCGAGTGCCGCGAGCTGGAACGAGATCCTCAACGTCAACCTGATGAGCTACGTCTTCTGCGCCAAGGCGGCGGTTCCGCTGATGCGCCGCAACAAGGGCGGCGCCATCGTCAACGTCGCCTCGGTGCGTTCCGTCGTCGCCGGCGGCGGCAACCTGCAGTACGACACCACCAAGGCCGCGGTCGCGGGCTTGACGCGGGCGCTCGCCGCCGACCACTCGCCGGAGGGCATTCGCGTGAACGCCGTCGGCCCTGGCCCGATCTTCACGCCGTTCCATCAGCGCCGCCTCGCAGCTTCCGGCGAGACCGTCGAGCAGTACAACGCCAGGGCCGCGCAAGGCACCATGCTGAAGCGCCCGGGCAGGGCCGAGGAGGTCGCCGCCGCGATCCTGTTTTTGGCCTCCGACGATGCCTCCTACGTCACCGGCGCCCTGCTGTTCGTGGACGGCGGCATGACCGCGCTGTGAGGAATATCCAGTTGTAGGGCGCAATCACTTGATTGCGCCGCCGCTGGACCCTGTTAGCCTGCGGCATGCCCAATTATCGTCGCGCATTTGTCCCTGGAGGATGCTGGTTCTTCACGGCGAATTTGCTCGGCCGTCGCAGCACTCTCCTGATCGACGAGATCGCGACCCTGCGCGAGGCGACCCGCCGCACCCGCGAGCGGCATCCATTTCGCATCGACGCCTTCGTTGTGTTACCCGACCACATTCACGCGATTTGGACTCTGCCCGAAGGCGACACGGATTTCTCGACCCGCTGGCGACTGATCAAGATCGTCTTCTCCAAGGCGATACCGGCGACCGAGCGGCTAAGCAAAGTTCGTCGGGCGCGCGGTGAACGCGGCATCTGGCAGCGCCGTTTTTGGGAGCACCTGATCAGGGACGATCACGACTATCGCCGCCACGTCGAATATTGCTACATCAACCCCGTAAGACACGGGCTTGTCTCCCGCGTCGGCGACTGGCCGTTCTCCTCGTTTCACCGCGATGTGGCGGCTGGATTGTTTCCCCAAGATTGGGCGGCCGAGTTCGACGCAACCGGCGAATTTGGCGAGACATCGAATGGCGCAATCAAGTGATTGCGCCCTACGGCCCTGTTCGTCGACGGCGGTATGACGGCGCTATAAGAATATTTGGCCGACGAAGTCGGTCGCTGTCGAGCGACCGGACTTGTAGTCGGCTTAGCGTTCCACAGTCGTGATTAATCCCACATGCGGCGTCCCGTCATCGTCAATGGCTTCAATGAGATTTTCGAGATTTTCGATCTTTGTCCAACCAATACTGGTCAGCGACGCGAGAGTAATACGGCCCTCGATCGGAACCGGCGGCCACGCCAGGTCGATAGGCATGAAGACACTCGGCCATAACAGTGAAACGAACCCGGAGGCGTCATCTCCACGACTGATAATCCCGATTAGCCGCCCATTTCCATCAAACGCAGCACCGCCGCTCATTCCCCCGTCTACTCTCGCGGCTACCCCGATGCTTGGATTGGGTAGGCCGAACTGATCCCGTCGTTCCGGGTACACGTCGGTGATCATTCCTACGCTTCCGCGCAGGTCGACGCCCACTCCATCATGCGCGAAGTCATCGATCGTTTCGTGCGTTGCGGCGTACCCAATCATGACGATCTTTTCGTTGAGCGCCGGCTGCCGGGCTGACAATACCGGCAGGCGAACCGATGTTTTCGCTGTTGATCCGACGGTAGCCCTTACGATGGCCAGGACTGAGAGATCGCCATCGCTAATCGTAGTGAAGCATTTCGTCGCCCAGATCGTCAGGCTGTTGTCTTGCTCAAAGCCGAGCGCAAGCAACTGACCACCATCCGGGCGGAGAAAGCCGCGCTCGCGCATGGCATCAACAGTGTGTCGGGCGGTCAAAGCAACACCTGGCGCCACCATGACCGCGCTTCCCCAAATTTGGTGGGTTTTCTCAACCACCCAATCTAGCGCTAGCACTATGCCTTGCGGCATACCGAGGCGGACACTTGCAAAGCCACTCTCGGCAGCAATTTCCACGAGACTATGGTGGACGGTCAGGGAACCGCCGGGCTGTGGCGAAAGCTCCAGCATGCCCAGCATACCGCGATAAGGGGCGTCTATGGCTGTCATCTCTGGTCGCGTCCGTCAAGGTGGTGTAAATTGGGGTGGAGTTTGAGGTGGGCATGGGTCAGGCGGCCAGTGGTGGAAGTTTGGCCGGATTGGCGTCGATTAGCGGCAGCGTCAGTTCAGCCATTCCCTCGATCTGCATGTAACGGCACTGGAGTAGCCACTCATCGTTCTGCTCGAGCAGGACGGCACCGATCAGCCGAGTGATGCTGGCCTCATTGGGGAAGATGCCGACGACATCAGCGCGCCGTTTCACTTCCTTATTCAGCCGCTCCAACGGATTTGTCGAATGCAGCTTGGTGCGATGCTGGGCCGGGAAGGTGATGTAGGCCAGCACATCGTGCTCGCTGTCGTCCATCAGCGCGGCGAGCTTGGGCCAGCGCGGCCGCAGCTGGTCGGCAACATGGCGCCAGGTCTGATGCGCGGCCTCGGCATCGGCTTGCAGAAAGGCCTGGCGGATCGCGGCGGCGACCATGGTGTGCTGGCCTTTGGGCACGTGCGCCAAGGCATTGCGCATCCAATGAACGCGGCACCTTTGCCAGGTCGCTCCGAGCACGCGGGTGATGGCGTGGCGCAAGCCGTCGTGAGCGTCGGAGATCACCAATTTGACGCCCTTGAGACCGCGCTTGACCAGGCTCTTGAGAAAGCTCGACCAGAACGGCTCGGCCTCCGAAGGACCGATGCCAAGGCCGATGATCTCGCGTCGGCCTTCGGTCGTGACCGCCACCGCGATTATCGCGGCGACCGAGACGATGCGGCCGCCGTCGCGGACTTTGAGGTAGGTGGCGTCGAGCCACAAATACGGCCATTCGCCGTCGATCGGCCGGTCGAGGAAAGCGTTGACCCGGTCATCAATGTCTTTACAGAGCTTTGAGACTTGGCTTTTCGAGATGCCGGACAGACCCATCGCTTGGACCAGCTCGTCGACCCGCCGGGTCGAGACGCCGCCGATCCAAGCCTCCTGGATCACCGTGACCAGCGCCTTCTCGGCGGTCTTCCGCGGCTCCAGAAAGGGCGGGAAATACGAGCCCTGGCGTAGCTTGGGGATCTTCAGCTGGAGCGAGCCGAGCCGGGTGTCGAGGCTGCGCTCGCGATAGCCATTGCGGTAATTGAGCCGCTCGGCGGAGCGTTCGTGCCGCCCGGCGCCGATCACGCCTTCGACATCGGCTTCCATCAGAATTTGCAGTACCGCCTCCGCCACGGCTCGTAGAAAATCGCCATCGCCGCTCTTCTGCAGCAGCTCAACCAGCGCCATTCTCTCATCGGTCATCGGGTCCTCGGTAGGCTTGGGATGGGTGTCGCAACGCCACCTTAGCCGACCCTCCCCGGTGACCACCCGTCGCTCACGCGCGCGCCGGGCTCCATGTAATCGGGCATTCCACCCGACGCGCGCTCACCACCGAATTTCCACCACGACCGCGGACGCTAACTCATCTCTGCGCTCCATGATGCCGCAAGCTGCCCTTGACGGCAACACCAATGTTCCTTTTGTGTTCCTAGTCTGACCACTGTCCGACGTGCGGGTTTCACACTCTCGCATCAGAGCGCCAGCACCCGGACAGCAGCCCGCGGCGCGTACGCGCGGGGGGTCCGTCCGAGTTCGGCGTCAAGGCGCCAAGGGCGTGGCAAGCCGGTACGATTTACTGATTGCCCAAACCCGCCAAAGGGGCGAGTTTGTCGCGAAATCGCCGGGAATCGGGCGAATGTCGGTCAAAAATGCTTATTTCTGGAACGCCCCGTGCTGACTTATGACTTCCGCCTGCCGCCCGGCCCCCGAACCGTCGAGTTGGCACTTCTTGCCGAAGAGCTCGGCTTTCGCGCGGTCTGGTGTCCCGAGATTCCCGCCTTCGGCCACGACATATGGGTCACTCTCGCCCGTATCGCTGCAAAGACGAAGCGCATCAAATTTGGCCCCTCCGTGCTGATCCCGAGCTATCGCCACCCGATGGCACAGGCCTCGGCCATCGCGACGCTCGAGCAGTTAGCACCAGGGCGCCTGATGGTCGGGTTCGGCACCGGCTTTACCGGCCGTGCGGGGATGGGCAAGAAGCCCTTGAGCCTCGCGAGCATGCGCACGCATATCACACAGGTTAGGGCATTGCTGCGCGGCGAGGTTGCCGATATCGACGGCGGTCTTGCCCAGATCCTCGCGTCCGACGGCTGGCTGCCCGACCGTCCGATCAAGGTGCCGGTCTACATGGCAGGCCAAGGCCCCAGGGCCCGCGCGCTCGCCAAAGAGATTGCCGACGGCCTGATTTCGCTCGGCGGTCCGGCCGAGGGGTTCGAGAGCTGCCTCGTGTCGACCGGCGGCACGGTCCTCGATGATGGCGAGGACGTCACCTCGCCGCGCGCCTCGACCGCCGTCAGACCGCTCATGGCACTCGCCTATCATCACAGGTACACGACCGATCCGGAGAGCGTCAAAGCGCTGCCGAACGGCGAAGCGTGGCTGGCCAGCGTCGAACGTGCGGACGAAAACATTCGCCACCTCTCGGTTCATCGCGGTCATAACCTCGACATTTCGAACGGCCATGACGCGCTCGTCGATGTATCCGCCGCCAAACAGACGACCTTCACCGGCACGCGCGAGGAGTTGCGCGAACGTCTCGCCCAGCTCGAGGCCCGCGGCGCCACTGGCATCATCTTCGGGACCAGCGGTTACGATGTGGAACGGGAGCTGAGGGCCTACGCGGAGGTTGCTGGATTGCGGTAAATTCCCGCGACCCTCTAACCGCCGGCCCTATGTCCCCCATCGAGGCCACTGTGGACCCGCCGCCAGGGAGGCGTTCGGATTCCGATCACTCCCTATACCCGGGGTTTTATTGCATCGATGGGGCTGGCGGTATGGCCGCGAGATCGTCCTGGGCTTCGGTGACGCCTTGGGCGACGGCGCGTTCGAGCCACATCCGGGCTTCTATTGGGGTGGGTTCTCCGACCACCCCGCCGGCCAGATAACGGCCGAGCATCAGCTGGGCCGGGCCGTGACCGAGTTCGGCCGCCTTGCGGAACCAGCCTAGGGCGGTCTCTCGGTCGGCCGGCAGGTTGTGGCCGCCGCCATGGAGCGCGCCGAGGCCGAACATCGCGCCGCTGTGCCCCTTGGCCGCCGCGGTCTCGAACAGCGCCAATGCGGCCGCCGGGTCGCGCCCGCCGCCGCGGCCATTCGCCAGCATCTCGGCCAGCGCGACCTCTGCATCCGCCAGGCCCGTTTCGGCAGCGCGGGCGAACCAGGCGCGGGCCTCCACCAAATCGGGCGTCACGCCGCGACCCGCGGCCAGCATTCGGCCATACATCAACTGGGCCTCGGGCACACCCTCGGCGGCGCGGCGCAGCCATTGCGCCGCCTGCGGCTCGTCGCGCTCGACGCCGAGGCCCTGGTCGAGGCAGATTCCGAGATTGAACGCGGCGACGAGGTCGCCGGCGGCGGCCGCGGTTTCGAACCAGCGCGCGACCCGGGCCGGGTCTTCCGCAGTGCCCGCCCCTTCCAGCACCAGATTGGCGAGGTCGACCTGCGACGCCGGGTCGCCGGCCTCGCCCGACACCCGCAGCCAGCGCGCCGCCTCCTCGGCATCGGGCGCCACGCCGGCGCCGGTCAGGTACAGCGAGCCTAGCGCACGGGCCGCGGCATGGTGTCCGGCCTCGGCGGCGCGGCGGTACCAATTGGCCGCTTCGCTGTAATTCGGCGGCAGCCGGCCGTTCTTGACATAGAGATCGCCGACCAGCGCCGCCGCCTCGGGATCGCCGGCCAATGCCGCCCGGCGCAGCCACGACTCGCCCTCGACCGGGTTTTGCTCGACATTCCGCCCCTCGATCAGCGCCAGCCCCCAGCGCAGCTGCGCCGAGCGTTGGCCACGCTCGGCGGCGTGCCGATAGAGCTGCGCCGCGACCTCGGGGGCGCGCGCCACCCCGATGCCCTCTTCGGTCAACACCGCCAACAGGTAGATGGCGCTCGGCAATTCGGCTTCGGCGGCATGGCGCAGATGCCGGGCAACCTCGCGCCGGCCCTCTTCGTCATTGGTCCGCGGCGCCAATGACAGCGCGTAGCCGAGATTGCCTTCGGGGCAGCCGGCCGCCGCCGAGCGCTGGTACCAATGATGCGCCAGTTCGAGGTCGCGGATCGCTTCCGGGCCGCAGGTCAGCACGTAGGCGAGCACCGCCTGCCCTTGGGCCGAGCCGGCCTCCGCCGCCAGCCGGGCCCATGTCAAGGCCGAGGCGAAATCGGGCTCGGCCGGTTCATCGACCGAGAACAGGCGTTCGGCCCCGCTGGCAGCGCCGGTAAGGCCATGGATAGAGAGCGAGGCCAGCAGGCATTGGGCATCGACCTGGCCGTGCGCGGCCGCGCGCTGCAGCCAGCGCACGCCTTCGGCCCGGCTCGGCGGCACACCCGCACCGGCAAGATAGCACTGGCCGACGCGACATTCGGCCTCGGCGAGCCCAGCGCGGGCCGCGCGCGTCAATAGCGCGAAGGCCTCGGCCGCTTTCCCCTCATCGCTCAGCCGGATCGCCCGGCGCAGCGCTGCCGCCGGGGAGGCCAGACCGATCAGCCGGTCGAGAACGGGCATCTGCCGCGAGTCCTGCCGGTTACCTCCGCATGGTCCCGTCGCCGGGAGCCGTGGCAGACGCCATGCGCCGGATCACGCGAGCGCTCCCTCTCACGGCTCGCGCATCCCCTCATGCGCGACCGGCAGCATCCGCCCCATCAGATAGGACAGCACCGTGCGCTTGCCGACCTTGATATCCGCGGTCACCGGCATTCCCGGCGTCACCCGGAAGCCGCCCGGCACGTCGTGCAGCCCCACCCGGTCGATCGCAATGCGCGCGCGGTAGAAGGGTTCGGTCGTGGTCGGCAGCAGCAGCGCGCTGGTCGGATTGCGCGCTTCGGCCTGCGCGGTAAAGCTGTCCGGGCTGATGATGCGCACCGTGCCCTCGGCCATACCGTATTGGGTATAGGGGAAGGTATCGAACTTGATCGCCGCCGGGTCTCCGACATGCACATAGCCATCCTCCCGCCCGGAGATGTTCGCCTCGATCTCGAGCGGCACATCGGCCGGCACCAGGGTGATGAATTGCTGACCGGACTGCAGCACCGACCCCACCGATACCTTGGCCAGCGATTGCACCGTGGCGTCGCGCCCGGCGCGCAATTCGACCAGATTGCGGCGCAAGGTCGCCTTGTTCAGCTGCTCGCGCGCGTCGCTGAGTTTGCGGGTCGCTTCCGCCAGGTTCTGCGCCACCTCCGCCTGCCAGCCCTGGATATAGCCGTCGCGCTCTGACACCATGGCCGCCAGATCGTGCCGCGCCCCCGCCGCCGTCTGCTCGGCATTGGCCAATGCCCGCGCCATCTCGGCCCGGCTGTCCATTGCGGTCAGGGTGTTCAGCTTGCTGCCGACCTGCCGCGATTCGAGCTGCTGGCGCATCGCTTCGACGGTTTGCGCCAGGCCCAGGCGGTCGCGGTGCTGGCGGGGGCCGTGGCGGCCGGTCGGGAGGCATCGGCGCAGACCTTGACCGAGGCGCTGGCCGAAGCCTACCGGACCAACCCGCAGCTCCTGGCGCAGCGCGCATTGTTGCGGGCGACCGATGAGCAGGTGCCGCAGGCGCTGGCGAATTGGCGGCCGACGATCCTCTTCACCGGCCAGGCGGGGTACGCGGCCAATGCGCTGGCGGCGGCTCATACCCAGCGCCTCTACTCGCATACCCGGCCGTCATCGCTCGATCTGACCGTGACCCAGCAAGTCTACAGCGGCGGCCGCACCGTGGCGCAGACCCGGCAGGCGATCGACAACGTCGAGGCGATGCGAGCCCAAACCCTTGCGGTCGAGAGCACCGTGTTTCAGGCGGTCGCCCAGGCCTATCTCGACGTGGTCCGGGACCAGACCTTGCTCGAAGTCCAACGCAACAACGAGAAGGTGTTGCGCGAGGAGCTCGAATCGACGCAGACCCGGGCCAAGATCGGCGAGCTGACCGGCACCGATGTCGCGCAGGCGCAATCCTCGTACGCGCAAGCCACGGCGACGCGCATCGCCGCGCAAGGCCAACTCGCGGTCAGCCGGGCGAATTACGTCCGCACCGTTGGGTTGTCGCCCGGCGTGCTCCTGCTGCCGCGCGACCGCCCGGCATTGCCGAGGACCCGCGCGCAGGCGCTCAGCCTTGCGGCCGGCAACAATCCCAACGTGATTGCCGCGGGCTTCGCCGAGCTCGCATCGCGCGACAATATCGATGTCGTGCGCGGACAGCTGTTGCCGCAGATCTCGGTTATCGGCGACCTCGACCGCTCGGCTGCCGGCAGCGTATCGACGTCGGCCGCAAGCGGCTCGCCGGTAATGTCTCTCACCAACAATGTGACCGGCACCGCCACGACGACCGCAACCATGACGATGTCGGTCTATGAGGGCGGCATGATCTACTCGCAGACCCGGCAAGCCGAGCAGACCGCGGGGCAGCGGCGCAGCCAGGTGGACGACGCCCGGCGGGCGTCGGTGCAGTCGGCGGCCCAGAGCTGGGCGGAGCTGGAGGCAGCGCGCGGCGGCATTGGTTCTTTTGCGGCTGCGGTGCGCGCGGCCCAGATCGCGCTGTCCGGACTGCAAGAGGAGGCGCTGATCGGGACCCGCACGGTGCTCGACGTCCTGATCGGCCAACAGCAGGTCTTGACCAGTCAGTCCCAGCTGGTTACCGCCGAGCATGACGCGGCGCTCGCCGAGTTCGGCCTTGCCGCGGCGACTGGCCGGTTGAACGCACCCGAGCTTAGACTGCCGGTCCAGCTCTACGACATGGACCGCCACTACCAGGAGGTGAAGAACAAGGGGATCGGCCTCGGCGGTGGCCTCAAGGAATAACCGCGGGTCGGGAATCCGCATCTATTATCGCCGCGTCCTCGCTGGAGCAACCAAAACCGGCGGTGCCGCCCGTCGCGGCCGTTGGCTCAAACCGGGGTGCGCGCGTAAAACCGCAGCGCGTTGTCCCAAAGCAACTTGCGCTTGCGGGCTTCCGGCATGTCCCAGCCGGCTACAATGCCGACGGACTCCGGGAAGTGGCTTTCGCCGTGGGGATAGTCGGAAGCGTACATCAGCACATCGTCCCCAACCAGATCGGCGACGGCATTGGTCAGCCGCGCGCCCTCGGGAATTTCGATGCTCTGGAAATAACGGCCGCTGCAGACATACTCGCTCGGCTTTTCTCGAAGCGGGGGTAGAGCTGCCTTGATTGTCTCGGCATGCTCGTCGAGCCGCGCCATCCAGAACGGCAGCCAGCCGTGACCAGCTTCCAAGGTGCCAACGCGCAGGCTCGGGTAGCGGTCCATGATGCCGCTGCCGATCATCGCGGCCATGTTGCGCATGCCGCACCACGGATGCGCCGCCGACCGCTGCAGCCACAGATTGTCCCAGGTATCCTGCCCGCCCGGCGCGTAAGGCGGCATCACGGTGAATGTGTGCAGGACCACCGCGAGATCGAGCACCGCGGCTTCGGCGTAGAACGGTTCCAACGCGGATGGTCGAGCGGCATCCCGACCGGGGCATAGACCATCATGCCCCAGGCCCAGCCGGATTGGCCCCAGCGCCTAATCTCGGCCAGGCCGCCGTCAATGTCGCGCGCTCCCGCGAGAATGACCCCGCCGAGCCGCTTCGGATAGGCGCCGCAGTAATCCTCCATCCAGCGATGATAGGCGCGGTACATCGCCATTTCGTGCGCGACGTCGTCGCCGGCGCTCCAGGTGCCGAACCAGCCCGACGGCAGCGTCAGGTTTATATCGACGCCCTCGAAATCCATGTCGGCGATGCGCGCTGCGGGTCGGCATCGACCTTGTGGCGAGGGTTCGCGCGTTCTCTTAACGCCGGTGAACCCCGCCATGTAGCCTGCCGGCGCTGTATCGGATTCGGCGTCCCCGAGGCGACGCCGATAGCGGCGCTGTCCCCTGGTGTAGGTGATCCGGCCGTGGCGATCCCGCGTCTCGTATTCGGCCCAGCCCGCCAAGCGCTCCCGCTCGGCGGCGCTGAGATAGCGTGCGGAGGATGCCGGCGTCGGGGCCGACATGGGTATCGGAGTCGAAAATCCGGTAACCGTCGCGCGACATCAGGCGCTCCCTTTTGTCTGGTCGAAATAACGTTCCTCGAGTTGCCGCTGCTTCGCGTCACCTTCGCCGTCGGCCGGTGTCTGTGGCGTCGGGTAAGGCTTGTCGCGCCGGCTTTCGACGAAATCGTCCCAGGCTTGGGTGCCTTTCGCCTCGAACGCTTTCATGAAGTCCCACAGCGCGGCCCAAGTGACTGCGTGGCTAAAGCCGGGGTACCAGGCGATATTGACGCCAAGCGTGAGATGCTCGTCGAGGCCGAGGTAGCGGCCGAGCTTGCCACGCATGAATGAGAACGGACCTTCGACTGCGGCGCGCGCCGCCTTGATCTCGTCGACCGAGTGCGGCGACTCGAACTGCACCCAATCGACCCCCGCCTCCTCGCGATAGGCTTTGAGCCGCGCGATCGTATCATCGAGCGTCCCGCCGGTGGCATCGCGGGCATAGCACTGCGCCATCACCACAAAATTCGGGTCGAGCTCGTTCTTCATATCCACCGCGGCGCGGTAACGGACGAGTGCATCGCGCAGCGGCACCACATCGATCCCGGCATTCTGGGTCTTCCGCTTGCCCTCGATCGGCTGATCGTCGATGCGGATGCCGGCAAGCCCGGCGCGAATGCTCTCACGGATTAGCCGACGCACCGCCATGATTCCGCCATGGCCGGTGTCGCCGTCCACGATCACCGGAATTGACACACTGTCGGCGATCCAACCGGCGATGGTGAGGCACTCGCTCATTGTCGCGGTGCCGACATCGGCGAGTCCGGTATAGGCTCCCACCACGCCGCCAGTTCCAACAAACAGTGCTTCGCAGCCGGCCCTTTCCATGATCCGCGCATGCGCCGCGCTTGGTGGGTGCAGCACCGCCAGCACCTTATCGCGGCGACGGATCAGCTCCTGCAATTGGACGGTGCGGGAATCACTCACCGGGTCCCTCCTGACGTTGCGCAAATGATGACCGGGCGAGGAATGCCCGTCGAGCGGCAACTCTCGCGAAAAATTGGGCGAAATATCATCGGGAGGTGTATGGCGCAGGCGGCCTATTGGTTGGGACGGCTGGTGGTTGTTGCCGGCGCGGTCCCGGTTTTGACGGCCGCCGAGTTTGCCCCGTCGCTCGCATTACCCGCCTCCGGCCGCGCTGTCGCCCGCTGCGTGCGGTGCAGTGCTTGCTTTTGTCGGCGCCCTGAATGCCGGGATCGTCCGGCGACCGGGCAATATCTGAACGCGCGGCTATTGCGCAACGCGCAGCTCGGCGCTGTCCGGTTCGCGATCGTCTGCTAGCGCAAAGATTTCGCGATAGAGATCCTCGCCGAAGCTTGTCGGCAGCGGCTTGCCCTCGCGCAGTTTATAGTTCCGGGCGCGATCGGCGCGCAGGAATAACCCGTTCCCGCCGTTCCTTTCGTAAAGGCCGTGGGCCAATTCGTAGAGATGGGTTACGCAAGCGATCCTGATACCCTTCTCCAGCAGGGCCGTCATGATCTGCCGCGCGATCTCCGAGCCCTCGCGCTCATTGGTCGCCGAAAATGATTCGTTGAACAACATCAATGCGTGTGGCCCGAGATGCTCGACGATCTCGCTCATGCGGGCGAGCTCCTCGTCGAGCTTGCCGCTTTTCATTAGGGCGTCTTCCTCACGGATAAAGTGGGTGAACAGGCCATGGCAGACACTCGCGCGAAACCCTTCCGCGCCGACGAACATGCCGGACTGCATCATCAGTTGGGCGACCCCGAGGCTGCGGAGGAATGTGGATTTGCCGCCGGCATTGGCGCCGGTGATCACCACCAGATCCTTGCCGTCGGCATCCACATCATTGCCGACGATTCCGCGCCCAAGCCGCAGCGCCAGCCCGGCATCGTAGAGGCCGCGGCACGACAACAACCGTTCGTCGGCCAGCGTCGGCGTCGGCATGCAGACCGGCTGGCGCCGCCGGGCGAGCTCCTCGTGCAAATTCACGCAACCCACGTAGAAGGCTAGCTCGGCCTGCAGCATCCCGAAGAAATCACGGACATGCTCGGCCGACTCGCTGAGCGCCCCGGCGATGAGCGCGATTCCGCGATTGCGCAGCTCGGCGAGGGCCCGAGCGCCTGCCTCATCGCGCGGAGCCAGCGAGAAGCTGTAGACCGGAGAATGCTGCGGCCGCCGCCAGATTGAGGCGGACGCGGCGCGATTAGGAAGCCGCCGGCGCAGCCAATCGACAATGTCCCACCACAGCTCGCACCAGCTTCCCTGTCGTTGCGGCGGCTGGTGCAGTAGATAGTCGCGACCCCGGTTCCCCTCGCCGAGCCGGGCGCTGATCAGGACGCCGTGCGGGAACCTGAGCCGGTCGAGGTGATGGCGCACTTCGGCAAAAAAGGCGTCGTCGAGCTCCTGCCGCAAGGTCGCGAACAGGCTGGCCCAGCCTGTGGATGTAAAGCGGTGGCCATGCGTATCGGCGACCCGTCTCAACTGCTTCAGCGAGTCGAGAAGATCGGCCATCAGCTCTGTTCCGTACCGCAGTACTGAATCGGGATAGCGCACGAGAAATGAGCCGAGGTAGTGCCGCTTTTGCTTGTCGGCGGCGGCGACCGCGATTTCATAGAGCTGACGGACGACGCGCGGCTGGGCGAGGCAATCCGCAAGCACAGCTTGGCGATAGCCGATCGTCTCGAGATGTCCTTTAGTCCCGGCAAAGATGACCCGCTTCACCACTTCGAGGATGCAGTCGTCGTCTCGGGCCATCGCCTCAAAGAGCACGTCGAGCCCCAGATCGGCTGTCAGCGCTTGATCATTCCACGGCAATCCGGCCCGCATGTCGTGCATCTCCTGGCCGCGAACCTGCCGGCGGGTCCGAGCTGCTTCGCGCACTGCTGCCGCTTGCAGCGGCACGCGCCAGTCAAAATCGCGTTCCTGATACAGCAAACGGGCCTTCATCGGCCGATCCGGTCCTTGATCTTGTCGTAGGTCACCTGGTGTCTCTCGGCAATCGAGAGCGCGTAAGCCAAGCCGTCCGCTGGCCGTCGAAGGATCTTGAAAGTGCGCTCGGCCGGGTTCTCGGGAACGACGAGGCTGGCCATGCTCACTGTCTGCGCTCCGAGCGAAGCCAGCTCGTCGATGAACGTCACCCACACACAATAAAGATCTAGGTCGATTAGAGTTGCCGCGATTTTTCGGCTCAAAGTTTGCGCGTCGTGCAATGTCGTCGATGCGAAGATTTCGTTCATTACCACAAGGCTGCGTGGCGTCGCCTGTTCCAGGATACGGTGTATCCTGACCAAATCGGCCTGCAGCTTGCCGCGTAAATTTCCGATATTCTCGGCGCGCTCAAAGTGGGTGAACAACTGGTCGAACAGATAGAGTTGCGCCCGCATGCCCGGCACCGGGCATCCGAGAGCACTAAGATAGTGCGATTGGCCGAAGGTGCGGGCAAAGGTGGTCTTGCCTCCTTGATTCGGGCCCGAAACCACGATGATCCGTTCCGGGTCCCTTTAAGTGAAAATCGTTGCAAACCGGAACGGCTCTTTAACTCAACAGATTGCCGGCAAGCGCCAAATCGTAGCTTTGGTAAACGAAAATCTCGCCATGTGTTTCCGTTATCCGCGGATAGCAGAAATTCAGCCCAAGCGTTTTGAACTTTGCCATATGTTCGATGTATACGACGTAAAACTGAACCTCTCTGTCGAATACCGTGACCACCTCATTGAGGAAGTCATTGTTTCTATCGCAATACCCGGCAAGCGTCGTGAAGGCTTCGGGGTAAAGCAGGGCCACCCGATCGAGCACCTGGGCTTCTATGTGGTTGATCTCGATAGGTTCTGCGAAATCGAAACGGAACGACTGCACGGTCCCTTGCCGAAAGCGCTCAAAGGCGGCCAGCACCTCGGTGCTGTAATCGCCCTCGCCGCGGTGAACGCCAATGTCGACCCGCGATCCGTGGATCAGGATCGTGTAGACTATGGCGGCGATGTCGCGTTCCAGCTCGCCGGTCTGGCGCTGCAAATCGACGAATTCCGCGGAGCGACGGTAGCCGTCGAGATAATCCTTGAAACAGAGAAAGCCGCGGGAGCAAAGCCGTGCGGCGGCGAGATCGTCCGCGAGCCGGGTAATCGCCTCGCAATACCCGCGGACCGCTTCATGAAACCACCGCTGCTGTTGCAGCCGATGCTGGACCTTTTGGCTGTGGGCCAATCGCTCGCGCACCTTGCGCATGCCGAGGGCGAACAGCTTAATGCTTTGCATCAGCCCTGGCTCTTCGAGGTCGCGCAAGGCTTCCTGGCGAAAGAGGATTGCATCGGTCGATCGCAAGGGAGCGTGGAAGAAAGGCTGCAGGTCGTATATCCTGCGTTCCGCTGGTAATGGCGGCGACGATCTGGTCGAGATTGAGGTCTGCGAAACATTCAGGCTGACCGGGACGCGGCAATACAGGCCGATCGGCAGCATGACGGAACAGAATGCTGGGGCCAGGGACGGTCGCATCCGGCCTGGTCGAAACGATTTTATCTGGCATGCTGATGCCCTGCCGAGTGCGATTTAAGGACGGTCGGTGTGGTGAGCGGCCGATGGCCAGCCAGCACCAGCAGCCCGCGCGCAGCCGCCCACGTCTCCTCCTCGCTCGCGAGGTAGTGGTGCAGACCGTCATGCTTCAGCGCGCCGCATATCCTCGGCGAGCCGGCCGAACAGCAGCGCCGCCTCGTGAACCAGCAGCTTGGTGGCGGCGGCACCGGTGCCGAGCGACGCGATGAGCGGCCATAAATGCCGCAGGCAGATTTCGAAGATGTTGTTCGAGCCAACTTCGGGCGACGACTCCTTCCTGCGCGCAAGCCCGCCACCCATTGGCGGGACCATGCCGCAGGAGTCATCAGCCGGATGAGCGGCGGTTCGAAGGCGGAACTCCATCGCCATCCCATAAATAGCCGACGGCAAGGCGGAATCCAATCCCGAGAAGCTCGCGGCTTGCCCTCTCTACCTCCCGGGGAAGGAGAGGGGTATGCTACTTAATCGAGCATCGAGCTCTCTTTGGATAATTTCGAGTACCTATCGAAGATTGTCGTTTAAGTCGCCATCAGGTCGTGAAAGCGTCGTCGATCAGCTGCGAGAGCACCTTGCCGGCGTCGAAATGCGCCATGGCGACGGTCTCTGGCCGCGCGCGCATTCGGCCATGTAATCGCGCTCGACGGCTTCGATCGCGGCCGCCGCCTCGTCGGCGGTGGCGAAGGCGTGCAGGCCATGCCCGGTCGGCAACAGCTTGGCAAAGCCGGTGTCCTGGACCACCGCGGGCCGCCCTGTCATCAGGTAGCAGGCGGTTCGCGTGCTGAACCAGCCGGTGCGCAGCGCGACGTAGACGTGCTTCGCGACCGAAACCTCGCCGCGCGAGGCGGCCAGATAGGCCTGGTAATCGCGCGGGGTCAGGGTGACGCTCGGACCGTCCTCGGCAATCCAGCCCTGCGCCGCCAATGCGTCGAGCGGCGCCTCGGTGCCGCCGACCGCGACCCGGAACGGCAGGCCGAGGCGCTGCGGCAGGCCGGCGATCTTGGCGAACTCGGCCGATTTGCCGTGATATTCGACGCCGCGATATTCGAGCCGGCCCTTGAACACGTTCCAGGTCATCACCGTGCTCCACGGTGCGGCGGTAGAAGCGTGATCCGGCTGCACCGGCCAAAGATCGGGCACCACCGGCATCCGCGTCGGCCGCCAGGCGAGGCCCGCAGTCGGCACACCGCAATCCGGGGCGCCGATATTCTCGCCATAGGTGAAATGCCGGTCATGGGCGAACACGCCCTCGCACCAGCGCTCGACATTCTGCGACCAGGACGGCCGCTCGCTGAGGATGATCTGGTTATAGCCGGGGTCGCTGTCGATAAAGAGGGTGCGGCAGTTCGGCCCCAGCGCGTCGGGGAACATGCTGGCGCCGCTGACATTGATGAATAGATCGGCGCTGCGCGCGACCGCGTCGAAGGCGGCGCGGCTCATCCCGCAACTCGTCTCGTGCAGATGCAGGTAATGCCAACGCCCGGCCAGCTCCGGCGCGTATCGCGCGAAAAAATCGCGCAGATAGGCGGCCGAGTAGGCCGGGTCGTCGGTCATCGTCCGCTGCAGCGGATGATAGGGCCAGCACCAGGTGTCCTCGTGGTAGAAGACATCATGGCCGAGCCGGGCGAGCCCGATCGGGTATTGCAGGTAATCCCAGGCGACGCCGCCGACCGGGTATTGCGCGGCCATTCCGGCGACGATGATCCTGAGCCGAGACCGCACGCTGCCTTACCCCGCGGGGTTATCTCGAAGGATGCCGAGGCATGTCGTCACAACGCAGGCGGGACGCGGCTATTCCCGGTGCGGATATATAGGTCAGTCCAGGGTGCGTGGATCGTCGATGGCGAAGGTCAGATGCTGGGTCGGCTGCGGGGTGGTGGTCATCAGGCTGACCCCGTCGGGCGCCTCGAAACGGTGCCACTTGCCCTGCGGCACGATCACCACCATCCCGGCTTTCAGCGCGTAGGATTGCGGCCCGTCATCGAACATGATGTGAAAGGTCGTGGCGCCGTCGACGACCTGCACGATCTCGTCGCCGTTGACGTGCCGCTCCCACGGGCCCTCGCCGGAAAATTTGGCGACGTTGATGGCGCTGTCGCGGTACGGCGCCAGTCGCGCGAAGGCGCCCTCGCGGTCGGCCGGCGGCGTCTCTGGGGTGCGGCCGCGCAGCATCCTCAGCTTGGCGAGTTCGGCGTTGAGATCGAGGATGGTCAGCATTCTTCCCTCCATTTGGGCATGACATCGGAGCATAACGGCCTCCGGTTCGAGCTCAAATCGGCAAAGCAGCCGGTACCCGCAGGCGGGTGGCTAGCCGTCGTCCTGCAGCGACAGCAGGCTGGCGTTGCCGCCGGCGGCGGTGGTGTCGATCGAGACCGTGCGCTCGGTGGCGAAGCGGTGGAGGTAGTGCGGGCCGCCGGCCTTGGGGCCGGTGCCGGACAGGCGCTCGCCGCCGAAGGGCTGCACCCCGACCACCGCGCCGATCATGTTGCGGTTGACGTAGGTGTTGCCGATGCGCAGCCGGCCGAGGATATGGCGGACGGTCTCGTCGATGCGGCTGTGGATGCCGAGGGTCAGCCCGTAGCCGGTCGCGTCGATCTCGTCGAGCACCTGGTCGAGCCGGTCGGCGGACCAGCGCACGACATGCAGGATCGGCCCGAACACCTCGCGGTCGAGCCGGGCGGCGCTGTCGATCTCGAAGGCGCGCGGCGCGAAGAAGGTGCCGTGCCCGGTTCCGGCCGGCAGCGCGCACTGGTAGAGCAGCCGGCCCTCGCGCGCCATCCGCGCGGCGTGGCTGCTCGAGCGGTTCGCGGGCGGCTTCGTCGATGACCGGGCCGATATCGGTGGCGAGCAGGGCCGGGTCGCCGATCGCAAGCTCGGCCATCGCGCCGGTCAGCATCGCCAAGCAGACGGTCGGCGATGTCGTCCTGCACGAAGAGCACGCGCAAGGCCGAGCAGCGCTGCCCGGCGCTGTCGAAGGCGGAGGTCAGCACGTCGGCGACGACCTGCTCGGCCAAGGCCGAGGAATCGACGATCATCGCGTTCTGCCCGCCGGTCTCGGCGATCAGCGGCACGATCGGTCCGGGGCGGCGGGCGAGCTCGAGGTTGATCAGCCGCGCGGTTTCGGTCGAGCCGGTGAAGGCGACGCCGGCGACCCTGACATCGGCGACGAGCGGCGCCCCGACCGCCTCGCCGGCGCCCGGCAGCAGATGCAAGACGTCGCCGGGGATGCCGGCCTCGTGCAGCAGCCGCACCGCGGCGGCGGCGGTCAGCGGCGTCTGTTCTGCGGGCTTGGCGACGACGGCATTGCCGGCGGCGAGCGCGGCCGCGACCTGGCCGGTGAAGATCGCCAGCGGAAAATTCCACGGCGAGATGCAGGCGAAGACGCCGCGCCCGTGCAAAGCGCCAGCTCGTTGCGCTCGCCGGTCGGGCCGGGCAGCGTTTCGGGGGCGGCGAAATCGGCGCGGGCGCGCATCGCGTAGTAGCGCAGGTGATCGACCGCCTCGCGGACCTCGGCAAGCGCCGCCGGGATTGTCCGGCCGCCCTCGCGGATGATCCGCGCCATCAGCTCGGACCGGTGGTGCTCGAACAGATCGGCGGCACGTTCGAGGATCGCGGCCCGCTCGCCGGCCGGCAGCCGCTCCCAGGCGGGAGCGCGCGATACAGCGCGGGCGAGGGCCCGGTCGACATGCTCCGGCCCAGCCTCGACGACCGTCGCCGATCTGGCGCCGGCGATCGCTCGGATCGAGCACCGGCTCGCCTTCGTCCGGATTGTTCGACCCCGCCGATGATCGGGGCGGCATGCCACGGCTGGCGCAGCTCCGCGGTCAGCTCATCGCGCAGTGTGCGTCAGCGCCGGCGGATCGTTCAGATCGAGCCCGCGCGAATTCTGCCGTGCCGGCCGGTAGAGGTCGGCCGGCAATGGGATGCGCGGATGCGGCTTGGCCGGGAGCCGGGCCAGGCGAGCCGCCGGATCGGCGATGATCTCGTCGATCGGTTGCCGCTCGTCGACGATGCGGTTGACGAAGGAGCTGTTGGCGCCGTTCTCGAGCAGGCGGCGGACGAGATAGGCCAGCAGATCCTCATGGCTGCCGACCGGGGCATAGACCCGGCACGGCCGATCGGCCGTTCTGGGCCGACGATCTGCTCGTAGAGCGCCTCGCCCATGCCGTGCAGGCGCTGGAACTCCCAGTCGCGGCGCTGGCCGGCGAGCTCGAGGACGGCCGCCACCGTGTGCGCGTTGTGGGTCGCGAATTGCGGATAGAAGGCCGGGCCGCCATCGAACAGCCGGCGGGCGCAGGCGAGATAGGAGACATCGGTCGCGAGCTTGCGGGTATAGACCGGATAGCCGTCGAGCCCGCGCTCCTGGCTGCGCTTGATCTCGCTGTCCCAATAGGCGCCCTTGACCAGGCGCACCATCAGCCGCCGCTTGCCGCGCCGGGCGAGATCGGCAAGCCAGTCGATCACCGGCAGGGCGCGCTTCTGATAGGCCTGGACGGCGAGGCCGAGCCCGTCCCAGCCGGCAAGCTCGGGGGCAAGCGCCAATCCCTCGACCAGATCGAGCGACAGGTCGAGGCGGTCGGCCTCCTCGGCGTCGATGGTAAAGCCGATGCCGGCCTCGCGCGCGCGGCGGGCCAGCGCCAGTAGAGCGCGGGGCCCAGCTCCGCCAGGACCCGCTCGCGCTGCGCCATCTCGTAGCGCGGATGCAGGGCCGAGAGCTTGACCGAGATGCCCGGCGCCTCGACGACCGGCCGGCCCGCGGCGGACGGCCGATCGCGGCGATCGCGTCGGTATAGGCGGCGAGATAGCGCGCCGCATCGGCCGCGGTGTGCGCCGCCTCGCCCAGCATGTCGTAGGAATGGCGATAGCCCTGGTGCTCGGCCGGCCGCGCGCGTTCGAGCGCCTCCTCGATGGTGCGGCCCATGACGAACTGGCGGGCGAGGATGCGCATCGCCGCGGTCACCGCCTGGCGCACCACCGGCTCGCCCGAGCGGGCGATGAAGCGGCGCAGCGCGGTGCGCAAATCGTGCCCTCCGGGCTGGCGTATGCAACAGCCTTCCGGTCAGCATCAGCGCCCAGGTCGAGGCATTGACGAAGAGCGAATCCGAATGGCCGAGATGGCGCGCCCAATCGGCCTCGCCGAGCTTGTCGCGGATCAGCCGGTCGACGGTCTCGGCATCGGGGATGCGCAGCAACGCCTCGGCGAGGCAGAGCAGTGCCACGCCCTCCTGCGAGGACAGCGCGTATTCGTGCAGGAACGCATCGATGCCGCCCTTGCCGAGCCGATCGCGGCGCACCGCGACCACCAGTTGGCGTGCTGTCTCGGCGATACGGTCGCGGGCCGCGGATGGCAGGTCGGCGGCGGAAAGGATGCGCTCAACCGCTACGGTCTCGTCTATCCGGCAGCTGTCGCGGATCGCTGCACGCAATGGCGGGGCCGGCGGCAGCGCGGCGGCAAATACAAAATCCATGATGGCTTCCTCTCTCGCACCCCCCCCGCGCCAAGTCGGGGTCCGAGCCGACCCCGCCAAATTCTTCGGCCGACGCCGATCGCGTCGCCGCAACGGGGATGTGGTGTGCCGGTCGGAAGTGCGGCATCCCGCACATGGGCGCGGGGGGGAAATCGAAGCGGCGGTGCTTGCGCCGGCGACTGCAAATCAGCATAAATCCGGCATCCAGCCTGGGGCGGTATAGCGGGGGAGAGGGATGCGTTCGGTGCTTGGCAGGTTTTGCCTTTTGCTGCTGCTGGCGAGCGTCGCCGCTCCGATCGGCGTGCGCGCCCAGACCAGCCCGCCCGCGGCGGCCAAGAACATTCCTCGGTACTTGGTGTATTTCGACGAATTCAGCGCCTACCTGTCGCCCGAAATCAAAGGCGAAGATCGCGCTCGTCGCCAAGCAGGCGAAGTCGGAGGGGGTCAAGTCGATCACCGTGCAGGCGCGGGCGAGCGCCACCGGGACGGTCCAAACCAACAAATACCTGGCAATGACCCGGGCCTCGATCGTCGCCGACCAGTTGGTGGCGGACGGCATCGCGCCGGGAATGATCCAGCAGGAGCCGATCGGCCAGACCGGGTCGAGCGACCCATCGGTGTTCAACCGCCGGGTCGACATCATCCTCCACCCCTGAACGCGGGCGCGTCGCCGCGGAGCTGCGCCGCAGGGGCGGCAATACGCCACCGTAGGTGTCGACCGGATCTCGCCCGCTTCTACCAGTTGCCCGCTACCAACTGATCGTCAGCGAGCCTTCCTGCATATTGAAGCCCTTCAGGCGGTCGAGGAAGCTCATTCCCAGCACCGACTGGCCGAGATTGTCGAGCACTGCGGCGCGAACATTGTTGAGCGAGAGGTTGCCGAGGCTGATTTCGCTCAACACCACCGGTGCGGCGCGCACCGAGCCGTTTCCGGTACTGACGAACTGCGTGTAATTCAGTCCGCGCACATCGATTCCGGCACTGCGCGCGTCGTCGACGGTCAGAAAGACCAGGGTCGCCCCGGTGTCGACGAGAAAATCGATCGGCGCCCGGTTCACCGCGGCCGAAATTATGAAGTGCCCGTTCGAGCTGGCGTGAAAAACCCGCGTATGTGTCGTGGACGGGCGCAGTACCGTCACCGAGGGATCGTCGGCCATCGGCCCGACGCTCTTCGCTGGTGGCGGCGGGCTGGAATTGGCGACCGGCAGGTCCGGGTTCGTTCCCGCTGGCGCGGGCCGCAGATTCCAGTAGATCCAGCCATAGGTCTGCCCGTCGCCATACCTGACCTGGCACAGGGCGTTGCCCTGCGAGACGATCGTGCCGATCTTGCCTTCCTGGTCGACGACCACCTGACCGGCAACGCATTTGGTCAGCGTCTGCGCGCCACATGGCGCCGAGATGGCGGCCAAGGCGGCGGCGACGGAGGCCGGTACCGTTCGGCCGAGCCGCCGGTTCCAGCAAGCCTGCCGCCCACGAAGGATAGTCATCGCGCCGGCCGGAAACAATTGCGGCGGGTGGCGAAGAACGGTTCGCCTGCCGCGCTTGAAGACGGCGAGCGGCTGGCGGATTTCCGCGATCGTCTGCTCCGGCGTTTCCGCGTCGATCACGACGATGTCCGCCGGATTGCCGATTTTGAGCCCGTAATCCTTCAGGTTCAGCAGCCGGGCCGAGCGCTCGGTCAGCATCGCGAAACATTCGCGCAGCTGCTCGGCGCGGCCGGCCTGCAGGACGTTGGCATGCAAATTCGCCATGCGGATCAGCGAGCAATCGCCGAACGGGGTGACCGGGTTCAGCACGTTGTTGGTCGACAGCGAGCAATTGACGCCATGCTCGACCAGGAAATTGGCGTCGGCGACGCCGCGGCGGATAGCGTGGTCCTGGTCGCGGCCCATCACGAACAGATCGGTCAGCGGCAACACCGTTACCGCGACGCCGGCATCGGCCATCCGCCGGGCGACCGCAGCCAGCCGGTCGGGCGGCATCGTCGACAATTTCGCCATATGGCCGACCGTGACCCGGCCACCGCGGCGGTATTGCTCGGCGAGGTCGCATACGAGGGGCACATCGAGCTCGTCGGCCGTATCTCCGACATCGAGATGAATGTCGATATCGGCATCGAACTCGCGCGCCAGCTCGAAGATGCGGCGGATCTGGCCGGCATGATCGGGGTCGTAGCGCGGGGCGCCGCCGATCGCCTTGGCGCCGCGCTTGAGGGCCTCGACCAAGAGCTCGTCGGTGCCGGGATAATTGGTCAGGCCATCCTGCGCGAAGACGCAAATCTCGATGTCGATCGCCCATTGGTAATCGGCGACCAGCGACTGCACCCCGTCGAAGAAGCGCATGCCGATCGCCGGGTCGACCTCAACCTGCGTGCGCATCCGGGTGGCGCCGTTGACGATGCAGCTTTCCAGGGTCTGGGCGGCGCGGCGCCTGGTATCCTCGATGGTCAATTCATGCTTGATCGCCGCCACTCGGGCCATCGGGTTGATACGGCGCCCGGCTTCAGCCGGGAGGCGGTCGATCAGCCGCGACTTGTCCAGGTGAATGTGGGTCTCGATCAACCCGGCGCAGGCGAGCCGGCCTTGCGCGTCGTAGATCTCGGCCGCGTCACCGAGCCCTGGCCCGATCGCTACGATCTTGCCGCCGGCGACGCCGATATCCATCGGTTCGGCCGCCGGCCGGTGGTCGGCGGTTCGAATATTGCGGATGATCAGGTCCATTGGCTGTCCTAACCCGCTGAGCGTTCGTGGCGCCACTATTTTTTGAGCCGGCTCTTTTGTGAGCCGGGTCCGGCGTGTGGTTGGGAAAGGCTGCCGCCGCTTCACGGTTGAAGCGCGCCGGACCGCAGCCCATCTCGATGACGGAAGTGGAGGTCTTGCAATGGCCGGATCGCCGGTTCACGCGGTTTGCCCTTCATGCGGTGCGATCAACCGGATCCCGGCGGAGCGGCCTGCCGCGCGGGCCAAATGCGGGACCTGTCATCACCCGCTTTTCGCCGGAAAGCCGCTAGCGGTCGACACCGCGTCGTTCGAGCGCCATATCGGGCGCAACGACCTTCCGGTTCTGGTCGATTTCTGGGCCCCCTGGTGCGGGCCTTGCCTCGCCATGGCGCCGGCCTACGAACGTGCCGCCGCCGAGCTCGAACCGGGTTTTCGCCTGCTGAAGCTCAATACCGAGGAAGAGCCGGCGATTGCGGCGCGCTACAATATTCGCAGCATTCCGACGTTGATGCTGTTGATCGAGGGTCGCGAGATTGCGCGCCGCGCCGGGGCCAGCGACACCCGCAGTATCGTTTCCTGGGCTAACGCGCAGGTTGCCGGCCATTATCAGGCCGCTCGGGCCGAGTGACGAGCCCTAGTTCAGCGGTACGTTTGATACACGTCTTTTTTTCATTGGTCATTCCGGGCGTCCCCGAAGGGCAGGCCCGGAACCCATGCACACGGACGTTTCTTAGGTGCCGCAGTCCTGTGTTCATAGGTTCCGGGCTCGCGGGCGGTGCCCGCGCCCCGGAATGACGCTGCTCGGATTTACTTCACACGCTCTTTCGCGGGGGCGACGAGCGAATGGGGTCATGCGGTTGGTTCGCACAACTGGATTTTGATCTGCTTAGTCCAAGCCGAATCCGGGACCGGCCCGCGACCGCAACTCGCCGCCGAGAGCGCCGCCAAGCGCCGCCGCATCGCCGATAGCGCCGATGGATCGGGCGCGGATTTCGCCGCTCCCGTCCGGCTTAAGCAGCAACCCTTCGAGCGTCAGCCGGTCGCCGTCGTGCTCGGCTAGCCCGGCGATCGGGGTGCGGCACGAACCATCCAATGCCGCGAGCATCGCCCGCTCGGCGCCGACGCAGGCGGCGGTGGCGAGGTCGTGGAGCGGGGCGAGCAATTGCCGCAACGCGTCATCCGCGGCCCGGCATTCGATCGCCAGCGCGCCCTGGCCGACCGCGGGCAGCATAATTTCCGGCGACAGGATCTCGGTCGCGAAGCCGGCCTTGCCGAGCCGTTCGAGACCACATAATGCGAGCAAGATCGCATCGAACTCGCCGGCCGTCAGCTTGTCCATCCGCGTGCCGACATTGCCGCGGATCGGCGCGATCGACAAATCGGGGCGACAGCGAAGCAACTGGGCCTGGCGCCGCAAGGAGGCGGTTCCGACTTTGGCGCCCTTCGGCAATCCGGCGAGGCTCGCTGCTTTCATCGACAGCAGCGCGTCGCGCGGGTCATCGCGGGCCAGCACGCAGGCGATCTCGAGCCCATCCGGGAGCCAGGTTTCCATGTCCTTCAGCGAATGCACTGCGAGATCGATCGCGCCGGCAAGCAATGCCTCCTCGATTTCCTTCGAGAACAGGCCCTTGCCGCCGATGTCGGCGAGCCGCCGATCCTGTACCCGATCGCCGGTGGTGCGGATCGTCACGATCTCGACCGCGCCGGCCGCGCCGAGGCTGGGATGCGCCGCGATCAGCCGATCGCGGACGTGGCCGGTCTGGACCAGCGCCATCGGGCTGCCGCGCGTACCGATGCGCAGCGGTCCGGCCAGCGCGGGCATGCTCTATTGCTTCCTGTCGGTTCGGACGCGCCGGGTCACGGCTTTAGCAGCAGCTTGCCGATGACGGCGCCCGCCTCGAGCAGCTGATGGGCGCGTGCCGCGTCGGCGAGCGGCAGCCGGTCATGGATCAACGGCTGGATCTCGCCGGCCGCGAGATGGCCGAGCAAGGTCTTCATCGTTGCGGCGCGGATGTCGGGCCGGTCGTCGAAACTGTGGATCGTAAAAAAGCGCAACGCCGGGCTCGCGGCGGAGTGGGCGCGCATCTCCTCAACCAAATCCGGATCGGGTGGACCCTCGAGCCGGCCGTAGGAGACCACCATCCCGAGCGGTGCCAGCATCGCAAAGTTGCGTGCGAGGCCTTTGCCGCCGATCGGGTCGAGGATCAGGTCGACGCCGCGTCCCCCGGTGATTTCGAGCACCCGGACGGCAACATCCTCGGTGCGGTAATTGATTGCCTGGCCGGCACCGAGCTCGATCAGCGCGCGGGTTTTGGCGTCGCTGCCGGCCACTCCAATAACGCTGCGCCCGGCGATCAGCGCGAGCTGCACGGCCGCTGTGCCGACGCCGCCGGCCGCGTTGTGGACCAGCACTGACTCGGCCGTGACCCCGCGCGCGGCGGTGTGCAGCACGTGATAGGCGACCTGATAGTTCGACAGGCATGCCGCGGCTTCGAGCGAGCAGCCCGGCGGCAACGGATGGGCCGCCCGGGCCGGCACCGCGATGTATTCGGCATAGCATCCGGCGCGCGCCGGCAAGTCGCGGGCACTGACGAAAACCGGCTGGCCGACCTCCGGCGCGGCGACGTTGCGGCCATGCGCGACGACGATCCCGCTCATCTCGATCCCGGGGATCGCCGGCAGCGGCGGCATCCAATTATAGATGCCCTTGCGCACCAGCACCTCAGGCATGCTGACGCCAATCGTGTCGGCCTGAACCAGAACCTCGCCGTCGCCCGGAACCGGGGTCGGCAATTCGACATATTCGAGCGCTGTGGGGCCGCCGGGCTGGCGCAGCACAATCGCCTTCATGCCGACCGCCGCGCCTCAGCTTTCGGCGACGATCGGATTGCGCAGCACGCCAATGCCGCCGATCTCGACCTCGACGACGTCGCCCGGCTTCATCCACAGCGGCGGCTTGCGGGCGAAGCCCACGCCTTCCGGCGTGCCGGTGGAGATCACGTCGCCTGCGACCAGCGGCGTCCAATCCGAGCAATACGAGATCAAGGTCGGGATGTCGAAGATCAGATCGTCGATCCCGGTGTGCTGCACCTCGCGCCCGTTGAGCCTCGTCGCCAGCTGCAGACGGGTCGGGTCGGGTATCTCGTCGGCGGTGACGATCCACGGGCCAAAGCCGCCAGTCTTGTGAAAATTCTTGCCGGCGGCGATCGAATGCTTGAACTGGATGTCGCGGATCGAGCCGTCGTTGAACAGGGTATAGCCGAAGATGTGCGACAGCGCGTCGGCCTTGGCGATGTGGCGCCCGGGCTTGCCGATGATCAGGGCCAGCTCGCCCTCATAATCGAAATCGCCGGAGATTTTCGGGCACACCATCGGCTGATCGTGCGCGACCAGGGTGTTGACGAGGCGCAGAAAGACTTGCGGGTTTTCCGGCGGGGCGCCGCCAGCTTCGGCCGCGTGGGCGCGGTAGTTGCGCCCGGCGCAGATGATCTTGTCGGGATCGGTGATCGGCGGCAGCAATGTCACTTGCGTCAGCGTGAAATCCGGTTTGGCGCCTCCCATTTCGCCGGCAAGGCGGCTGAGTACGCCGCCGGAGATCGCGGCGCGCAGGGTCGGATAGCGCTCCCCCAGCCGGCGCCCCAGATCGACGACACCGCCCTCGACGACCGCGCCATACGTGTCCCGTCCGGCTGTGCTGAAGCTGGCGAGTTTCATTGTGCTGCCCTCCAGGATGAGATCGTCCGGTGCCGGCTTCGGTTGCGCCCCGCGCCGCGGACTAGCCGGCGCTATCCGGCTCGACGCAGAAACACCGGCAATCCACCGCCTCTGGTCGGGTCCCATTCCTTGCGGACCTGATCCTGTACCGGCAAGCCGCTTCCCGTCGTTGGACTGTGCACCCTTCGTCCCGGGATCCGGTCCCCGTCCTGGTCCATCACCACAGGATCGCCGTTTGCCTTGTCGCGGCGCTGCCATCTGCGCAGATGTTTCTCGATCGATCGTTGGTCCATTTTGGCTCCTCCCGGGCGGCGATCTAGAACCGAACTTAACCAATTGCAACTCGGCTCTCGAATCGAACGTGATTACAGGCGCTTGGTTACTGGGACGCCCGAGCGGGCCGGGCCTGCCCAGGCGCGGCAAAAAGAGGAATTTACTGTGGTCTCTGGGCGGCCTGCAGCGGGCCCGCGGTCCAGCGGAACCCGGTCAGGATGCTGTTGTCGAACCGGCATTCCACAGCCAGATTGCGCGTCAGCGGTCCATGAGGCGGCAAATTGCTGCGGACGCCCTCGACATGCGCGACGATCGTGGTCAGGCTGGCGGCTGTGGCCTCGCGCTTGGTGATGTCGATGTCGGCATCGGGAAAAGCGCGCTGCATGATGTCCGCGCAGCGATCGGCCATCCCGCCCGGCGGTGCTAGATGGCAGCCGGCAACAAGCGGGAGCAAACCGGCGGCGAGTAGAGCGGAGGCCCATCGAGTGCGGCGCATCGTACGATACTGCGCGGCGCGACGCCGGATTTCAAACGGGTGAGCGGGATCACAGCGATGCATGTGGAATTGCTGACGGCGGCGAGGCGGGCCCTGGTTGCCGCAGAATTGCCGATGCCGCGTCCGGGGCCGCAACAGGTGCTGGTAAAGGTGCATGCCTGCGCGGTGTGCCGCACCGATTTGCACATCGTCGACGCAGAGCTTGCCGATCCGAAGCTGCCGCTCGTCCTCGGCCACGAGATCATCGGGTCGGTGGTCGAGCAGGGTGCGGAGGTCGACCGCTTCCGAATCGGCGACCGGGTCGGCGTGCCATGGATCGGCTGGACCTGCGGGGTCTGCGAATACTGCCGCGGCGGGCGCGAGAATCTATGCGACAGGGCCCGGTTCACCGGTTATCAGATCGACGGCGGCTACGCCGAGCTGACCGTCGCCGACCAGCGCTATTGCTTTGCGATCGACCCGGCCTACGGCGATGTCGAGGCGGCGCCGCTGATGTGCGCCGGTCTGATCGGCTACCGCACCCTGCGGATGGCAGGCGACGCGCGCGCCATCGGCATCTATGGTTTTGGCGCCGCCGCCCATATCGTCGCGCAGGTCGCCCGCTATCAGGGCCGCCGGATATTCGCCTTCACCCGTCCGGGCGACCGGATGGCGCAGGATTTCGCGCGCAGTCTCGGCGCCGAGTGGGCCGGGGATTCGACGGCAGCACCGCCCGAGCCGCTCGACGCCGCATTGATCTTCGCGCCGGTCGGCGCCTTGGCGCCGGCCGCTCTCGCCGCCACCAAAAAGGGCGGCACCGTGGTCTGCGGCGGCATCCATATGAGCGACATACCGAGCTTTCCCTACAGCATCTTGTGGGAGGAACGGGTTTTGCGGTCGGTAGCGAACTTGACCCGCCGCGACGCCGAAGAATTTCTGGCCCTGGCGCCGCAGGCTGGCGTCAGGGCCGAGACCGTCACCTATCCGCTCGCCCGCGCCAACGATGCGCTCGCCGATCTGCGAAACGGCGCGCTGCAGGGCGCCGCCGTGCTGGTTCCCTGAGCGCGGTTCATCCCGCTATGCTGACCGCCATTTCGGCGCAGTGGCGAGGTGGCAGTTGATGACAAGGTTTCCGTCGGAGGTTGATGTCGCGGTGATCGGCGCCGGGTCCGCCGGAATCGGGGCCGCCCGCCGGCTGGCCGAAGCCGGGGCGTATCGGGTGCTGGTGCTGGAGGCGCGCGACCGGGTCGGCGGCCGGGTGCACACGATCGCGCCCAGAGGTTTTGCGCTCGACCGCGGCGCCGAGTGGCTGCATTCCGCCGACCGCAACCCGCTGTCGCCGATCGCGCAGCGCCTCGGCTTTGCGGTCCATCGCCGGCCGCCCGAATGGACGAGCCGGCTGTCGCGCAGCGGCGAGACACCGCAGGCCGAGGCCGATTGGCTCGCGACCCGCGAGGCGCAGGGCCGGGCGCGCCGGCAGGCGGCGTTGGAGCCGGAGGACCGATCCCTGGCGAGCCTGCTGCCGCCTGGCGGCCGCTGGAACCAGCTGCTCGACGCCACCAGCACCTGGGGAAACGGAGCCGAACTCGAACGCGTCTCGGTCAAGGACTATGTCCGCTACGATGAGAGCAGCACCAACGTCAACTGGCGGTTGGGCGAGGGCTACGGCCGGCTGTTCGAGAAATTGGCCGAGGGCTTGCCGGTGGCGCTGGAAACGCCGGTGAGGCGGATCGACCATAGCGGGCGCGTGATCCGGCTCGATACGGCGCGTGGCACGGTTACCGCCGCGCGGGTCATCGTCACCGTGCCGACTTCGATCCTGGCTGGCGAGATCATCCGCTTCGACCCGCCGCTGCCCGACAAGGTTGCCGCAGCCGCGGGTTTGCCGTTGGGGGTCGACGACAAACTGTTTATCGCGCTCGACGGACCCACCCCGGACGTCGGCCGCGACGGATTTTTGGTCGGCTCGACGGTGCGGCGCGAGACGATGAGCTATCAAATCCGGCCGCTCGACCGGCCGGCGATCTACTGCTTTTTCGGCGGCCGATTTGCCGCGGCGATGGAACGCGAAGGGGAGGCGGCGATGTTCGCGTTCGCCGCCGATGAGCTCGCAGGCATTCTCGGCGGCGACATCCGGCGGCGGATATCGCCGCTCGCCGCGACCGGCTGGCTGACCGATCCTTGGTCGCGCGGCTCCTATTCCTACGCTTTGCCCGGCCATGCCGGCGACCGTGCGGTCTTGACCGCACCGGTCGACGACCGGCTGTTCTTCGCCGGCGAGGCCACTTCGCCAAATTTCTTCTCGACCGCGCACGGGGCGTACATCAGTGGGGTCGCCGCCGCCGAGGCCGTCCTCGCCACGGCTGCCAAGGTGGCTTAGGCTTTATGAGGGTCCATCGATCCGCGGGCGCTCGTTGAGCACGGCGACGCGGATTCCGGTATCGTCGATGCGGATTGTGCTGATCGAGGCGAGGCCGATTTCGAAGCGGGAATAGGAATTGATCGGCATACCGAGCGCAAACAGCATCACGGCGCGGATCACGTCTCCATGGCTGACAACCACGAGCGTGCCGTCGCGGTGGGCGCGGTGCATATCGAGCAGAGCGCCGACAGCCCGGTCCTGGACCTGGCGCATGCTTTCGCCGCCTGGCACCGCGGAGATGCTGCGGCAGCTTCGCCATGCTTCCCAACCCTGATGCGCCCTGACCTCGTCGAAGGTCAGTCCGGTCCACTCGCCGAAATCGAGCTCGATCACGTCCTCCCTGTAGCCGACCGGCAGATCGAGCCGGCGGGATAGGATCTCGGCGGTTTCGCGGGTGCGCTGCATCGGGCTCGCATAAAGCGCCGAGATGTTCTCGGCAGCGAGACGCTCGGCGACCACGGCGATTTCGGCGCGGCCCCGCTCGGACAGGCCGACCCCGGGCGTCCGCCCGGCGAGTACCCTGCCCGCTAAAACATGCTCGCCATGCCGCACCAGATGGAACACCGTCATCGACCCGCCCGATCACTGCTGATGTCACGCAGTCCAATCTAAGGCAGGATGACGCGCGCTGGAACGCTCTCGCCGGGGAGTTGCATCGCCGTGGACCAGACCAGGATCGACCGGAACAGCGCCATGGGCGCCACGGCCTGGCCCGACGGCACCGGCTTCCGCACCTGGGCGCCGAACGCCAGCGCCGTCTTCGTCGTCACCGGGGCGCGGCTGGCGGCGGCGCAGGCACCAGGCTGGCGGCCCGAGCAGCAGGATGCGCTGGCGCCCTTGGGCGACGGCAGCTGGGGCGGGTTCATCGCCGGATTGGGCGACGGCGAGCCCTACATGTTTTTCGTCGACGGCGAGGGCAGCGTCGGCTGGAAGCGCGACTCCTTCGCCCGCGAGCTGACCATCGCCCCGGCGTTTCCCGACAGCTTCTGCGTGGTGCGCGATCCCGCCTCGTATCCGTGGCACGATCAGGGCTGGCAGCCGCCGCAATTCAGCGACCTGATCATCTATCAGCTGCACATCGGCACCTGGTGGGCGCAGGACGATTCCGGCCAGGACGTGCGGGCGACGCGCGGCGGCACGTTCCTCGACGCGGTTGAGAAGCTCGGCTATTTGCGGGATCTCGGCGTAAACGCCGTTCAATTGCTGCCGATACAGGAGTTCGAGACCGCATTCAGCCTCGGCTACAACGGCGTCGACTATTACTCGCCCGAGGCCGAGTACGTCCTCCCGGCGGATCAATTGCCGGCGCGCCTGGTCAAGGTGAACGCGATCCTGGCATCCTTCGGGAAACCCGGCCTGACCGCGGCGCAGCTGGAACCGGGAGTCAATCAACTGAAATGCTTCGTCGATTTGTGCCACCTATACGGCGTCGCGGTAATTTTCGACCTGGTTTACAACCACGCCGGCGGCGGCTTTGACGATCACAGCTTGTGGTTCTATGACCGCCAGGCCAACGGCAACCTGAACCACAGTCTGTATTTCACCGATCAGGGTTGGGCGGGCGGCCAGATCTTTGCCTACTGGAACCAGTGGGTCGCGCAGTTCCTGATCGACAATGCGCGCTTTTTTCTCGGCGAATACCGCATCGACGGCATCCGTTACGACGAGGTGAGGGTCATCGAGAACAATGGAGGGCGCGAGGTCTGCCAGCACCTGACCGAGACGGTGCGGGCGACCAATCCTGCTGCGGTCCAGATCGCGGAATACTGGAACCCGGACCGACCCAGCGCGGTAATGCCGCCGCCCGGCGGCCTCGGCTTCGACGCCGAGCTTGGCGACGGGCTGCGCGACGCGCTGCGCGGCCTGTTGGGACAGACGGCGGGGGGCGAGTCGGCCCCGCTCGATTTCTCCGCCGTCTCCGGATCGCTACCGACGCCGGCCGGCTTCCCCGACGCCTGGCGCGTCGTACAGTTCCTTGAGAACCAGGACCTGACCTATGCCGGCCACAGTGGTGCTGCCCGGGTGCCGATGCTGGCGGATGCGTCGGACCGGCGGTCCTGGTATGCGCGCAGCCGCAGCCGGGTCGTCACCTCGCTGCTGTTGGCGGCGCCTGGAATCCCGTCGATGTTCATGGGCGAGGAGTTCCTGGAGGACAAGAACTGGAGCGACGACCGTGGCGCGAACGGCCTGATCTGGTGGGAGGGCCTGGATGGGCTCGATCCTTCGATGCGCGATTTCCTGCGTTGCGTGACGGATCTGGTCCGGCTTCGGCGCGCGCAACCTGCACTGCGCGCGGCCGGCGCGCGCGTCTCGCGCGCGCAGAATTACGACCGCGTGATCGTCCTGCACCGTTGGGTCGAATGGGAGGGGCGCGATGTCGTTGTCGTCGCCAGCCTCGACGAAAGCCCGAAGCACGGTTACGCGCTCGGGCTGCCTCTTTCCGGTGGGTGGAAAGAGCTGTTCAACAGCGATTTCTACGACAACTTCCCTAACCCCGGAACGGTTGGCAATGGCGGCGGGGTCGAGGCCTCCGGACCGGCACTGGACGGCTTCGCCGCGTCGGCGGCGCTGACCCTGCCGGCAAACGGCGTGATCGTGCTGGCCCGCTGATAGTATCGGCCCGACACTCGGCCCTTCCGTTCCGCCTAGCTTTTAGCTCTCTCGCGCCAGCCGTAGGCTAGGCCGCCGCGGTCGATCTCTGGCAGGGCGATACGTGATGAGTCCGCGTAAGGATAAATCGCCCTTGTCGAGCCTATGTTGCGCGGCCCGATATTCTCGCCGCGCCCTGGCAGATGTGCCATCCAAATCATACCAAGTGCCGGGCAGACGGCTCGGCGCGTCCTCTGCGTAGTCATATCCAAATGAGCGAATATCGGCCCCCGCGCGATGTCTCCGTTTTCCTCCATCAGTCATGATGCGAGGAATAGCGAAAATCCAATTGTCGCGCTCCAGCATCACCAAGCATCTCTTTTGCAGAACCTGACGCACACAACTCGGTTGTAGCGGGGCACGGAATTTTCACAGTGTGAAGCAGCTCACATTGCAGCGCAGCAGGCGGGACTATCTCCTCTGGCGACAATCACGTTCCGTCACTCAGGAGGCTGTCGTGACCGCCCGCATACCGACATTGCTGCGCTGGAGCGAAGAGGCCGAGGCTGCGCAAGTGTGCGCATTGGCGGCGTTTGAACGCGAGTCCGATAGCGCCGCGGTGCGCCCGGTCGCCTTTGCTCCGCAGCCCTGGTCGCAGCGCAACCGTCACGCGGTGCTGCCTCGGTTATTGAGCTGGCTCGGCGGTTGGGACCCGCAAATAAAGCGGGACGACGATTAACGCCTCGCTCTATGATGGATATCGCCTAGGTTAACTCGTCAAACATGACGGCCGCAGCGCCAGCCGAGGCTGGTGCTTGCGCTCGTCCCATCGGCACCGACGGCATCGCAGGCCGGTCGCCCGCGAAGTCGTTGCAGCATGTAGGGGACTGTCATGACAGGCCTATCTTATCAAGAGAAGCGGCAAATATTCGAGCGAAACTTTCTGCTCGGCAAATTGAGTGCCAACGAAATCGACAAGCTTCTGGCCTATTCGCGCGTGGAACACTATCCGGCGGGCCATGAGATTTTTGCCAAGGGGTCGCCGGGCAACAGCATGATGCTGGTGCTGAGGGGCAGCGTCAGGATCAGCTCGATCTCACTGGCCGGCAAAGAAATCGTCCTGAATATCATCAGCGCCGGAGAGATCGTCGGCGAGATCGCCTTGCTCGACGGCGGTGAGCGCAGCGGCGACGCCGTCGCAATGGACGATTGCGAACTGCTGGTATTGAACCGGCGCGACTTCATACCCTTCCTCGAAAACCGTGCGGACATTTGCTTGATGCTGATCAAGGTCCTGTGCCAGCGCTTGCGGCGAACCAGCGAGCAGGTCGAGGACGTGCTGTTTCGCGATCTTGAAGGGCGGATCGCCAAGGCGATTTTGCAGGAGGCCGAGCGCACCACGCGCGCGGAACTTCGCAGTCGGGCGGTCGAACTCCACATGTCGCAGAACGACTTGGCCCACATCGTCGGCAGCTCGCGGGAGAGCGTCAACAAACAGTTGCAGGCTTGGCACAGAGCGGGATTTATTGACATCGCCAAAGGATCGATCGTCATACGCGATCTCGCTGCGCTCGAAGAGCTTATCTAGTCCTCCCGAGACCCCGCCTGGTTGGGTATCAGCCCTGCCAGCGGTTTCCGCGCCGCATTTGCCGCCCCATATCGGGAAGTTTCGGCTCCAGTAGGTTTTACCCATGCCGATCGCCGCACCGCGGCCGGAGACCTGGATAACGACGACACCGGCCGGGCTCTATTGCGAGCCGGGCGATTTCTTCATCGATCCGTCGCGGCCGGTGGCGCGCGCGGTGATCACGCATGGCCATGGCGACCATGCGCGGCCGGGCAATGCGCGGCGTGCTGGCGACGGCCGAGACGCTCGCCATCATGCAGGCGCGCTATGGGCGAGGGCGCGGGCGGCGCGCTGCAGCCGCTCGCCTATGGCGAGACATTGCGCGATCGGCGGCGTGACGTTCCGGCTGGTGCCGGCGGGCCATATTCTCGGCAGCGCGCAGGTCGTGCTCGAGCATCGCGGCAGCCGCATCGTCGTCTCCGGCGATTACAAGCGCCGGCCCGATCCGACCTGCGCGCCGTTCGAGCCGCAGAGCTGCGACATCTTCATCACCGAGGCGACGTTCGGCCTGCCGGTGTTCCGCCATCCCGCCGATGCCGGCGAGATCGACCGGCTGCTGCATTCGCTGCGCTCTTTCCCGAGCGCTGCCATCTCGTCGGCGTCTATGCGCTGGGCAAATGCCAGCGCGTGCTGAGCGCTGCTGCGCCGCGCCGGGCTACGAGGAGCCGGTCTATCTCCACGGCGCGCTGCCGGCGCTGGTCGAGCTTTATGAGCGGCTGGGCGTGCGCGCTCGGGCCGGTGCTGCCGGTGGCCGGCGCTCGCGCGCGACGACGCTCAAGGGCAAGAATCGTGCTGGCGCCGCCGGGGGCCGCGGCCGAGCCTGGGCGCGGCGGCTGCCCGACCCGGTGGTCGCCATGGCCTCGGGCTGGATGCGGGTGCGCCAGCGCGCCAAGCAGCGCGGCGTCGAGCTGCCGCTGGTCATCTCCGACCACGCCGATTGGGACGAGCTGACTGCGACCATCGACGAGGTCGCCGCCGAGCGAGGTCTGGGTGACGCACGGCGCCGAGGAGGCGCTGGTGCGCCAGGCGACGCTGATGGGCTATCGCGCCCGCGCGCTGTCGCTCGCCGGCTTCGAGGAGGAGGATGAGTGAACCGCTTCGCCGCGCTGCTCGACGCGCTGCTCTTCACCCCGTCGCGCAACGGCAAGCTGCGGCTGATGCAGGAATATTTCGCGCGCGAGCCCGATCCCGAGCGCGGCTGGGCGCTGGCGGCGCTGACCGGCGAGATGGCCTTTCGCCGCGGTGAAGCCCGGCCAGATCCGCGCGCTCGGCGCGAGCGCGGGTCGACGCCGAGCTGTTCGCGCTGGTCCTACGATTTCGTCGGCGATCTCGCCGAGACCGTGTCGCTGATCTGGCCCGCGCGCAGCCCGGCGCCAGACGCAGGTGCCCGAGCCTTGCCGAGATCGTCGACGACACTGAGCGGCGGCGACGCGCGCCGAGGTCGGCGCGGCTGCTCGAGCGCTGGCTCGACGCGCTCGACGCGACCGGGCGCTGGGCGCTGCTTGAAGCTGGTCACCGGCGGCCTGCGCATCGGCGTCTCGGCGCGGCTCGCCAAGACCGCGCTCGCCGAATGGGCGGGCGTCGCGCATCGACGAGATCGAGGAGGTCTGGCACGGGCTCGCGCCGCCCTATCAGCCGCTTGTTCGCCTGGCTCGAAGGCCAGGCGCCGCGGCCCGAGACCGGCGGGCTGCCCGAACTTCACGCCGCTGATGCTGGCGCAGCCGCTCGAGGACGACGAGCTCGCCGGGCTCGATCCGGCCGACTATCGCGCCGAGTGGAAATGGGACGGCATCCGCGTCCAGCTCGTCGCGCGCGGCGGCGAGCGGCGGCTCTATTCGCGCTCGGGCGACGATATCGGCGCGGCCTTTCCCGACATCGTGCGCGGCGATGCCGGACGACGTCGTGCTCGACGGCGAGCTGCTGGTGATGCGCGACGGCGAGGTCGCGCCGTTCAACGATCTGCAGCAGCGCCTCAACCGCAAGACGCCGACGCCGCAAGCTGCTGCGCGATTTCCCGCCTCGGTCCGGCTCTACGACATGCTGCGACGAGGGCGGCGAGGATCTTGCGCGGCCTGCCGTTCGACGAGCGCCGGCAGCGGCTCGAAGCGTGGTACGCGGCACGCGCCGCGCCCGCGGCTCGATCTCTCGCCGCTGGTGCCGTTCGCGAGCTGGGACGAGCTTCGCGGACTGCGCGACGGCGCGCGCGAGCGCGGCATCGAAGGGCTGATGCTGAAGCGGGCGATTCGCTCTATCTCTCCGGCCGGCCGAAGGGGCCGTGGTTCAAATGGAAGCGCGACGCGCTGACCCTCGACGCGGTGCTGATGTACGCCCAGCGCGGCCACGGCAAGCGCTCGTCGTTCTATTCCGACTACACCTTCGGCGTCTGGCGCGACGACGAGCTGGTGCCGGTCGGCAAGGCCTATTTCGGCTTCACCGACGACGAACTGCGCCGGCTCGACCGCTGGGTGCGCGACAACACGGTGCGAGCGCTTCGGCCCGGTGCGCGCGGTCGCGCCCGACCTGGTGCTCGAAATCGCCTTCGACAGCGTGCACCGCTCGACCCGCCACAAATCCGGCGTCGCGATGCGCTTTCCGCGCATCCACCGCATCCGCTGGGACAAGCCCGTCCACGAAGCCGACACGCTGGAGACCTTGGAAGGGCTGCTGACCTGAATTAAGCGCCGACCGATAGGCGTTGACTGCCCCATCTCCGCTTTTCGCAGGTGCTGTGGAAAAAGGCGGCTGGAACCAAATGTCCGGTTCAAGCTGCTAGAGCGGCTCGCCGCGGACCAGGCGGGGGAGCTGGCCGGTGACGCCCATGGCGTCGCGCATCAGGAAGCGCTTTAGCGGCGGCAGGCGGTTCACCGCGGCAAGGCCAAGATCGCGGACCAGGCGCAGCGGAGCGATCGTGTTCGAGAACAGGCGGTTGAGGCCGTCGGTCACCGCGGCAAGCAACAGCGTGTCGAGACGCCGCCACTGCTGGTAACGGTGGAGCAGCGCTTCGTCGCCGATGTCGAGCCCGAGCCGGCGCGCATCGATGATGAGCTCGGCGAGCGCGGCAACGTCTCTAATCCCAAGGTTTAGTCCTTGGCCTGCGATCGGGTGAATTACGTGCGCCGCTTCACCGACCAACGCCAGCCGGCGGCCGGCGTAGCGCTCAGCCAGCATCAGCCCGACGGGATAGCTCCAGCGCGGCCCGACCGGCTCAACTGCGCCGAGAAAGTCGCCGAAACGCGTCGCCAGTTCTTCGGCGAAGACGGGGTCCGGCAGGGCGATCAGGCCGCCGGCCAGTTCGGTCCGCTCGGTCCACACGATCGACGAACGGTTGCCGGTCATCGGCAGGATGGCAAACGGACCCGCCGGCAGAAAATGCTCAACCGCGATGCCGGCGTGCGGGCGCTCGTGCCGAACCGTCGTGACGATCGCGGTCTGAGGATAACGCCATTCGATTGTACGGATGCCGGCGGCTCGGCGCAGCTGCGAGCCGGCTCCGTCCGCCGCAGCGATCAGACGGACCGCCAGAGGCCGCCCATCGGAAAGGGCGGCTTCCGCGGCGACGGCCGAAGTCTCGGTAGCGCCGACTTCGATTGGCGCGAATAGAGCGAGGGTGGGGAGCGATCGCGCCTTCGCGATCAGGGCGCGGCGCAGCACCCGGTTCTCGATAATCCAGCCAAGCGGCGCATCGGTGCCCAGCTCGCGGTGATCGTAGTGCAAAAACAACGGCGCGTTGTCGTCGGCGACGCGGATTTCGAGGATCGGCTCGGCCTCCGCGGCAATCGATGGCCACAGGCCGAGCGCGCTCAACACCTGTTGTGAGCCATAGGCGATCGCCGAGCTGCGCCCGTCGAAGCCCTGCTCGATCATTGCGGCAGGGTCCTCACGGTCGACGAGCGCGACATCAAGGCCGGCTCCGGCGCAGGCGATGCCCAGCAACAGCCCGTTCAGCCCGCCTCCGGCTATCAGCAGCTCGGCATCGTCGCTCATCGGCAGAGGATGAGGCGCGCCAGGCAGGCTGTCCAGACCTGCCGACCGCCGGTTACGCAGTCCGGCAGTGGCAGCCCGCCGGCACCAGCAACGAGCGGTTTCGTACCGGCCGGTGATGTCGTAGAGTGACCACGATTGTGCGGTCGGGGAACCGCACGGTTTGGGGAGAAGGCCGGCAGCGGGGGAAGCATGGCCAGATCGGTCGGATTTTTGCCGAGTGGAGGGGTGCGTCGCCAGCGCGTCTGGAGCGATGTGCTGGCGGCGCTGAAGCGGCGCATCCTCGAAACCTTGGGTTTCGGTCTTCTGCTGGCCGCTCTTCTCGTGGCGGCGGCGTTGCTGTCCTATAATCCGCAAGATCCTTCGCTCGATACGTCGATTGATTCCACCGCGCACAATTTCGTCGGCCGCGACGGCGCCGTGCTGGCCGACATCCTGCATCAGAGTCTGGGGCTGGCCGCCTATGTGATCCCGATCGTGCTGTTCGGCTGGTCGGTGCGCCTGATGTTGGACCGGACGGTGCGATCCTTGTGGCTTAAGATTGGATTACTCCTGCCGGCCCTGCTTTCTGCGGCGCTGGCGCTGTCGGTTCTCGACCAGGAGAGCCTTTGCGCCGCACCGGGCTGCGGCGGCGCCATCGGCTGGGGCTTGCAGCGATTGTTGGCACAGGCCGAACTTGCCAGCGTGGCGTTGCCGATCGCAACGATGGCGGCAGCCGCGTTCGGCCTGCTGCTGTTGCTGATACTTGGGCTTTCCTGGCGCGACTGGCGCGATCTGGGTGGCGGCGCCAGGCGTGGCGCCGGCCATGTCGCCGTCTTATCGGGGCGGGGGACGATGGCCGCGGCGTGGTTCGGCGGGAGATTGCTTCGGCGCTGGTGGCAGGCCCGAACCGGCCGTGCCGACGTTGCCTCGGCCCCATCCGAACCGCATCGGCCGGAGGTTGTCGCGCGTCTGCCCGAAAGGCGTGAGCCGCGGCTCGACGGCGCTGTGCCGCTTCAGCAATCTGCCGGCAAGGAACCCGGTCGAACCGGCCTGATTCGCCTCGTGGCTCCGCAGCCGAAAGCCCTGGCGCCTGGCAAACGGGGCGAAGAAGAACGCCAGCCCAGGCTCGATCTCGTGCCTGACGAAGAGCCGGTGCTGCCCTCGCTCGAACTGTTGAACAAACCGCCTGCGGCCAAGGCCGCTACCGTCGACGAGGAGGCGCTCGAAAAGAACGCCCGTATGCTCGAAACGGTGCTGGAGGATTACGGGGTGCGCGGCGAGATCGTCCAGGTCCGCCCCGGGCCGGTGGTGACGCTCTACGAGTTCGAGCCGGCTCCGGGAATAAAGGCGTCGCGGATCATTGGGCTGGCCGACGACATCGCCAGGTCGATGAGCGCGATTTCGGTGCGGGTCGCGGTCGTGCCGGGGCGCACCGTGATCGGTATCGAGCTGCCAAACCGGAAGGCGGAAACGGTATTTCTCCGGGAATTGCTTGATTCGCCGACCTACGAGAAGCACCCGGGCCGTCTCGCCTTGATCCTCGGCAAGGATATTTCGGGCGAGCCGGTCCTCGCCGATCTCGCCCGGATGCCGCATTTGCTGATCGCCGGCACGACCGGCTCGGGCAAGTCGGTCGGCATCAACACGATGATCCTATCCATCCTGTACCGGATGCCCCCCGACCGCTGCAAATTCATCATGGTCGATCCGAAAATGTTGGAGCTGTCGGTCTATGACGGCATTCCGCATTTACTCGCCCCGGTGGTCACCGATCCGCGCAAGGCAGTCCTGGCGCTGAAATGGACCGTGCGCGAGATGGAGAACCGCTATCGCAAAATGTCGAAATTGGGCGTGCGCAACGTCGACGGGTTTAACGCTCGGCTCGCCGAGGCGGCGGCCAAAGGCGAGAGCCTGATTCGCAAGGTGCAGACCGGCTTCGACGCTGAAACCGGCAAGCCGGTCTTCGAGCCGCAACCGTTCGATACCAGCGAGTTGCCGCTGATCATCGTCGTCGTCGACGAGATGGCCGATCTGATGCTGGTTGCCGGCAAGGACATCGAGGCAGCGATCCAGCGACTGGCGCAGATGGCGCGCGCCGCCGGCATCCACATCATCATGGCCACGCAGCGCCCGTCGGTCGACGTGATCACCGGCACGATCAAGGCGAATTTTCCGACCCGGATCAGCTTTCAGGTCACCTCGAAGATCGACAGCCGCACGATTCTTGGCGAGGGCGGCGCCGAGCAACTCCTCGGTCGCGGCGACATGCTCTATATGGCCGGCGGCGGCCGCGTCACGCGGGTCCACGGCCCGTTCGTCTCCGACGAGGAGGTCGAGCGAGTCGTCTCCTTCCTGAAGGAGCGCGGCGAGCCCGACTACATCGACGAGATCACCGAGGATGACGAGGTTTCGTTCGATCCCCTTTCCGGCGAAGACGACCCCGAATTGGGCGATATGCTTTATCGGCAGGCGGTAGCTGTCGTGTGCCGCGAGGGCAAGGCGTCGACCAGCTTTGTACAGCGGCACCTGCAGATCGGCTACAACCGGGCCGCACGGATCATCGAACGAATGGAAGCGGAGGGCGTGATCAGCGCCGCCAATCATGTCGGCAAACGGGAGGTTCTGGCCCGAGGCGGCGATTGAGCGCAATTGACGGGGGCGAAGCTCGCACTCATTTCCCTCGCAGCGCCGAATCATCGGTTGCGTCGGGAAAGAGTAAATGGTCGGCATCGGCAAAGGCCGGGAATTGCGGCGAATATCGACCTCGCGTCGGCGGTTGGCCAGCTGCGCGCTCTCGCTCGCCGTGCTGGCCTTGGCTCTGTCGTCGCCAAGCCCTCCCTCATGGGCTGACGCGCTGCCGCCGCCGGCGGCGCTCACCGCGCAGGATCAGGGCGACTTGCGGCGGATTGCCAGTTATTTGAATGGAATTGGAACGATGACGGCCCGCTTCCAGCAGCATTCCGCCAATGGCGGCGTCGCCGGCGGCTGGTTGTGGATGGAACGGCCGGGCCGGATGCGTTTCCAATACGATCCGCCGACGCCGATAATCCTGATCGCTGATCGCTTCTACGTCTATTACGTCGATACTCAACTGGCTGAGATGTCGAAGGTCGGATTGAAGTTCACACCGGCCTGGTTTCTGCTGCGCGTGCCGATCAGCTTTGACGACCTTGTCGTCACCCGCTTTGAACGCGGTCCCAATTCACTGCGGATTTCGGTCGTCGATCCCAAGGCGCCGGACAATGGCGACCTGACGATGGACTTCAGCGACCAGCCGCTGGCGCTGCGCCAATGGACGATCGTCGACCAACAGCGACACGTCACTACGGTATCGCTGTCCCAGCAGCAATTCGGTATGGCGCTCGACCCCAACCTCTTTGTATACCAGGACCCGTACGCCGCCGGCCGCAATCACAACGAGAATTGAGCCAAGCCTGATGCCAACCCGCGTTATGCCGATCGTCGGTATTCCCGCCTGCACGCGCACGATCAAGGAGCGGGTCTTCCATACGGTCGCCGACAAATACCCGAACGCTGTCGTCGCGGCGGCCGGGTGCCTTCCGGTGCTTATCCCGGCGATTGGCTCCCAGGTTGATATTCGTGGCGCGCTCGACGCGCTGGACGGCTTGCTGCTGACCGGCAGCCCTTCCAACGTCCACCCGAGTGAATACGGCGACGAGCCGCTAGACGCCGAAATCCTGCACGATCCCGAGCGCGATGCGACGACCCTGCCGCTGATCCGCGCAGCGGTGCAGCGCGGGCTGCCGGTACTGGCGATCTGCCGCGGCATTCAGGAACTGAATGTGGCGCTGGGCGGAACTTTGCACCAGCGCGTGCACGAGATCCCTGGGCGGCTCAATCACCGGTCGCGGCGCGAGTCGCCCGACGGAGCCTATGGACCTGCGCATCCGGTGACTTTGACTCCCGGCGGGCTGCTGGCCGGGCTCGCCGGCAGCCTCGAGGTCATGGTCAATTCGCTGCATTCGCAAGGCATCGACCGCCCGGCACCGGGGCTGCGCGTCGAAGCGGTAGCTCCAGACGGCCAGATCGAAGGGGTGAGCCTGGCCGAAGCGCGGTTTGTGGTCGGCGTGCAGTGGCACCCGGAGTACAAAGCCCTGGAGAACCCGTTCTCCGCCGCGCTGTTTTCGGCCTTTGCGCAGGCATGTCATGCAGCCGCTGCGGGTCCCGCCGCGGCCAGTCGCGCGGCCTGAGCGAAAAGCGATTGGTTCCGGTGCGCCGCATGCGTTTTTTTTGTTGCGGGCATGCACGAATCGGGGTTTGTTTTCGCGTTTCGAAACCCCATCTGCGATCTCCAGAAGCGGGGAGAGCGTGATGTTCTCCCAAAAACGGCCCCGTCTCCCCTGCGGGTCCGATTTCCCCCAAACGCTTCTGACATGCAGGCGCCCGGTCTTCCCCCCGACCGGGCGCCACTGCGTTCGGGGATGGCCGTTTTGCGGCGCCGCGGCGAGCGATGAGCCTGCGGCTCGCTACCTGGAATATCAATTCGGTACGGCTGCGCGTCGATAACGTCTGTCGGCTGATGGCGGAGTGGTCCCCGGACGTCGTGTGTCTGCAGGAGACCAAAACGCCCGACGCGCTGTTCCCGTGCGAGGCAGTCGAGGCACTCGGCTATCGCCACATGCTGGTGCACGGGATGAAGGGTTACAACGGGGTAGCGATCCTCTCGCGTATCCCGTTCGAAATGCCCGAGACGCGGAATTGGTGCGCTCGCACGGATTGCCGGCATGCGACTGCGGTGCTGCCGGGGGGGATCGAATTGCATAATATTTACGTTCCCGCCGGCGGCGATCTGCCTGATCCGGAGGCGAACCCGAAATTCGCCCACAAGCTGCAATTTCTCGACGAGTTGACTGCGTGGTTCGCCGCCGAGCGCAGCGGGGGTCGTCCGATGGTGGCGGTTGGCGACCTCAACATCGCCCCGCTCGAGGCCGACGTGTGGTCGCACAAGCAGTTGTTGAATGTGGTCAGCCACACGCCGGTCGAGGTCGACCGGCTGAGCCGCTTACAGCAGGCGGGTGGGTTCGTCGACGCGGTGCGTCATTTCGTGCCGCCGCCCGAGCGCGTTTACACTTGGTGGAGCTATCGCGCCCGCGACTGGGCGGCCTCGAATCGCGGCCGCCGCCTGGACCATGTTTGGCTGACCCCGGGACTGGTCGGCGAATTATCCGAGGCACGCGTCTTCCGCGACAGTCGCAGCTGGAAGAAGGCTTCCGACCATGTTCCGGTCATGGTGACGATCGGCTGACGCAGCAATATCGGTCTTCGCCTGGCTCGGCCAAGGAGCACCGGTGAGGTCCGTCGGCCAGACGCAACCGCGATCGATCGTACCTTTTACAATCATTGACTCGCAAATCCGGGAATAGGGCGTCACATTCGCAGCCGGCAAATGCAACCGTTAGGGGGAGCCCGGCCGTTGCGAACGCGCTGCCTCCCGAAGTGGCTATACACGTTACGCTGTGCTCTCTCCCGCCGCCCATGGTGGCTAGGCCTGGCCGCCTTGATCGGTTTGTCCACCGCCGCGCTAGCGCAGCCGACTGAACGGGCCCCCGATACGATGGCGGCGCGCCTGCGCGCTTGTGAGCCTTGCCACGGCCGGCAGGGTGGGGGGACGGATAACGACTATTTCCCACGTCTTGCGGGCAAGCCGGCCGGTTATCTGATGAACCAGTTGGTCGCCTTTCGCGACGGGCGCCGCCGCTACCCGCCGATGAACTATCTCCTTGAATACCTTCCCGATGCGTATCTGCAGGAGATAGCGGACTATTTCGCCGCGCTGCACCCGCCGCTGCAGGCCGGGGCGTCCAGCGCCGCCAGCGCCGCGGTGCTGGCGCGAGGGCGCTCGCTTGTCGAGGAAGGCGACCAAGCCCACGGCATTCCTGCCTGCTCCGGCTGTCACGGTCCCAAGCTGACCGGAATGGAGCCTGCCATTCCAGGGCTCGTCGGGCTGCGCGCGAGCTATATCAGCGCGCAGCTCGGCGCCTTTCGTTACGGAACGAGGACGGCGGCCGAGCCCGATTGCATGCAACTCGTTGCCGCCAGCCTGAGCGAAAGCGACGTCACCGCAGTCGCCGCCTGGCTCTCCTCGCTTTCGGTCCCGCCCGACCCATTGCCCGTGCCGAAGGGCACGCTCGTAATGCCGTTCTCCTGCGGCAGCGAACCACGCTGAGGGGCGCGCCGTGCGGGTCAACCTGCTCCTTCTGGCGATTGCCGCCTTCGCATTGCTGGCCGGCGGCGCCGAATCCCGAGCGGACGACCACGCCTTGATAACCAAGGGCGAATACCTCGCCCGGGCCGGGGACTGCGTCGCGTGCCACACGAATCCCGGCGGCGCATTGTTCGCCGGCGGCCGGGCGATGGCAACGCCCTTTGGTACCATCTATTCGTCCAACATCACACCCGATCCCAAAACCGGCATCGGGTCGTGGACCGCCGATGATTTCTACGGAGTTATGCATACGGGCCGCTTCCCCAATGGTGGACTGATTTACCCGGCCATGCCGTTCGGCTCGTACACGAAGGTCACGCGTGCCGATTCCGACGCGATCTTTGCCTATTTGCGCTCGGTTCCGGCGGTGCATCAGCCGAACCGGCCGCACGACCTCCGCTTTCCGTTCAACAACCGGCAGCTCATCCTCGGCTGGCGAACGCTGTTCTTTCAGCAAGGGGAATACCAGCCCGACCCGACGAAATCGGCTGAATGGAACCGCGGCGCCTACCTTGTGGAAGGTCTGGGCCATTGCGCGATGTGCCACTCACCGATCAACGCCCTTGGCGGCACCTCCGAGTCGAAGGCGTTCGAGGGCGGGCTGATCCCGATGCAGAACTGGTACGCGCCCTCGCTTACCTCGAACAAGGAGGCAGGGCTCGGCGAGTGGAGCATCGACGAGATCGTCGGTCTGTTGCGCAACGGGATCTCGCATCGCGGCGCCGTCTACGGCCCGATGGCCGAAGTCACGTTCAACAGCCTGCAATACCTGAGCGATGCCGATGTGCGCGCCATGGCCGTCTATCTCAAAAGCCTCGGCCAGGGCAGCCCGCCCGCCGGCGAAGTATCCGGCATCCCAGCCCCCGAGAGCAGCTTGTTGGCAAGTTTCGGCCAGAGCGTATATGAAACGCACTGCGCGAGCTGTCATGCAGCGGATGGTCGGGGGATGCCGCCCGAATATCCACCGTTGGCCAGCAACCCTTCGATCCAAATGGAATCGGCCGTGAACCCGGTCCGGATGGTTCTCAATGGCGGCTTTCCACCAGGCACCCAGGGAAATCCGAAGCCTTACGGCATGCCGCCCTTTGCCCAGACCTTGTCCGACGACGAGGTTGCCGCTGTCGTGACCTACATTCGCGGAGCCTGGGGGAACCGCGGCTCGGCCGTTTCGGCGCGCCAGGCCAACGAGTTGCGAACGGCGCCTTTGGATTGACTTGCCATGATAAATTCGGACGTCGCCAGCGGCGACGATGACGCCATCGAGCGGCAGGACGCGGTGGTAAACGAAATCCTGCGATCCGGCGTCAAAGGCGCGGCCGTGCTCGCCGGCCTCGCGACCTTGATCGTCGTGGCAATCTGGTTCGCGTTCTATCTGCTCGTTTTTGTGCCTCGCGCCGTCGCTCCATGACGCAGGCCTCGCCCTCAGACGGTGGGAACGATCGCGTCGAGCGGGTTGAGCACCGATGGGCCACCGTCTCGGTCGCGATCCTGGTGCTGCTGGTCGGGATGGCAACCTTTGCCGCGCTATATCACGGGGCCATGCCGCAAAGCCGTGTCGAGACCGCCGACCCGCGGACCTTGCACCTCGATGGAGAATTCATCGAAAGCAATCTGGGCAGCGCGCTCGAGCGCGACGGTACGGTCACTGTGCGATTTATCGGCCAGCAGTATTCCTTTACGCCATACTGCATCCTCGTACCGACCGATACGCCTGTCAAATTCCGCGCGACCAGCGCCGATGTCGTACATGGCTTTTTGATCCACGGGACGAACATCAACCTGATGCTGGTGCCGGGCTACATCTCTAGTCTCGGGGCGCGCTTCGACACGCCAGGCGACCGCCTGATGCCCTGCCACGAATTTTGCAGCGTCGGCCATGAGGGCATGTGGGGCCGGATCAAAATCATCGACAAGGCCGCTTTCATGCGTCTGGCGGCGAAGAGGCGGAGGCTGAGCTGTGTGGAATAGCCGGCGGCTGGTCCTCGGCCATTTATGGTTCGCCTTCGCCGGCTTCGGCGCGGCGCTGCTGCTCGGCGAATGGCAAATGTTCATTCGCAGCCCGCTGCACGCCTGGATCAGCGATCCCGAGTGGTATTACCGCTCGGTCACGGCTCATGGCACGACCATGGCTTACGTCTTCCCGACTTTGGTGGCCATGGGGTTCGGCTATTTCGTGACCGAGCAAGCGCTCAGGCGACCGATGGTTGGCCTGCGCTGGGCCTGGCTAGGCCTTGTGCTGGTGGTGATCGGCACGGTTACGGCGATTGTCCCGGTCGCCCTCGGGCTCGCCTCGGTGCTCTACACTTTCTACCCGCCGCTGATCGGCAATCCGTTCTACTACATCGGGATCGTCCTCGTGGTTGTCGGCTCGTGGATCTGGGTCGCGCTGATGTCGATCAACATGTACCGATGGAAACGGGAGAATCCGGGCGCCCCGGTCCCTTTCGCGATGTTTGCGACGGTCGCGGGCGCCTATCTGTGGGGTTGGACAGCGGTCGGTGCGGCGATCGAATTGCTGTTTCAGATCATTCCGGTGGCGCTTGGATGGCGCAGCACGATCGACGCCGGTCTGGCGCGCGTCTTTTTCTCCTGGACATTGCACGCGATCGTCTATTTTTGGCTGATGCCGGCCTATATTGCTTATTACACGATCGTCCCGCGGGCCATTGGAGGCCGCCTGTTCAGCGATGCGATGGGGCGGATTTCCTTCATACTGTTCCTCGTCGTCGCAATGCCGATCGGCATCCATCACACGTTCGAGGATCCCCAGGTCGGCTCAGGCTTCAAATACCTGCATTCGGTGTTCACGGCGCTGGTCGCGTTGCCGACATTACTGACTGTGTTCACGATCTGCGCATCGGTCGAGATCGCCGCAAGGTTGCGCGGCGGAAAGGGTTTGCTGGGATGGCTGTCGGCGTTGCCGTGGAACAACCCGGTCATGCTGGGGGCCGCGCTATCGTTCGTCATGCTCGGCTTCGGGGGTGCCGGCGGGCTGATCAACATGAGCTATCAGCTCAACGCTACGGTCCATAATACCCAATGGATCACCGGCCATTTCCACCTGATTTTCGGTGGGGCGATCGTCATCATGTATTTCGTGATCGCCTATGACATCTGGCCGCACTTGACCGGACGGACGCTAACCAGCTTCGGCCTGATGCGGGCGCAGCTGTGGACGTGGTTTGCCGGGATGATCGTACTGACCTTCCCATGGCATTGGGTCGGCATACTCGGGATGCCGCGCCGGATGGCGTTCTATGACTATGCCGATCCGGCGATCGCCGCCCAGGCGATATGGGTGACGATGTCGGTCATCGGCGGTGCGATCCTGGTCGTGTCGGGCGTGTTGTTTCTGATCGTGTTGACGCGTGGCCAAACAGCGCCCCGAACCGAGCCGGGAGCCTACCGTTTCAGCTTGGCGGTGCACCCGCCTCGCGCACTGCCCGCCGCGCTTAACGGCTTCGGGTTGTGGCTCAGCCTGATGGTGGCGCTGACCATCGTGAATTATGGCTTTCCGATCGTTCATTCCTTGGCGACGCCGGGCACGGCGGTGCCGGCGGTCAAGGTTGGAGAGCGATAATGAACCACCAAGGGATCGCGTCATTTCGCAATCCCTGGTTCACCGTGAGCGTCGGGGTCACGGCGGCGATCGCGCTTGTTGCGGCTGTCATCGGTTTCGTCTGGCTGCCGCTTCAGCATCCGGGCGAGCAATTTAAAGGTGTCTGGGACGCGATTTGCACCGCCGCCGGGCTCGTCCGCAACCCGCCTTCCGGCGACCAGATCGTACGCGCCGATTACCTGACGACGCGCGTCGAAGTCGTCCCGCAGATGCTAAGTGGCGCCAGCGCGGAATTGATCGGACGCGGCGCAACCTTGGCATTGCGCTGCACGATGTGCCATGGCGCCCGTGGCCTGAGCCAGGCTGATACCCCCAATCTCGCCGGGCAACCTCCGGTCACGATCTATAAGCAGCTGGTTGATTTCAAAACGGGCGCGCGCGCCAGCGCGGTCATGGCGCCGCTGATGGCCGATCTCAGCGACGCGGATATGCGCGACCTCGCCGCGTATTACGCCTATTTGCCGCGGCCCCCGGAGCGTCGACCGGCCAGTAATGTGCCGCCCCGCATTGTAGCCGACGGCGCGCCGATGCGCGGGATCGCGCCGTGCGGAGCCTGTCATGGCGAGATCGCCGGCAAGGCCGGCGCGCCTTGGCTCGGGGGACAGCCCGCTGTCTATCTGCACGCGCAGCTGGCGGCATTCGTGACGGGCGCGCGTCACAATGACATCGAAGAGCAGATGCGCAATGTTGCTCGCCGGATGACTGCGGATGAAATTGCAGCGGCGAGCAATTACTATGCGGACCGTCCGTAGGGCTGCCGCAGCCATAGCTCGCGGCTAGCTACTCCGCGGTGTGATTGGCAGGCCTCAGCCAAACCGACATCCCGGGCTGCAGTTCCTCCGCCGCCGGCGCGACCGGATCCGCCCGCAGCACAAACGAGTTCAAATCATGGTCGCCAACAGCGCGAGCCGCACGCCAGGTCGCGAACTCGCCGCGGACGATCATTTCATCGATCCGGGCTTGGAGCGGGGCATTGCCGCCCGCCGGCATCAACTCGACCCGTGAGCCGATCTTCAAACCGTCGAGCTGATCCTCTCGAACATTGAAGCTGACCCAGCGCTTTCGCACGGGGTGCAACGTCATCAGCGGCTGGCCCGGCACGATCGCTTCGCCCGGTTCCGCTACGAGCAGGCCCACATTACCGTCTGCCGGCGCATGGATTTGCAACTTCGCGACGCGCGCAGCGACAGTGGCGACCGCCGCTGCGGCATGTTCGACCTCGGCATCGGCGATCGCGCGTTCCTCCTTTGTCGGCCCAAGCCGGGCCGTCTCGTACCGCTGCTTCGCCAGCGAGAGGTTCGCGTTCGCCGTTTCGACCGCGGTAGTCGCCTTGTCGAGGTCCTGGTGAGAGGCAAACCCGGTGGCCGTCAGTTGTGATGTGCGGGTAAATTGCTGCTGCGCGTAAACGAGATTGGCGTTCGCGATTTCAATGTCACGCGCGAGCGCGTCCACCTGTTCCTGGCGCGGGCCGGCATAGACACGGTCCCTTGCGGCGCGCGCCAGCCCGAGCTGCGCCCGCGCCAGCACCAGCGCTGCTTTAAGTTCGGGGTTGGAGAGCTCGGCTAGCTTGTCGCCCCGGTTCACGCGCTGCCCCGGCGCCACCGCGTAATGCAGGAAGCGGCCGCTGATCTCGGGGGCAATCTTGATCTCGGTAGGCTGGACGACGCCGGGAGCGGACCGTGCGACCACGCCGGGCCGAAGAACCAGAAATGCGACGATGCCGGCGGCCGCGGCGAGCGCGACCGAAACGGCGACAGTATGAAAGCGCTGGGCGTTACTGGACGGCATCGGCTGTTTCGATCGCCGCACGGCGCCGCGAAGCCGCCACCGCGAGCGCGAAATACACTGCGGTAAGCAGCCAGAGGTACAGCCAATCCACCCGCACCTCGCTGAGCCGGGCACCCATCTGACCGATCCGCACCAGCCCGTCGATCGCCAACTCGGCCGGGAAGATTCGCCGAAGGTGATCGAGCGCCGGTGGGATCATCTCGCGCGGCCAGGACACGCCGACCTGAAAGAATTGCGGCAAGGTCGTCGCGACAAACAATAAGACAGCGGTTTCGCGGTGCTTGAAGAGGCTGCCGGCAGCCTGTCCCATGAAACTGGTCGCGAGGACGAATGGGATTGCGAACAATGCCAGATCTTTGGCCCGGCCTAATGTCGAGAATCCGTAGAGCCGCGGCAGGACGACGAAGAACAGCGCCAACGCCGCGACATAAAGCGTCAAATGCGCGAGACCGCGGCCGAACAGCTCGATCGGGCCTGGGGCGACCGGCCGAACCCCCTGGCCCCGTCCGAAGCCAAGCGCGGTCAAGGTTGCCGCCCCTATCAGCAGGGTCTGCTGGATGATCAGGACAAAAGCGGCCGGCACCACGTAGCTCGCATAGCCGCCGGTCGGATTGTACAGCGGCTCCGTCAGCAGCTCTGCCGGGCTCAGCACCGCCAAGGTGGTCCGGGCTTGCGCGCCGTCCATGCGCAGACCGCGCGAAACATCGGCCATATTGGTGTCGACCGCACCATCGACGATCCCCTGCAATGTACGGTTGAATACGAGAAAATAGGCCGAATCGACGTAGGCCGGGATGCGAGCCTCGTTTCCCTTCAAAACCTCGCGCTCGGTATCGGGCGGGATCTCCAGGATGCCGAAGACGCGGCGGTCAAACAACGCCTGCTGGGCCACGTCCAGAGCCGGAGCCCAAATCGCGACCGAGATCGCCTCGTCGGCATCCAGAGTCTGGATGAGGCGGCGGCTCAGCGGCGTGCGGTCATCGTCCACCACGGCAATCGGAATCTTGCGAACGAGTTGGCCGAGGTAGGGCTGTGGATAGAACACGCCGTAAAAAACAGGAGCAACGATCAGAAGGCTGAAAACGCCGCGGTCGCCCAGCACGCGACGCCACTCGCCGATAAAGGCGCCGCCGATGCCGTGGCCGTCCCGCGGCAAAGCGGCATCTTCCTCGGACCGAAATTCGGCCGAAAGCCGGCTCAATCGCCACCAGGCGAAAATAAACATGCCGAGCGCCATCGCGGCCAGGATCGAGAAGGCCGGCGCAGAATCGTGCACCGGCGTTCCGCGCGCAGCCTGGTCGAACAGTATCTGTTGATACCACCGTATCGGCAGCAATGCGCCCCAGGCCTTGGCGAAGCCGTTCATGGCCAGCACCGGCAGGCCGATGCCGGCGTAGCCGAAGGCCGGCGATGAGACGATCGCAACAAGGCTCAAACCCAAGGGAAGATCATGCACCAACAGCACCAAAAGAGCCGCGAGCGATTGATAAGCGATAATGAACAGCATCGCGGTGACGACCATCATCGGCACGTCGCCGCGGAAGGGCAGCTCGAATCCGGCGTGCAGAATCAGGGCGACGATCCCGAGCATGCCCAGGAACAGGGCAAACAAGGGCAACAGCTTGCCGGCGAGAGCGATCAGCGGGCTGCCGCCGGCGCAACGCAGCCAAGCGCGTCGGCTGCGCCGCGAGAATTCCGTTCCGACCGCGTAGGCGGTCGCTATGCCGATGATCACGTGCAACGTCGTCGGCATCACCGCACGCAGCAGAAAGCCAGCGTAATTCAGCGCCGGATTGGTCAGAACGTATTGCTCGACGACCAGTGAGCCGCTTCCGATCGAGGGCAGGCGAACATCGGCCAGCGGCGACAGCTGCGATACGGCGGCGGAAATCGCATCGCTCAACCCGCGCGACGCTATGTTGCCGGGAGTGAAGTACTGGGCGTTGTAGAACGCAATGATTTGAGGGCGCCGGGCAGCTAGCAGATCCTCCTCGAAACGCGGCGGTATGTAGACCGCGGCGATCGCCTGTCCCGATCGAATTGCTCGGGTGGCGCTCTTCAGGTCATCGGCCCGCCCAGCCACGCGCAATCCTGGGGCGGCCGCGATCGACTGGATCAGTTTCGCCGACACATCCGAGCGGTCGCCGTCGACGACGACCACATCGAGCCCGCGCACGACGGCGCTGCTGAATGTCCAGGCGAGAATCGCAAAGGCGATCAGCGGGACGACGATGGTCAACAGATAGCCCGCGCGGTCACGCCGAAAAAACCGGATCTCCCGCAACGCGACCAGCCCCAGCCCCGGCTCCGGCGGCGGCTTCACGGCGAGCGCCTCGCCCAATCGGTGTAGACGCTCATCCCCGGCCGCAGCCCGTCGATCTTCTTGACCGGATAGGCTCGGATCGCAAACGTCCGCAGATCGAAATCGCCGGTCGCCCGCGTTGCTCTCCAGCCGGCATATTCGCCCTTCGCGGCGATTAGCCGAACCTGCGCGGTGATCTCGCGGTCGCCGAGCGCCGGGACCCTGACGGTGAACCGGTCTCCGACCTTCAGGCCGGCGATCAGATCCTCGCGCAGCGAAAATCCGAGCCAGGTATCGCCGAGATCGACGAGCGATATCAGCGGCAGGCCGGGTGTGACGACTTCGCCCTCTTCGACCGGGATCTGGTAGACCTGGGAAGCTATCGGGGCAGTAATGGTCAGCTGATCGACGAGTGCCTTGATCGTGTCGATTTTCGCCGCCGCCTTGACGACATTGGCCTCGGCGATTTGATGCTCCTCGAGGGTGAAGCCGCGCACTGCTGCGTCATAGGCGAGTTTTGCCTGATCGAGCCGGCGCTGCGCCAAGGTCAGCTTATCGGTATCTTCGTCGAGCTTGGACTGGGGCGCGAATTGGCGGGCGGCAAGCTCACAGAGTCCGACTATAGGTCTGTTGGGCGAGCACTACATCCGCGTTGGCGCGATCGATTTCAGCTTTGCGCTGGGCGATGATTTCGGGACGCGTACCGACCTTGATGCGCTGCAGTTCAGCGTCGGCGACCACCTTTTCCGCTTGCGCTTCGTGCAACTCGGCGACCAGCTCGGGATTGTCGATGACCAGCAAAACCGTCCCCACCACCACGTTCTGACCCCGCGAGACCGAGATCTTAGCGAGGCGCCCGGAGACCCGCGCCGCGATATCGATCCGGGTGCTTTCCGCTTCGCCTTGCACGAGGAGAGGTTCGGGACGGGCTAGATACCAGATCGCCAACCCGATGATGGCGATAAAGAGTAACCCGGCGATGATCGCGCGCGGATTTGGGTGCATCCTCCGCTGCCGCGCGGAGATATCGGGTCGCAGAGCATCTCGTTCGCCGTCGGGTGAAAGCTGGCTCATTCGATATTGTGTCCGGCTTTTGGCCGGGGACGAAGAATTATGTCCCGTGCGCTGATTCCCGCCCGGAGAACAGGCGTAGTGTCTGCCGTGCGCAATACCCCATCAAATTATCAGGCCTACATACTTAGGGGGTGTATCCTGTGATACTGGCCTCAGCTCAGCTCTAAAGAAGGCGGGGAAGCATCGTAATGTGCTTGTAGGCGGCGATCTTCATCAAATCATGCACCCGCCCAATGTCTCAAAAGTGTCGCTACGCAAAGCCCCGGCTTTTGCCGGCGGCAACCTTGAACGAGCACAGACTTTGGCGGGCTTCCCGCGGCTCAGCGCGGGTTCATGCCGGGGACCGTATTGCCCAGGCTATACATGCACGCAGCAAAAGCGTTGTCGAACTGCGCCTGGATCGACGCCTGCGCGTTGGAGGACCTGGCGGCGCCTAGCCCGGCGCCGCCGAGCGCGCCGGCCGCGGCGCCAATCCCTGCCCCCCGGCCGCCGCCAATGGCACCGCCCAACCCCGCGCCGAGGGCAGTGGTCAGCGCGGCTGTACCCAGCCCGCGAAGATTAGCCCCCTGGACCTGATCGTTTACGGCCTGCTGAGCGAACTGGCGGCACATAGCCTGGTCGTTTTGGAAACTTCCGAACGATTTGTTCGGCCCCGGCATGACCGGAACGGTAGAGCCCATCGGCGTTTCCACGCAGGCGCTAAGAGCCATCATGCCCGCCAGGGCGATAACATATGATTTCGTCATTGTGTGATCCTTCGCGCTAATTCACGACCAGTTATTCCGTCTCGAATGTGGCCTTTCACCGGATGCAGCTCGGTCGCTCGCTCGTATCGGGCATTATAAATCCCCTCGGCGTAATCGGCCCTGGCCTCTAATCCCGAAGCTGTACTCCGCATCCCAATCGACGGGACCGCGATGGCCCGACGACGCCGGTTTCGTCAGGTGTCGGGTATCGCACGACCCAAGGGCGGCGGATCACGCGTTGAGGGCCCGGCTCCGCGCCCTACGGACTCGCGGCGTCGCTCAACCTCGGGCATACTGCATCCGAGCCATCCGATACTCGCCGTGGCGGCTGCGTCCGCTCACGCGAGGCGTCGTCAAGCGCTGCCCGGGCGCCGATTTCTCGCATCTGGCGCGTGTGGTGCCGCGCGGCCAATGCCCAAAGAGGGTCCGGTCCTGGCGCCCGCCGGGGTAGGACATTTAAGTCAAGGCTGGGATCTTTATGGGCGAAGATATTGCTGCTCCGAGGAGGTCATCATAACTCAAACGATCGCCGTCGAGCGCGTCGATCACATCGGTATTCGTGTACGCGATCTCGATCGCGCGCTCGGCTTCTATCGGGTGCTCGGGTTCGACCTGTTGCACCGGGCCAAAGGGGACGAGGTCGCGATCGTCCGCAACGAGAACGGCGTCGAGCTCAACCTGATCTTCAACGCCAATGCCGGCGAGCCGGGCACGAATGTGCTGATGGACGTTCCGGGCAAATACCCGGGCTACACGCACATGGCGCTGCGCGTCGCATCCATCCCGGCAACGATGGCTGCTCTGAAGGCGAATGACATCTCGATTACCCAGGGACCGGTCAACTTTGGCGACGATAGCAGTCAAGTTTCGGTCTTCATCCGCGACCCGGATCGTAACGTCATCGAGCTGCGCGGCCGCGATCAAAGCATCATCGAAGACGTCACCCGCTATTCGCCATAGCTGTGCGCTGATATGACGCCCGCCGAACCCCTCCCCCAGTCCATCCAACCGAGTGCGACGGCTGACATCGCGTATTGGCGGGAAAGCCGCGCCCCGTGCACGCAATGCCGCAGGCAGATTGCTTTGAAGCATTCGCGAGGGTGACCGGCTATCTTGACGCGCCATTCACCCTTAAGTAGCGTTAAGCATGGCTGATCTGCTCGAATGTTTGCCGGTGTTACTGCCGTTCTCGTGGGAACGAGCGTACAACGCCGGAAGCCGGCGGAAGAGCCCAGCCCGCTGAACGCGAGCGCAAACAGGTTCCGCCGGAGGCTATGCCTTGGGCGGTGATCAATGTCGCCGATGGAGGGCGAACATGTACCTTTTCAGCCTGGTCTCCCGGTCGCGCGGTGCGCGGGCGACGACAGTGCGGTGGCCAGGTCTCTGCCTGCTGCTGGGATTGATGGCAGCATTTCAGATTGCGGCGCCGGCTTGGGCAACGACACAAACGTGCTCCGGAGGCACGCCCGGCAATCCCGTGGTGATCAACCCGAACATGATCAATATGGGCGGGGGCAGTATGCCCGGTCAGCAGGACGATCTGGAGGTGACCGGTAACTGCATCATCAATCAAACCGGTGGTTATTATTTCGGCCAGGTGAACATTTTTAAAGGCGGGTCGCTGACCTTTGCCGAACCGGCGACGGCGAACACGCAAGTCAACTTCTGGGCGTCCTCGATCATCGTCGAATACAATAGCGCGCTGATCGCCGGCAAGCCGGCCATGAACGGCTATGGCGCCAATGGCGGGTTTCTGACCTTCCATCTCTATGGATCAGACCTGAGCATGGGCAAGGACCCGGCGACGAATCAGGGCCAAGGGGTGCTGTGCAAAACCACGATCAATGCCACGACCGGGCCGTGCGGGATTCCGATCTCGGTATGGAGCGGCAACGGCAAGACGGTGATCCCGGGCTGCGGCGCCGCCGCGCTGACTGGACAGAATTGCATTCCCGGGCTGCCGACCACGGTGTCAGATTATTTCTATCAATACGGCCCGCTCTACGGCGATGGGAAGTGCGCCAACAGCACCCCGACCGTGCCGGTGGTTTTCGTCAACGGCAAATGCGGCAATGCATCGGCCGACGGCTTGGTCGGCTATTTCGGCTACAAAACCCTGGCGGTCTCGTTTGGCGGTACGTTGTTCTTGAACGGCTACAAAGGGATACCGACCGCCAGTGTCGACGCCACCCACACCAATGCGGGGGTGGGCTGGATACGCCTAGGGAGTGACTTGACCCCGAAACAGACCACCCTAAAGCTGGCCGCGCCGGGTTTGCCTACAGATCCGGATGCAGAGAGCGTGGCGATCGCCGATCGGTGGTGGCGGAAGGGCGACGTGCTCCCCGACCAGATCGTCGTCACAACGACCGACTATCTGCCCGGTCATTCCGAACTGCTGACGATCACCAACGCTAACGGGAACGAAATCTCCTTCACGCCGATGAACCAATGGTTCCACAGCGGCACGCGGTATTCGCTGGCGGACAAGCTGAAAGCTTATTCGGACGCCAAGCGCATGAGCATCGATCCCAAGCTCGTTGCCGCCGGGGCCGAGACGCGCGCCGCGGTTGCGCTGTTGACGCGCAGCATCCGCATCGTTTCGGGTGGCGATAACGTGGGCCAAACCTTTGATGACGCGGTGAAGGCGGCAAAGGCTGCCGGAAAGACCTATTATTTCGGTGGGCATACGATCTTCCGTCAGGGCATCAAGGAGATCCAGATCGACGGCGTCGAGTTCGCGGAGCTGGGTCAAGGCGGCAAGCTCGGCCATTATCCGGTCCATTTTCACGAGACCCGGCAGGTGCCGCCCGGCACTTTCGTCAAGGATTCGTCGGTCAACGATTCGAACACCCATTGGTACGTCATCCACTCTACCCAGGGTGTTACGTTGCAGCGTAATGTCGGCTGGAAGTCGATCGGCCAGGGCTACTATCTCGAGGACGGCACCGAGACCGACAACCAATTTTTCTCCGATATCGGGATATTCGCCGTCGCAGGCATTAATAACGCCAGCGAGAACCCGCGCCTGATCCCGGGCATCCTGTCGGAGAATACGTCACAGGTCCTCCTCCCTTACATCGCCGACTACGCACACCCGAGCGTGTTCTGGATCACCAATGGGTGGAACGATTTCCAGGGCGACATGGCGGCCGGGGCAGCAACTTGTGGCGCGTGCTACTGGTTTGTGCCGGCCAGCAACAACGACAAGCCCGATGTCCCGACGCCGGCGAACACCGACATGACCGATACCGGCAGCCACATGAAATGGACCGACGCGCAGGGCCGGCTGACCTACGCCGGGCTGCAGCGGGACGCAGGCCATCAGGGTGCGACGGCGCTGCGAACATTCTACCGGAATTACTGCAGTTCGGCCATGCACTCGTTCATGACGACGAGCGATGCGTCGAATTGCGATCCGCTCGGCGTTCTTGCCTGCAATCCTTTACCAGACGGGACGTGCGCTCCGATCGGAACAAACCAAGTCAGCGCAGTCAAAAGCTTCGCCCCGGCTCACGCCGACCAGCCGACATACTATCCGAAAGCCGTTGGCGGCACCCGGCTGGCGGTGCGCTGTCCCGATGGCAGCGGCGCGCCCGATTGCACCGGGGTCGGAGCGTGCGGGGCCGGCAACCCGCAATGCGCGGTGACCGTACTCGACCATTACACGTCGTCATTCCATTGGACCCAGACCAATTTCGCCGCGATCTGGATGCGGCCCCAGTGGTCTCTGGTGGACAACAGCGTCCTGAGCGATGTCCAGGTGGCCGGTCTGACGATGATCACTGGCGGCGACTACACGATCTCCTCGGTGATCCCCGGTTATTGGGGCTTGGCGCGCAATACGATCTTTGTCGGCCACACCCAGCCCCAAAAGGGCGACGCGGGCTACCAGACCTATAACGCCTTTGCCGCCGATGACGGCCCGTTCAACGCCGACAGCGCCACGCTCGATCCCAACGCGAAATGCGCGGCGAATGGCCCCAACCACTGCCTGAACGCCAACCAAGGGATCACCCTGCCGCTCGACAACTTCGCGGCCGGCCAGCGCTTGTACAACATCTATGACGGTCCGTCCTACGAAGATTCGAACGCCTTTCTCGACATCCGGGCTACCCCGTGCACGCAGGCCGAAGGCTGCATCTATGCTTTCAACCTCCCGGGTCCGCGCCAATACACCAGCGGCTCCATGCAGGGACAGTGCTATCTGCCGAACGCGGCGATCGCCTGGAAACAGCCGAACGGGTTCTACTATCCGCCGGCGTTCCACTCGACCAACTTGTTCTTCAACAACGTCGCGATCCGGCATTACGTGATTGAGCCGCTGTTCCAGGCGCCGGCCGGGGTCTTCGGGAACAAAGCGTTGGATTTCGGGCAAGGCGGAACTTACCTGACCGATCTGCCGCAGGCAGAAGCAGAATACTGTGGCGGCGTCCTCGGCAACACCGGGTTTTTCACCGGGTTCAGCGGCATCGACCGACAGACAGAGCTCAATGATGACGACGGCTCACTGACCGGGCTGATCAATACCGTCAACATTTCTACCCAGCCGGCACGGCTGCAACAGACGATCTCGATCAACGAGGATCAGTTCTTCGACGCCAAGATCAAGACGTCGGAGTGCAAATCCAATGTCGGGATCGATCCCGACAAAGCCTGCCCGGTGATGGGCCAATTGCCCGCGACCGATACCCCCGCGACCGCGTTGACCAGCCCTTACGATTATGTGACGACGGTGATCATCCCGGACTGCGCCGTCAGCGGAACGGGGGCTTTTGGCCGTTGCGGTGACGACACCACGGATGTTGCGCAGGTTTGCGATACCGCGAATCCTAATGGTCCTCAAAAATTTCCTGAATGCTGTACAAATGGAAACAAGACAAATATCTGTGTCGGTCGTTTTCCCCAAACGCAGGGGCGCGGCGGCACCTGGTCCAGAGAGTGCACCAACGAGGCCTGCTATGGGGTACCGCTCTATCGCCAGTTCCTTGCCGGCACCGACACAAAGGTTGCGGCCACGAGCACGAGAGAATGGCAGCACTGGTACCAAGCCAGCTGCGGCGGCGCGACCATCAGCACGCCGCAATGCCGGTGGCCGTTCATGCGCATGTCCGGCCAGAGCATTTATTCGCGCAATACGCTGACCGTCAATAACGGCACCTATTTTCTCGACACCGCCGTCCCGCTGACGATGCAGTCCGGCGACACGGCAAACAAGACCGCGGGCGAGCCGTTTACCAGCATCAATCCCTGTCCGTTCGTTTCGAACCTGGGTACACCCTGCCAACCGCGCAGCAACAACGTCTTTGTAGGGGGCGAGACCTATTACGTGTTCTTCCTTTACGTAAAGCCTAGCACCCAGCAGACTTACAAGATCTATGTCGGCCCGAAATTCGACCCGACCACGGTAAAAGGGGTGCGGATCAACATCGCGGGTGCACCTGTCAAGCTTCAAGGCAGCCCGGTTGCAAACCCGGCGTGGCTGGATACACCGACCGTCGACGCGAACAACGTAATGAGCCTCCATGTCCATTTCGACAAGGTGACGGGCTTGGCTCCAAGCGCGGCAAATCTGTGCGAGCCCAAGACCTTTTGCAAAAACGAGAGCGGGACGTGCGTGTCGGCATTGGCTAGCACTGATCCGCTGGTTGCCGTCAACAAGAATATGGCGACGGAAGCCGGCATCATCTGCGGCAGCGCGGCGGTCAAGGATCTCGACTGTCCGGCCGACGGCTGCTACGGATTTTCGTTCACGCTTACGGGCGGAGCGGGCGGATTCGTCGCCGACGACACGATCGCCAGTCCGCAGAAGCACCGCCCGCAACCGGTGGATTTCCCGTCAATGCCAATGGCGCAGAGCCAACCGGACTGGACGACGATGTTCAAGAACACCACCACGGCGCCTGACAACACGCCGGGCGGCACCTGCTACTACCCTGGCCTTCCCGGCAGCCAAAGTTGTCCGATCGTGAAGTGAATTCAGCCGAAGCTCCGGAGTTATGCCGGGTGCTCCGAGGGTACGGCGTCAAGCGGGGTCCTGCCGCCTCGGCTTAGATGGCCCCTCCAGACGCGTAATCCAGCCTCTCGCGGCAATCGGCCGGGCCTCCCGCTCCGTCTAGAGGTTCTCGATCCGTGCTCCACCCGTCCCCGCGCGGACGCTCTGTGCAAACCGGTCACGATGTCGGACAATTTGCCGAACAAAGTCGAACAAAGAGGAGGACGGCCATGCCTGTCATCGACGTTCAGGTTCATCCTTTCGATCGAAATCATCCCGGCCGGCCGTGGGCCAGTCCCTCGCACGGCCTCGACTCCGCCACAGGCGACGAGATGGTCGCTGCGATGAAGAGTGTCGGCGTCGACGGTGCGATCATGGTCTCGTCGTTCAGCGCCTATGAATACGATCCGAGCTACGCGCTCGAAGTTTACAACACCTATCCGGATAGGTTTCGGGTGGTGACGCCGGTCGACGCGACCGATCCGGCGATCGACGAGGTGGTGGCGAAATGGGCGGGCACACCAGGTGCCCGCGGCATTCGCATACGCATGCGCGACGGCCTGCCGATGGACGCGGACCATCCCGGTTTGAACCGCGCCTTCGCTGCCGCCGGCAAACACGGTTTGCCTGTCAATTTGCTGTGCTGGGGCATCCTCGACAAAGGGCTGCCGCACATCCGGCGACACCCCGATACGGTCATCGTCATCGACCATCTCGGCCTGCTGCAGCCCGCCCGCCCGCCGGTTCCCGCCGATGTTTGGGCCGACCTTCCCAAGCTGCTCGCCTTGGCTCAATACGAGAATGTGAGGGTGAAGATCAGCGGCGCCTGCACGATGTCGCACCAACCGTTCCCATACGACGATATCTGGGAGCCGGTACTGCGGGTCATCGATGCGTTTGGGCTCAATCGTTGCATGTGGGGCACCGATTGGACGCGAACGATCGGCATGCTGACCTATGAGCAGGGCGTGGCGCCGTTTCGCGACACCAAACGCCTGTCCGAGAACGACAAGGCAACGCTGATGGGAGGAACATTGCAGAAAGTCTACAAGTGGTAGCGCAACCGCACCGATTGGGCCGCGCCACAATCTGACGGAACAGCTCGGGGATCAGGCCAGTCAGCGCGCGCCGTCGTTTTGCGGCCCGGGGGCACAGGTCCCACCGCGCCGCTGGAGCCTTATGCGCCGAGCCTCTCGGCGCAGCGACGGAAGCTGGGGCGGTAGTAGATGATCGGGCTGACTTTCGCCCGTGCTATCCTGTTCATCATAAAACCGGAGGGGAAACATGAAGGGTTGGATCATGCTTGTGACGGGGCCCGACGCGGAAATCGGCCAAAATCTGCGTAGGCGCATCGTTGCGGCTGCCGTCAATGATTTTGACGAAGCTTTCGCTGTCGCCCGCGAGACAGTCCCAGGGGGTGTGCCAACATCTGTCGGCCCGCTGGCCGAGGATAGCGTCGCTGACCTAGGACTGAAATTCGGGAAGGGCCGAGTGCTCGGCGCCTTCTGAACCGTCGGCAGGCTATATCTGCACCCCGCCGTGGGGCGCAAAATCGCGTATGGTGATACCTCTGCTTGCCAAGGTGGCAAGGACCACGGCTGCAAAACCTGAGAGGACTGGCTGGGGGACTAGGATTCGAACCTAGACTGGCGGAGTCAGAGTCCGCTGTCCTACCGTTAGACGATCCCCCATGCGGCCCGCGCCTGCGGGATTTCCAGATCGACGCCCCGCGGATATCACATCGGCAGGATCGTGGGTAGGGGCGTTGTGCCTGCCGCGGCGACCGCACAGCTGATCGAAGGCTTTTAGTTCCGCTTGCAGTGCAATCCCGCTCGGGCGATCTGGATATTCCGGCCGGCGTCCGGGCTTTTCGCCGGTGCTAGGCTATTCGCTGGTAAAGGTCCTGATATGGCAGAAATTCTGGTGGTGGGGGCCGGGCCGGTCGGTCTTACCATGGCAATCGAGTTGGTTCGCCACGGGGTGCGCTGCCGGATCGTCGATCGGCTCGCCGAGCCGCTGCCCTATTGCCGGGCTATCGGGGTGACGCCGCGAACGCTCGAGGTCTGGGACGACATCGGGATCGCCCGCGAGATGATCGATGCCGGTCTGTGGATCACCGGTATGCGCTCGATCATTCACGGCCGTCCGCCGCAAGACGCGCTGCTCGATCTGTCCGACCTGCCCTACGGCCAACTCGGCGTCCCGCAATACGAGACCGAACGCCTGCTCGCCGATCGTCTCGCGCGCTGCGGCGTCGAGGTCGAACGCGGGGTCGCATTGACGGGGCTCACCCAGAGCGCGGACGAGGTCAAGGTTCACCTAGAACGCGCAGGCGGCGGCACCACCGAACCAGCTGGGTTTCGCTATGTGATCGGCTGCGACGGCGCGCATAGCGCGGTGCGCCATGCTGTCGGAATTCCGTTCGAGGGCGAGGCTTATCCGATGATGTTCGCGCTCGCCGATGTTTCTATCGGCTGGGATCTGCCGCGCGGTATGGCTTTGCGCGCGCTGCGTCTGATCGAGAACGACGCACCCGACATGTTCGTCGCCATCCCGCTGCCGGCGGCGGGTCGTTACCGGGTCACGACATTGGCCCCCCCGGATTCGGCATTTGCGCCAGGCACCGATCACGGCATCCAATCGGAACGACGCGGACCTGCGCTCGCCGAGTTCCAGGCGGTGGCCGACGATCTGGTGCCCGGCGGTGTGCGCTTGTCGGACCCGGCCTGGTCGTCGATGTTTCGCATCAGCATGCGGCTTGCTGCGCGGTATCGGGCGGGGCGCGTCTTTATCGCCGGCGATGCCGCGCATATCCACCCGCCGACCGGCGGGCAGGGCATGAACACCGGCATTCAGGACGCCTATAACCTGGCCTGGAAACTGGCGCTGGTAATGCGCGGCGCGGCGCCGGAAGCATTGCTCGACAGCTATGAAGCCGAACGGCGGCCGATCGGCGCCGATGTGGTCGCGCGAACCCGCGCCGCAAGCGAGGCGATCGGCAGGGAGGGCAGAGTGGAGCCCGATCGTCTAGCCGACACTCAGATCCTATTGTCCTATCGCGGCAGCTCATCGGTCGCAGACGACGGGGCGGGCTATGCCGGCATTGGGCCCGCGGCCGGCGACCGCGCGCCTGACGCCGCAGGATTGCGCCGGCGCAATTTCGGTTTTCCGCTCAGATTGTTCGACATTCTGCGCGGCACCGAACATGTCGTCGTTGCCTATCTCGGCACCGCCGCTTCCGGCGATGCCCTCTCTGAATTGGCGGGCCTGGCGCGCGAGATAGATATCAGGTTCCGCGGCGGCGTTCGCATGGCTGCCATCGTTCCCGCCGGAGCTGCGCTCGACGAGCCTCACGGGGTCGCTGTTTATGAAGATGCCGAGGGCTGGTTCTCAACGGCCTATGGCGACGAACCGGCGGTGTTTGCGGTTCGCCCCGACGGCTATATCGGTTGGCGCGGTGGCTTCTCGACCGATTCCGGGTTGACCGCCTATTTCGCTCGCGTGTTTCAGCCGCGTTAACTCTATCCCTGATCGCCAGCCGATCCGCCAATTCCCAGCTTTTGAAAGGTTTTGTTTCAAGACGCGCCTGGGTTACGATTGCAGATCGTGAGCGACGGGATACCGGCCGTGGAGAAGCCGCTGAGTAGCGCGGAATTGGTCAGAGGTGGCGCTGCCGCTTCCGCGGGCCAACGGTTTGCGCCCGTCCCCGCACTGCGCCCAGCCGCTGCGATGGCCGAAGAGGCCACGGCGGCGGCTCGCCCGCCACACCCCCTGCCGCGGTTTCCGACGCATCTTGCCGCACTCGATCTCGGGACCAACAATTGCCGGCTGCTGGTGGCGCGGCCCGCAGGCGGCGGGTTTCGCGTCGTCGATGCGTTCTCGCGCATCGTCCGGCTTGGCGAGGGACTGGCGGCAACGGGTGGGCTGTCCGAGGACGCGATCGAGCGCACCTTGGACGCGCTCAAAGTCTGCGCCGCCAAGATCGCATTCCGCCGCATCGTCAGCGGGCGATACGTTGCCACTGAAGCCTGCCGCCGAGCCGCGAATTGCGAAGTTTTTCTGGCCCGCGTGCGCGACGAGGTTGGGCTCGAGATCGAGATCATCTCGACCGGCGAGGAAGCGCGCCTGGTGGTTTTCGGCTGCGCCCCGCTGCTCGATCCGCGCATCCCCTATGCGATCGTCTTCGACATCGGCGGCGGCTCGACCGAGATCGTCTGGCTGCGTCTCGTCCGCGGGCGAGACCGTCGGCGCTGGCGCCCGCAGATCCTGGGCTCGGTGTCGCTGCCGCTGGGCGTCGTCACCCTGACCGACCGGTTCGGCGGCGAGGTCTCGCCCACGGCTTATCGCACCATGGTTGAGGAAGCGACCTGCGCCTTGCAGCCGTTCGAACGCAACCATCGCATTCTGCGTCACATTCGCAGCGGCCGGGTGCAGATGCTGGGCAGTTCGGGCACGGTTACGACATTGGCGGGCATCCATATCGCGCTGCCGCGCTATACCCGCGCGCTGGTCGACGGCAGCAGCCTGACTTTCGAGCAGATCGCCGCGGTGTCGGGCCATTTGGCCGGGCTCGACCTGGCCGGTCGCGCCGCCAGCCCGTGCGTTGGGCGCGAACGCGCCGATCTGGTGCTGAGCGGCTGCGCCATCCTCGATGCGATCTGCGAGACCTGGCCGATAGGCCGGCTGCGGGTCGCCGATCGCGGGGTGCGCGAGGGCATCCTGTTCGACCTGATCCAGGGGTAATATGGCAAGAGCCGGCGACGCGGCCGCCGGCAGTGCGGTTGCACAAATCTCGCCGGCGTAAGCCCTCGTCGACCGAGTGGCTGTCGCGTCAGCTCAACGACCCCTATGTCGCCGCAGCGCGCCGGCAAGGCTACCGGTCGCGCGCAGCCTTCAAGCTGATCGAACTTGACGAGCGTTTTCATCTGCTGCGGCCGAACCGCCGGGTGGTCGATCTCGGCTGCGCTCCCGGCGGTTGGACGCAGGTCGCGGTCGAACGCGCGGGCGCTCGCGGACATGTGCTGGGAGTGGATCTCGTTCGAGACCGAGCCGCTCGCCGGCGCGATCTTGCTGCGCGCCGATTTGCGAGAGCCCGAGACGATCGCGGCGATTAGATCGGCGCTCGGCGGCGGTGCGGACGCGGTTTTGAGCGACATGGCCCCGGCCGCGACCGGGCACGCGGCGACCGACCATTTGCGGATCGTGGCGCTTGCCGAATGCGCTTTTGCGATTGCCGAAGAAATCCTCGAACCAGGCGGGAATTTCGTCGCCAAGGTGTTTCAGGGCGGGGCCGAGGGCGCCTTGCTCGCCCGCCTGAAGGCGATCCTTCGCCGAACTGCGCCACGCCAAGCCGCCGGCCAGCCGCGCCGAATTGGCCGAGACCTATGTTGTCGCGAAAGGGTTCCGCCGGGGAGCATAAAGGCCGAGCCGCGCCTATATCTGTGCCCAACGGTTTTGCCCGCGGAGCGCTTGTGTATAGTGCGCCGCCATCGCTCAGGAGGCGCGGATGGAAATCCGGCAGGCGCTGACATTCGACGATGTGATGCTGGTCCCGGCAGCTTCGGCAGTCCTGCCCGCGGACACTGACACGCATACGCGGCTGACCCGCGAAATCGAGCTTGGCATCCCACTGGTCTCCGCGGCGATGGACACCGTAACCGAAAGCGCGCTGGCGATCGCCATGGCGCAGGCCGGCGGCATCGGCGTCATCCATCGCAACATGCCGATCGCGCAGCAGGCGGACGAGGTCCACAAGGTCAAGAAATTCGAGGCCGGGATGGTCGTCAATCCGGTCACGATCCATCCCGACGAGACGCTGGCGGACGCGCTGCGGCTGATGTCCGAACATCGCATCTCGGGGATCCCCGTGGTCGAGCGCGGCCAGTCCGGAGGGTTGTCCGGCAGGCTCGTCGGCATCCTGACCAACCGCGACGTGCGCTTTGCCAGCGATCCTCGACAAAGCGTCGCCGAGCTGATGACCAAGGACGATCTGGTGACTGTGCGCGAAGGCGTAGGCCGCGACGAGGCCAAGCGTCTGCTCCATCATCACCGTATCGAAAAGCTGGTGGTCGTGGACGCTGCCTATCGCTGCATCGGGCTGATCACGGTCAAGGACATCGAGAAGGCGCAGCGCTTTCCGATGGCGTGCAAGGACGGGCAGGGGCGGTTGCGCGCCGCCGCCGCGACCGGCACCGGCGCCGACGGAATAGAGCGGGCCGAAGCGCTGTTCGCCGCGGGGGTCGACGTGCTGGTCGTCGACACCGCGCACGGCCACTCGGACCGCGTGGTCGCGGCGGTCAGGCGAGATCCGCCGGCTATCCAACTATACCCAGGTCGATTGCCGGCAACGTCGCGACCGCCGATGGCGCCCGAGCGCTGATCGAAGCCGGCGCCGATGCGGTCAAGGTCGGGATCGGCCCGGCCTCGATCTGTACGACGCGCATAGTCGCCGGGGTCGGGGTGCCGCAATTCACCGCGATCGTCGACGCCGTCGACGAATGCCGCAAGCTCGGCGTGCCGGTGATCGCCGATGGCGGCATCAAATTTTCCGGCGATCTCGCCAAGGCGATCGCGGCTGGCGCCGATTGCGCGATGCTGGGCTCGCTCTTCGCCGGCACCGACGAGAGTCCGGGCGAGGTCTTTCTCTATCAGGGCCGCAGCTATAAATACTATCGCGGCATGGGCTCGATCGGCGCGATGGCGCGCGGCTCGGCCGATCGCTATTTCCAGCAGGAAGTGACGAGCACATTGAAGCTCGTACCCGAAGGGGTCGAGGGCCGGGTGCCGCATAAGGGACCGGTCGGCAACATCGTCCACCAGCTGATCGGCGGGCTTGCGCGCGGCTATGGGCTATACCGGCAACCGCACGATCGCGCGAGATGCAGCAGAACTGCACCTTCGTCCGGATCACCGCCTTCGGGCTTGCGCGAAAGCCATGTCCACGACATCGCGATCACCCGCGAGGCGCCCGAACTATTCATCGAGCATTGATCCCGCTCGCTTTCACCGCTTCGCAACCGGGTCTTCCTGTCTCGGCTCTCTCGGTTGAGGTTGGGCGGTCGAGGGCAGCCGGTTTCGAACCGGCCTTCTAGGGATGCCGTGACCCCGGGCGCGCAGATTGCTGCCGCGATCGACGTTCTCGGCGAGATCGAGACCGGTGGACGGCCCGGCCGATGACGCCGCGGCCGACTATTTTCGACGCCGGCGCTATATCGGCGCCAAGGACCGGGCGCAGATCTCCGGTCATGTCTATGCCGTGCTGCGCCACCGCGCGGCGCTCGACTGGTGGATCGCGCGGATCGGTAAAGGCGCGCTGACGATTGCGGCGCGAAGCCGCATGCTTGCCGGCGCTGGTTCTGGCCGAGGGTTGGCGGCCCGGACCGGTCGCGTCCTGCTGCGACGGCGACCGCTTTCGCCCGGCGCCGCTGAGCCAGCCGGAGGCGCTGCTGGTCGAAGGCCTTGGCCGGCCGCACCTTGAGCCATCCGGAGATGCCGCGCGCAGTCGCCAACGATATGCCGGAGTGGCTCGAGCCCTATCTCGATCGGGTCTTCGGGAAAGGCCTCGAACGCGAGATGGTGGCGCTCAACGCGCCGGCCCCGATCGATCTGCGCGTCAACCTGCTGAAGACCGACCGCGAGGCGGCGCGCGCGGCGCTCGCGGCCGAGGGGGTGACGGCCGCGCCGACACCGTTCTCGCCGATCGGGCTTCGCCTTGCGAGCGCACGCCGCTGTCCGGTCTGGCGGCGTTCAAGGACGGCCTGTTCGAGGTTCAGGACGAGGGCTCGCAGATCGCCGCTTTGCTGGCTGGCGCGCGGCCCGGGATGCGCGTCGTCGATTTCTGCGCCGGGGCCGGCGGCAAGACGTCTGGCTCTGGCCGCGGGAATGGCCAATCGCGGCAAGCTCGTCGCCTGCGACGTCTCGGCGCGCCGGCTGGAGCGCGCCGCCCGCCGGCTGCGCCGCGCCGGGGTCAGCAATGTCGAGCGCCGGGCGCTGGCCAGCGAGCGTGACAAATGGGTGAGGCGCCACGCCGGCGGCTTCGACCGCGTGTTCGTCGACGTCCCTTGCCTCGGCACCGGGACCTGGCGGCGCAACCCCGACGCCAAATGGCGCTCTCGCCCCGAGGACCTCGCCGAACTGGTCGAGCGCCAGCAGCAGATCCTGCGCAGCGCGGCGCGGCTGGTCCGCCCGGGCGGGCGGCTTGTTTATGTCACCTGCTCGTTGCTGCGCGAGGAGGAACGAGGCGCAGGCGGAAGCCTTCCTCGCCGCGCACGCCGGATTTTACTCTTGTTGCCGGTCGCGCGGGCCTGGCGCGAGACCATCGGCGGCGTCTCGCCGGGCGGCGAGGATTACCTGCTGCTGACCCCGGCGCGCCACGGCACCGACGGCTTCTTCGTCGCCGCTTTTCGAGCGCCGTTCAGCAGAATCTGGAGGAATGTCGCTAGATGTCCGATCGCATCCTGATCCTCGATTTCGGCAGCCAGGTCACGCAGCTGATTGCGCGCCGGGTGCGCGAGAGCGGCGTCTATTGCGAGATCCATCCGTATTCGATCGCCGAGGACAGGGTTCGCTCCTTCGATCCCCGCGCCATCATCCTGTCGGGCGGGCCAGCCTCGGTGACCGAAGGCGACCTCGCCGCGCGCGCCGGCGATCGTGTTCGAGCTCGGCGTGCCGGTGCTGGGGATCTGCTATGGCATGCAGACGATGTGCGACGAATTGGGCGGCCGTGTCGCGTTGAGCGAGCATCAGGAGTTCGGCCGCGCCTTCGTCGATGTCATGGACGAGTGCCCGCTGTTCGAGGGGCTGTGGCCGAAGGGCGACGCGCGAGCAGGTGTGGATGAGCCACGGCGACCGGGTCGATGCGCTGCCGGCCGGGCTTCCGCGCCGTCGCCGCCAGCGAAGGCGCGCCCTACGCCGCGATCGCCGACGACGAGCGGCGCTTCTACGGCGTGCTGTTCCATCCCGAGGTCGTGCACACGCCGCAGGGTGCGGCGCTGCTGCGCAATTTCACCCACAACGTCGCCGGCTGCCGCGGCGACTGGACGATGGCGCCGTTCCCCGCGAGGCGGTCGACGCGCATCCGGCGACCAGGTCGGCGACGGCAGGGTCATGTGCGGCCTGTCGGGCGGGGTCGATTCGGCGGTCGCGGCGGCGCTGCTGCACGAGGCGATGGGCGACCAGCTGACCTGCATCTTCGTCGATACCGGGCTGTTGCGCGTCGGCGAGGCCGAGGAGGTCGTCGACCTGTTCCGCGGCCACTACAACATCCCGCTCGTCCATCGCGATGCCGGCGATCTGTTTCTTGGCCAAGCTCGCCGGCGTCACCGACCCCGAGGAAAAGCGCAAGAGCATCGGCGCCACCTTCATCGACGTGTTCGACGAGGAGGCGCAGAAGATGGGCGGCGTCGAGTTTCTGGCGCAGGGCACGCTCTATCCCGACGTCATCGAGTCGGTGAGCGCCACGGCGGCCCCTCGGTCACCATCAAGTCGCATCACAATGTCGGCGGGCTGCCCGAGCGGATGAAGCTGAAACTGGTCGAGCCGCTGCGCGAACTGTTCAAGGACGAGGTGCGCGCCTTGGGCCGCGAGCTCGGCTTGCCCGAACGGCTCGTCGGCCGCCATCCGTTTCCCGGGCCGGGCCTGGCGATCCGCATCCCCGGCGAGGTCACGCGCGAAAAGGCGGAGATTTTGCGCAAGGCCGATGCGGTCTTTATCGAGGAGATCCGCAACGCCGGGCTCTACGACGCGATCTGGCAGGCCTTCGCCGTGCTGTTGCCGGTGCGCAGCGTCGGCGTGATGGGCGACGCGCGCACCTATGATTACGTCTGCGCCCTGCGCGCGGTGACCTCGACCGACGGCATGACCGCCGACACCTTCCCGTTCCCGCACGAATTTCTCGGCCGCACCGCGACCCGCATCATCAACGAGGTGCGCGGCATCAACCGCGTCGTCTACGACGTGACCTCAAAGCCGCCCGGCACGATCGAGTGGGAGTGAGGCATACCAACAACCGTTACTTTCCTGCATCCAGGAAACGTGGCCGGGCGATGACGTTACTCGTGGCATTCTTGATCGGCGTGCTCTTTATTCCTTCGGTGAGACTGTCACAGAGGCGGTTTAATATTCGAACCACTGCTTCAGCGCGGCGTTCTTGTCGGGTGTATAGGGCGGGAACAGATGGTCGATCGCGACATCCGGCGGCGAGATCAGCATCGACTTGGCGTGGGTCAGCATGTCGAAGCCGTATTTTCCATAGTAATGGCCCATGCCGGCCGGCCCGACGCCGCCGAACGGCATGGTCTCGACGAACAGATAAACGTTCACCAGGTTCACCCCACCCCCGCCGCAGGACAGTTCGCCGATGAACCGGTCGATGGTTTTCTGGTCGCGACTGAACACGAAGCCGGAGAGTGGACGCGGCGTCGCCGCAATCCGCGTGAACGCCTCGTCGAGGGATTTGTAGGTCAGGATCGGTAGGATCGGCCCGAAGACTTCGTCCTCCATAACCTTGTCGTCCCAAGTGACGGGATAAAGAAGCGTGGGATCGAGGTAATGCGCTTCCGGATCTGACTTGCCGCCGGCGATCACCTTGGCAGGGTCGATGAGCGAGGCCAGCCGATCAACCGCATGCGCATTGATGATGCGCGAATAGTCAGAATTGGATTTCGGGTCATCACCAAAGAGCTCAACCAGCGCCGTCTTGGCCTCGGCGACGAAGGCGTCCGCGACAGACTCGTGGACATAGGCGTAGCCCGGCGAGGTGCACCATTGACCGCCCCAAGCCATCGCGCCCCAAACGATTTTCTTCGCAGCGTCGGGGATGTTTGCGGTCTCGTCCACCAGCGCCGGGTTCATCCCACCGAGTTCGAGTAGGACGGGGGTGAGGTTTTCCGCAGCCGCCCGGGCGACAATCTTACCGACAAAGGTGCTGCCGGTGAAAAAGATGAAGTCGAACGGCAGTTTCAGGAGTTCGGTATTCTGCTCCTTACCGCCGGGCACCGCGGTCACCGCGCTCGGATCGAAATACTTCGGGACAAGCTTGAGCAGCACATTGTTCGTCGCCGTGAGCGCTTCACTCAGAGTGAGAATGCAGGTGTTGCCGGCCGCGAGCGCCGCGAGCGCCGGACGGATCAGCAAGAGCAAGGGTCCGTTGAACGGGCCAATGATCAACGCCACGCCATGTGGCTCGCGATAGATCATCCCCTTGTGACCGGTTTCGGCCAGGAAGCGGGGGACGGGCGCTTCGACTGGCTTCATCCACTCCTTCAGCTGGCTCTTCTGGACCTGGGTCTCCCCCGCCGACGCCTGGGTCTCAAAGATATATTCCTGCGAAGCAGTCTTGAAATCCTTAGCCATCGCCTCCTGAAGGCGCCGCTCGTTCTCCCTGATCATGCGGGCCATGCGGTCGAGTTGTTCGACGCGCCACTCGTAGGTGCGTGTGACCCCCGTGGCGAAGAGCGCCTTCTGGGCGTCGAAGATGTCCTGGAACCGATTCATGAGGGCCTCGCCTAGATGTCTGGATTGCCGTCGAATTGCTTCGCGCCGGGAACCGGACTGACCCAGGGCCTGCGCCGGCCCACAAACAGCTCCCACACCGGGTGGAACCATTCGTTGGAATTGAGGGTTCCGACCTTGACCATCATCAGATCCGGAGTCAGGTCGGGCTCGGTGGTCAGCGGCGAACCGCAGCGCGGACAGTAGCGGCGCAAGACCCTAAGTCCGCTCGTCCCGATGTCGTCGAAGACCGCCGTCTCCCCGGTGATCGTCATCGCGCTGCGGTGGATGAAGATGATGGTTGAGAAGGCGCTCCCAGATTGCGGCCGGCAGCGGTTGCAGTGGCAAAGGCCGTCCACCATCGGATTTTCGGTGACTTTGTAGGTGACCGCGCCGCACATGCAGCGGCCCGTCAGCGTGTCCGGGATTTGGGGTGCGTCGTTGCTCATCGTTCTACCTTTGGACAGAGAACCGCGGCCGGACGGGGCCGCTCAGGTCATCGTCAGAACCATGCGAAAGCGCGCCTTCCCAGCCATCATCTTCGCGTAGGCATCCGCTGCTCCCTCGAGCGGGACTGTCTCGATCATGGCGGACACGCCGCTCAGCACACTGAAACGGAGAGTTTCGTCACCGGTCGCGGGGTTGCCGGTCAGCGCACCCTCGAGCTTGCGACTCCCAAATATGAGATCCATGCCCGAGACCTCGATCGGCTCCGGCCCGACGCCGAGGAGGATCGAGACACCACCGGGACGCAGGCCCTTGAAGGTCTCAGCGACCGTCCTGCCGCCGGACGCCGTTATTAGGACAACCTTGGCGCCGCCGAGCGCCTGTAGGGCCTCGGCTGGGTTGGTAGCGGCGTTGTCAATGTAATGGTGGGCGCCGAGGTTCCTTGCGAGCTCTGCCTTGTCGGCACCGCGCGCGATTGCGGCGACGTTGAAACCCATATGGCGTGCGTATTGCACGCCCAGATGACCGAGTCCCCCGATACCCAGAACGGCGACGAGATCGCCCGGCTTTGCCGAAGCGTTGCGCAACGCGCTGAATGTCGTGAGCCCCGCACACAGCAGCGGCGCCGCGTCGGCGGAGGACAGATCGTCGGGGATAGACATGAGCCCGCTGGCTTTCGCGATCAGCATTTCGGCATATCCGCCGTCGCGATGAATGCCGGTGAATTCCTGATTGGGGCAGTTTACGAGGTCGCCGGCACGGCAGAATTCGCAATAACCGCAAGATCCTCCCAGAAAACCAACCCCCACGCGCTGGCCCACCGTCCAATCCTGGACATTGGGTCCGAGCGCGTCGATCCGGCCGACCGCCTCGTGGCCGGGCACGCGCGGCCATTCGATCGGAAACACAGCGTCAACCGTCCCGGAGTCGGAATGGCATACGCCACAGGCCTCGACGCGCATCCGAACCTCGCCCGGCCCAGGATCGAGAACGGGCTTCCGCACGAGCTCAAGCCGTCCTGGGGCCACGGCCTGCACCGCTTTGTAGGTCGACTCGCTTTCCATCATTCAGTTCCTTCGGCCGATATCTCAGTACTCAAGACGGCATGCGCATGCCGACGAGCGCGCAAGGAATCGAGGGGCGTGAAGGCGGAGTTGGCGCACTGGCCGGGCGTCCACTCGACGTGGATCTCGGCCTTCAATTGAGCGCCGCGCCCGCGTGCCCTGATTTTGCTAAGTTGCTTCCGTCCGCTCACAATACCAATTGCCGGAAGGGTCAAAGTTTTGACCGGGAGGGACAAAGCGATGTCTGGGAGTCCCGCACACGAAATTGGCATCGTCGATTACCCCGGCGCACAGGTGGCCTGTATCCTGGGCCTAACCGATTTGTTCGGCATCGCGTCCACGATTGCACTCGATCAGCAGCGATCTGGCCAAACGATGCTTCGCGTTACGCACTGGAAGCCGATCGATAGCGTCGACGCGAACCTGTCATGCATCTATGACAGCGCACCGTGCGGCACCCCACAGCCGCGGACCCTGATCATCCCCCCGACCATGGTGGACCCAGATCCTGATATACCCGCCGGTGTAGTCTCGTGGGTCCGTAATCGCCATGCCGCCGGCGCGACGTTGGTTTCGCTGTGCTCGGGCGCGTTTATCCTTGCCGAAACGGGTCTCGTGGACGGGCAGTCAGTTGCCACACATGAGATTTGCGCAAAGGCGCTGGCGAAGCGTTTTCCGAAAATCGTCGTCGACACAAATCGGCGCATCATTGATCACGGCGACATCATCACGGCGGGCGGATTCCTGTCATGGGTCGATTTGTGCCTGTTTCTCGTCGAGAGGATTCTTGGCCCTGCCGTAAGGGCGGAGACGGCGCGCTTTGCTCTTGACAACCCAGCAGCGCATGAAGCGCGCTATTTCACCGGCTTTGCTCCTCCTCAGACGCACGGAGATAGGGCCGTGTTGAAGGCTCAGGAGTGGGTGCACGCAAGGGACGGAACAGGCGTTGCCCTTGCTGCCTTAGCGAGGGGAGTCCGGATTAGGACGGCGCACGCTTCTGCGGCGGTTCGCGAGTGCAACGGGCATGACCCCGATCGAATATTGCCGGCGCGTTCGCATTGCGCGAGCTCGCGAGCTCCTGGAGGGTGGGGACACCTCGCAGAAAGAGATCGCCGAATCTCTCGGCTATAAGGATGTGGCGTCATTTGCGCGTGCGTTTCGCAAGGCCGTAGGCTCGGCGCCCGGAGCCTACCGCAAGAGATTTGGCGGCAAAGGCATCTCGCCAGCCGATTTCGCAGCGAAAGATAGCTCACGTCAGAAGGAGCACCTATTCGAGGCCGGCCCTCATATGAGCTGAACGGCGCGCCGTCCATTGGCCGCGATTTGCCACTTTTCCTGTAACTTGATGTGGCAACGGAGGGACCGGTCGGGCATCCATGCGGGTTTCTTGTCCTATCGGCTGGCCCGACGCGCCCTTGCTTAATCTCAGCAACCGTAGGGCGGATCAGCGCAGCGTGATCCGCCAATGGTCGGCATCGATCAGCGGAATGCGCAGCGCTTTCCGCCCAGACCAGTCGGTGGCGGGCGCCCGCTCCTGGCGTCAGGCGTCAGGCGTGCGGGCGGCGGCGTAGACTTCGCGGATCTGCCGCGCGGCGCCGGCGAGGTCGGCGTCATTGAGCTTGGACGCCACCTCGTCTTCTTCGGCCTGGGCGAGAAGCCCGCGGAACCGCAGCGGCTTTTCGAAAAACGCCAGCGCAACTTCGAGCGGCGTCTGCTCTTCCTCGACCCAAAGCGGGATCTGCCGGCCGCGCAAGCTCGGACGGATGTGATAGTGGCTGCCCATGCTGAACGGGTCGAAGCGAAGCGCCTGCTCCTGCTTACCGCTGACGGCGACGACGATCGAGGGCCGTTCGACGCCGTCGGCCTCACGCCCGGTCAATTGCCGGTTCGGGTGGAACATGATGTGCAGAAACGGCCCGGCTTTGACCTGGTGCCATCCGCCGCCGTCCTCGGGCATGGTCGCCTGCATCGGCCGCTGTGGTGGTGCCTGTGGCTCTGGCTGTTCTGGCATCCTCGCCTCTCCTCCCATCGGATCGCTGGTGTCCGGCACGCGGTGCGCGCCAATGGCGCCGGCCCTGGCGTGACGAACATCCTGATCATAGCAGGCTCGCGCACCCGATGGGCAACCCCGCAAAATAGCCAAACTCGTGTGCAACCTTCGGACCAGTCCGGCAGGCCCTGCGCGCCGGCGCAGGCAATCCGCGCCAATGGCATTGGAGGCTGCATTTGCGAACGAAGCCGTCTCGGCCAAATACGATCGCCTTGCCGCCGGCGAAATCCGCCATCGGCAATTCCCGCAATTCCCGGTTAGCCCGAATAATTTCCCGGTTATGGCCAGAAAATTCCCGGCTAGACGCTAACGGGAATTTAGGGCAAGCCGTTGATTTGACGGGTCGATCCGGTCTTCCGACGCCTCCCGCCGGGCGAAACCGCAACAATTCCCGGTTAAATTCCCGGTTCACCGGAATTTGCCGCCGGCAGCAGCGGCAAATCGGGCCGCAGCCGCAGCGCCAGGCCGCTGCCGATCAACAGCAGCACGACCGACGCGGCAAAGGGCAAGGTCCAGCTGCCGCTGACGTCGATCACAAAGCCGAACACCCAGGGCGAGATGATCCCGGCGACGCCAAAGCCGAAATTCATCATGCCGCTGGCCGAGGCGGCAAAGCCGGGGGCGATGTCCATCGGCACCGCCCAGATCGGCGCCACCACCAACTCGACGCAGAAAAACGCCAAGGACAGGCATGCGGCGACGAGCACGAGATCGTGCGCGAACAGCACCGGGATCATGAACAGAAAACCGCCGAACAGGCCGCCGGAGATCACCCAGCAGCGCGCTCCGCGCAGGTTGCCGGTGCGCTTGAGGATGCGGTCGCTGACCACGCCGCCCAAGGTGTCGCCGATCACCCCCGACAGGAACACGCCCGATGAAAACAGCGCCGAATGGGTCAGGTTGAGGTGGAAGTTGTGGTAGAAGAACGACGGGATCCAGCTCAGAAACAGCCACAAAGTCCAGCCGTAGCAGAAATCGACCGCCGTCACCGGCAGGACCCGGCGCGCGAGCGGGAGCCAGGGCACGCGCGGCCGGTCGGCAGCCTTTGCCCGGACCGGCACCAGCCCTTCGAGATCGGCCGAAGTGACCCGAGGGTGCGCGCGCGGATCGTCGCGAAAGAACCAGATCCACACCGCCATCCAGATCAGGCTCGCCGCTCCCAGCACGACAAACGAGCCACGCCAGGAAATCAGCGCGATCAGCCAGGCGATTAGCGGCGGGGTCAGCGCATTGCCGATGCGTGAGGCGGAATGGGTAACGCCCTGGGCGAAACCCCACCGGCTCGCCGGCAGCCAGGTCGCCATCGCCCGGGTCGCGGTCGGAAATGCCGCACCTTCGCCGAAACCGAGGGCGAGACGCACCGCCGCCAGTGCTGCCAGCCCGCCGACCGCTCCGGTCAAAGCAGTCGAGATGCATACCAGCAGACCCGAGAGCCCAAGCGTCCAGCGCGGGCCAAACCTGTCGCCGAGCCAGCCGCCGATCAGCTGGAAGACGGCATAAGGATAGGCGAAGGCGGAAAACGCGAAGCCGAGCGCGGTGTTGCTGAGGCCGAGATCGTTCTTGATCAGCGGTGCTGCGGTCGAGATGTTGACCCGGTCGACGTAGAAGATCAGGTACATTAGGCACAGCAGAAACAGCACCTTGTTCGGGGTGGTGTTCCAGGCAGCGGTTCGCGCTGCGGCGGCGCCGGTCGGCATGGCCTCGTCGGCCCGGTCGCGTGTTCTCATCTGGGACTACCGGCCTCGATTGGTTCTGTGGTCGGGATAAGGTGCATCGAACTTCATGATCGGCGGAATGTCCGGGTGCGATCAGCCATCCAGCCAGACGTCGGCCAGGTCCTGGCCGATATACTGGCTCGGGGTCATCTCCCAGCCTCTGACGTTGGCGGTCATCGGCACGATCCGGTTATACCAGAGGATCGGAACGGTATAGGCCTGGGTCAACGCGTGGCGCTCGAACTCGCGAAAGATCAGCGCGCGCTTTCGCGGGTCGGGGGTGACCGCCTGTCCGATATAGAGCGCGTCGAGATAACGGTCGGTCGAGGAGGAGAAATTTGCCGGCGAAAGGTCGCGCGACACGTATTTCGTCAGTTGCAATGTCGGATCATCGAAATAGTCGCCGGTGAAGTCGATCGCCGCGTCGAAATTTCCCCCCGCCAGCGCGTTGGTCCAGTCCTTCAGGGATAATTTACCCTGGTCGACTTTGAGGCCGATCGCGCGCCACGCCTCGGCCACGTAATCGCCTCCCGGGATCCAGGGCATCGGCAGATCGCGATTGGTCAGCTTGACCGTCAAGCCCTGCGCCCCGGCCTCGGCTAGCAGCCGTTTCGCTTCAGCGCGGGAATCGGCGGGGTCGCGCCAATAGCCGGGGAGCCGGGCTAGTTCCGCCTCGGAGGTGGACATGCTGAAGCCCGGCCGCAGAAGCCCGCCGACGAACTTGAGCACCGTGGCCCGGGACAGCCGGTCGGCGCCCCCCCACCGGTCGATAGCGAGAGAGAGCGCCCGCCGCACCCGCGCATCGTTGTAAGGCGCCCTCTTCGTGTTGAAGACGACCAGCAGATTCAGCAAGGTCGGGCTCTCGGACATCGCGATTTTGTCGCCGCGCGCGGCGATCAGGTCATCGCGTTCATTCGGGCTGATAAAGCGGAAATCGGCCATGACCCGGCCGTCCTTGAAGCCCTGGATCATTTTGGCTCCAGTAACGAAATCGGCCCGATACCCGTCGAGATATGGCCGCCCCGGACGGAAATACCCGTCGAAACGCCGCCCGGTCCAGTGATCGCCCTTGACGTATTCGACAAAGGTGAAGGCGCCGGTTCCGAGTATATGGCTTGCCGGGAACGAAGGGTCCTGCCTGAGCTTGGCCGCGCTGTAGATGCTGTTCCATTCCGAGGCGAAATTCTGCAGCATGGCCGCCTCCGGCCATTTCAGGTGAAAGACGACGGTGAGCGGATCCGGCGTGTCGATGGCGCCGATCGCGGCGTAATTCACCCGCCGCACCGAAACCACCCCGGCGGGCGGCCGCACGATCCTTTCGTAGCTCGCCTTGACGTCTTCCGAGGTGAGCCGGGAACCGTCGTGGAACAACACGTTGGGATGCAGCCTGAAGACATAGGTCAGCTTGTCGGGCGATATCGTCCAAGACTCCGCGAGGTCACCCTCCACCTGCGGATAGTTGGCGGTGTCGAACTTGAGCAAGGTCGAATAATGCGGGGCAACCGGATGCAAAGTCGCGAAGGACACATTGCCATGGCAGTCGAAGTTTGGCGGCTCCGCATCGACTGCAAAGGTGAGTACCCCACCGCGCTTCGGGGCAGGCTCGGCGACCGCGCCGAACGCACCGAGCGGGGCGACCGCGAAACCGGCGGCCGCGGCCAGGACAGAGCGCCGGCGCGGACGCATCAAAAGGCCCGCCGGGCCACGGCGAGCGCACCCGTCCATCAGTGAATAACCTGTCCGAGCCAAAGAACCTTCAGGGTCAATTGCGCGCCCTACCGGGTTTGGGTCTTTTCCCATTGCTGGAACTGCCCGAACAGATCGTCCTTTTGCTGTTGGCTCAGCGGCGTACCGCCGGTCGCTTGCTGCCGCTCGTCGATGAAGCGGGCGAAGATCGCCTTCAGATCCTGATCGTTGGGCGCCGCCGCAACTTGGACGTTGCGCTGCAGCCAGACAGCCGCCGGCGGAAAGCGCCGCCAGCCAGGGAGTTCGGCCGCGATGTTGACCTCTCGCCATTTCGGATGGTGACCGGGCGTCAGCAGCGACTGGAAGCCGGTGAAAAAGGCGTCGACGAAGTTCACGACATTCTTATATCGCTCGGAGTCCGGTTGCAGGTTCGCTGCGGCCAGCACCGCTCCGACTGCGACCGTATCAACAGGTTGATCGATCAGCGCCGGGTAATCGTCAGCCGTGAGGCGTGCCGGAACATAGGTCGCAGTCACCGCCGGATTGAGCGGAATCGCAATAAAATGGAGGCCACTGGATTTTGCCAGGTCACTGAAGATCGGCGCGGGCTTGCCGGCGACAAAAGCGAGAGCGGCGATCTCCCCACGCTTCAGCTTTTCGAGAGCTACCACCTGGTCGTCATTGGTCACGACTACCGGAATGTTGAGGAGGCTGAACAGGCGGCCCGCAGTGACCTCGGTGCCGGCTCCGCGCAGGTCGACGTTGACCTTTTGATTGGCGAGATCGCCGACGGTCTTGATGTCGCGCCGCGCCAAAAGATGAAACTCCTCATTGTAGAGCTTCGCGATATAGGTGAGACGATTTTCAAGACCCGGAAAGAGATTTTGTTGTCGAGCGTAATTAAGGATGTCGTCCTGTAGTATTGCGATGTCGATGCCGTGCAGCAGATTGAGATCGGAAATATTCTGCAACGCCCCCTTGCCGACGACCGGAAGGACCCGCCGGGTGGCGCCGTCGTCGATGACGTTGGCGAGGTCTTCGGCGATGCGCACCGAAATGCCCGCGGCACGCCCGGTCTCGATCTCGACCACGCCGCGATTAACGACTATCTCCGGCGCCGGCGTGGCATAGCGGGCTGCTCCAGCGAATGGCGCCCAGCAGATCAGCGCGGCGGCGAAGCCGGCTGCAAAGGTGCTCTTGATCACGGTGCCCGCCATCATTTGGTTTCGAGCCTTATCAGGGGTAGTTGGGCCTGGTTTGCGCCGAGGCCAAGCGCCCGATGGTACCAGAAGACCGCCTTTGCCGCGTCGCCGCGCATATTGCGCAATCCGACGCCCACAAGAAAATACGGATCGAAAGTCGCGCCCAGCTCTAGCGCTGCTTGCGCATCACCGGCCTCGGCCGCGCGCTCATAGAATAAACGCGCCGAGGCGATATCGCCGGCACGCAGAAAGAAATCGCCGCGCGCCAGAAGCTCCGCGAGTTGTCCAGCAAGCGGGTTCGGGGCAGGAATAATTCTTGCGGTCACTTCGCTCGGTTTTTCAACGGCTGTGTTCTGCGGTCGGGCCGGCATGGCCGTAGAGGGAGCCGGGGCCGGTGGCCGGGCCGTTTTTGCCGATGCGGGCAAGGCCACAGAGTCGCTCGATGTGGCGCCACCGCGCGGCAAGCTGCCCCGCGCCGCGGACCCGACGTCGCTGGCGTCTCCTCGTATCAGCCAGCCTGCAACCAGGGTGTTGGCTGGCTGCCACGCCAGTGAGAAGGCGACGCCAAAGAAGACGACGACCGTTACTCCGGCGACGATAACCACCGGGACGAGATGGAGGAAGATGGCAAGAGACGGCGCGAGGGCGCGACGTGGAGCCGCCGACAGAACCGGACCGTCCGCGCTGCTAAGCGCGCGGCGCAGCCAAAAGCTGGTCGCGTCTGGTGAACGGAGAACTCGTGCCGCAAGGTGTGAATTGGTACTCAGATGCCCGGAAACAGCTAACTTAGACCGCAATAGTTGCAATTACCATCTCCACAATCCAAATTGCTTCGGGCCACGTACTGTCTTTCCGAGGCGAACCTGATCAGAGGGTAAAGCAAGGCCGTACGGAAGTGACATTGTTTCGTCATCGACAGTCTCGGTCAAGCCCCGAGCTTATTTGATAAAATTAACCATCACCTCCGAGGCAATATAGTTAAGACTTGGTCAAAGCCTTTTGATCAGCGCTGGCAGTTCACTCTGTTGACCGAATCCCCGATGGCCGACGTCAGCCCGGCCAAGGTCAATTCCTCAATTTCGCCGGGTAGTCCCGGCCTCGGAGGTCTCCTGCGGCTGCTGACCGCCGTCGAGGACGGTCCCCGAAACCGGTTCGACCCAGACGAGACGGTCCAGAACGCCCTTGACCCCCGGCACATTCTCGGCGGCGACGCGAAGCGCCTCGCGTTCGTGTTCATCCAGGACAACGCCGTCAAGCTCTACGACGCCGTCGGCGACGGTGATCGTCAACCCTTCCCGGGGCGCCCAGTCGGTCCTTTCCAATTCGGTCAGAACGCGTGCACGAATTTCCTCGTCGTTGGCAGGCTCGGTTCCGCGCACATCGAGCGCCCGCCCAAGCGCAGCGAGCAGGTCGGCGCGACTGACGATGCCGATCAGCGCATCGCTGGCGTCCACTACCGGCAACCGCTTAATGCGGTGTCGCTCCATCAGCGCAACAATTTCCTCGAGCGGCGTATCGGCGGGGACGGTGATGACCTCCCGGGTCATCAGTTCGTTGACGACACGGCCGTGGGTCCTGACATATTCGCTCGCCATTCGCCCCGGCCCGAGGACCAATTCGAGCCACCGCCAATGATGCCGTTCGGTAGCGATCTCGCTGCGGCGCAACAGATCCCCTTCGGTCAAGACGCCGACCAGTTGGCCATCGGTATCGATCACCGGAAGCCCGCTTACCTTGTTGTCGAGCATCAGCCGGATGGCCTCGCGGACCGGCGCATCGGGCCGGATCGACATGAGGTCGCGGGTCATCACATCCGAGGCCAGCATGCGGCTTCTCCTTCAAGTCGGCGGAATATGCGGCGGCGACAGAAAACTTCAATTTCTTCCGGCGGCCGCGGTCAAAGCGGCAACGCCCGGCAATTCCCGGCCTTCCAGCCATTCGAGAAAGGCGCCCCCCGCGGTCGAGACATAGGAGAGATCGTCGCTGACGCCAGCCGCGGCGAGGGCGGCCACGGTGTCGCCGCCACCGGCGACGCTGCGCAGTCGGCCTGCTTTGGTGAGGTCGGCGACCCGTCTCGCCACGGCGAGCGTGCCGAGGTCGAAGGGCGGCGTCTCGAACGCACCGAGCGGCCCGTTCCAAACGAGGGTGTGCGCCTCATCGAGGGCCGAGCCGATACGAGCCACGGTGGCTGGGCCGATGTCGAGGATCATCACTTCCGTCGAGACTGCGTCGATCGCGACGATCCGCGAAGCCACCCCGGAAGCCAGTTCCGTGGCGACGACCGCGTCCTCGGGCAGAATGACACGGCAATTGCGTTCTTCCGAGCGGGCCAGAATGCGCCGTGCGCTCTCCACCATGTCGCGTTCGCACAGCGATCGGCCGACCTCAACGCCTTGCGCGTAGAGAATGGTGTTCGCCATTGCCCCGCCGATCGCCAGCATATCGACCTTGCCGATAAGAAAATGCAGCAGGTCGAGCTTGGTCGAAACCTTTGCGCCGCCGATCAAAGCCAAGACCGGCCGCACCGGGTGCTCTAGCGCCGACGAAAGCGCATCGAGCTCGGCCTCCATTTGCCTGCCGGCGACCGCCGGCAGCAGCTGCGCAAGCGCCGCGATCGAGGCATGTGCACGGTGTGCCGCCGAAAAGGCGTCGTCGACGTAGACCTCGCCGAGTTCGGCGAGCGCCCGCGCAAATTCGGGTGAATTTGCTTCTTCTCCCGCATGAAAGCGGAGATTCTCGAGCAGGGCCACCTGGCCCGGACGCAATCCGGCGATGACCCGCCGCGCCGGCTCGCCGATGCAGTCTTCGGCAAACGCGATCTCGCGGCCGCCGAGCGCCTGCCGCAGTGGCGCGACTATCGGGCGCAGCGACAGTGCTGCATCGGCTTTGCCCTTCGGTCGGCCAAAATGTGACATTACGGCGACTGCGGCCCCCTTGCCGATCAAGGCTTCGATTGTCGGGACCAGCCGTTCGATGCGAGTCGCATCGGTAACCCTGCCGTCCCTGACCGGGACATTGAGATCGGCGCGCACTAGCACCCGTTTGCCGCGGACATCGATGTCGTCGAGAGTGAGGAAGTTGGGCATGGCTCCTCCGCCGATCGGTTTTTGTTGCCGGGTTGCACTCTCATCTTAGCGTTGCGGCGGCCGCTGCGTCTCTATCGGCTGAGATGCGCCAATGCCTCACGCATTGGCTGGCTCGACACCATGAACAATCCGCTGAACGGGGTATCGAGATCCAAGATCACGAAGACGACCGAGGTGATCGATAACGCACCCAGCAGGATTGTGGTGTAGGACAGCACGTTTCTCGGCGCGCTCAACCCAAAGCTCGCGAACAGGATCACCAGCCAAAAAGCGAGCACGAGATAAAACGGCATCGAGATCGAGCTGTGCGCCTCCTCGATCAGTCTCCAGCGCAGGCGCATCAACTGCTCGAACTGGTTCAGGATGACCACCACTTGCCTGCGGTGCATTGGGTCTGCGGGGTCGAGTTGGTGGAGATCGACCTCGATACGCGCCAGCATATCTCCCAGTTTTACGCTCTCGACGGAGTTCTCGGTTGGAGGTGCAACGTCCGTCGGGTAATGGTCACCCGGGGGTTTCGGCTCCGTGGGCCAGGTCGAAGCAATAGCCGCGGCGGTGTAGCTGCGCAGCAGCGCGCGCGCCTCGACGGTTTCCGAGCCATACTGACCGAGCAGCCGATCGAGTTGGATCAGATTGATCGAGAAGCTGCGCAAGTCATTGTCGACGTTGTCGAACGAGGATTTGACCGAGCTGGTCAGCAATCCCAGCACCAAAGCGGCGAAGGTCACCAGCATGGTGATGACGAGCCGGATCAGGTCGGTGGTCTCCTGGCTCCGGTGATGTTCGGACAGGAACGGCCGCACGAACACGCCCAGGGCACTGCCGCCGAGCAGGACCAGCAACATCAGCAGGGCGTCGGTCAGTTCGTTCATGCCTTCCTTCTCTGCCCCAGCGCGCCACGCGGTTGCAGCCGGGCCGATCGTATGTCGCGCGGCTACAAATTTGCGGTAGTCTCGGTGCCAGCTACTGGAGTGCGCCGAAGGAGCTTCGATGTTCAAGACCATCCTCGTCCCCGCGACCGGGAGCGATACGGACACCGCCGTATTTACCGCAGCCTTGACCATAGGCCGCCTCTTTGCTGCGCATCTCGACTTTTTGCATGTCCGTGTCGACCCGATGGCGATGGCAGTCGCGATGACGCCCGACGGCGGCGGCGCAGCGATGGCCGGAGGTCTGGTGCAAAACCTCGACGAGGAAGCTGACCGGCGTGAGGCGAGGGCCAGGCAGCTTTTCGACCAGTTCTGTGCCCGTGAGGCGCTGGCCATCACCGATGCCCCGCCAGGCCCGCCGGGCCCGTCGGCGCAGTGGACGCGGCAAGTCGGCGCCGAAGCGTACTGGGTTGCCGAGCATGGACGCGCAGCGGAATTACTGGTCATCGGACGGCCCAGCGACGGCGACGGCGTCGTTCCGGAAACGATCGAGGCTGCCGTTCTCGACAGCGGCCGCCCGGTGCTGATCCCGACCGCAGCGCCAATGGTCGCGCTGCCCGAGACGATTGTCATCGCCTGGAAGGCGACGCGCGAAGCTGCCCATGCCGTCACCGCGGCGCTGCCGTTTCTGCCGCACACCAAAAAGATCGAGATACTGACCGTGGCGGAAGAAGAAGATTTGTCGAGCGAGGAAGGCAGCCAGCTGATGGCTAATCTGCGCTGGCGCGGAATCGAGGTATCCGCCAACCGGCTGAGCCCCGATGGGCGCAGTCCGGCGGACGCCATGCTGGCGGCTGCGGCCGAGGCGCAAGCCCTGCTAGTGATGGGGGGATATGGCCACAGCCGGCTGCGCCAATGGGTCTTCGGCGGCTTCACCCAGCACGTGCTGCAGACTGCGGCGCCGGTCCCGGTTCTGATTGCGCACTGACGGGCTTGCCTGGCCCAGCGGGCATGCCCGACCGTTACGACGCAGTGATTATCGGGGCTGGGCCCGGCGGTTATGTGGCCGCGATCCGGGCAGCGCAGCTCGGGCTCAAGACGGCCTGCGTCGAGCGCCGCGGCAGTCTCGGCGGCACCTGTCTCAACATCGGCTGCATCCCGTCGAAGGCCTTGCTGCAATCCTCCGATAAATTCGCCGAGGCCCGGCACACGCTCGCCGAGCACGGCATCAAGGTCGGCGAAGTCGGGATCGATATCGGCGCGATGATGGCGCGAAAGGACCGGGTCGTCACCACCCTGACCCGCGGCGTCGAATTCCTGTTTCGCAAGAATAAGATCGATTGGCTGAAAGGAGCCGGGCGGATAATCGCACCGGGAAGGATTGCCGTCACCGGCGCCGATGGCGGCGTGCAGGAGGTCGAGGCCGGATCGATCATCATCGCCACCGGCTCCGAGAGCACGCCATTGCCGGGGGTCGCCGTCGACGAGAAGCGCATCCTGTCGTCGAGCGGAGCGCTGGCGCTCGACCGGGTACCCAATCGGCTGGTCGTAATCGGCGGCGGCTATATCGGGCTCGAATTGGGCTCGGTGTGGCAGCGCCTCGGGACTAAGGTGACGGTCGTCGAGCAGCTTGACCGGATCGTCCCGAATATGGACCATGAACTCTCCGCCGCATTGCAGCGGGTGCTGACGCGGCAAGGGCTCGAATTTAAGCTCGGCGTCAAGGTGGCAGGCATTCGGGAAGCGGCCGAGGGCGTGGAGATCGATATCGACGGCGCCGAGCCCCAGAATCTTTCCGCCGACATCGTGCTGGTCTCGATCGGGCGGCGCCCCTTAACCCAGGGGCTGGGTCTCGAAGCAATTGGGGTCGGGTGCGACGCGCAAGGCCGGATCGTGGTGGATGACGGCTTTGCGACCAATATCCCGGGCGTCTATGCGATCGGCGACGTGATCCACGGGCCGATGCTGGCCCACAAGGCGATGGATGAAGGCGCGGCGCTGGCGGAGCGGCTGGCCGGGCAAAAGCCCTCGATCGATTACGGCGCGGTCCCGGCGGTCGTCTACACCTGGCCTGAAGCCGCCTCGGTCGGAAAGACCGAAGAGGAGCTGAAGGCGGCCGGAGTTGTATACCGCACTGGCAAGTTTCCGTTCACCGCAACGCCCCGCGCCCGCACCAACGGCGATACCGAGGGGTTCGTCAAAATCCTCGCCGACAGCGCAACCGACCGGGTTTTGGGCGTGCACATCATCGGTCCGGACGCCGGCACCCTGATCGCCGAGGCGGTTTTGGCGATCGAATTCGGCGCCTCGGCCGAGGACATCGCCCGTTGCTGCCACGCCCATCCGACCCTGAGCGAGGCGGTCAAGGAAGCGGCGCTCGCGGTCGACGGCCGCGCTATCCACATCTGAGGCCGACTGCGGCCGCAACCCCGATCAAACCCGGCGCAGCGCCCTCTCGATATCCTCGAGCAGATCAGCTTCGGCTTCGAGGCCGGCGGAAAAGCGCACCAGCAAGTCGCCGATCCCTAACTCCGCCCGCGCTTCGGGCTTGAGCCGCGAATGCGTCGTCGTCGCCGGGTGGGTGACAAGGCTCTTTGCATCGCCGAGATTGTTCGAGATGTCGACCAGCCGCAGGGCATCGAGAAAGCGAAAGCATTCCTCCTTGCCGCCGGCCACATCGAAGCAGACCAAGGTGCCGCCATCCTTCATCTGGCGCCGCGCCAGTTCGTATTGCGGATGACTCGGCAGCCCTGGATAGAGCACCCGGGTGATCTTCGGATGGGCTTCGAGCGCGCGGGCCACGGCGGCAGCGGTGCGGCACTGGCGCTCGACCCTCAATTCGAGCGTTTCCAGCCCCTTCAGCAGCAGCCAAGCGTTGAACGGGCTCAACGACGGCCCGGTATGACGGTAGAACAGGCCCAGATCCTCTTTAATGAACTTCTCCGACGCCAGGATCGCGCCGCCAAGGCTGCGCCCCTGCCCGTCGATGTGCTTGGTGGCCGAGTAGATGACCACGTCGGCGCCAAGCGCCAGCGGCTTTTGCAGCAGCGGCGTGGCGAAGACATTGTCGACGGCCAACAAACCACCGGCGCGGTGGGTCAGGTGTGCCACGGCGGCGAGGTCGACGATCTCCATCGCCGGGTTCGATGGGCTTTCGCAGAACGCGAGAGCCGCGCCATCGGCCAGCGCCGCTTCCCAGGCGCCAAGATCGCGCCCGTCGACGAGCACACTCTCGATGCCCCAGCGCGGCAATAATTCCGAGACGATATAATGGCAGGATCCGAACAAGGCCCGGCTCGAGACCACCCGCTGCCCGGCGCGAAGGCGGCAGAGCAGTGCCGCGAACACGGCCGCCATTCCGCTGGCGGTGGCGCGGCACGCCTCGGCCCCTTCGAGCAAGCGCAGCCGCTCCTCGAACATCGCCACCGTCGGATTGCGGTAGCGCGAATAAACGTAACGCGACCCCTCCCGGGCAAAGGCGGCTTCGGCCGCGGCGGCATCGTCGTAGACAAAGCCCGAGGTCATGAACAATGCCTCGCAGGTCTCGTCATGCGCGCTGCGGCTGGCGCCGCCGCGCACGAGGATGGTCGCGGGCGAGACGGTCTCGGCTAGGTCTGGGGGCAGGACGGCTTTGGTCATCGGCAGAGTCTCTCCAATCCGAGGCCACGCCGATCCCGGGCAACAAAAAGCCCTGGTCCCGCGCGGGCCAGGGCTCCTTTCAGAACTCCCGACCTTTTAGCGCTTCTTTAACGTGGCCGCAAGCCGGTCGGCTCAAATCCACCACGAAGACGGCTTTTATCTCGGCCAAATGCGCCGCGTCAAGCCCATATCAGGCAAGCGGATTACGCAAGCCCGAGATCGTGTCCTCGCGAAAACCGGGTCGACGGCGGCAGGTGTTCCCGGGCCAGAGCGGTGCGGCTAGTGAGGCCAGGCGACGCTGTTGAAATCGTCGAGCAGGGCGGCGATACGGCCGGAATCCGACTGGTCCATGATTGCGCGGGCGCGGCGGGTGGCAGCGACCATGTCGAGGCCGCGAATGCGCTGCTTGACCCGTGGGATATTGCGCGGCGCCATCGACAAATTGCGCAGGCCGAGCCCGAGCAACAGCGCGGTAAAACGCGGCTCGCCAGCCATCTCGCCGCAGATGCTGATCGGCATGCCGCGGCGCAGCGCCGCCTCAATCGCGAACTGGATCAGGCGCAATACCGCCGGGTGCAACGGGTTGTAGAGATGCGCCACCTGCTCGTCGCTGCGGTCGATCGCCAGGGTGTACTGAATCAGGTCGTTGGTGCCGATGGCGAAGAAATCGGCCTCGGCAGCGAGCGCGTCGGCGGCGAGCGCAGCCCCCGGCACCTCGATCATCGCGCCCAGCGGCGGCAACGGCTTGGGCAGCTGCATGCCGCGCCGCCGCAGCCGGCGGGCAACCTGCTCCATCGCCTCGCGCACGCGGCGGATCTCGCTCGCTGTCGAAATCATCGGCAACAGTATGCGCAATGGCCCCTCGACGGCGGCGCGCAGCATCGCCGCGAGCTGCGGGTCCAACAGCCGGCGGTCCTGCAGCGAAAGCCGGATCGCCCGCAGCCCGAGCGCCGGGTTGTCGGCCTCGGGATAATGGTCGGCCAATGACCGGGCAAGCTTTTCACCGCCAAGGTCGAAGGTGCGAACCGTGACGGGCTTGCCCTGCATGCCGCGAACCAATGCCGAAAAGACGGCGTACTGCTCGTCCTCGTCGGGCAGATCGTCGCGGTTCATGTACAGGAATTCGGAGCGGACGAGCCCCAATCCCATAGCGCCGTGCAAGGTCGCCTGTTCAAGCTCGACCGGCAGCTCGAGATTGGCTTCGAGGGTGATCTCGACGCCGTCTCGAGTCGCCGCCGGCAGCCGGCGCAGACGCGCCAGATGGCGCCGCTCGACCGCGAGGGCGTCACGCCGCGCCTCGTAATCGCGTATCGTCGCCGGCGTCGGATCGATGACCACGGTGCCGGCGGTGCCGTCGACGACCACCATCGCGTCTGCGCGCGCATGTCCGGTCAATTCCGGCACCGCGAGCACCGCCGGCAGGCCGAGTGCACGGGCAACGATCGCGGTGTGGCTTTCGGCGCCGCCGGACTGGGTGGCAAAGCCGGCGACCCGTTGCGGGTCCATTAGCGCGGTATCGGCCGGGGTCAGCTCATCGGCCAGAATTACCGCCCCCTCGCACACGCCCGAATAGGGGATGTAGGGCTTCTTGATCAGGTTGCGGATCAGCCGGGTGCCAACGACGCGGATGTCCTCGATCCGCGCCGCCAAGTAGGCATCGCGCATCGCCGCGAAGCTCTTGGCGATTTCGTCGATCTCGATCTCGACGGCGCGCTCGGCGTTGATCCGGGTGCGGCCGATGCGCTCGCCGACGCCACGCACCAGCCGCGAGTTCGAGAGCATCGCCAGGTGGGCGTCCAGCAGGTAGCCGATCTCCTCGGCAGCGGATTCGGGTAAGCCGGCGGCCTTGCTCTTGAGCTTGCGCAACTGCCGCACCGACACCGCTACCGCTTCGGCAAAGCGCCCGCGTTCGGCGTCGATCTCAGCTTCAGGGATGTGGCTCTCATGGACCTGAAGATCGCCACCCTCGCTCAGATAGGCGGGACCAATGGCGATACCCGGCGACACGCCAAGCCCGGACAGTCGCTGCTCGGTGGGGGAGGCCTCCAGCTCGGTCAGGTCCGCCGCGTCGTCAATCCTCATTGAACTTGCATTCGATCAGATCGGCCAGCGCGCTGACCGCCTCCGCCGCCTGCGGTCCGCTTGCGCTCAATTCGACGACCGTCCCCGGCGCCGCGGCCAGCATCATCAAACCCATGATCGAGCGCCCGGATACTTCGGTACCGTTTTTGCGCACGCGCACGTCGGCGTCAAATAGGGCTGCAGTCTTGACGAAGCGGGCCGAGGCACGGGCGTGCAATCCGCGCTGGTTGCAGATGGTTGCGATGCGGCGAACGGTCGCAGGCGCCGCGCTGGCGCCGCTGGGTTGGCCATCGCTCATTTCCGGGCGTCGGTCAACAATTGCGACGCAACGTTAATGTACTTGCGGCCGGCCTCCTGCGCGCCGAGCACGGTGCGCTCGAGGTTCTCGTTTTGCCGCAGGCTGGCGAGCTTGATCAGCATCGGCAGGTTGACCCCGGCGACGACCTCGATCTTGGCCCGGTCCATCACCGAGATCGCCAGGTTGGAGGGTGTGCCCCCGAACATGTCGGTCAGCAGCACGGCGCCGTCCCCGCTGTCGACCTCGCTGATCCGGCGGAGGATTTCCTGACGGCGCTGCTCCATGTCGTCATCGGGGCCGATGCAGACGGCGGCGATCTGGGTCTGCGCACCGACGACATGCTCGAGCGCAGCGACGAATTCCGCCGCGAGCCGTCCGTGGGTCACCAACACCATGCCGATCATCGAATTCCCTCTTCTGAACCGGGGGGCCGGTCAAACCACGGCCGCGGGAGCGTCCGCCGCCAGCGGCGCATCCAGCCCTGACGACGGAAGATCGCGATGGGCGATCTCGACGCGCCAACCGGTGTCGCGCAGCCGCGCAGCCAAGCGTTCCGCGACGTAGACCGAGCGGTGCCGGCCGCCGGTGCAGCCGATCGCGATAGTAAGATAGGTCTTTCCCCCGATTTCGTAACGCGGCAGCAAGGGGCGCAGCAGGCGCCACAGCCGGTCGAAGAATGGTGTGAAATCGACGTCTCGCTGAATGTACGCGGCCACCGCCGGGTGGTGCCCGGTCAGCGTCCTCATTCCCTCAACATAATACGGATTGTCGAGAAAGCGCACATCGAAGATCAAGTCGGCATCGCGCGGGATGCCGTTGCGGTAGGCAAATGAGGTCACGAACAGGCGCAATCCGCAGGTATCGAGAGCGAAATGCCCCGTCACCACCCGCTTGAGGCCGGCGGCCGACAGGGAAGAGGTATCGATCACCAGGTCAGCGCGGTCGCGCAAGGCAGACACCACTTGGCGCTCGCGGCGGATGCCGTCCATGATCGAACGGTCTCCAGCCAGGGGGTGAGGCCGTCGCGTTTCGGTATAACGCCGCTCGAGCCGTTCGTCATCACAGTCGATAAACAGGACCGCCAACTCGCGCCCGGTGCGGCCGATGATGTCGGCGAGCGTTTCCAGCATGCTCTCGGCTGCAAAACCGCGCGTGCGCGTGTCGGCCCCGACCGCGATCGGCGGGCCGTCGGCAGCGGCGCTCTCGACCAGCGCTGGGACCAGAGAGGCCGGCAGATTATCGAAGGCTTCGTAGCCCAGATCCTCGAGGGTCTTCAGAGCGGTGGACCGTCCTGCTCCGGACATTCCTGTCACGAGCAGGACGCGAGCGGGCACTCTGCTTTTGGCCGCTCTGGAGCCCCTTCGACCACCCTTGGTCCTCATCTGCCGATTATAGCGGGAACCGGACCCAGCGCCAACGCGCGTAAGATTAGGCGCAGTTTTGCCGCCGCGGAATGTTCGAACGGAGCCAACGCGATCAGCGGGACGGGGACCTCCAGCACGGTCTCGACGCGCCATTCCGGCATGCGCTCGATCTGATCCAAAGGGAGTAGGTCGGCGATCAATGCGAGCTTCGCTTCAGCCAGCCAATCAACCCGTACAAGGCCCACGCCACGAACCTCGATCATTCCTGCGATCGGATCGGGGGCTTGTACGACGACCCACTCGTCCCGTCGCCGCAGCTGCGTCTGGTCGTCGGCGACAAGGCGGGCGCCGCGATCGATCAGTCGCAAAGCCAGATCGGATTTCCCGGCGCCGGACGGGCCGCGCAGCAGAACCGCTTCGCCATCGATAGCGACAGCGGTTCCATGCACCAGCAAGGTGCGGCTCATGCTTGCGCCGGCAAGCGGATACAAAAGCGGGCCCCGGCACCACCGCCATCGGCGTTCTTGCGGTTTTCCGCCCAGATCATGCCGCGATGGACTTCGACAATCTGTTTGGAGATCGACAGCCCGAGCCCGGAATGCGTCCCGAATTTTTCGCCGGCGGGACGCTCGGTGTAAAAGCGGTCGAAAATCGCGGTGAGCTTGTCCTCCGGAATGCCCGGGCCGCCATCTTCGACGGTGACGAGGATGGCCCGGCCGTCATGCCTTGCGGTCAGGCGGATCTCACTGTGCTGCGGGCTAAACGACACGGCGTTGGCGATTACGTTGAGAAACACCTGCGACAGCCGGGTTTCGACCCCCGGAACGAACAGCGGGTGGCCACGCTCGGGAAGATCGAGCACGAGACGCGACGCATCCTCCGAACGCGTTGCCTCGTGCACGTCGACCAACGCGCGCAGCATCGCCGCTATGTCGACCGGTTCCAGTTCGATGCGGCTCAGTTCCGCATCGAGACGCGAGGCGTCGGAGATGTCGGTGATCAGCCGGTCGAGTCGCTCGACATCGTCGAGGATGATCGCAATCAGCCGCCGCTGGTTCGCCGGATCCTCGATCCGGATCGCAGTCTCGACTGCGCTTTTCAGCGAGCTCAACGGATTTTTGATCTCGTGAGCGACATCGGCGGCGAACCGTTCGATGGCGCTCATGCGCTGCCACAGCGCATCGGTCATCTCCCGCAACGAACCCGAGAGATCACCGATTTCATCGCCACGCCGGGTAAAGTCCGGGATCTCGACGCGCCCGGTCCGGCCCCGCGCACGTTCGGCCGCACCGGCCAGCCGGCGGATCGGGCGGACGATGGTCCCGGCCAGATAGAACGACATCAGCACGGTGACAAGAAGTGCTACGCCAAATATACGCAACAGCTCGAGCCGCACCGTGCGCAGCTCTTGCTCGATTTCACCGCTCCCGGTGGACAGCATCAGCGCGCCCAGCACCTCCTTGTACCGCTGCACCGGGATGGCGACGCTGAAGACGAGCCCGCCAGTAGTCGGATCGCTGCGGATCGCCTCCCCGGTCTCGCCGCGTAACGCACCGGCGACCTCGGCGTAGTCCGAGGCCCGCGGAAGGGCGCTTTCGTGATAGACGGGAAAGCGCTTGTGACGCGGCAGCCTATCGGCGATCCAATCGTAAACCGACTCGACAAAGCTGAGAACCGGACCTTCGCTGTCGAGCGGCGGCAATTCGAGTACCTGAACGGCGTCTCCCGGTCCGCGCAATACGCGACTGTCGGCGATGATCCCGCCCTTGACGCCGAACAACCGCACCCTCGTCTTTGTGGGCGCGACCAGGCGGCGCATCATCTGGCGGGCAAGGTCGGGGAGCAGCACCTCTCCCTCATCGGCCGAGTTGAGAACCGCCCCCTCACCCAGCGCTGCCGCGAAGATCTCGCCCTGCATCTTCAGCGATTCGAGCTGCTGACCCCTCAGGCTGGTCTGATATTTGCCCAGATAGAGAAACCCGCCGGCGAGCAGCGCCAGCGCCAACACATTGACTGCAAGGATGCGCCGGGTAAGCGGCGAGATCGGCCAGCGCCGACCGATGCGGCGCGAACGGCGAGGGGTGCGCCGGCCACGCTCCGACGAGGGCGGCAGGCGCGGGACCTGGTCGACGGCTTCGTAATCGACAGCTGTGCTCGAAGGTGCGGTTGAAGCCGCGGCTGGCTCAGCGGTCGCGGTATCGATAGCCGACGCCATAGAGGGTTTCGATCTGCGCGAAATCGCCGTCGACAGCCTTGAACTTCTTGCGCAGCCGCTTGATGTGGCTGTCGATCGTTCGGTCGTCGACATAGATGTGCTCGCCATAGGCCGCGTCCATCAGCTGGTCGCGGTTCTTGACGTGCCCAGGACGGTGGGCCAGCGATTTGAGGATCAGAAACTCGGTTACGGTCAAGTCGACCGGCTGCGAGCCCCAGCTGCACAAATGGCGCGCCGGGTCGAGCACCATCCGGCCGCGCACGATCACCGGCTCGCTCTGCGGATCATCGCGCTCCCGGGCGAGCTCGCCGCGCCGGATCAAAGCGCGGATGCGCTCGACCAGCAGACGCTGCGAGAACGGTTTTTTGATATAATCGTCGGCGCCCATCCGCAGGCCGAGCAGCTCATCGACCTCATCGTCTTTCGAGGTCAGAAAAATCACCGGGATATGGCTCAGCCGGCGCAGATGTTCGAGCAGTTCCATGCCATCCATGCGCGGCATCTTGATGTCCAGCACGGCGAGCTCGACCGGCTGGGCAGTGATGCCCTTCAGAGCCTCGGCCCCGTCACTATAGCAGCGCACAGAGAAGCCCTCGGCTTCGAGTGCTATCGATACCGAGGTCAGGATGTTGCGGTCATCGTCGACAAGAGCGATAGTGTTCGCCACTTAGTGCACCCCCCGTTAAACTTTCGACAAGGCAGTACGGCTACAAAGCGGATGCTGTCGCGATTAAATATGGCCATTTGCTGGCGAAGACAAACCCAACCCGGCGGTTTTGTTACACCACTTCCCGCGGTTCAGCCGGCTGTTGCTAGGTTTGATGCGGCCCAGCCCCGGCTCGGTTGAAGCATGAGCGAGCCCGGACTGGGTCGAGATTCCGCGCAGATTCGCCCGCCGTCTGCTGCGCAGTTGCGAGCGGGCCGCGCTGGCCACCAGCCTTCGCGGAGCGCCTTATGTCTCGCTCGTCCTCATCGCGAGTGATCTCGATGCCAGTCCGTTACTGCTGCTCTCCGATCTCGCTCAGCACAGCCGCAATATCACTTCCGATCCGCGCATTTCTTTACTTTTCGACGCGACCGGGGGCCATTCCGATCCGCTTGCCGGACCGCGCCTGACCGTGATCGGCCAGGCCGAAGCAATCGCCGACCGGACCCTGCTCAGCGCGCTTTACGGCGCGTCATCCGGCAGCCTTGTCTTACTCCGGCTTCGCCGATTTTCGGCTCTATCGGATTGCGGTCGAACGCGGGCATTTGGTCGCAGGGTTCGGGCTGATCGAGTGGATCGAGGCCGGCGAGTTACGGTTCGCGCCCGACACGAGCGCCCTCGCCGCGGCCGAGCCGGCGATCCTCGCCCATATGAACGCGGATCATTCTGACGCCATAGCGGGTTACGCTCGGCGCCTGCTCGGACGCGGCGGCGCTGGCTGGCGCATGACCGGCCTCGATCCCGAGGGCGCGGATTTGCGGCGCGACGGCGAGACCGCCCGGCTCGATTTTCCTGATCCGGTATCGACACCGCAGGCGGCGCGCGCCGCTCTCGTCAGCCTCGCGGCAGAGCTGCGCCGGTAGCGCATGCGTTGCGCAAACTTTGACATGCTCGCCCGGCTATGGTACGCGCCGGGCCACAGCCGGCGCCGCCCACCCGATTCCGAGCGCGGCGCGCCCGAAAGCCCAACGAAGCATAGAAATGGAAGGGATTATCCGATGACTGGGGCAAAAAACCGCTTCGGGCTGGAACGGCAGGGAATGCATCATCTCGGAGCGGTGCATTGGAACCAGTCGATGCCGGTGCTGTATGAGCACGCGGTCCGGCGCGGCGAGGGCGAGGTCGCGGCAGGCGGCAGCTTCTCGGTCAATACCGGCGCCTTTACCGGCCGCACGCCGCGCGACAAGTACATTGTCGAAGAGCCGGGAACCAAGGATACGGTGTGGTGGGGCAAGATCAACCAGCCGATCGCGCCGGAGCGCTTCGAGAGCCTGCGGCAGCGGATGCTCGCCTATCTGCAGGGGCGCGAGCTGTTCGTCCAGGATCTTTATGCCGGCGCCGACCCGACTTATCGCCTGCCGGTGCGGGTCGTTACCGATGGGGCGTGGCACAGTCTGTTTTCGCGCAACATGTTCATTCGTCCCCCGGCCGAGGAACTGGAGGGGTTCGAGCCGGCCTTTACCATCCTGCACGCGCCGAACTTTCTTGCGATTCCCGAATTCGACCGGATCAACTCCGAGACCTTCATCTTCGTTAATTTCGCCGAGCGGCTGGTCTTAATCGGCGGAACCGCCTATGCCGGCGAGATCAAGAAATCGGTCTTCGGTTATTTGAATTTTGTCCTCCCGGCCCGCAATGTGCTGCCGATGCATGCGTCAGCCAATGTCGGCGCGATGGGCGACTGCGCGATATTTTTCGGGCTCTCGGGCACCGGCAAGACCACTTTGTCGGCGGATAATTCGCGCACCCTGATCGGCGATGACGAGCACGGCTGGAGCCCCAAGGGCATCTTCAATTTCGAAGGCGGCTGCTACGCCAAGGTGATCAACCTGTCGCCAACGGCCGAGCCCGAGATCTACGCCACACTCAGCCGTTTCGGGACGGTGCTCGAAAACGTCGTGCTCGACCCGGCGACGCGCAAGCCCGATGTCGATGATCAGAGCCTGACCGAAAACACCCGGGCCTGCTATCCGCTGGACTACATCCCCAATGCCGACCCGCATGGGCTGGGGCCTCATCCGACGAATGTCGTCATGCTGACCGCGGACGCTTTCGGGGTCATGCCGCCGATCGCCAAACTGACGGCAGAACAGGCGATGTACCATTTCCTGTCGGGCTACACGGCGCGGGTCGCCGGCACCGAGAAGGGGCTCAGCAACGCACCGGAGGCGACCTTTTCAACCTGCTTCGGCGCCCCATTCATGCCGCGCCACCCTTCGGTCTACGCCAAGATGCTGGGAGCGAAGATCAAGGAACACGAGTTTCAGTGCTGGCTGGTCAACACCGGCTGGTCAGGCGGCACCTATGGTGTCGGCAAGCGCATGCCGATCGGCTATACGCGGGCCTTGTTGCGCGCCGCCCTCGACGGCCGGCTTTCTGACGCACCATTGCGCCGGGAGCCGAATTTCGGGCTGCTCGTGCCCGAGACCTGTCCTGACGTGCCGAATGAGGTGCTCGATCCGCGCGGCACCTGGTCGGACAAGGACGCCTACGACGAGACCGCGCGCGAGCTGACCCGCCGCTTCGAAGCCAATTTCAAGGAATTCGAACCGTTCGTCGGCGACGAGATCAAAGAGGTCGCGGTTCGCGGCGCGGCGTAACACTCGGTCAGGGACGCATCGCCGTTCGGCGATCGGTTACACCGACGACGTGCCGGATCGCCCCCGGGCAGCTATGGCGGCGCAGCGGTAGTTAGCGGATCGCGGCGGTGATCGCGGCGCCAAGATCCTTGGTGCCGGCGTTGCCGCCGAGATCGGGGGTGCGGGTGCCGCCTTCGGCCAGAACGTCGGCGATCGCGCGCTCGACGGCTTCGGCCGCCGCGGTCTCGCCAAAATGGGCGAGCATCATCGCCCCCGACCAGACTTGGCCGATCGGGTTGGCGATGCCGCGACCGGCAATGTCGGGAGCAGAGCCGTGGACCGGCTCGAACATCGAGGGATATTCGCGCTCGGGATTGATGTTGCCCGAGGGTGCTATGCCGATCGAACCGACGACAGCAGGTCCGAGGTCGGACAGGATATCGCCGAACAGGTTCGAACCGACCACGACGTCAAACCAGTCGGGATGGCGCACGAAATGCGCGGTCAGAATATCGATATGATACTGGTCGGTCTTGACGTCGGGATAATCGCGGGCGACCGCGGCAAAGCGCTCGTCCCAAAACGGCATGGTGTGGATGATGCCGTTCGACTTGGTGGCCGAGGTCACGTGCTTCTTGCGGGTGCGGGCGAGGTCGAACGCGTAGCGCATGATCCGGTCGCAACCGCGGCGGGTAAACACCGATTGCTGCATCGCCATCTCATGCTCGCTGTCGGCGTATAGCCGGCCGCCGATCTCTGAATATTCGCCCTCATTGTTCTCGCGCACGACATAGAAATCGATGTCACCCGGGCCGCGATCGCGCAGCGGCGACTGCACTCCGGCGAGCAGCCGTACCGGACGCAGATTGACATATTGCTGAAAACCGCGCCGCAACGGGATCAGCAGCCCCCAGAGCGAGACGTGATCGGGAACCTCCGGGTGACCGACGGCGCCGAGATAGACGGCGTCGTAGAGGCGGAGCCGCTCGAGCCCGTCCTCGGGCATCATCCGCCCCAGGCTGACATAGCGCTCGCAGCTCCAGTCGAATTCCTGCCACTGAAGGCCAAACCCATAGATGCGCGCTGCCGCCTCCATCGCGGCGATACCCTCGGGCATGACCTCGCGCCCGATGCCGTCACCGGCGATTACCGCCACCCGATAACTCTTCGTCATGCGCTACCCCAGAATGCGATCCACAAACTTAGAGCGGATCATTCCCGCCGGGAATGGCCCGCCGGCGTTGCACATCCGGAAACCGCCGTTCAACAGCTACTTGTTCATGTTCCAGATGTCGGTCGCAAGCAGCCACTTACCGCCGACCTTGCGCCAGACTACGGCGTATTTGCCGACGAGTTGCTGCGGCGGCTGAGCTTTGGTTTCCAACTCGACGGTGCCGATCTCGCGGGCTGCGCGCGGCCCCAGCGGCAATACGCTGAGGGTGACGAGCTTCGCGTCTGCCACCTGGGTTGCCGCCTGCCTCCAAAAGGCTTCGATCGCCGCCCGGCCCTTGACGAGATCATGACCGGGCGGGAGCACATAAGCGTCGGACTCGTACATCGCCGCGACCGCGGCAGCGTCGCCCTTGTTGAACGCAGCGGTCCACTGATCGTTCAACTTTTGGATCGCCGCCACCGACTGCGCCAATGCCGGACCGGTCACCCCGAGACTAAGACAAACCACCAATATTGCGATACGCGGCATGGCAAACCTCCCGGACGATGATGAGTTTCTGACGGTAAGCGTTAGACGTCGATCGTGCCGCTCATCACCGCGACGCAGCTTCCGCCGATCCGCGTCTCGGTGACCCTGCCGCCGCGTTTGACGGCAGATGCATCGAGCAGGCTCGGGCGACCCATCTCCACACCCTGGGCGATCCGCCAATGCAGGTCGAGATCGGGTTCGGGGCGCAAACTCGCGAGCAGCCCCGCCAGAGCTACATTGGCGCTGCCGGTCGCGGGATCTTCGGGCACACCGTGCAGCGGCGCGAACATCCGGGCGCGCAAATCAATCCCGCCGGCCTCCTCGCGCACATAGAGATGAATGCCTGTCGCACCGTCAATCGGGAAACTGCGCGCAAAGATCTCGGCCTGCGGCCGCGCCGCCGCCAACGCTCGCCGTGTTTTCAGCTCGGCGAATATAAACGCGGTCCCGCAGGAGGCGATGCCGGGGGCATGGTGACGGGTCTCGATGTCGTCGGCCGCGAGCGAGCAGGCGGCCGCGACGATGTCGGGCGTGATCTCGGCGCCGCGCGACAACGGTCGCGGGGCGGTCAGCCGTGCCCCGACCGGCGCCCCGCCTTCGTGCAACAGCTCGAGCGGCACCAGCCCGGCTTCTTCCTCGAACAGCAGCGGATCATGCGGATGCCCCCGCCGGGCCAATACAAAAGCAGTGCCGACATTCGGATGACCGGCAAAAGGAAGCTCGGCTCTGGGCGTGAAAATGCGCACTTCGGCCGAATGCGCGGCGTCTTTCGGCGGCAATACGAAAGTCGTCTCCGAAAGGTTGAATTCGCCCGCTATCGCCTGCATTTGCGCCGAAGTCAGCCCGCTGGCGTCGGGCAGCACTGCAAGCGGATTTCCGCCAAACCGTCGATCGGTGAACACGTCCACCGTCACAAATTCGAACAGCATGCGCACCCCGCACCGGCGCTGGCAAAGTCTCGCGCGCCACCCGCCGTCTTGCAGTCTTAATGCAGCGGATGGGCGTGGTCGAGGGGGCCGTGGCCGCGGCCGAAACCGGGCGCGCTCGCGATCGCATGCTGCACATAGGCGCGGGCACGATCGACGGCGCTCTCGAGCCCAAGGCCCTGGGCGAGGCCGGCGGCGATTGCCGAAGCGAGGGTGCAGCCGGTGCCGTGGGTGTGGCGGGTATCGATCCGCACGCTTTCCCAGATCCGCACGCCCGATCCGGTAATAAGAACGTCCGACACGATGTCCGAGGCCAGGTGTCCGCCCTTGACCAGCACGGCCCTGCAGCCGAGCGCCAGCAAGGCCTCGCCGGCAGCCCGCATCGCGGCGACACTGTCGATTGTCGCACCGCACAGGGTTTCGGCTTCCGGCAAATTCGGGGTCAGCACCGCCGCCCGTGCGATCAGCAGTCGCTTGAGAGCCTCGACCGCATCGGGGTCGATCAGCCGGGCGCCCCCCTTGGCGACCATGACCGGATCGACAACCAGCGGGATCTCCGACCAACGATGCTGCAATACTGCGGCAACGGTCTCGATCACCGCGGCATCGTGCAGCATGCCGGTCTTGATCGCGTCTGCGCCGATGTCGTCGAGAACCACTTCGATCTGCTGGCGGATGAATTCGGGAGGGATAGGCAGAACGCCAAAGACGCCCTCGGTATTCTGCGCGGTCAGCGCAGTGACCGCCGTCGCCGCGTAGGCGCCGAGCATCGTCACCGTCTTGATGTCAGCCTGGATTCCAGCGCCGCCGCCAGAATCGGAGCCGGCGACGATCAGAACGCGGCCACGCACTATTCCGCCGCCTGCGCCGTGTCGTGCTGCGCCGCTGGCGGCGGTGGCAAAGGCGGGTCATCAGCGGCGACCAAGCGGATCGCGGCACAGATGTCTTCGACCACCGAAGCCACCAATTCCTCGTCTTCGCCCTCGGCCATGACCCGGATCACCGGCTCGGTCCCCGATTCCCTGATCACTAGCCGGCCGGCGTTGCCCAGCCGGGCCTCGCCACCGGCTATCGCGTCTTTGACGACGCGCCGGTCAAGCGGCACGAACTGGCCATAGCGCACGCTGGACGAACGTTGCGGGACCGGTGTGAACAACCTGCAGATTTCGCTCGCGGGCCGGCCGGTTTCGACGATTGAAGCGAGAACCTGAAGCGCCGCAATCAAGCCGTCGCCGGTCGTCGCATAATCGGCCAGGATGATGTGACCCGACTGTTCGCCGCCGAGATTGCAGCCTAGAGCGCGCATCCTTTCGACGACATAACGGTCACCGACGGCGGTACGATGCAGACCTATACGCTGCTCCGTGAGGTACCGCTCCAGCCCCAGGTTGGACATAACGGTCGCCACCAGTGCGCTGCCATCCAAACGTCCGGTCCGGGCCATCCCGGTCGCGATCAGCGCCATCAGCTGGTCGCCGTCGAGGATGACGCCGCGCTCGTCGGCGACGATCAGCCGGTCGGCATCGCCGTCGAGTGCGATCCCGATGTCGGCGCGGCGCGCCAACACTTCGCGCCGCATCTGGTCGGGCGCGAGCGCGCCGCATTCTCGATTGATGTTGAGTCCGTCGGGGGACACGCCAAGAGCAAAGACCTCGGCGCCCAGCTCCCAGAACACGGTTGGGGCGACTTTGTAGGCGGCGCCATGGGCGCAATCGACGACGATGCGCAGCCCGTCCAGCCGAAGCCCGCGCGGGAAGCTCTGCTTGACGAACTCGATATAGCGGCCGCCGGCGTCATCGAGCCGCTTGACTCGACCGAGCTCCGCCGGGACAGCGCGACTTCTGGGGCCGTTGGCCAGGCGCGCCTCGATGGTCCCCTCGAGTTCATCCGACAGCTTGTAACCATCGCGGCCGAACAGCTTGATCCCGTTATCCACGTAAGGGTTGTGTGAGGCCGACAGAACGACCCCGATATCGGCCCGCAAACTGCGGGTCAGCATGGCGATCGCCGGGGTCGGCAACGGACCGACCAGCACGACATCCATGCCCATCGTAACAAACCCGGCGGTGAGCGCCGGCTCGAGCATATATCCCGAAAGCCTGGTATCCTTGCCGATGACGACCAGATGCTTGTGCGCACCGTTCTTAAAGCATTCGCCAACGGCCATCGCCACTTTCAACGCCGTTTCGGGCGTCATCGGCTCGATATTCGCAGTACCGCGGATCCCATCAGTGCCGAAGAGCTTCCGCGCCATGGCATCCCCGAAGCAATAAAAGTGTCCCCGTTACAATATAATTCTCTACAAATATTCCTCGGAGTCAAACGACAATTTCATTAATCTTAATCAGGGCATTTCGCGACTCCTCCCGGAGTCGCGCAGACGTGAGAAAAAACCGGAAAAGCTGATCAGCCGCCGGGCTGCGGCTCGGGCTCGAGGCCGGCGGGCCGACCGGCTGGCGGCACCGAGCTGCGCCTGCCAGACCGCCCGTCGTCACTCTGCTGTGACGATGTAGCGGAGGTTTCGCGAACGATCCGTTCACCCCTGACGATCCGACGGATCTCATCGGCTGACAGCGTCTCGTACTCGAGCAGCCCCTTGGCCAGCGCATGCAGTTCGTCGATGCGCGCGGTCAGAATGTCGCGGGCGGTCTGCTCGCCTTCGTCGACGAGACGCCGGATCTCCTCGTCGATGACCTTGGCAGTCGCGTCCGAGACGTTCTTGCGTTGGGTCACCGAGTGGCCGAGGAACACCTCCTCCTCGTTGTCGCTATAGCGCAATGGGCCGAGCTTTTCGCTGAACCCGAACTCGGTAACCATCCGCCGCGCCAGATAGGTTGCCCGGCGGATGTCATCCGCGGCGCCGGTCGTCACCTTGTCGGTGCCGAAGATCAGCTCCTCGGAGACCCGGCCACCGAACAGGCTGGCCACCATCGCTTTGATCTCGAGCTTCGACTGGCTGTACTTGTCGCGTTCCGGCAGGTACATGGTGATTCCGAGCGCCCGCCCGCGCGGGATAATCGTAACCTTATGCAGGGGTTCGTGTCCCTCGGCATAAAGCATGCACAGCGCGTGGCCAGCCTCGTGATAGGCCGTCAGCTTCTTTTCGTCCTCGGTCATCACCATCGAGCGCCGCTCCGCGCCCATCATGACTTTGTCCTTGGCGTGCTCGAACTCGCTCATCGCCACCGAGCGCTTACCGCGCCTTGCCGCCATCAACGCCGCCTCGTTAACGAGATTGGCGAGGTCGGCCCCGGAGAAACCGGGTGTGCCGCGGGCGATGATCTTGGCGTCGACATCGGCCGCGAGGGGCACCTTGCGCATATGCACTTTGAGGATTTTCTCACGGCCGACGACGTCGGGGTTCGGTACGACCACCTGACGGTCGAAGCGGCCCGGCCGCAACAACGCCGGATCGAGCACGTCGGGCCGATTGGTGGCGGCGATTAGGATCACTCCCTCATTCGCCTCGAACCCGTCCATCTCGACCAGCAGCTGGTTCAGGGTCTGCTCGCGCTCGTCGTTGCCGCCGCCGAGACCGGCGCCGCGATGGCGGCCGACCGCGTCAATCTCGTCGATGAAGATGATGCAGGGGGCGTTCTTCTTGCCCTGCTCGAACATGTCGCGCACCCGGCTGGCGCCAACGCCGACGAACATCTCCACAAAGTCGGAGCCGGAAATCGTAAAGAACGGCACGTTCGCTTCGCCGGCGATCGCCCGCGCCAGCAAGGTCTTGCCGGTCCCGGGCGGACCGACCAGCAGGACGCCTTTCGGGATTTTACCGCCCAAGCGCTGAAATTTCTGCGGGTCCTTCAGGTACTCGACAATCTCTTCGAGCTCCTGCTTGGCCTCGTCGATCCCAGCTACATCCTCGAACGTGATCCGCCCGACTTTTTCGGTCAACAGCCGCGCCCGGCTTTTGCCGAAGCCCATCGCCCGACCGCCGCCGCCCTGCATCTGCCGCATGAAGAAAATCCACACGCCGATCAGCAGCAGCATCGGGAACCACGAGATCAGTACGCCGAACAGCGACGGCACGTTGTCGTCGACCGGAGCGGCCGAGATCCGAACACCCTTATCGACGAGCTTGCTCACCAGATTCGGGTCGTTCGGCGCATAGGTCGAAAAAGCTCGGCTGTCGGTGAAATGCCCGCTGATCGTGTTGCCCTGAATGGTTACGTCGGAGACTTGACCGCGACTTACGTCGTTAAGAAAGTCGGAAAAGGCGAGGGTCGATTGCGGCCCGCGGTTGGTTGAAGTCTGAAATAGATTGAACAGCGCAACGAGAAGCAGCCCGATCACGATCCACAAGGCGAGATTTTTGCCGAAGTTATTCACGACGAACGCCTTTCCATGCCTACCGGGCAATACGCACCAGACAACCCTACGCCAACCGAAGCCAGCCGACCACTGTCCGCCCGAGTCATCACATAAGCACAGCGCCGGGTTTAACAACCGCGAAGCCAGCCTCGGACAGAGATTTGACGGGTCGAAAAATGAGCTTCGGCAATAGTCGGACTCCTCGGCGCCGGTATCCAAGATGGGGAACGGCGGCAATGCCATTTTCGTCCCTTATCGCCGGCAAAATCGGTCGGATCAGGGGCGGCAAACGAATGCCCCGCAGCGCCGGCGCCCGCCAATCGAGCTTGGTGATCCCGCCTTCGCCCAGATAATCGACCGCGAGGGACCCGGCCGCAGTCTCGGGCAGAGTCACCGTGAACCGCCGATCCCAGACGAGGCTCGCCCCGGGGTGGATTAGCAATGGACCCGCAGCCGCAGCCAACTCTCGCAAGACGAGATACCGGCCACGCCACGGGACGAAGCGACAGCCGGCAAGCGTATAGCCTCCGCGCGCGCCGCCGGCGAGCACGCGAAGCAGTCGGCAGACTGCCTGTCGGCGCGGCGGATAGAGGCCGGCGCCGAGCATGGCGACGAGCGCGCTGAGCGCTCTCTCGGCAATTTCCGTCGGCGCCGACAGTAACGTGGCGACATCGAGTGCTGCGAACCCGGCTGGGTGCACGCTCGCTGCTCGCGCCAGCAGTGCGTCACTTGCGCGCTCTCGGGCCGCCCGCTCGCGAGCGAACCTGCCGGCTACCTCGAGGACCGCCGCGTCGGGGTCGACATCCCGTCTCGCCACCCTGCCGGCGCGCAGGCGCGCCCGCGCAAAGGCCGGGTCGCGATTGCTCGGGTCCGCGATGTAGGGTTGGCCCTCGGCGGCAAGCGTCGCGGTCAAGCGCACTTTCGGAATGCCGAGCAGCGGACGCAGGACCCGGCAGCAATCGAGTTCGCGAACTGCGGACATCCCGGCGAGGCCGTCGACACCGCTCTTTGAAGCGCGACGAATAAGGAAGGTTTCGGCCTGATCTTCGCGGTGATGCGCGGTCAGCAGATGCAGGCAACCCTGCTCGCGGCACCATTTTGCGAGCAGCCGATAGCGCGCCGCCCGCGCCGCCTCCTGGATCCCCGTCGCCGGCTTTTCTCCCTCCCAGACCAGGATTTCATGCCGGATCCCCCGAGCCGACAGCCACCCAGCGAGGCGGCGGATCTCGGCGCCGCTCTCGGGCCGCAGCCGGTGGTCGACGGTCAACGCGCAGATCGTGCCGCCGCGAGAGCGCGCCCAGCGGTCGCTCAGGATCGCCAGGGCAAGACTGTCCGGACCGCCCGAGACGCCCACGGCAATAAATGGCGCTCTCTCGAAACAGGCGAGCCGGTGCAGCGCCCAACCCAGTTCGTCCGCGCTCAGGGGTCGTGCGGACACCCCCGTATTCAGCACCCGAGCCGCTTTTTCTCCTGCGCCGACCGGTCCTTTATGGCATTGCCCGGGTGTGGAAAGGCATGGTCCAGCTGCACCAGCGCGAGGCAGGCATTGTGCTTCTGGTTGGCATGGTCGAGCGCCATACCCAGCTTGAGCAGCCCATCGGCTGCTTTCGGTCCTTTTGGATAGCGCTGGTAGCCCTCGGCAAAAGCAGCGGCGGCTTCGGTATATTTGCCGCGCGCGTAGAAGCTCTCGCCTAGCCAATATTGGGCATTGCCGGCCAACGGATCCCTCGGATGCTGCTGGACGAAGCTGCGCAGCGCGTCTTCCGCGGCGGGATAATCTGCCCGGCGCAGGAGCCCGAAAGCGGCGTTGTATTGCGCCGAGGCCGACCCCGAAGGAAGTGCCGCATCGCCCGGCGGCCGCAAGCTGCCGGCGCTCGCGGCCTGCTTCCCCAGTTCCGCCGGACCAGGATAAGGCCGCTCCGGAGGCGGTCCCGCCGCGCCGGGAGGGGTCAGGGTGCCGAAACTCGCGGACTGATCCGGCGGCTGTAAGGAGTCGGGCGGTGGGGGGCGGCCATAGGGCACAGGCGGAGCGTCGGTGACCGGCGCCGGCTCGCTCGCCGCCATCGCCGGGCCGGGGAAAGGACGCCTGGGCAGCGGCGGCTCAGGCGGCGCCGATGCCTGCCCTTGGCCTTGACCGAGGCGCACATCGATGTCGCTGTTGACCTGTTCGAGGCGCTGGCGCAGCTGTTCGACCTCGTTCGTCATGTTCTCCACACGCCCGGTCAGGTCGCGCATCTGCTGCTCGATCCGGTCCATCCGAACCTGAAGGTTGACGGCAATATTGCCGCCGGCCACGCCCGCCGGCGCCGCGTCCCCGGCGTCGCGATAAACCTGCCGCTGCAGCATGCTGAGATCCCGCTCGATGCGATCGAGGCGCTCTTGCGTCGCGGCGTCCTGCGCGAAAGCCGTCGGGATCGGTGCGATCGAGAACATTACCAGCAGCAGGACCGGACGAAATGGCGGCAGGATGGATCGCCGGATCATCAACTGGGGCCTCTTGGGATGCCCGCTTCGGTCTGGGGGTGGCGCCGCATGCGGGCGCGAGCGACGCGGACCATCTCAGACTACGCTAGTAGGTCCGGTTTTAGGCGAAAAAAGGGCGTCCGCGAGCCCGCCGCTCGACATCCCGGGATTTGGCCCTGCCTCGCCGACCCCGATCGCCCGATAGGGGATACGATCCGACGCGCACGTCACCCAGCGTCAGAGACAAATAGGCGGACCGGGCCCACCGAAGGGGCCCGCTGGGGGCGCGCGTTCAGTTGACCGTGGTGATGGCAACGCGATTTTGGGCCCAGGCCTGTTCGTCCGAGCCCAGAGCGATCGGGCGCTCCTTGCCGTAGCTGATCGTCGCGATACGCGAGGCCGGAATACCGGCGGCGACCAGCACATTCTTGACCGCCGAGGCGCGGCGCTCGCCGAGGGCAAGGTTGTACTCGCGCGTGCCGCGCTCGTCGCAATGTCCCTCGATCGTGACGGTGACGTTCGGATAACGCTGTAGCCAAGCCGCCTGACGCTCGAGGATCTGCTGGGCCTCGGAGGTGATGTCCGACCGATCGAACTCGAAAAAGACACGGTCGCCGGCGCTCTGCGCCAGGTCCTGCTGCGAGCCCGGGACCACCGCGCCCGCCCCGGCGCCACCGGGACCGGCGGGACCCGTGGGTCCCGTGGGTGCCGGCGCCGGCGTGCTGCTGCACGCGGCTAGCAGCAAAACAACTCCAGCCAAGCCAATGATTTTTCCGCGCATATCGTGAACCCCCGCTGTCTGTATAAGTAATATCTGGCGGCTGCTTAGCGCAGCAACGGAGACCAGGCCGGATCCGATGCAGCCCCGGGCGTAGGCACGTCACGCTGGTTGTAGCCCGTCAAGTCGATTGTTTGCAGGTGCGGCGAACCGCCATAGCCGCGCGAATCGGACGGTCCCTGGCTGAAATACATCAAAACTCGACCATTGGGCGCCCAGGTCGGACCCTCGACCAGAAAACCTTGGGTCAACAGCCGCTCGCCCGAGCCGTCGGGATGCATCACCCCGATATAGAACGAGCCGCCGCTGATCTTGGTGAAGGCGATCAGGTCACCGCGCGGTGACCACACCGGCGTACCATACTTGCCCGAGCCGAAGCTGATCCGCCTGGCGCCGCCGCCCTCGGCGCTCATGATATAGAGCTGCTGCGAACCGCCCCGATCGGAGTTGAAGACGATCTGGCTGCCGTCCGGCGAGTAGCAAGGAGAGGTGTCGATGGCCTGGCTGTCGGTGAGCCGCCTCGCGCTATGGGTCCGCAGGTCGAAGGCATAGATGTTGGTGGCGCCGCCCTCGGCCCGGCTCAAGACGACCCGGTTGCCGTCCGGCGAAAACCGAGGCGCGAAGGTCATGCCGGGAAAATCGCCGATCACTTCCTGCTGCCCTGTATCGATGTTCAGCAGATAGACGCGCGGATTTTTGCCGGCGTAAGACAGGTAGGTGATCTCCTGCGCGGTCGGCGAGAAACGCGGGGTAAGCACCATCGACCGCCCGTCACTCAGGTATTTAACGTTGGCCCCGTCCTGATCCATGATCGCCAAACGCTTGACCCGGTTCTGGGCCGGGCCGAACTCGGCGACAAAGACGATGCGTGTATCGAAATACCCGTCCTCGCCGGTGATCCGCTTGTAAATCTCGTCGGCGATGATATGGGCGATGCGGCGCCAATTCTGCGGCGTCGTCGTGTAGCCAAAGCCGGTCAGCTGCTGTTCGGCAAAGACGTCCCACAGCCGGAACTGTACCCCAAGCCGGCCGTCGCCCTGGGTTTGAACCGTGCCGGTAACCAGCGCCTGAGCGTTGATCTGGCGCCAATCGCCAAAGCGCGGTGCGCTGCCGTCGGTTGCCGATACATTCTGAATGAAGCTGCGCGGATCGACCGGGCGAAACAGTCCCGAGCGTTCTAGATCCGCCGAAACGACGCTGGCGATGTTGGTCCCGGCCTGGGCTTCGGCGCCGCCCCCGCCGGCAAAGGCCGGGATTGCGATCGGCATCGGCTGGACTTGTCCGCTGGTGATGTCGATCCGCAGTTCGGCCCACGCCGGGGCCGCCGACCACAGCACGACCGCGAGCACAGTGCTCAAAGCGCCGGAAAAGAGTAAGCGGCGTATGTTCATAACAAATCCCTTGGGCTGAAATCGACGACCATGTCCTTCCAGACATCGTACTTGTCGGGGGGCAGACGCAACGGCCGGCACATCGGGTTGAATAAGGCGCGCCGGGCGCTTTCCGCGGCGGCCCGGAAGAACGGGTCGGCGGCGACCCGCCCTTGATCGACGATCGTCGCCTGCTGCACCATGCCGTCGGGACCGACTTCGACCCGGAGCTCGACGACCAGATCCTTGGCGTCGCGCGCACCCGCGGGGATGTTCCAACAGCGCGCGATCTGCTCGCGGATCATGTCGAGTTCGCTGGCGCTGAGCTGGCTGCCGAGCGGCGCGCGCGGCTGCGAGGATGCGACGCCCGAGGCGACCCGCATCTTACGCGGCGATTCGTCCGGCGTTGGTGTGGCGTCCTGGGCGGCAAGATTTTTCAGCAGCGCATCAAACTGGCCAGGGTCGTATTTCTTAGCTTCGGCCTTGGCCTCGGCCCGCGCGACCTGCATCGGCTTGTCGGGCGTAGGCTGTGGCGCTTCGACCTTGTCGACCGGCTTCGGCGGGGGAGGCGGCGGCGCCGGCTTGGGCTCGGGCAGGGGAGGCGGCGGGGGAGGCGCTGGCTTCTGCTCCGGCGGCGTTGGCGCCGGCGGGGCTGGGGGCGCCGCCGCCGCGGCGGGTGGCGGCGATTGCTGGGGTGGGGTCGGCTCGGGTTCGGGTTTCGGTCCAGGCGGACCCGGAACGGGTATATCGGGCTTTGCCTCGCGCTCGGGCATATCCGGGTTGGGGTGCGTCGCCCGCGTCTCCGGCCCCATCGTCACTAGCTGGACCGCGATCGGCATGTCCTGCGGAGGCGTCGGATGAAACAGGGTCGGCAGGCCAAAGATGAAAAGGCTGCCAAGGACAAGGTGCAGCACCCCCGACAGCGCGAGGCCGCGGCGCCCGACACCCTCGGGCATTGCCTCGGGGAGCGGGGGTTCCGGCGGCGGCGCCGGATCGGCATAGGCCAGGCTCATCCTTGGGCGCCCGCGGACAGGTTCTCAGCGCTTCGCAGTCCCAGCCGAGCGTTCGGCGGCTGCGGCGGCGGGGGCGGCGTTGTCCACAACCCCTTTCGGCGTCTGCGCGATCAGCGAAACCTTGCGAAACCCGGCGCTGCTGATCAGGCTCATGACTTCGAGTACGCGGCCGTAATCGATCGATTTGTCGGCCCTGACATAGACGAGCGCGTCGGGATTGGCCCCGGTGATCGCCTGCAGGCGCGGCACCAGGCCGTCGGTCGGCACCTCGGTGTCCTGGATGAAGATCTTGCCCTCGTTGTTGACGCTGATGACCAGCGGCTCCTTCGGCTCGGTGATCGGCGGCGCCTGGGTCTGCGGCAGGTCGACCGGCACTCCGACGGTCAACAGCGGGGCCGCGACCATGAACACGACAAGCAGCACCAGCATGACGTCGACCAGCGGCGTCACATTGATTTCGGCCATCGGCCGATAACGCCCGGCGCGGGCAACCCGGCCGTTCCCGCTGAGGCTGGCAGCGCCACGGTTCAGGGCCTCTCGTCGAGCTGGCGCGACAATATCGCGCTGAACTCCGAGGAAAACGCCTCCAGCCGGCCGGCGTAGCGCCCGAAATCGGTCGCGAGCTTGTTGTAGGCGACAACCGCCGGGATCGCGGCGACCAGGCCGAGTGCTGTGGCAAACAGCAATTCGGCGATGCCTGGAGCGACGACCGCGAGGCTGGTGTTCTTGGAGGCGGCGATCGACTGAAAGCTGTCCATGATGCCCCAGACGGTACCAAACAGGCCGACGAACGGTGCTGTTGCGCCGACCGTCGCGAGGAACGCCATAAACCGCTCGACCCGCTCCATCTCGCGGCCGACGGTAATGTTCATGACCCGCTCGATGCGCTGCTGCAGGCTCGCCCGCATGATCGCGGTGCCGAGCAGGCCCTTTGCGGCGCTGCGCCGCCATTCGCGCATCGCCGCCGAAAACACCGCGGTCATCGGATCGGGCGGGCGCTGGCCGACGCGCTCGTAAAGATCGTCGAGCGAACCGCCCGACCAGAAACTCTCCTCGAAACTAGACGCGGCATGACGCAGGCGGCGCAGCCGGATCACCTTGTCGAAAATCACCGCCCACGACCAGAACGAGGCCAGCAGCAATATCAGCATGACGGTTTTGACGATGGCATCCGATTGCAGAAACAACGCGGTAATCGACAGATCATGAGGAACCGCACCGGCAAGCGGCAAGGTGTCGACGGCAGCAGGCGGCATTCTTTGAACCTTTTATGGCGTCTTTTGGACGATCGTCGGCGTCGGATCGGATGGGCTGGGGCATTGGCGTCAGGGCATCTCCTCGGCCTCGCCGCCGAGCGGCAGGTCCGCCAGGAGGTCGAGCTGGGCCGGCAGCATCGCCGGCATCGGCAGGTCGAGATGGCGAAAGGCAAGCCGGGTCAGCATGCGGCCGCGCGGGGTTCGCTGCACAAACCCTTCCTGGATCAGATAGGGCTCGATGACCTCCTCGACGACGTCACGCTCGTCGCCGAGCGCCGCCGCCATGGTCTCGACCCCGACCGGGCCGCCGCCGTAATTTTCGGCAATGCAGCGCAAATAGCGCCGATCCATGCCGTCGAGCCCGCGCCCGTCGACTTCAAGCCGCAACAGCGCCGCATCGGCCGCATCGGCGTCGACCGTTTCCATCCCCTCGACCGCGGCAAAATCGCGAATCCGGCGCAATAGCCGCATCGCCACGCGCGGCGTGCCGCGTGCGCGCCGCGCCACCTCGGCCGCGCCGTCAGGCCGCAGATCGAAGGCGAGCACCCGCGCGCCGCGGCCGACGATTTGCGCCAGTTCGGCCGGCTCGTAGAACAACAGCCGCAGCGGAATGCCAAAACGCTCGCGCAAGGGCCGGGTGATCAGCCCAGACCGGGTCGTCGCCCCGACCAGGGTGAAGGGCGGCAGCGGGTAGCGAATGGAGTGGGCGCCCGGCCCCTCGCCGATGATCAGATCGAGGTGAAAATCCTCCATCGCCGGATAGAGGATTTCCTCGACCGACGGGGTCAGCCGGTGGATCTCGTCGATGAACAGCACGTCACGCGGCTGCGAGGTTGGTCAGCAGCGCGGCGAGATCGCCGGCGCGCTGGATCACCGGGCCGGAGGTCGCGCGAAAGCCCACTCCCATCTCGCGCGCGACGATCTGCGCCAGGGTGGTCTTGCCCAGCCCCGGCGGGCCGAACAACAGCACGTGGTCGAGCGCTTCGCCGCGCGCCTTGGCGGCCTCGATGAAGACCGCCAGATTGTCACGCAATTGCCGCTGACCGACGAATTCGGCCAATACCAGCGGCCGCAAGGATGCCTCGGCGGCGTCCTGCTCGGCGCGTTCGGGGGCGATGATGCGGGGGCCGGCCTCGCTCATGGCCCGATAGCGTTCATGGGGTGCGTTCCTGCAGCGCGGCGCGGATCAGCGCATCGACGCCGGCGCCGTTGCCAAGCCGGTTCATCGCCGATTGCCACGGCGGCGAACGCTTCGGCCCGGCCCCATTCAAGATTGACCAGGGCAGAGACGGCGTCGGCGGCCGCGCCGCTACCGGCGATGCCGGAGGATGTCGGTTCGGCGGACTGCGCTGGCGACGCAGTGAGCCCGCTGACCTTGTCCTTGAGTTCGTTGACGATACGGGCTGCGAGCCTGGGACCCACCCCGTCGGCGCGCGCCATCACCGCCCGATCCTGGGCGAAAATGGCGAGGCTGAGATCCTCGGGCGTCACCGCCGACAAAATCGACAGGGCGAGCCGCGCGCCAACTCCCTGCACAGTCGTCAGCAGCCGGAACCAGTCGCGTTCGGCCGTGTCGATGAAGCCGTAAAGGTGGATGTGGTCCTCGCGGACATGCGTCTCGATCAGCAGGCGCGTCGGTGAGCCGGCCGGTGGCAACAGGGCGATGGTGCGAGTCGAACAAAAAGCCAGATAGCCGACGCCGCCGACATCGATGATCGCGCCGTCCTGATCGATGGCATCTACAATCCCGGCGAGCCTGGCGATCATTCAAAAGTTTCCCAGGCGCGGCGCGTCAGCGCGAGGTGCGCGTGACAGATCGCCACCGCAAGCGCGTCGGCGGCGTCGGCCGCAGCCGTCTCGCAGCCCGGCAGGATCCGTCGAACCATCATCTGGATTTGCGATTTCTCGGCATGGCCGACTCCGACCACAGTCTTCTTGATCAGGTTCGCCGAATATTCGGCGACCGGCAGCCCACGTTCGGCCGGTGCAAGCAGCACGACGCCGCGGGCGACGCCAAGCTTCAAGGTCGAGGCCGGGTTGCGATTGACAAAGGTCTCCTCGACCGCGGCTTCGTCCGGGTGAAAGCGTTCGAGCACATCGCCGATCTGGCGGAACAGCGACACCAGCCGCGTCGCTAGCGACTGATCGGTCGCGGCATGCGCCACGCCGTCGGCGACATGGGTCAGGCGATTGCCATCGACGTCGATCACTCCCCAGCCGGTATGCCGCAGCCCTGGATCAAGCCCCAACACGCGCATCGGCTAGCGTCCCTCGCCACTCATTGCGGGGAGCGGGGAGGGAGGAGGACCCCGCCGCGGTGCAATCGACGGGTGGGGGCGGGCATTGCAATTCTACTCAGCCCGACCCTCCTCGCCTCTCCCTATCCCCGACCGGGGGGCAGACGGCAGGCAGCAAACCGGCCCGGGTCGATCAGTCATTCAGGCGCCGAGCCGCGCCATCACGTCCTCGGCCACCTCGAAGTTGGCGTAGACGTTCTGGACATCGTCGCTGTCTTCGAGCGTCTCGAGCAGCTTGAATAGAGCGGTTGCATTGTCCTCGTCGATCGGTGCTGCGGTCTTTGGCCGCCACACCAGCCGCGCCGAGGCGGCCAGGCCGAAACGCTGTTCGAGCGCGTCACGCACGGTGTTCAAATCATCGGCGGCGCTGGTCACGACGTGCTGCTCGGCATCGCTCTCGACATTGTCGGCCCCGGCCTCGAGGACCGCCTCGAACATCTCGTCGGCTTCGGTCGCTCCGGCCGGGTAGACGATCTCGCCGACCCGGTCGAATAGGAAGCCGACGCTGTTAGTCTCGCCGAGAGCACCGCCGGACTTGGTAAAGGCGGCGCGGATTTCGCTCGCGGTGCGGTTGCGATTGTCGGTAAGCGCCTCGACGATGACCGCGGTGCCGCCGGGTCCGTAGCCCTCGTAGCGTACCTCGTCGTAGGCGGCATCAGCTTCGCCGCCGGCGCCGCGCCGAATCGCGCGGTCGACCGTGTCCTTCGGCATATTGGCCTGGCGGGCGGCCAGCACCGCAGCGCGCAGCCGCGGGTTCGCAGCGGGGTCGGGCAGCCCGGTGCGGGCAGCCGTCGTCAATTCCCGGATGATCTTGGTAAAGACCTTGCCGCGCTTTTTGTCCTGCGCGCCTTTCCGGTACATGATGTTTTTGAATTGCGAGTGGCCAGCCATCGATCTCCGCGCGGCGCCCGTCAACCTTGAGTGTGAAGCCCTTCATAGGGGCTATGAAGCGGGCTAACAACCCAATATGGCAGGATTGGGGCGTCCGGCGGCGGTTGCGGCCGGCCTCACGAACCGCCAAAATTCTGGAGTTCCGCGGCTAGCGGTGCGGCACCTGCCACGTTAGGCGACCGCCAATTCGCACAGGCTCTACTCGCCGCGCGAGTCCGCTTTCGTCGTCGGTCTCGAGCAGAACCCCGCACAAGGTGCCCTCGCCATCGGCGACCTGAGGACGCTCCCCCGGCATCCTGGTGATGAAGCGGCGCACCGCGGGACCCTTTTGCAGCCCAATCACCGAATCGTAGTCGCCGCACATCCCGGCATCGGTCTGATAGGCGGTGCCGCCCGGCAGGATCTGGGCGTCCGCCGTCGGCACATGGCAATGCGTGCCGAACACAGCCGAGACGCGCCCGTCGGCGAAATGCCCGAGCGCCATCTTTTCGCTCGATGCCTCGGCGTGAAAGTCGACCAGAATCGCGTCCGCGTCGCCAGCCCCTAGTGGAAAATCGGCGAGAATCGCCGCCGAGCCGGGCGAACGGGTCGTCGAGCGCATCCATGAACAGCCGACCCATCAGATTGATCACCAGCGCGTTGCGGCCACCGGCTACCGGGTGCATCCGCCAACCGGCTCCAGGCGTTCCCGAGGGAAAATTCGCCGGCCGCAACACGCACGGGTCGCGGTCGATGTAAGCGATCAGCTCACGCTGGTCCCAGACGTGGTTGCCGGTGGTCAGGATGTCGACGCCACATTCATAAAATTCGCCGCACAGCCGCTCGGTCAGGCCAAACCCGTGAGCGGCGTTCTCGGCATTGACGACAACCAGATCGAGCGCGAGATCGCGTCGCAGCGCTGGCACGTGCTGCCTAACGGCCTCGCGGCCGGCTCGTCCCATCACATCGCCGCAGAACAGAATATTCACGATGGCCCCGCCGCTCGGACGCCGCCGATATCAGGAATGCGGGGTGGAGCCACCTCGGCCGTTGGCGTGCAATCCCACCGTGGCCCGCCGTAGCAGGTGGGGGCCATGTGCCGAAGCCACAACTCCGGCAGGGACAGCTCCCAAGAGGTAGGTATCGGCCCCGGGGTAACATGCGTCCTGACGCACCGCGCAGCCCCACTCCCAACAGGAAAGCTAGGGGCTCTCCAGCCGCGCCGCAATAGCCTCGATACGCTGGGCGATGCCGTGAACCCCGCTGGCTGCGGCGTCGGCAGCGTCGGCTGCTTCGGCTTCCGCGGCGCGCACGCGGCTGCGCTCTTCCTGCAGGGCCTCGTTAGCGTCGGACAGTTCATCGGCAATGACCAAAGCCGCGAGCAGCAACAGCCGGGCTTCCCCGACCTGGCCGATGCCCTTGGCGAACTCACCGACCCGCGCGTCGACATATTGGGCAAGCCGGCGAATGCGCGGCTCCTGACCGTCGTCGCAAGTGATCTTATACGGTCGGCCGTTGACCGTGACCGCGACCTGACTCATCTCAATCCCTCCCCTCCAAGGACCCGGCCGACACGGGCCAGTGCGCTGTCGACACGGGCGGCGATTTCGCCGGCGGCGGCGCGCCGCCGCACGGTTTCCGCATCGCTTTCAGCGGGGCGCCGTTCCCCCGCGGCTACCCCCTTACCGCCGCTCCACGCGGCTTCGAGACGCGTCACCGCGCGTTCGAGCCGCGCCAGCGCCTCGTCCAGCCGGCTCAACCCTTCAGTCTCGCCCGTGCCGCGCGGTGCCGCTCAATGCACGCGCTCATACTTCTGCAGCGAGCGGATGTAGGCGGGACGCGGTGTGTCCGGGAAGAATTGCGGCCATTGCGTCCACGACACCTCGCCGACATAGAGATCGCCGCGGCTGTCGACAGTAAGCCCGTGCGGGCCTAGAAATGAGGTCGGAGCGGTTCCGGCATGCATGTCGCCGAAGCGCGACAACAGCTTGCCCTGATTGTCGACGATGCTGACCCGTGGGCCGAGGTTCGGGCTGTTGCGGTTGACCGGCTGCACCGGCCCGAGCTCGCCGATATAAGCGACCGGGTGACGGGTGTAGTCCATGTAGAGCCCGCACGGCCTATGTAGATTGTTCCACTGCGTCTCGTATTTGCCGTTGCCGTCGAACACCTGGATGCGGTGGTTCTCACGATCGGCGACATACACCCAGCCATCGGCGTCGGTGCAGATGTTGTGCACGATGTTGAACTCGCCGGGGTTGGTGCCGGGTTCGCCCCACGACATCAGCAATTTGCCGTCGGGCGAATATTTGTGGACTTTGGCGTTGCCGTAGCCGTCGGAAACGTAAATCTCGCCCTTCGGCGACAAGGCGGTGTGGGTGCAGCGGTGAAACGGCTCGCCGCTCATATAGGGCGCCGGCTTGCCGGGTACCCCGAGTTCGAGCAGCACTTTGCCGTCGAGCGAGCATTTGCGCATGAAATGGCCGCCATCGTCGGTCAGGTAGATCGAATCGTCGGGGCCCATATGGACGCCGTGCGCCCGCGGATACTGACCTTCGCCCCAGGAGCGTAGGAAATTACCATCGCGGTCGAACACCATGACCGGATGATCGCCGCGGTTGAACACATAGACGTTGTCCTTGGCGTCGACGCCAACTGCGCCGACCTCCTTGAACGACCATTTGTCGGGCAGTTTCGCCCAATCCTCGATGATCCGGTATTTGTAGTCGCCGTCGCCAACGATGATCGCCATGTTTTGCTCCTGTTGCAGGCTGGTCATTGCGAAGCGCCCGTCAGAGCGACGTAGCAATTCCGGGCCGGCCAGTGGTCGGATCGAGATTGCTTCGCGCCGCTGGCAATGACATTTCGGTCACTGGATGCGTTCGTATTTCTGTAAAGCTCGCAGCCCCGCCGGATGCGGCTGGTTCGGGAACAGGCCGGGCCACAAGGTCCAGCACACCTCGCCGACGTAAAGATCGCCGCGGCTGTCGACCGCGAGGCCGTGCGGCCCGATAAACGAGGTCGGCGCCGTCCCGGCAAACGGGTCGCCGATGCGCGACAACAGCTTGCCCTGATTGTCGACGATGCTGACCCGCGGGCCGAGATTGGCGTTGAGGCGGTTGACCGAAAGTTCGCCGATATAGCAGACCGGGTTGTGGCTGTACGGCATATAAAGCCCGCACGGCCGGTGCAGATTGTTCCACTGCGTCTCGTACTTGCCGTTGCCGTCGAATACCTGGACCCGGTGGTTCTCGCGGTCGGCGACGTAGACCCAGCCATCGGCGTCGGTGCAGATGTTGTGGACGAGGTTGAACTGGCCGGGATCGCTGCCGGGCTCGCCCCATGACATCAAGAGCTTGCCGTCCGGCGAATATTTGTGGACGCGGGCGTTGCCGTAGCCGTCCGAGACATAAATTTCGCCTTTCGGCGAGAGGGCGGTGTGGGTGCAGCGGTTGAACGGCTCGCCGCTCAGATAGGGCGCCGGCGTCCCGGGAACGCCCAACTCCAGCAGTACCTTGCCGTCGAGCGAGCATTTGCGCACGAAATGGCCGCCATCGTCGGTCAGGTAGATTGAATCGTCAGGACCCATATGGACGCCGTGGGCGCGCGGGTACTGGCCCTCGCCCCACGACCGCAGAAAATTGCCGTCGCGGTCGAACACCATCATCGGGTGCTCGCCGCGGCCGAAGGCGTAGACATTGTCGCTCTTGTCGACGCCGACCGCGGCCACTTCCTTGAACGACCAGCCATCGGGAAGCTTGGCCCAGTTTTCTTTGATCTCGTATTTGTAGTCGCCTGACCCGACGATGATCGCCATTGCTCGCGTCCCCTAGTTGCGGTCGATACGGTCGCGGAAAACCCGGCTCGACGGAGGTTAGCGAAGCCACTGCCGTTAAACAATCCTTACCGCCGTGCTCGTATCGTGCTTGCCCTCGCCGGAGCGGCTCTTATGTTGCCCTCCTATGAGCACTTCCCCCGCCGCTGCCTCCGCCCTCGCGCCGCTCCCCGCGCCGCGAGACCCGAAACTGCGCCGCATGGCGAATGCGTTGCGCGCGCTGGCGATGGATGCCGTCGAAAAGGCGAAATCCGGCCATCCCGGCATGCCGATGGGCATGGCCGACATCGCCACGGTGCTGTTCAGCCAGTTCTTGCGCTTCGACCCATTGCACCCGGACTGGCCCGACCGCGACCGCTTCGTGCTGTCGAACGGGCACGGCTCGATGCTGCTCTACGGCCTGTTGCATCTGACCGGCTACCCCGACATGACGATGGCCGAGATCGAGCGCTTCCGTCAGCTCGGCAGCAAGGCCGCCGGCCATCCGGAGCGCGGGCTGGCGACCGGGATCGAGACCACGACCGGACCGCTCGGCCAGGGCATCGCGACGTCGGTCGGCATGGCGCTCGCCGAACGCCATCTAGCCGCCGAATTCGGTGACGACGTCGTCGATCACCGCACCTATGTGTTCTGCGGCGACGGTTGCCTGATGGAGGGGATCAGCCACGAGGCGATGTCATTGGCCGGGCACCTGAAGCTGTCAAAGCTGACCGTGCTGTGGGACGACAATTCGGTCTCGATCGACGGCGCGACGAGCCTCGCGGTCTCCGACGACCAGATCGCCCGGTTCGCCGCGCATGGCTGGGCGACAAGGCGCGTCGACGGTCTCGACCATGCGTCGATCGCCGAGGGGCTGAAATGGGCGCAGAGCCAGGACCGGCCGAGCTTCATCGCCTGCAAGACGATCATCGGGTTTGGCGCGCCGACCAAGGCCGGCACCGCCGCAGCGCATGGCGCGGCGCTGGGCCCCGAGGAGATCAAGGGGGCGCGCGCGCGTCTCGGCTGGGAATACCCGCCGTTTGTGATCCCCGATGATGTAAAAGAGTGGTGGCACGGCGTCGGCGCGCGCGGCGCATGATCTGCCAAAGCTGGGAGGGCCGGCTCGCCAGGCTCGAGCCGCGCGGACAAACGAGCGGAGTTTGTGCGCCGCCAAGCCGGCAAGCTGCCTGCCGATCTCGGCAAGATCACTGCCGCGATCTGTGAAGACTTCCGCGCGAAGAACGCCAAGCTCGCGACGCGCCAGGCATCGGGCGCCTCGCTCAGCGCGCTGATCCCCGCAATACCGGAGATCATCGGCGGCTCGGCCGATCTGACGCCGTCAAACGACACCAAGATAAAGGACGAGATAGAGATCAAGCCGGGCGATTTCTCCGGCCGCTATATCCATTTCGGCGTGCGGGAAATGGGCATGTCCGCGGCGATGAACGGGATTGCGGTGCATGGCGGGCTAATTCCCTATGGCGGCACATTCTTGATCTTCACCGACTATGCGCGCGGCGCGATCCGCCTGTCGGCGCTGATGGAAGCCGGCGTCATTTACGTGACGACACACGATTCGATCGGGCTCGGTGAGGACGGGACGACGCACCAGCCCGTCGAGCATCTGGCGGCGCTGCGCGCGATGCCGCAGCTTAACGTGTTCCGCCCCGGCGACGCGGTCGAGACCGCCGAATGCTGGCAAATCGCGCTGGAAAACCGGCACGCGCCGTCGATCCTCGCGCTGACCCGCCAGCCGCTGCCATTGCAGCGCACCGAGCCGCACGGCGAAAACCGCTCAGCCAAGGGCGCGTATGTGCTGGCCGAGACCGACGGCGCGCGTCAGGTGACCTTGCTCGCGACCGGCTCGGAGGTCGCGATCGCGATGGAAGCGCGCGAAGCGCTAGCTAAGGACGGGATCCGCGCCGCCGTGGTTTCGATGCCGTGTTGGGAGTTGTTCGAGAGCCAGACCCAGGAATATCGCGACGTAGTCCTTGGCACCGCGCCTCGGGTCGGAGTCGAGGCCGCCGTCCGGTTCGGCTGGGACCGCTGGCTCGGCGAGCGCTCGGCATTTGTCGGGATGCACAGCTTTGGCTCGTCGGCACCGATCGCCGCGCTCTACCCGCATTTCGGCATTACCGCCGAGAGGGTTGCGCAGGCCGCCCGCTCGCTTCTATAGATTGGCGAAAGCTTTCGGGAGGAGTGGGCCATGACCGTACGAGTAGCGATCAACGGGTTTGGCCGTATCGGTCGGCTGGTGATGCGGGCAGCGCTGGAGCATCCCGAAAAGCAGCTCGAGGTGGTCGGTATCAACGATCTCGGTCCGGTTGCCACCAATGCGCATCTGTTGAAATACGACAGCGTGCACGGCCGCTTCGCCGGCGATGTCACCGCGGGCGACAATTGGATCGACGCCGGCCAGGGCAAGATCCGGGTGACCACCGAACGCGACCCGGCCAAATTGCCATGGCGCGAGTTGGAAGTTGATGTGGCGCTCGAATGCACCGGCATCTTTACGAAGCGCGAGACCGCCGGGAAGCATCTGGAAGCCGGCGCCAAGAAGGTCATCGTCTCGGCCCCGGCCGACGGCGCCGATTTCACCGTCGTGATGGGGGTCAACCACGACGGGCTTAAGCCCGAGCATCGGGTGATCTCGAACGGCTCGTGCACGACCAACTGTCTGGCGCCGGTCGCCTATGTGCTGCATCAGGGGATCGGGATCGAACGCGGCTTCATGACGACGATCCACGCCTATACCGGCGACCAGAGCCTGCAGGACACGTTACACGGCGATCTGCGGCGAGCGCGCGCCGCCAATCTGTCGATGATCCCGACTTCGACCGGGGCCGCGCGGGCGATCGGGCTCGTCATGCCGGCGCTCAAGGGCAAGCTCGACGGCACGGCGATCCGGGTGCCAACCGCTAATGTTTCGCTGATCGACCTGACCTTCGACGCCGCGCGCGGGACGACGCCCGATGAAATCAACGGGCTGATGGAGGACGCAGCAAAGTCGAACCGCCTCAAGGGCATCATCGGGATCAACAAGGCGCCGACCGTGTCGGTCGATTTCAACCACGACCCGCACAGCTCGACCTTCGACGTCACCCAGACTCAGGTCCTCGACGATCGCTTTGTCCGAGTGTTGTCGTGGTACGACAACGAATGGGGCTTCTCGAATCGTATGGTCGAAGTCGCCGCCCTTTTCGGGCAGATGCACTGAGTTTCGGTAAGAATTAAGAATATAGCGAAATTTGAGGAAGGGCCGGCTGCAGCCAAGGATCCTTCAGCGCAGACCGGAGGTCGGACGACCACCGAAATCGTTATTGTCGTCCACACGCTCGCCCATGCGGTCGGCGCACTGAAGGCTGCGGTCGGCGCCGGGCGCCCGATCACTCTGCTCAGCGCGCCAGAAGCTGGCGTCTACGCCGGCCCCGGCTGGTTCCGGGCATTGGTCGAAGCGGCGCGGGAGGCTGTGCCCGGGACCAATTTCTCGGCTATCCTCGATTGCGGCGACCAGGCCGGCGCGGCCTTAGCGGCGATCCGCGCGCAAATCGAGAGACGTGATCTTTATCGGCCGGGAGGATGTCGCCCGACGCTTGGCCGACATCGCGCGCCAGCAGGGCGTGCGGCTGATTACCGCCCGCCCGACCGCCGCGATCGACCTGGGCGGCGATTTCTTCGCCTCCGCGGCCGCCGTCGAGCAGCGCTGTACCGAGCTTCTATCCGCCCAAAAGATCCTCTGACGCGAACGGGTCCAGCATCCGGTTTCCTTTGCGACCGACAGTTGGCAACGGGCGGCGCGGTCATCATATGCTTCCGGCAACAGCTAAAGCGGATTGATGACCACCCTTACCGACGAAATTGCCCGCCGGCGGACTTTTGCGATCATTTCGCATCCGGACGCCGGCAAGACCACCCTGACCGAGAAGCTGCTGCTGTTTGGCGGGGCGATCCAGCTGGCGGGCGAGGTCAAGGCGCGGGGCGACCGGCGGCGGGCGCGCTCGGATTGGATGGCGATCGAGCGCGAGCGCGGCATATCGGTCAGCTCGGCGGTGATGACCTTCGAGCATCAGGGGCTGACCTTCAACCTGCTCGACACCCCAGGCCACCAGGATTTCAGCGAGGACACCTATCGCACCCTGACCGCGGTCGACAGCGCGGTGATGGTGCTCGACGCCGCCAAGGGTATCGAGGAACAGACGCGGAAGCTGTTCGAGGTATGCCGGCTGCGCGATGTGCCGATCGTGACCTTTATCAACAAGCTCGACCGCGAGAGCCGCGACCCGTTCGACCTGCTCGACGAGATCGAACAGAGCCTGGCGCTCGACGTGACCCCGGCCAGTTGGCCGATCGGCATGGGCCGCGACTTTCTCGGGACCTACGATCTGTTCGAGAACGCGCTGCTGCTGTTCGAGCGCAACGCCCACGACCATGTCGTCGAGCCGGTCCGGTGCAGCGGTCTCGACGATCCCGAGTTGCAGCGGAGGCTACCGAAGGCGGCAGTCGGCCAACTCCGCGAGGAGGTCGAGATGGCGCGCGGGCTCTGTCCGGCGTTCGACGCGCAAGCCTATCGCGAGGGCCATCTGACCCCGGTCTATTTTGGCAGCGCGCTCAATAATTTCGGAGTTCGCGAATTGTTGCGCGGGGTCGGCGAACTGGCGCCGGCGCCGCGGCCGCAGGCGGCGCAAAGCGCCAAAGGGCTGCGCCTAATCTCGCCCGAGGAGCCCGAGGTCGCCGGGTTCGTGTTCAAGGTGCAGGCCAATATCGACCCGCAGCATCGCGACCGCGTTGCCTTCGTCCGCTTGGCCTCCGGCCGTTTCACGCGCGGCATGAAATTGAAGAATATCCGCACCGGGCGGCAGATGTCAGTGCAGGCGCCGGTGTTTTTTCTGGCGCGGGAGCGCAACCTTGCCGAAGAAGCTTGGCCAGGCGACATCATCGGCATCCCGAACCACGGAAGCCTCAGAATCGGTGACACCCTGACCGAAGGAGAGACGATCCGCGTCACCGGCATTCCGAACTTCGCGCCGGAGATCCTGCAGCGGGTCAAGGTCGACGATCCGATGAAATCAAAACATCTCAAGCACGCGCTCGAGCAATTGGCGGAAGAAGGGGTGACCCGCGTGTTCAAACCGGCTGCCGGCGGCGACTGGATCGTCGGCGTTGTCGGCGCCTTGCAGCTCGATGTGCTGAAAGCGCGGCTCGCTACCGAATACGACCTCGCGACCCGCCTCGACGGCGCACCATATCAAGCGGCGCGTTGGCTGGAGGCCGACGACCCGGCCGAGATCGAGCGCTTCCGAGTTCGCAATCCTTCGGGGAGCGCCGAGGATCACGATGGGGTTCCGGTCTTTCTGGCGCGCAATGCGTGGGATTTACGCGCCACGATCGAGGAGTGGCCGGAGTTGCGGTTCAGGGAGACCCGCGAGCAGAGCTGATATCGATCAGCCGAAGCGGGTCTCAGCTATGCCGGTTCGCTCACGCGGGAGCCGCGATGCCCTCGGTGACGGTTTCGAGCTGGCCGACAGTCTCACGCCCGAACAGCACCGGGATGAAGGCACCGATTGCCACGACGACAAATATCGTCCCGAAAAAGATCGTCGCCGATCCGGTGTGCGGCTCCATCAGAAACGGCGCCAGCACGCCGGCAAAAAGGCGGCCGGTCGACTCGCCGAAGGGATGCCCTCGCCCGCGCAGTGCCGTCGGAAATTGCTCCGAGAGGTAAACACGGCAGGCGGTGAAGGCGGAAAGTACGGTAAACCCGGTGATCAGCGCGCCAGTGACCATGACGACCGTCGCGTATTGCCCGGCGCGGTGCGCCATTAGCATCAGGAACAGCCCTGGCAGCGATCCCGCAAGCGCATAGAATATTGTCCAGCGCCGCCCAATGACCTCCATCAGAAATCCGGTGAAGGCCTTTCCCGGGATGCTCGCGAAATACACCAGCGATGTCAGCCCAAAGCTAAGGCTCACCGCTGCGCCCTGATCGACCAACGCCTTCGGCAGCAGGACCGAGATCAGGAAATAGGCGGTTCCGGCGCACACGCCGCTCAGAATGCCGACGGTGGTCCAACGCAGCTGACCTCGAGCAAACAAGGCCCAATAAGGCGGGAGCTGCTCGCGGATGGTTTGCACCGCGCCGCCAAGCGCCTCGACAGTCATCGCAGGCACCCGGTCGCCCGCCCGCCTGATTATCCGGTTGACCAGATCGGTCGCCGCCTGCGCGTTTCCGCGCTGCAAATGCCAGCGCGGGCTTTCAGGAATCACAAAATAGACAAGCACCGGCACTACGGTTATCGCCAGCCCACCCGGCAACGCCAGATACCGAAACGCAGCAGCGTTGCCGGTCAGAAGGAAAGCGATAAACGGCACCACGGTGAAGGAGATCGCCAGTGCTATCTCATAGACCGCCCCGTAGGTGCGCCGATGCTGCGCCGGCATCAGCTCCGCCGCGATCGGAAACGCCGCCGACACGGCAAAACCCGCGCCGAACCCGGTCAACAGACGCACAATAATCAGCTGCTCGGCGCTCTGAACCAGCGGGATCAGCAATGTGAAAAACGTTGTGGCAACCACGCCGATCAGCATGATCGTCTTGCGGCTCCAATGATCGGATACCGCCGAGGAGGCGAAGCCGCCGATACAGAGCATGAAGGTTGGGCCGACCGCGAGCCAGCGAATATCGGAACCGGTCAATTGCAGCGGGACTTTTGCCAGCACCAGCAATGAACCGGTCATCACCAAGTCATAACCCTCGATGAAGCCGACGAGGGCCAGCACGGAGATGATCGCGACGTGGTAACCGCTGAACGGGATGCTGTCGAGCTTGCGTCCCAGCAAATAGCTGGCCCCCGTTGCCGATCGCGCGATCGGGCGGACTTCTGCCATGATGACCCTCCCGGTTGGGCCGAACCCGGGCACCATGGGGAGCACAGAACGAGCGAGGTGATGCAGCCTCTAGTTCAAGCTAAATACTAGAAAAGGCTGCGGATTATTCGGGTGTGGACCCCCTCGCGACTTCTGGCATACCCACAGACGTGCCTCCGGACCGACTCGTTGCTGCTCTGTCAGGTGAGGCGGCGGTTCTTTTGCTCGCCTCGTCGACCCCACCGGGGCCATGGAACAAGCCTAGCCCGGCGGCATGGCGTTGTCATCTAACAAAACAACGCTGGCCCATGGCCCGCTCCCCCATGGGCCGCTCGCCCGTGGGCCGCTGTGGATACCACGCGCCGAATTAGCCGCGCCCCGACGCAGTTCTTCGGCAGCAACGCGATTGTCACCGCCGATCCCAGGGCGGAAACAAACCTTCGGGGTCATTCACCCAGACAAACGGTATGCCGTGCTGATCGGCGCAGTCCACGGCTTGCCGAAACTCCAGCCCAATCGGTGCGTCGGTCCGGCTCTGATCGATCAGCGACGACTCGCCATGGGCGAGGCGCCAGCTGCCGACGATCCGATTGGGATCGGCCGAACTCCGCTGGACCCTGAATTCGATGAAGTGGGCGCCGCCGGCCTCTTCCTGCCCTTCGATAACCGCAACCACGTGCGTCTCCTCTACAGATGGGTGTGCCGGGACCTGCCGCTCCCTCGCGGGTTTCGTCAGCAGATCGGCAACAGAAGGAGAGCCTGAACCCGTGTCGAGAAACCTGTCATCCCAGACGGTCTTCCCAGAAGATGTCACGTCGTTCCGCCGAGTGTATCAAAGCAGCGCCCCAAAATGGCGGAAGAGGCAGGAGTCGAACCTACCGGGGACGCCTTCGCGCCCCCCAACGGTTTTGAAGACCGCGCGGGACACCGGCCCCGATTCTCTTCCTCCACCCGTCGAACCGCCCAATACGATCCCGGCGTTGCCGGCGCGGCAGGCGGCGTCGATCATATCAAGATATTCGAGAATTTGGACAATTCGATTACGGCCGGTGCCGCAACGCCCTTGAACATTTTGCGCGGCGCTGCCGCCTTTCGACGACGCCTCCGCAATCCGATGCGCGCAGAGCCCCTGATCGGCACCGTCTGACGCGGTCAGGGGGGGCTCGGCCGGGGATACCGACGGACCTGCAAGAAGGCCGGAGTTCGGTTTGCGGCGCGCGCCTTTTCCTCGTAGCGCGTCGGCGGCCAGTTCGCTGGGCGCTCCCGCCAATCCCCGGGGCGGCGAGCCAGCCAGCCGAAGGCCGGATGGTCGCTCACGCATTCCAGCATCGATGAGAAGTAGTCAGGGTCGTCGGTTGCGAGCCGCAATTCTCCGCCATCGGTCATGATTCTGGCCAGTTGGTCGAGGGTGTGACGTGAAACGATGCGGCGCTTGTGGTGGCGCTCCTTTGGCCAGGGATCGGGGAACAGGATGAAGACGCGCTCGACGGCAGCCGCCGGGAGCGCCGCGATCAACAGGCGCGCATCATCGATGAACAACCGAATGTTGGGGAGCCCGCGGCGCTCGACCTCCCGGAGCAACTTGGCGATGCCGTTTTCGAACACCTCGCAACCGATGAAGCCGGTGTCGGGATGTCGTTCGGCCAAGGCTGCCAAATGCTCGCCGCCTCCGAAGCCGATCTCCAACCAGACCGGTCGTGGCGGATCGGCAAATATCGAGCCAAGATCGAGTTCACCCGACGCGGGCAGGCTGATCGCGAGGTTCGGCAACATGCCGTCCACCAGCCCCTTCTGCCCGGCACGCAACGGCCTGCCACGCCGGCGTCCATAAAGCACCCGGCCCGGCAGCGACGCGTCGAGCACGAGATCGTCAGAAGGCGCGGCGCAACTCGTCGACCAGATCGAGCCGTTCCCAGGAAAAGCCGCCATCCGGCTCGGGTACCCGGCCGAAATGCCCATAGGCCGAGGTGCGCGTGTAGATGGGGCGGTTCAGGCCTAGATGGGTGCGGATCCCGCGCGGCGACAAGTCCATCAGTTCCTGCAGGATGTTGGAGAGCTTGTCTTCGTCGACAGCGCCCTCGGTATCGACATAAAACGACAATGGTTTCGCGACGCCGATTGCGTAAGCCACCTGGATCGTGCAGCACTGCGCCAACCCGGCGCCGACCACGTTTTTTGCGAGATAGCGCGCGGCATAGGCGGCGGAGCGGTCGACTTTGGTCGGGTCCTTGCCGGAGAACGCCCCACCGCCATGTGGGGCGGCGCCGCCATAAGTGTCGACGATGATCTTGCGCCCGGTGACGCCGGCATCGCCGTCGGGCCCGCCGATCACGAACAAGCCGGTCGGATTGACAAGAAAGTTGTCCTCGTCGCACATCCATCCCGCGGGCAAGGTCGCGAGTACATAGGGCCTGACGATCTCGCGCACTTCATGCTGATCGATGCGATCCGAATGCTGGATCGAGACCACCACCTTGGTCGCCCGCACCGGCTTCCCACCTTCATATTGCAGCGTGACCTGGCTTTTCGAATCCGGCCCGAGGAGGGGAGTCTTGCCGGCATGGCGCGCCTCGGAGAGCGCCCGCAGCATCGCATGCGCGTAGAAGATCGGCGCCGGCATCAATTCCGGCGTCTCTGAGCAGGCGTAACCAAACATCATGCCCTGGTCGCCGGCGCCCTCATCTTTATTGCCCGAGGCGTCGACACCCTGAGCGATGTTGGCCGATTGGCCGTGGATATGGCACTTGATCTCCGCTCGGTCCCAGTGAAAGTTGTCCTGCTCGTAACCGATGTCGCGGATTGCTTGGCGGGCCACCTCGATCAGCCGGTCGCGGGTAATCGTGCTTGGGCCGCGGACCTCGCCGGCCAGCACGACCCGATTGGTCGTGACCAACGTCTCGACGCCGCAGCGGGCCTGCGGCTCTACGGCCAGATAGGTGTCGACGATCGCATCGGAGATGCGGTCGCAAATCTTGTCAGGATGGCCTTCGGATACCGATTCACTGGTGAAGACAAAATCACTTTTGGCCAAATGCTTGTCCCTTCCGAGATAGAGCGGCGTTGGAGCCGCATCCCTGGCCGTTGATGCCGCCTTGGCGAGCGAGCGTCAAGCCCCCGATCCGACCACGTGGCCGCTTCCGCAGGGGGCCGTCCAGGCAGACAAACCGCTACCTTTCGGGCGGGCGGTCGGCGCCGGAGGCCAGCGCCTTAGCGAGTTCAAACAGGCGGCGGCGAATCACGGCATCTCCTATTCGATAATACGCGCTGACGAGTTCGACGGTCTCGCGCTTGCGCAGCGGATCAGAATCAAACGCTTCGGCCGGGGGCTCGGCAAAACCGGCTGGGATCGCGGGCGCACGCACTGGGTCCATATCATCAAAAAAGAATGACACCGGAACATCGAGCACGCGGCTCAAATCATGCAACCGGCTCGCACCAATGCGATTGGCGCCGCGTTCGTATTTTTGCACCTGTTGAAAAGTCAAGCCGATCGCTTCTCCTAATTTCTCCTGGCTCAACCCCAGCATATTGCGGCGCAGCCGGACTCGCGTGCCAACATGGACATCAATGGGGTTCGGTTTGTCGCCCTTTTGTCTGCCCGGCCGCCGGGGTGGTTGCTGGATTGCCATCGGAGATCGACCGTTTCCTATATTAAAGTGTGTTTATTGTTAGATTGTTTGAAGACCCTGGGTCAAGCCGAAGCTTCAACCTAAAATAAGCTCTTGCAACCGTAAGGCGGTATTCACCCCTCAACGCAGGCGCGTCACGACCGGTATCGCACCAAGCAGGAGTAACACCAAAAAAATCCAGTCATGGCCACGGGCATAAATCGTGCGTGCCGCCGGTGCAGGAAGCGCGGTGTCCACGACCCCAACCGAGTCGAGGCTGGTACGCGCCAAGACCCGACCCGCCGCGTCGACGACTGCACTTATTCCGTTGTTGGCGACGCGGACCAAGGGCAAGCCCTCTTCGATCGCGCGCGTACGAGCGATCGAGAAATGCTGGAACGGGCCGGAGGTGCGGCCGTACCATGCGTCGTTGGTGACATTCAGCATCCATGCCGGCCGATTGCTTTCATCGATAATCGCGCCGGGGAAGATAGCTTCGTAGCAGATTAAAGCGGCGAACGGCGGCAGCCCCGGAAGCGAAATTGTGCGCGGACCAGGACCGGCGCTGAGATCTATGGTGCCGGCGGTGATTTTGTGGAAAGGCAGCCAAGCGCGCAACGGGACGTATTCGCCGAATGGAACAAGATGCGCCTTGTCGTAGTGCGCGACGATGGCACCACCATCATCGAGCGCTTCGATGCTGTTCCACACTTCTGCAATCGGTTCAGGCCCCGGGTTTACCCGCAACGTGCCCGCGATCAGATAGCCGCCATGCGGCACGATCGCGGCGATCGCCTGTCGGGCGGCCGCATCACGGTCGAGCAGAAACGGGCTCGCCGCTTCGGGCCACAGAAGGGCGGTGAGCGAATGGGCCGCCGGCGGCGCCCTGCTCAAATCTAGCAGGCGGTGGAAATCGGCCTGAGCGGCGCCCGCATCCCATTTCATGCTCTGTGGAATCGAGGGCTGAACCAGCCGCAGCCACGTCCCGGTCATGACAGTTGGCATGGTCTGCAGGCGGAAGGCGCCGGCGACGCCCGGGACCAAGATCAACAGCGCCGAGGCAATCGCCGGACCCCAGCGCTGCACCATCGAAATGCGCGCCGTAGACGGCGTTCCAAGGAGCGCCGGCAGCGAAGCGGCCAGGACGGTGATAAAACTGAGGCCGTAGATGCCGACCCAGGCGGTGCTTTGCAGGACGGCGAGAGAGCCGGGGAAACCGCCCGACCAGGCATAGCCGATGAGGTTCCACGGCAACCCGGTCAGGGCGTGGCCGCGCGCCCATTCGGCGACGCTCCAAAAGATGGCAAAGGCGCAGATGCGCGCCGTCGCCGGCAAACGGAGGCAGTCCACCGCGAGCCGGGTCGCATATAGGCCCAGACCGATGTAGAGCGCGAAGCCCGCCGGCAACCCAGCCGCGGCGAACGGCACCAGCCACCAGAAACGATCGATGTCGACGAACAACGCGGCGGCGATCCAATAGAGACCGGCGAGGAAAAACCCGAAGCCGAAGACCCAGCCGAGGCGGAACGAGGCGGCGGGACTGGCGCTGCCGTCATCGACCCATAACAAGCATGGGAACACCACGGCCAGCAGCGGCGTCAAATCGAATGGCGGCAATGCCAGCGCGGCACTAGCACCCAGCAAGAAGGCGAGCCCATATCGGCGCCATCCCGACAATCCGGCCAATCCGCCCGCCAGCCGGCACAGCGCGGTGTCGACCCGGGCGCCGGCGCGGATTCGAAACAGAGCGGTCTCACGCATTATCTGTGCCCGGCATTATCTGTGCCCGGCATTCCGGTCTGTGCCGGCAGATTGCGCACCCGCAATCGCTTGATCCGCCGCGGGTCGCCATCGATCACTTCGAATTCGATTCCGGAGGGGTGGGGGATGATCTCGCCCCGCTTGGGCACCCGGCCTGCGAGAGTGGAAACAAGCCCCCCCAGGGTATCGACCTCCTCCTGGTCGCCGGCTGGTCTCAGTCGAATGCCCTGCCTTTCCTCCAGCGCCTCGATCGGGGTGCGGCCGTCCGCGACAAGCGTGCCATCGGGGCGCTCGACCAGATACGGGGCGTCGGCGACGTCGTGCTCGTCTTCGATCTCCCCGACGATCTCCTCAATCAGATCTTCGATAGTTACCAGCCCGTCAATTCCGCCGAACTCGTCGACAACCATTGCAATATGCGTGCGGGCCTGTCGCATCTGCACGAGCAGATCGAGGATCGGCGAGGAAGGCGCGACAAACAGTACTTTGCGTAGCAGCGGCGCCAGCTTTGTCTCTCGCCGCTCGGCGACCGAGGGCAGGATATCCTTGACATGGATGAACCCGATTACGTCGTCCAAGGTCTCGCGATAAACCGGAACCCGCGAGTGACCCTGCTCGATTATGTATTGAACGACATCAGCGAATGGGGTCTCGAGATCCAGCGCGACGATGTCCACCCGCGGCACCATGACATCGACGGCGCTTCGGTCGTGGCCTTTCAGGATGTTGCCGATCAACACCCGCTCTTGCGCGCCCAGCGGGTCGGGGCCGTCGGCCGGCGGCTCTTCGATCATCTCGTCAATGGTCTCGCGCAGGCTCTCGCCGTTGCGCGGCCGCCGGACCAGCCTCAGTAAGCCGCGCAGACGCGCAAAGCCCCGGTCTTGCTCGGGCTGGCCGCTGCTTTCGGGCGGCTCGGAGTCGGTCATCGAATGACTAGACTGGCTTCTGAAGCTCACATGGTGCCGCGGTAAGGATCCGGCACCCCCAGTCGGGCCAATATAGACGTTTCCAGCGCCTCCATAGCAACCGCTTCGGCTTCGGTGGCGTGGTCATAGCCGAGCAGGTGCAGGACACCGTGGACGACCAGATGAGAGAGGTGATCCGTGAGCGGCTTGTCCTGTCCTTCGGCCTCGCGCGAGATAGTTTCGAAGGCGAGCACGATATCCCCGAGCAGCAAGGGCGCCCCGGCCGCGATCGGTGCCCCGGGTTCCCAAGCCGGGAAGGCGAGCACATTGGTTGGTCGGTCGACCCCGCGCCAATCACGGTTGAGCTGTTGTTGCATCGCGTCGTCGACGAGACAGACGGCGATCTCAATCGCCGTCCGCCCGGGAATCTCAAATCCTGTGTCGCCGTATGCCAGCGTCTGTCGAATCGCTGCGCGGGCAACTTCTTCGGCGCTCGGGCAAGCCCGACGCCAGGCGGAGCAGGGCGCGGCAACATCGATCGTCGCGATCAATCCATTCACGGTCCGGAGCCGCGCGCCGCCCGCTCGCGCGCCTCGTAAGCACGGACGATGCGAGCAACGAACTCGTGCCGCACGACGTCGCGATCGCTAAAGCGGACAATTGCGATGCCCTCGACATCAGCCAAGGTTTCGAGCGCCTCGGCCAAGCCCGAGCGAGCCTCGGCCGGCAAATCTACTTGCGACGGATCGCCGGTTACGACCATGCGTGAGCCCTCCCCGAGCCGTGTCAGGAACATTTTCATCTGCACCGGGGTGGTGTTCTGCGCCTCATCGAGGATCACAAAAGCGCGCGCCAGGGTCCGGCCACGCATGAACGCAATCGGCGCGACTTCGATCTCGCCAGTGCCCAGCCGGCGGGAAAGCTGGTCGGCCGGCAGCATATCGTTCAACGCATCGAAGATCGGGCGCAGATATGGGTCGACCTTTTCGCGCAGATCTCCGGGTAGAAAGCCCAACCTTTCGCCGGCCTCGACAGCCGGCCGCGAGAGAATGATTCGTTCGACCCGGCCGGTCATCAGCAGGTCGACTGCGGCGGCAACCGCAAGATAGGTTTTGCCGGTGCCGGCAGGACCGAGACCGAAAACCAGCTCGCTTTCACGCAGCGCCTTGATGTAGGCGGCCTGTCCCGGCGAGCGCGCAGCGATCCGCCGCTTGCGGGTGCGGAAAGCGGCGTCTTCCTGCCACAAGCTCAGACTGCGATCGGCAATCTCGGCTTCGGCAAGACGGATTGCCGACTCGACCGCCGGCAGGTCGATCTCCTGCCCTCGCTTCAGCCTATCGTAGAGCCGCAACAGCGCGAGGTGCGCGGCTTCCGTCGCCGAAGGGGGACCCGAGATCGCCAGCCGGTTGCCACGGGTGATGACCGAAACGCCAAGCTGGCGCTCGATCCGATCGAGATGCTGATCGCGCTCGCCGTAAAGTGGTGGGAGCAGCAGATTGTCGTCGAATTCGAGCTGCGTGCGTCCTTCAGCCGGCTCGGTCCCGACGATGCCGGAAGACGGGGCGATCATGCGGCAACCACCCCCGAAAGGCTGTTCTGACCCGCGCTCGAGATCAGCGCCGGGACGACATCGCCCACTCGGTCGGAAGAAGCCGTCAAATGAACGCTCTGCATATAGGGGCTGCGACCGACGAGCTGGCCCGCATGCCGGCCGGGCTTGTCGAGCAGCACCGGCAGGACCCGGCCGATGCAAGCCGCGTTGAACTCGCGCTGCTGCTGCGCCAGCAGCGTCTGCAAGCGGGCGAGCCGCTCAACTTTTACCGGGTCCGGCACCTGGTCTGCTACCGAAGCCGCAGGCGTGCCGGGGCGCGGGGAGTATTTGAACGAAAACGCCTGGGCAAAGCCGATCTCCTCGAGGAGAGCCAAGGTTGCCTCGAAGTCATCGTCGCTCTCGCCCGGAAAGCCGACGATCAGATCGGACGATAGCGCTATATCGGGCTGCGCCGCTCGCAGGCGCTCCACGGTCCGCCGATAGTCAGCCGCTGTATGGCGGCGATTCATCGCAGCCAGTATCCGGTCGGAGCCGCTCTGCACCGGAAGGTGCAAAAAGGGCATCAGCTGCGGCACATCGCGATGGGCAGCGACCAGCCCGTCATCGATATCGCGCGGATGCGACGTGGTATAGCGGATGCGTCGAGCCCGGGACCTCGGCGAGAGCACGGATGAGATCGCCGAGCCCCGCTCCCTGCCGTCGGCGTCCTCGCCGTGATAGGCGTTAACGTTCTGCCCGAGGAGTGTGATTTCGCGCGCGCCCGCGGCGACCAGTCGGCGCGCTTCGTCGAGTACCTGCACCACCGGGCGCGAATATTCGGCGCCGCGGGTATAAGGCACGACGCAAAACGTACAGAACTTGTCGCAGCCTTCCTGCACGGTCAGAAAGGCGCTCGCCCCTGCTCGCCCCGCTCCTGCGGAAGGCGATCAAATTTGGGCTCGTCGGGAAAGCCGGTGTCGATCGCGCCGTCACCGCCGTCACGCAGTGCCTGCGCCACCAGTTCCGGCAGCCGGTGATAGGCTCTGCGGGCCGAAGACGATGTCGACAAACGGTGCGCGGCGGCGGATTTCGGCGCCCTCGGCTTGTGCGACGCAGCCGGCTACGGCGACCAGCATCGCCGTGCCCTCGCGCGCCTTCCTCGCCTTCAACGCCCGGATCTTGCCAAGCTCGGAAAAGACCTTTTCGGCCGCTTTTTCACGGATGTGGCAGGTGTTGAGAATGACTAGATCGGCGGCGTCGGCCGAGGGGGTCGGGTCAAAGCCGAGCGGCAGTAACAGCTCAGCCATGCGTGCCGAATCGTAGACATTCATCTGACACCCATAAGTCGCGATGAAGACGCACTTTTTCACACTCTGCACCCTCTCTAGGGTAAAGCCGGTTCGACATGGCCCGGCGCCGACCGCGGCACCGCGCCCGCGATCACAGACCGCGCGCCGGCGCCGCCGGGCGGTTCCGGCATCGGTTGAGGCCGTCCTGCCACCGCAGCGGCCATGCCGCCCGCCGCTCGCGCCTGGCAGTAAAGGGCAAGCGACTTTCGAGACCCGCAATCGGCGATCGAAACCGGCGGGTGGAACTGGACCACTACCTCGACCGTACCCAGCCCGATCATGCTCCACAGATGAGGCGCCAGCTCGACTGCCCATACCAGGCAAAAAACGGCCGGAGCGCTCGTCCGAGCGGGATGCCGTCGAGCTTGGTATAGGCGATCGAAACCGGCTGGACCTGGATCGGCACAATCCCTTGCGTCTTTTCCACGGCGCTGAACAACGCGCTTTTGAACGGCAGCACGCGGTTGCCGTCACCGCTGGTCCCCTCGGGAAACAGGATTAGGGCGTCGCCAACAACCAGACGCTCGGTCATCGCGTCTCGCTGCGATCGGGCGGTGCGCGCCCGTCGGTCGACAAATACGGTGCGCTGCAACTTAGCCAGCCAACCAAAAAGCGGCCAGCTGGCAACCTCGGCCTTGGCGATGAACGAGCCGGCAATCAACGAACCCAGAACGGTAATGTCGGTATAGGAAATATGGTTCGACGCGAACAGTACCGGTCGTACGGTGGTCGGCGCTCCAACGGTTCGCACATGAAAACCGAGGATGCGGCAACACCAGCGATGATAAAAGGCCGGGAGCGTGTGCGCCCAGGGCCGTCGCAGGGCCACACCGACGCCCTGCACCGGCATCAGGCTGATGGTCCAGAGCAGGTAGAGCGTGAGACGCGCAATCCTCAGCGCCGGCGAGCCCATGCTGTCAAGATACCCATGCGTCTTTAGTCCATGTGTCCTTGATATCTTTCGATCGGCGGACGTAATGGCGCGAGTACTTTTCGCTGACGAGATCGGTTTTGACGACGATGCATACGTCGGTCGTATTGAACTCTTGGTCGATCACGGCGCCGTCGCCGACAAAACCCCCGAGGCGGAGATAGCCCTTGATCAACGGCGGCAGACCGGCGAGCGCGCCCACCGGGTCGACGGCGCAGCTCGGTAGCCGGGACATTTCGACATAGCGGTGGGGAAGGGCCCGCGCGCGCAGCGCCGGGGGCGCGAGATGATCGCGATGCAGGTAGGACAGCGGCAGCGCCAGGGCATCAGGATCGGTTCCCGGCAGGCTCGCGCAGCCAAACATCAGCGAAATGTCATAATGAAAGACATAGGCCGCGATCCCGCTCCACAACAATTGCATCGCCGGCCGCTGGCGATAAGCCGCGTCGACGCAGGAACGGCCGAGCTCCAGGATCTCCCCAGCGATAGGCGATGAACCGGGCGATGTCGTATTCAGCGGCCGAATAGAAACCGCCCAGCCGTATCGCGGCCTCGCGCCGGATCAGGCGATAGGTGCCGATGACGGCTTCGGGTCCGGAACCTCTACTGTGATCGAGCACGAGCAGATGATCGCAGTCCTCGTCGAACCGGTCGAAATCGCGGCGGCGGCGAGCGGTTTCGAACTCGGCCCGAGCACCAAGGATTTCATAGAAGATGCGGTAGCGCAGTGCCTGCGCGGCGTCGATGTCGGCCTCACCTTCGGCGAGCCGAACCTGTAGCGGGCCGGAGGAGATGTCGACAATGCGCCGGCGTCCACGTCGCGATCGTGGCCTTGATCGGTGGACGCCCGAGTCGAACACGCCGCCTCGATCACGCCAGGCTGCCGGGCTGGAGGAAATCCGCTGTCACCACAAGGCCTTCGCGAAGGCGACGCGGTGCCGGCGGATGCAGGCCGTCTGACCGCTGCGGGCGTATCATTCTCTATCAGAACCGGGCTTGACGCCACGCGGTACGGCATAGAGTTCGAGTCGATGGCCGACGAGATCGTAACCGAGCTGATCGGCGACCGCCTGCTGCAGCTTTTCAATCTCCTCGTTGCGGAATTCGATCACCCGGCCGGATTGCAGGTCGATTAGATGGTCGTGATGCGCGCTCGGCATCTCTTCATAGCGGGAGCGGCCATCGCCAAAATCATGGCGGGCGAGAATGTTGGCCTCCTCGAACAGCCGCACGGTGCGGTAGACGGTGGCGATGCTGATATGCGGATCGATCGCGGTCGCTCGCCGATAGACCTGCTCGACATCGGGATGGTCGGCGGATTCCGACAAGACACGGGCGATGATCCGCCGCTGCTCGGTCATCTTGAGGCCCTTGTCGAGGCAGAGCTGCTCCAGCCGCGAGGTCATCGCGTCTCCGTCACGAGCGTCCGTCGGCAGTATAAACCAATTCCTCTGGCAAACCATGTCCCCAACAGGGGCCTCGAACAACGGTCCCGTGGCGCCTGCCAAATGGTTGACTAAGGTCGCGGCCGCCGTGCCCGGGTGCCCAGACCGATCTCCTTGGCGAGACGACTGCGCTGTCGCGCATAGTTCGGCGCCACCATCGGATAGTCGGCCGCCAAACCCCAGCGCTCGCGATAGGCCTCAGGCGTCATGTTGTAGGCGGTCTTCAGATGCCGCTTCAGCATCTTCAGCTGCTTACCGTCCTCCAAACAGACGATGTAATCGGCATGCACTGATTTCTTGACCGGAACTGCCGGTTGTGGGCGTTCCGCGGGCGCTGTCGGGACAGTCCCAATGTTAGCTAGGGAGTTGTACACTTGATTTATGAGTTGCGGTAAGTCGCCCACAGACACCGTATTGTTGGAAACGTGGGCGGCGACGATTTCGGTCGTTAGCGCCAGCAAATCGCTGTTTTCGTCAGAGTTGGTCATATCGACAATCCCACCGTGCGGCTGCTCTCCAAATATAAGTAACGATCGGTACGGCGGCAATCCGCTGGGCAGCTAATTTCTTGTAATTGCCTTACCGGAATATGTAACATCTGGTTGCAAACGTCCGAAGCGCGATCTCCAATGTGAAGGCGAGGTCGATCTCAAGTCGAAGCGGAGGCTTGCACGGTCTTGCGGTGAAGCACAAGCGCGTCGACTAGACCAGCAGGGCGCCGGTAGTAATTGAGCCGCCGGCTGATCTGGGAAAACCCTTGGGCCGCGTAGAGTGCTCGTGCAGCGGTATTGTCGGCGGCGACTTCAAGAAAGATACACTGCGCGCCGCGCTGCAGCGCCTCGTCGCACACTGAGCCGAGCAGTGCCGACCCAATCCCCGCGCGCCGCAGCCTCGGGAGCACACCGAGCGCGAGGATTTCGCACTCGCCGCCAAGGTCGAGGGCCAGCGCAAAGCCCGCCGGCTGATCGTCTTCCCAGGCGATTCGTCCGAAAAACCCGGTGATGGCCAATATCTTCGCCATCTCGCGCGGCTCCCATGGCTCCTCCGGGAAGCAGGCGCGATGGAGCGCCGAGAGCGGGGTCGCGAACACTTCCGGCGCCCCGCCTGAAACCGACCCGATATAGCGGGTCACGATCCGTCCGGCGGGCGACGGCCATCTGCAAAAGTGACGTCGGGCGGGCGTAGGTAGAATGGCCGTGCAGGACTGTGCTGCTCACCTCGGCGCCGTTGCCGCAAGACAGCGTGCAAGGCCCCGATAACGGCCGGTTCCCCGGGCGCGCAGACGGCAATACAACCGCTCGCCGCGAGTGCCGCCGCCGCCCGTGCAGCGGCATCGCCGGCAATGGTCAGCGCGCGCCCTCCAGTCGACGCCGTAACGATCCCAGCCAGAGCCTCGGGTATGACCGCAACGGGATCGCCAATCGGATGCCGCATGGGATCGAACAATTGGATAAACAAGTCGACGCGGCGGCTTTCCAAAGCGACCAGGACCGGTCCTGGCAGGTCGGGCGTGCATGCCGCGGCTGCGGCTTGGAAGCTGGTGACGCCAAAGAGTGGAATATCGAGGGCGAGCGCAATCCCCCGTGCGGCAGCCAGCCCAACCCGGATACCGGTGAAGCTCCCAGGTCCGGTCGTCACCGCCACAAGACCAAGTGCCGATGCCTCGACCGATGCCTCGCGCATCGCCCGTTCGACCATCGGCAGCAACGCTTCGGCCTGGCCGTGCGGCATGTCCCGGTGTTCGACATGGCGCACCACGTCGCCGACGGCTACCGCCACCGAGCAGGCCAATCCCGCGCAGTCGAGAGCCAGAATAGTCGGGTCGACAGAACCCGCAGGCATCCACGGACGTTTCAGACGGCGCGGACCTCGACGACTTCGGGGATGTAATGACGCAGCATGTTCTCGATGCCGGCCTTCAACGTGGCTGTCGAACTCGGGCAGCCCGAGCACGAACCCTGCATGTGCAGATAAACGACGCCGTCCTCGAAATCGTGGAAAATGATATCGCCGCCGTCCTGCGCAACCGCGGGCCGCACGCGTGTCTCGAGCAATTCCTTGATTTGCGAGACGACCTCGTCATCCTCCTCATCGCCCGACTCGGAAATTGTGGATGCGGCGGTCAACAGCACGGGCCGCCCGGCGGTGAAATGTTCCATAATCACAGCCAGGATAGCCGGCTTCAGCTGATACCAATCGCCTTCCTCGTCTTTGGTAACGGTGATGAAGTCGGCGCCAAAAAATACCCCACAGACCTGCTCCAGCGAAAATAGCCGTTCCGCCAGCGGCGAAGCCTGAGCGTTAGACGCGTCGGTAAAGTTCGCCGTGCCGGTGGTCATCACCGCTCGGCCCGGAAGGAACTTCAAGGTCGCCGGGTTCGGCGTCTGCTCGGTCTGGATGAACATCGGCGGCTCCAAATTTGCGGGGAGGATGATCACTTCTTAAGTATCGGTACTCATCTTAAGCATGGGGACTCGCCGTCTGGGTTCAACCCTCGAACCTCAAGGCCGCAGCAGCCCGCTCAACTCCTGAGCCTCCCGCAAAACCGGGTCGGCGATTGCATGGGCGCGCTCGGCCCCCCGGCGGAGCAAGCCATCGATGTAAGCAGAGTCGGCGAGCAGGCGGGTCATCTCGCCGCCGATCCGGCCCAGCACCTCGACCGCGACCTCGGAGAGCGCCTCCTTGAACTGCGAGAAGTTCCGCCCGGCGAAGCGGGCGAGTGCCGCTTCTCGCGACATGCCGGCAAGTGCACCGTAAATGCCAATCAGATTGTCCGCCTCCGGCCGGCGTTCGAGTGCGGCGATCGTCTCCGGCAGCGGTTCCGGGTCGGTCTTTGCGCGACGGATCTTCAGGACGATCGTGTCGGCGTCGTCGGTCATGTTGATGCGCGAATAATCCGAGGTGTCGGATTTGGACATCTTCTTCGTGCCGTCCCTCAAACTCATCACTCGCGCCGCCGCGCCGAAAATCTGCGGCTCGGGCAGCGGAAAGACATCGCGCTCGTAACGGCGATTGAAGGCGCCGGCGATGTCGCGGGCGAGTTCGAGATGTTGTTTCTGGTCCTCGCCCACAGGGACGTGCGTCGCCTTGTAAACGAGGATGTCGGCCGCCATCAGCACCGGATAGGCGTAAAGGCCAAGACCCGCCATCTCGCGCTGCCTGCCCGCCTTTTCCTTGAATTGGGTCATGCGGTTGAGCCATCCCAGCGGCGTCAGGCAGGCTAGCAGCCAGGCGAGCTCCGCATGGGCCGACACCATGCTTTGGTTGAAGATCGTGCATTGCTGGGGGTCGATTCCGGCGGCGACGTAAGCTGCGGCCACTTCGCGGGTACTGGCCCGCAGCTCAGCCGGATCTTGCGGCAGGGTCAGCGCGTGCAGATCGACGATGCAGAAGATGCATTCGTATTCGCTCTGCAGAGCCACCCAGTTGCGGATGGCGCCTAGGTAGTTGCCGAGGTGCAGGTTGCCGGTCGGCTGAACGCCGGAGAAGATGCGGTTCATGGCGCCTGTTATCGCCGCTCGCGGTGGCGGGTCAAGCCGGTTGCCGACGGATCCGTCCGAGCAGATCGCGCCAATCGGCGATCCCGAGCGCCAGCGTCAGGGCGGCGAAGACCGCGAGCCCGGCGCCAACCAGACCGGCGAGCACGACGGCCCGCGCCAGCGTCGGACCGGCAAAGGCGGCAGCCGCGGCGGTGCGCAGCAACCCCAGAACCGCCCCCATGCCGAGAGCTGCCAGTGCGATCCGCGGTAGATTGCGGCGGGCTCGGCGGTCTATCTGGAAATGCCCGCGCCTAACCAGAACCGCGAGTAAAGTCAGCGCGTTGAGCCAGCCCGCGCAGGTAGTCGCCAAGGCAATCCCGACATGGGCTAGAAACTGCATCAGCACCAAGGTCAGGCCGAGATTGACGGCCATCGCCACGACTGCGATCCGCACCGGCGTGGCGGTGTCGTGGCGTGCGAAAAAGGCCGGCGCCAGAACCTTGACCAGGACAAAGGCGGGTAGCCCGGCGGCGTAGGCGGCAAGCGCCGCCGCGGTCGCGGCAGTATCGGCATGAGTGAACGCGCCCCGCTGAAACAGCACCGCGAAGATCGGGCCCGCCAATACCGCCAACGCCACGGCCGCCGGAAGGGTCAGCAGCAGCGCCAGCTCGAGCCCGCGATTTTGCGTCGCCACCGCTTCAGGGAGATTGCCGAGGCGGAGTTGGCGCGACAGCGGTGGCAGGATCGCGGTGCCGACGGCGATGCCGACGACGCCGAGCGGAAGCTGGTTCAGCCGGTCGGCGTAGTAGAGATAGGAAACCGAGCCACTCGGCAGAAACGAAGCGAGAGCCGTGGAGATCAGCAGATTGACCTGAGTGACCCCGGCGCCGAACGCCCCCGGCCCCATAATCGCCAAGGTGCGGCGCACACCCCGTGTCAGCCGCGGCCAGGGCAGACGCAATGCCAGCCCGGCGCGGGCACAGGAGAACATCAGCCACATGAACTGGGCGAGACCCGCGGCAGTGATCGCCCAGGCCAAGGCTCGGCCGTCATGCCAGCCGAATCGCCTCGTCATCAGCAAGGCTGCGATCAGGAACAAGTTGAGCAAGATCGGCGTCGCGGCAGCGGCAGCGAAGCGATCCACCGAATTCAATACCCCGCCTTGCAGCGCCACCAGGGCGATAAAAAGAAGGTATGGAAACGTGATTCGGCCGAGGGCGACAGCGAGGTCGAACTTTGCCGGGTCATCGCCAAAACCCGGCGCAATCAGCCGCATCAGCAGCGGCATGAAAATCTCGCCGAGGACGACGAACCCCAGCAAGGCGACAAGCAGCACCGCCAGCGCGTCCTCGGCAAAAACGCGGGCGGCCTCCTTGCCGTGTTCCGCCATCGTTCCCGCGAACAACGGGACGAAGGCGGCACTGAAGGCGCCCTCGGCGAATAGGCTGCGGAACAGGTTGGGTAGGCGTTGCGCTACGAAAAACGCGTCCGCCACCGGACCCGCACCGAGGAGCGCGGCAGTCAGGATATCGCGGACGAAGCCCATGACCCGGCTGAGGAGCGTGTATGAGCCAACCGTGGCAACGGAGCGCAACAGGGTCATGGCGGGGGTTTAACCGAAAATATCGACCGATCAAATGCGCCGATACGCACGCCCGGCTCGGCTCCGAGTTCGCGGAGCCGGGGACCGCAGGGCGCTCGTGAGATCATGGTTTATCCGCAGGTCTGGCGACAGTATAAGCTGTGCGTATTGCCGGCCGCATAGGGGAATGAATTGAGCGGTTCGGATCGAACCATGCGTGAATTGATGCCTGAGCCGCAAAATTCCAGCGGACTTTCCAAACAGCGGGCCGGCAGCCTCGGCGCTGTCGATCGAATCGCGCAGATCGACCTCGCGCGAATATTGACATCAATGCTGATGGGCGTCCTGTTTTTTGCGATCTTGACCCCGATTGCCCTTGCCGTGCGCGCTGCCGGCAGGAGGCCGCTGGAGCTGCGTATCGAACGAAACCGACCGAGCTACTGGCGCGCCAAAACATCGCGGGCCCAACAGCAAACATCGATGACCAAGCAATATTGATGGCTTCTTTCCGGATCAGGCAAACAAATCGCTTATCTGGCTGGGGTTATCGCCGGCGGCGCCTCTGCGCGATTGCGCGCGATCACTACTGACGCTCCCGGAGAAATCGGTGCACATTCTCGGAGTCTCAGCCTTTTATCATGATAGCGCCGCGGCTCTCATCGAGGACGGTCGCGTCGTCGCCGCCGCACAAGAGGAGCGATTTACTCGACAGAAATACGACAGCCGATATCCCCAGAACGCGATCGCCTATTGCCTCGCCGAAGCCGGCATTGGCCTCGGCGACGTCGACTACGTCGCCTTTTACGACAAGCCGTTACTGAAATTTGCCAGGCTTCTCGAAACTTATCTGGCGTTTGCCCCTCGTGGCTTCGAATCGTTCCGCCTATCGATGCCCTTGTGGTTCAAGGAGAAACTGTTTCAAAAGCGGCAGCTCAGCGACCGGCTGCGGGAGGCTGCACCGGAGTTCGATTGGGACCGCCGCCTGCTGTTTTCCGAACACCATCTAAGCCATGCCGCGTCGGCCTTCTTCCCGTCGCCCTACGAGGAGGCGGTCATTCTGACGATGGACGGCGTCGGCGAATGGGCGACGACATCGGCGGGGTTCGGTGGCGGAAATCGGATCACGATGCTGAAGGAGATCCATTTTCCGCACTCGCTAGGGCTGCTCTATTCGGCCTTTACCGATTTCACCGGCTTCCGGGTCAACTCGGGCGAATACAAGGTCATGGGGCTCGCTCCCTATGGCGAGCCGCGCTTTGCCCAGACCATCCTCGACCATTTGATCGATCTGAAGGAAGACGGCAGCTTTCGCCTCGATCAGAAGTACTTCGATTATTGCACTGGGCTGACGATGACCAACGAGCATTTCGCCCAGCTGTTCGGCGTTCCGGCGAGAAAACCAGACGAATGGCTGGAGCAGGTGCATATGGACCTCGCGGCGTCGATTCAGAGCGTGACCGAAGAAGTGATTTTGCGGTTGACGCGGTCTCTGGCGGCCGAGACAGGCGCACGGAATTTGTGCCTTGCCGGCGGCGTGGCGCTGAATTGCGTGGCCACCGGCAAGGTGCTGCGTGACCGGCGCTTCGAGAGCCTGTGGGTGCAGCCCGCGGCGGGCGATGCCGGCGGCTCGGTCGGTGCGGCGCTCGCCGCCTATCACCTTGAGCTCGATCGCCTCCGCAATCGTTCAAACGAGCTCGACGGCATGTCCGGCAGCTATCTCGGCCCCGCTTTCGGCGACGACGAGATCCGCCGTCGCCTGTGCGCCTCCGGCGCCGCCTTCACCGAACTCGGCGACGATGAACTGATCTGCCGGACGGCGTCCGCACTCGCCGATGAAAAGGCGGTGGGCTGGTTCCAGGGCCGGATGGAATTCGGCCCGCGAGCGCTCGGCGCGCGCTCGATCCTGGCCGATCCACGCAGCCCGACCATGCAGCGCACCCTTAACCTTAAGGTCAAATACCGCGAGAGCTTCCGCCCTTTTGCCCCTTCGGTGCTGCGCGAAGATGTCGCCGAGTGGTTCGAGCTCGATGTCGACAGCCCCTATATGCTGATGGTTGCCGACGTCGTCGAATCGCGGCGGCGGCGGATGAGCGACGCTGAGCGCAGCCTTTTCGGCATCGATAAGCTGAACGTGCCGCGTTCGGAGATTCCCGCGGTGACCCACGTCGATTATTCGGCGCGAATCCAAACCGTCCATCGCGAAACCAACCCGCGCTACCACGCGCTGCTTTCCCGGTTCAAGGCGCTGACCGGCTGTCCGGTCCTCGTAAACACCAGCTTCAATGTGCGAGGAGAGCCGATCGTGTGCACGCCGGAGGATGCGTTCCGCTGCTTCATGGGCAGCGAGATCGACGTGCTCGTCGTCGGCAACTGCTTCCTGCGCAAGGAGGATCAGGATACGGCGCTGCGCCTGGACTACCGCGACCGGTTCGACCCCGACTGACACGTGCCGCCGGCCGGCCTCGGCCTTGCGCAGCGCGTCTCGACCAGCTCCGAAGCTTGTCTTTTGCCGAGCGATGGACAACCGTGCCAATTTCGTTAACTCAGGAGGCTGGCATGGCCAAGACCAAGATGGGTGTCGTCGGCTGCGGTGGCCGCATGGGAAGGATGCTGGTCGCGGAGATCGCAGCGACCGAGGGCTGCACCGTCGCCGGCGGCAGCGAGGCGCCGGGTAGCGGCTATGTGAACCAGGACATCGGTGAACTCGCCGGCATCGGGCGCATTGGCATTCCGGTGGGCGAAGCCGTCGACAAGCTGATACGCGACAGCGACGTCATACTCGAATTCACCTCGCCCGCTGCGACAGCCGACCACGCAGCACTTGCCGCCGGTCTCGGCAAGGCGATGGTGATCGGCACTACCGGCCTTACTTCGGCGCAGGGGGACGTCGTGCGACTGGCAGCGCGAGACATCCCGATCGTCTGGGCTCCGAATATGAGCCTCGGGGTCAATGTGCTGCTCAGCGTGGTCGAAGAAGCAGCGCGCCGTCTCGGCCCCGATTGGGACATCGAGATCCTCGAGATGCACCATCGCGCCAAGGTCGATGCACCCTCAGGCACGGCGCTGGCGCTCGGCCGAGCCGCGGCCGCGGGCCGCGAGGTCGTTCTCGAGCAGGTCGAGCAGCGCGCTCGTGATGGCATAACCGGCGCGCGGCGCACGGGCGATATCGGTTTCGCGGCGCTTCGCGGCGGCGACGCGGTCGGCGATCATCATGTGATCTTCGCCGGGATCGGCGAGCGTCTCGAATTCACCCACCACACCACCAACCGGGCGGTATTCGCCAAGGGGGCGGTCCGCGCTGCGCGTTGGGTAGCCGGCCAACCGGCCGGGCTCTATGGGCTTAAGGAAGTACTGGGACTGTGATGGAATGCCGCCGCCGGCTCACCCCATTGGCGCATCCGGTGCGAATGAAGCGCGCCACCGCAGCAGCGCTTCGCGGATCGTAACCGCGAGTTCGCGCCGCGACGAGGGCGGCAGAAAATCGGCGATCGCCAAGCTGCGCCCATGCGAGGCCACGTAAAGGCGGTTCGATTCATCAGGGCGCTCATCGAGGATCACTCGTAGCCAGAACGGCTGGAACCGCCAAATCCGGCGCTCCCCGCGGGCGGCTATCCGTTCGACCGTGAAGACGTCGCCGGCGAGCCGAAGGATCTCTCGGCGCTTGGCACTGCGGTAATTCAGGCGGAAGGCGACATAGACGAGAGCGACGTCAAGCCCGAAGAAGCCGAAGACCGGCCAAGCGCCGATCGAGATGAAGCCGACGCCGACCGCCAAGCTGATCAGACCGAGAATCAGCATCAAAGTGTGAAAGCTGCGCGGCGGAAGGCTTCGATGCGGCAGGAGCACCTGCTCCAGGAAGATGCTACCTCGCGGCACCGCCGCATCGGCGTATCCGGGGCTTACAACCATCGCCGAGAACCTTAAAGCGGCATCAAAGCCGGGTAAAGGCGCGGCGAGCAGCTCTTGGCGTTTGCCGGCGGCGTATGCCGCTCCTACACTCGCGCCGATGCGCGCAATGTCGAAACGCGAGATCAACGAGTTCTACCGGCGGCTGGCCGCGACGCGGCCAATCCCGCAGACAGAACTCGAATTCATCAACCCGTTCACTTTGTTGGTCGCCGTCGTGCTATCGGCTCAGGCCACCGACGCCGGCGTTAATAAAGCCACCCCGGCGCTGTTCGCATTGGCCGAAACCCCAGTGAAGATGCTCGCGCTGGGCGAGGGGCGCGTGACCGAACTGATCCGAACAATTGGACTCTTCCGCACCAAGGCGAAAAACGTGATCGCGCTGAGCCGGTTACTGGTCGAGCGCCATGGCGGAATGGTGCCACGCGAGCGCGAGGCGCTCGAAGCGCTGCCAGGCGTCGGGCGGAAGACCGCGAGCGTGGTGCTTAACGTCGCCTTCGGCGAACCGACGATTGCGGTCGACACGCACATCTTTCGCGTTGCCAACCGCACAGGCCTCGCCGCTGGCAGGACACCGCTCCAGGTCGAGATGGAGCTCGAAAAGCGCACGCCGTCTGAGTATAAACCCTACGCGCACCATTGGCTGATCCTGCATGGGCGCTACGTGTGCAAGGCGCGCAAACCTGAGTGCCCGAGCTGCGCTGTCGCCGATCTGTGCCATTATCAAGCGAAGACCGGACCGGCGGAGCTAATAGCCGCGCGCGCCTCCGCGGCAGAGCCCGAGGCCTTGACCGGTCCCCGGCCCACCAGGCGCGGACGCCGCGCTCCAGCCGCGAAAAGCGAACTCAGCCCACGGCGCGCGCGGGCGACGCGTCCGCCGTAGCCTCGCCTGATTCGCCCGCCGCCTGCGCTTGGATGTCGCCGGAGATCTGACCACCGCATTCGATCTCGATCTGACCGTAACGAATCGTTCCGGAGACCCGGCCGCTCGCCTTGATCAAGAGCCGCTTGCGGACCGTCAGATTGCCTTCGAAGCGCCCCCGCACCTCGGCCTCGTCGATCGAGGCGGAGCCCTTGAACAAGCCGCTTTCGGCAATGTCGACATCGCGACAATTGGTCAAATTGGCTTCGACGCTGCCCTCGATAAACAGCTTGTCGCAGGAATTGATTTCACCGGAGAGAGTGATCTCGCGGCCGACGCTGAGGCGGCGGATCTCGCCGTCGGGTTTGGCCTGATTGGTCAGGTCGGTGGGCCGTCTGAGCGGCTCGCCGGGCCGAGGCGGATCGCCGGGCCGCGCCAAATCCGGCGCGCGCGGCGGCATCGCCGGCGGCCTGACCGGGGCGGCGGCCGGCGCCCCCAGCGGCCGGGCCGGCTTCATCGGAATGCCGAGGTCGTCGGAGGAATCTGCCATTTTACGATCCTCTGTCTCGCTTCGTTTGCGGCTAAACATGGGTTGGACACCCGATCGAGATGATTCCGGAAAGATTCAAACCGTGGATCGCGCCGCGAGTGACGGCTCGATGCTCAGCAAGGCTTCGAAAACATGCAACATAAAGACCGTGGCGATCACCGGAGCCAAGAGGTTGACGAGTGGAAGCGTAAACAGCACGGCAACCGCGACGCCGCCGATAAAGATGCGGCCGGAGAACCGGCTGCGCAGCACCCTTACCGTCGCTGCGTCGAGACGTCTGAGTGCAACCACTTCGAAATACCCCCGTCCGAAAAGATACCCGTTCAGGGCGAGGAAGAGAACGAGATTTATTCCGGGAATCAGCGGATAGAGCGGCAACGTCAGTATGTTCAGGACCAGGGTCAGTCCCGCCAGCCTCGACATTACTGCAACGCTCTCGACCAGCGGCTGATTGCGCGGCGGGACGCGCCCTGGATAGTCCGTCTGCTCGACCGCGGCCGCGATACGCTCGACAAAGAGCCCCGCCATCAACGTGACCACCGCCGGAAACAGCAGCCAGGTCAGCGCCAATACGGCGAGCCCGCCCAGCGAATCGGCGATCCAGTTGAGAGGTCGCCAGCCGAATCGAGCCCACTCATCAACCGCCAACGCTACTGCCCCCCATAATACCGCGAAGGTCAGCACCGCTAGCCCGAGGCTCAAGGCCACGACCCGCTGCAGCGGCGGCGCAGCGAGTGCCGTAAGTGCTCGAAAAAAGGCTCTGATTATCGAAAAGCTTTCGAGCAAGACCATTCGCCTATTTTTTAAATCATCATCGCGCCGCGGTTACCCTTTCGACCATCTGCGCGGCTTTCGCCGATGTCGAGGATCTCGGAAGCAGCCGCATTCCGGGAAAATCACCAAAAATCCCGGCAATGTGTGAGGCACCTCACAGGTCCTTGGAGGTCCTACCGCTATCTATGCGACTGCGGGCTCGCCGTGGTCGGAGCCCGCGATGGAGGGCGTCATGTTGAGAGTTGATTTCTGGAATCAGAGCGTACCGCGGTCTGAGCTCGACCAGCGGGCGCGCGACGCCCGCATCCGGCTCGATCAATTTCAACAACATCTGGTCTCGCATGTCGCCGTCGCGGATTCCCGACTTCAGGCGAATCGCTTGTTCGCTGGGCTTGGGCGGATTCGGATACGGTTCGCGAGAAAACCGAAGCGCAGGGCCGCCGACTAATCGGCGGCCTTCCGGCACGGCCAGACTTTCTGGACCCTGGTTCGAACCCTGGAGCCCGACGTTTCACGCATAGTTGCGGGCGGATAGCCGCAAGCGAAGGGAAGCACGGTGGCCGCTGGCATCGCGGCCCGATCTCGCCGCGAAAATAATTGGCCGGCCGGGCATCGCCTCGCCTGGCGAAATCCTCTGGCTCGCGGCGTCGCAGGTCGATCTCTTTGGCCCGGATCAACAGCGGCGAGGACGGACGGGTGCGCATTTGGTGCGGCCCGCGCCCTTTCTCCGGATCGAGGTAGCTCCTATCATGCCCGAAAGCCATGGAGAACCTCGAATGCCTGATCAAGCTGCTCACATCGCCGCGCCTGCTCAGCAAATCAGCTGGCCCAATTATCAGGAGGGCGATTTCCTCATTCGGAACTACGTGTTCCGCAACGGCGAGACCTTGCCCGAGCTAAAGCTTCACTACCGCACTTTGGGCACGGCGAAGCGCGACGCTGCAGGCAAGATTGTCAACGGGGTGCTGCTGTTGCAGGGCAACACCGGCACGGGCGCCAACTGGCTGCGTCCGAGCCTTGCCGACGAGTTGTTCGCGCCGGGGCAGCCGCTCGATGCGGGAAAGTATTTCATCATCATGCAGGACGCGCTCGGGCGCGGCGGGTCGAGCAAGCCTTCGGACGGGCTCAAGGGCAGCTTTCCCCACTACCGCTACCACGACATGGTCGAATCAGGCTACCGGCTGATCGCCGAGGGACTTGGCGTCGCCCATCTGCGCCTGGTGATCGGCAGCTCGATGGGCGGGATGCATGCCTGGATGTGGGCCGAGATGTACCCCGATTTGATGGATGGGGTGGTGCCGATTTCGTGCCAACCCGTCGAAATCAGCGGCCGCAACTGGCTCGGCCGCCGCGCCCAGGCCGAGGCCATTCGCCACGACCCGGACTGGAAGAACGGCTTCTACGAGACGAACCCGCGCCACTACATATACGCGGCTGCCGGGAATTTCGGCACCGAGAGCCCAACCCGCATTCAGGAAATGGCCCCGACCCTCGCCGCCGCCAACGCGCTCTACGAGCGGCGGCTGGCCGAGGCGGCAAAAGGCGACGCGAACAACCAGCTCTGGGCGATCGAGGCGATCCAGGACTACAACCCCGAGCCCGATCTCGACAAGATCAAGGCCAAAGTATTGCTGATCAATGACGCCGAGGACCATGCCAACCCGCCGGAGCTCGGCACCGTCGAGCGGGCGATGAAGCGGGTCAAGCACGGCCGGTACGTTCTGCTTCCGGCAGGCCCGAACACGCACGGGCATTTCAGCCACTTCTACGCCGAGCTGTGGAAGCCCTATCTGATCGAGTTCATCAAAACCCTCGACGCCCCACTGGAGGCAGCGGCCGAATAGACGAGTTCGGGCTGATCGGGATCATCCATCATGGGCACGCTTGGCGGACGGGTCGCTCTGGTGACCGGCGGCAGCAAGGGCCTCGGCGCTTCCATCGCCCGCCAATTCGCGGAGGCAGGGGCGCGGGTCGTCGTCACTTTCGGCAGCGACGCCGAAGCGGCCGATCGACTGATTGCGAGCCTGCCGGGCGAAGGCCACCGCACCAGCCGCACGCCCGTCCAAAATACACAGGCAGTCGAGAGCCTGGCCGCTGAGATCGCAGCCACCGAGGGCCGGCTCGACGTCCTGGTCAACAATGCCGGCAGCACCCGTGTGATCCCGCATGCCGATCTGCGCGCGCTCGACGACGAATTCTTCGACTTCGTCATGGCGGTCAATCTGCGCGGCCCGTTTGCCATGGTGCGCGCCTGCCAGTCGCTGCTGAAAGCCAGCGGGCACGGCCTCATCGTCAACGTCGGTTCGGTTTCGGGGGTGCGCGGCGGAGGCAGCAACATCGCCTATGCCGCGGCCAAGGCCGGGCTTCACGCAATGACGATGTCGTTGGCGCGGGCATTGGCGCCCGAGATCCGGGTGGTCGCGGTGGCGCCGAGCCTGCTGGAGACCCCGATGACACGGATGTGGGCACCCGAGCAGCGTGCGGCGCGAATCGCCAGCAATCCGCTCAAACGCATCGGCCAACCCGAAGAGACGGCGGCGGTGATCCTCGGGTTGGCGACGACGATGACGTTCGTCAACGGCGCGATCATCCCGGTCGACGGCGGGAGCTTGCTGTAACACCCCTCCGGCAAGTGGTGCCGGCCCGGCTAATCGCGCACGATCGGGCAGCTCTCGTCGCGCGCCCAATCCGCGAAGCTGAGGTAATAGACCCGTACGTCGTCAAACCCGGCTCGGACCGCCGCCGCTGCGGCTAGCGCGGCCCTCCCGCCCCCTTCGCAATGGGTCACGATGTGATCGCCCGGTCCGAAGCCCACCCCCTCCAGCATGGCTCGTAACGCCAATGCCGGACGAACGACGCCATGGTCCAGCAGATCGGCATGCGACAAATGCCGGGCGCCCGGCAGGTGGCCGCTGCGAGCCCGGTTGCGCGCATCCTCTCCGTTAAATTCTGCGCGGCTACGCGTGTCGAAGACATGCGCCTCGCCGTCAAGCTGACGCTTGAGGGTTTCCCGATCGACCAGACCGACCGCCCCGGCGCCGGGAACCGCCTGGAAGCCGCCGATTGAGGATTGGGCGCCTGCCGGGAGCGCTGTTGCAGAGGACAGTACGGGCCAGCCGCCGTTCAGGATCACGGCATTGGCACCAAGATACTGCAGGACGAACCAAACTCGCGCGGCATTGGTCATCTGGCCGCCATCATAGGCCACCGCGGTGACCGAACGATCGACGCCGAGCGACCGAAGTGCGTCGTCCCAATAGGCGGTCTTGTCAAACCCGATGTCAGCCGCCTTGGCGGCCTTGTCCCATTCGTCGACCGGAACACGCACCGCACCGGGGGCGTGACCAGCGTCGAAGGAGACCTGATCGCGTGCGTCGAGATAACGTACCGGACCAAGCGAAGAGAGGGTGGCGACATCGACGAAGGGATCGTTCGGCATTTCGGCATTCTCCGATGAGAGTATCGCTGCGACGACCATTAGTGACAGCGACCGCATCGCGCTGATGGGTGCTACACTCCGGCGGGTCTACAACCGATGCAATTGACACCGCCGTAGATTTCGGAACGCGCGGTTGGCTTCGCGGCCTTCCTGATTATACGTAGTGCCCGGCCTCGGTTTCGTCCTCGCCGCGTCTGGCGTGGGCCGCGTTCAACAGCGGCGTCAGCACGATCACGACGACCAGATTAAGGATCAGCGCGGCCAGCGCGGCGTAGGTCGGAATCGTCCAGCCGGCGAAGTGAAGCGGGTAGATCGGCTTGAATTGCTGCGAGGCGGCCATCGCCGTGCCGGCAACCATGCCGGCGAGCCAGCCGAGGAACAATGCCCGATCATGGAACCAGCGAGTATAGAGGCCACCGATAACTGTCGGCAGGGTCTGGATGATCCACACGCCGCCAAGAAGCTGCAGCTGGATCGCGTATTGCAGCGGCAATCCGAGAATGAAAATGAGCGCGCCGAACTTGATGACCAGGGAAACGATCTTGGCCATTTGCGATTCTTGCGCGGCCGTACAGTCAGGGCGCAGGAACTCGCGGTATATGTTGCGCGTCCACAAGTTCGACGCGGCAATCGACATGATCGCCGCCGGGACCAGCGCGCCAATTCCAATCGCGGCAAACGCAACCCCAGCGAACCATGACGGAAACATCGCCAGAATCAGCGCCGGAACGGCGAAATTCGCCCCGTATTGCTTGAACATCGCCGCATAAGGCGGCGCGGTCGCGACTCCGGCGGCGATCGCCATAAATCCGAGCAGTGCGATCAGCGCCAGTAGAAACGAGTAGGCCGGCAAAAACGCCGCGTTGCGGCTGATCGCTTCACGGTTGCTGGCGCTCAATACGCCGGTTACCGAGTGCGGATAGAGAAAGAGGGCCAGGGCAGAGCCGAAGGCCAGAGTAGCGTAGGCGCTGTAGCTGCCAAAGCTCGCGCCTTGAGGCGCCGCCAACAGGAGCTTGGCCGGTGGCACCGCGGCGAAGATCCTGGCATAGCCCCCGAGCTTGATCGGGATGACGACGATAGCAACGATCACGGTGACCCAGATCAGCAGGTCCTTGACGATGGCGATTGCCGCCGGCGCGCGCAGCCCGCTCGTATAGGTGAAGGCGGCGAGGATCACAAAGGCGAGGATCAGCGGCAGGTCACCCGAGAGGCCCGTCCCTCCAATACCGAGCGCGGCGATCACCACTTGTATGCCGACCAGTTGCAACGCGATGTACGGCATGGTCGCGACGATGCCGGTAATCGCGATTGCCAATGCCAGCCATTTGTTGCCGTGACGGCCGCGCACGAAATCGGCGGCGGTGATGTAGCCGTGCTGGCGCGCGACCGACCACAGCCGCGGAAACACCACGAAGACAAAGGGATAGACCATGATCGTGTACGGGACGGCAAAGAAGCCCAAGGCGCCGACGCCAAACATCAAAGCCGGGACGGCGATAAAGGTGTAGGCCGTGTAAAGATCTCCGCCGAGCAGAAACCAAGTCACGACGGTACCGAACCGGCTCCCGGCCAATCCCCATTCATGCAGCAGGTCGAGATCACCGCGGCGCCAATGCACAGCGACAAAGCCGAGCACCGTGATCAATCCAAACAACAGGACAAAGACAATCAGGGCGGGCCAATTGATCGGCATAGTGTTCGCCTTCAGGTATTATCGTCGGCTGGCGAAATAAACGATCAAGGTCAGGCTCGCCCCGATCGGGATCCATAACAACTGGTACCAATAGAAGAAGGGGATGCCACCCCATTCCGGCTCAATACGATTGTAGCTAGACACCCAAAACATCGCGAGGAAGGGTAAAAGCAGCAGCAGATACCAAAATGACCACTGCCGGCCGCCCGACTGTTTCTGGTCCATAGGCGAACTCCCAAGCACCCGCATTGGCCCGCGGGGATACACAAAATTGCAGTAATTTTCCTCACCGAGGAGCAGATTGCAAACCCGATCTGGCGCCATGCCCGGGCGGGGCAGGGGGCGATCCTTTCGCTTTGTTGGGAAGCCCTTATAGTGTCGGCGTCGGGGTGAGCAGAGGCGGTCGGGTGGAACAGCGCAATTTGGGCAAGTCGGGACTTCGGGTGTCGGCGATTGGGCTCGGCTGCAACAACTTCGGGGGCCGCATCGATCTGGATGCGACCCGGCAGGTCGTGCATAAGGCCCTTGACCTGGGCATAACCTTTTTCGATGAAGCCGACACCTACGGCGACCCGCGCGGCGCGTCGGAGTCCTGCCTGGGACAGATCCTCGGCGACCGCCGCAAGGATGTCGTGCTGGCAACCAAATTCGCCCGGCCAATGGACGGCTCCGGCCGGTTCGAGGGCGCATCGCGTCGTTACATCGTCGCCGAGGTCGAGGCCAGTCTCCGGCGGCTGCGGACCGATTGGATCGATCTCTACCAGCAGCACCAGCCCGACCCGCTGACTCCGATCGAGGAAACCCTGCGGGCTCTCGACGATCTCGTGCTCCAGGGCAAGGTTCGCTATATCGGCTCGTCGACCCTGCCCGCTTGGCAGGTTGTTGAGGCGCAGTGGACGGCCAAGCATTCGGGATTGCATCATTTCGTCTCGTGCCAGGAGGAGTACAGCCTGCTCTCCCGCGCGCTCGACCATGAAATGATGCCGGTGCTGGAAGCGTACGGGCTCGGGCTGATCCCGTTCCGCCCGCTGGCGAATGGATTGTTGACCGGCAAGTACAAGCGCAGCGAGCCGATGCCGAGGGGAACCCGCCTCGGCTCCGGGACCGGGGCGGCCGGACGCTATCTGACCGACGCCAACTGGTCGGCGGTCGAACGTCTCGAAGGATTCGCCGCCGAGCGCGGTCACACTCTCCTCGATCTCGCCATCAGCTGGTTGTTGCGGCGACCGGCGGTGGCGAGCGTGATCGCCGGGGCCACGACGCCTGAACAGGTCGAACAGAATGTGGATGCCGCCGGCTGGGCATTATCCGAGGACGACATGCGTGAGGTCGACCGGTTGACCCGATAATCACAAACGCAAGGAAGGAGATTGAGCATGGAAGTTCGCCTCGACGGAAAAAGCGCGATCGTGACCGGCGGCAGCAAGGGGCTGGGGTTGGCGATCGCGAGGGAATTCGCCGCCTCGGGCGCTGATGTGGCGATCCTCGCACGCGACCCGGCGTCCCTCGCCGACGCCAAGGGCCAGATCCAGTCGAACGCAAAGGGCAAGGTCGCGGCGATCAGCTGCGACGTTTCGAAATTGGCGCCGATCAAGGCGGCTTATGACCAAATCATGTCCGAATTCGGCAAGGTCGACATCTTCGTCAACAACGCCGGGCAGTCGACGCGCGGCCCCTCAGAAACCTTGACCGACGAACAGTGGCAGGCGGATCTGGACCTGAAGCTGTTTGCGCAGATCCGCTTTTGCCGGCTGCTCTTCCCGCAGATGAAGCAGCGCAAATGGGGCCGGATCATCAGCGTCCTGAACATCGGCGCCAAGGCGCCGGGCGCGGACAGCGCCCCGACTTCGGTCAGCCGCGCTGCCCAAATGGCTTTCACCAAAGCGCTGTCGATGGAGGGCGCTCCGCATAACGTGCTGGTCAATTCTCTGCATGTCGGGGTCATCGTCAGCGATCAGATCGTGCGCCGCCACCAACGCGAGGGCGCCAACGTCTCGCTCGAAGATTTCATCGCGCAAGCGGGCCGGCAGGTGCCGCTGGGCCGCATGGGCCGGGCCGAGGAATTCGCAAACGTCGCCTGCTTCCTGGCGTCCGATGCCGCTTCCTATGTGACCGGCTGCGCCATCAATGTCGATGGCGGCCGCTCCCCGGTGGTCTGATCCCGGAATGTGGCGGGCGGCGCGAGCCGGCGAAATCCGGCCTCGCGCCCGTAGCCCAGGTGCGCAATTAGACCAGCGGCATAGCGGTCAGAAGAGACCTATGATCAAACTTGCTGCGGCCCTGGGTCTCGTTCTGACCCTCCTCGGCGGCGTCGGCGTGCGGGCCGAGGACAAGCTGGAAGCAGCGCTTCCGGCGCGGGTGGCCACTCATCACGCGATCACACTCGGTGGCCACCGGCTCGATTACGACGCGATCGCCGAGACCTTTCCGCTGACCGACCGAGAAGGGAAGACAACCGCCACGATCTTTACGGTCTCTTATTTCGCTGCCCCACCGCCAGGCACGACACGGCCGGTCAGCTTCGTGTTCAATGGCGGCCCCGGAGCCGCATCGGTGTTTTTACATCTGGGGGCGCTCGGACCGGAGGTCATGGTAACACCCGGGAACGGCGACGCGCCGAGCCCTCCGGTACGCCTCGAAGACAATCCAGCGACCTGGCTCCGTTTTACCGACCTCGTCTTTATCGACCCGGTCGGCACTGGTTTCAGCCGCGGCGAGGGCAGCGACCAGAACCCCGATAAGCCGTTCTGGGACGTGCATGCCGATCTCGATTCGCTGGGCGCGGTCATTCGCTTGTGGCTCACTCGGCATCAGCGCTGGCCGTCGGCGATTTACCTCGTTGGTGAAAGCTACGGCGGCTTTCGCGCCGCGGCGCTGGCGGCCAGCCTGCCCCGCGACGTCGATGTGACTGTCAGCGGCCTTGTGCTGATCTCGCCGGCGCTTGATATGTCTGCGCTGCATCCAAGCGAGCGCGACCTGCTCGCCGCCGGCTTTTTCCTTCCGACCTATGCCGCTACCGCAACCGCACTCCGCCTGCCGGCGCCCGGAGCCGACCTCGCGGCGGTCGAACGTTTTGCCCTATCCGATTACCTCGTGGGCCTTGCCGGCCTCCCGGCGCAACCAGCGGCCGACAACCCATTTCTCACCAAAGTCGCCAAGCTGACCGGGCTTTCAAGCGAAATCGTGCGCCGTTATCGCGGGCGAGTGCCGAACCACATCTTCGCGCGCGAGATCCTGCGAGCGCAAGGTGAGGCGGTCAGCCTCTACGACGGTACGATTGTGCGCCCGGCTCCGTCCGACGATCGCGAGGGGACTGGCGACCCGCTCCTTCGTCCCGCCGCCGCCGATTTTGGCGCGGCTTTCAATAACTATGCGGCTTCGACGCTCTATTACCACACCGACCAACCATACCGCGTGCTGGCCGGCGACGTTGCCCGGCAGTGGAACTGGGAGGGCGAGCATCATCAGAGCGGCGCGAGCCTGCCGATGGCCTCGCTCCAGGCGGCGCTGACTGCGCATCCGGAAACCAAGGTACTGATCGTCAACGGGCGCTACGATCTGGTGACGCCGTACCTGTCGTCGCGGTGGCTCGTCGACCAATTGCCGGTCCCGCCTGCGCTGCGAGCCCAGATTCGCCTCAGCGTCTACGAGGGCGGGCACATGATGTATCTGCGCCCGGCATCGCGCGAAGCCCTAGCTCGGGACGCCGCCCTCCTATACAGCGCACCCGGTCCCGGCGCGCCTTCGCAATGAAGGCGGCACTGCGGCGAAGTCAGGGAGGGGAAAGCCACGTCCGCCGGACTCGCGGCGAGCGATCGCCGCACGAACGTGCGCTGTTGCGCGTCTGCGGGCTCGCCGCTGTCAATGCGCTGTTCGAAACCGATCCGGGCCGGGTCGAGCGGCTATTTTTCGAGCCTCGGCTGCGTGTCGAGGCGAGCAGGTTCTGCGCGGCGCTGGCAAATGTCCGCAAACCATACCGCGAGGTCGAGGCGGGCGAATTGGCGCGCATCGCCGGCACGATACTCCACGGGGGCATAGCCGCGATCGCCCATCCCGGACCGCTCGGCATCCTTGATCCGGTGGAGGCATCGGGCTGGGCGCGAGACGGCAAGCCGCTGCTGGTTCTCGACGGCATCGGCAATCCGCACAATCTCGGCGCGATCGCCCGAACCGCCGCCTTTTTTGGTATCGAGCGGATCGTACTCGCCGAGCGGCCCGACCAGGCTCTTCCATCCGACGCAAGCTATCGCGTGGCAGAAGGAGGGCTCGATCAGCTGACCCTCTATCGGGCGGCGCTGCCGAGAGCCTTGGACTATCTGAGGCCGTCCTACCGCATCATCGGGACCGCGCCCGGAAACGGGGCGATTTTGGCCGGGCGAGGCATCGGCAGGCCGATGGCGCTGATCCTCGGCAATGAGGAGCAGGGTCTCGCCGCAACGACGCTCGCCGCTTGCGACGAGATCGTAACCATTGCCGGCGGCGGCCGGGTTCAGTCGCTCAATGTCGCGTCGGCGGCGGCAATCCTGATTTACCTCTCGACGCATCGTTGACCCTGGAGCGGTCGGGAGGGCGCGCCTCGGCCATCAAGCGCTCGAGAGCCTCCCGGAGAGCCGCTTCGATCTCCGGGCGCCCCTCGATGCGCCTCAGCAGCAACGCCGCGGCTTCGATCGTCGACAGTGCCTCGCGCCGGGGTTCTCGGCGGACGCGGTTATAATGAGAAGGCCGCTGCGGATCGAGCACCAGCCGGCGCAATTTGAGCAGCCACGGATTGCGCCACCACAACGACTTGGCCTCGCCCCAGCTGCCGTCGAGCAATATCGCACCGTCGAGATCGCGCATCATCGCCTCCTGATCGGCTGCTGGTTGGCCGCGGCGATCAAGGGCGATGGCATCGGCGGACAAGCCGAACGTGCGCGGGTGCACCGAACCGAGGTAGAGCACCGCCCAGCGCTGCGGATCGACCGGTCGGCCGAGCGCCTGCGCCAAATTGGGCCAGGAAAGGCCGACCACCAGTTTCGCACGCCGCAGCAGGGCTACCGTCAGGCTCGCCGTCGCCAGCGTTTCCTTCTTTTCGCGCGGATGCTGAAGGATCAGGATGAAGAGACGGTTGTCGATCGCTTCGCCGCCGTCCATTTCGCTCTCAGTTTCCCTGCCCGTGGCACCGCTCACAAACGCTTGGGATTAACCCGGTGCACCGAACGTTAGCATGACTGGCCACAAATTCGCCGGATGAAGCGCCATTGCAATAGATCTTGTCGCGAGGCCACCGGAGCACATAGTCGAGGCGTTTATGTACAAGCGCGTCCGCAAAGCCGTTTTCCCCGTCGCCGGCCTTGGGACCCGGTTTCTTCCGGCAACCAAGGCAATGCCTAAGGAAATGCTGCCGATTGTCGACAAACCGCTGATCCATTACGCGGTCGAGGAAGCGAAGGCCGCCGGCATCGAGCAATTCTTTTTCGTCACCGGCCGGGCAAAAAGCGCGATAGAGGACCATTTCGATCTCGCCTTCGAGCTCGAAGCGACCTTGCGTGAGCGCGGCAGGACGGACCAGCTTGAAGAGCTCGAGGCCGGCCTGCCCGAACCTGGCCAAATCGCCTATACCCGTCAGCAAATGCCGCTCGGCTTGGGCCATGCCGTTTGGTGCGCGCGCGGGCTGGTCGGCGATGAGCCATTTGCCGTGTTGCTCGCCGACGATCTGATGGTCTGTGAGACGCCCTGCCTGGCGCAGATGGTCGAGGCCTATGAAGAGACCGGAGGCAACTTGGCTGCGGTGATCGAGGTGCCGCGCGAGCAAACCCGGCGCTACGGCGTACTCGATGTCGTCTCTGACGACGGCCGGCTGGTCCGAGCCCGTGGTGTCGTCGAAAAGCCGGAGCCAGCGGTGGCCCCGTCAACATCGACAATCATCGGGCGCTACATCATTCAGCCCGAGGTTTTCGTCCATCTCGCCAGCGCCGAGGCAGGGAGCGGCGGGGAAATTCAGTTGACTGACGCGCTTGCCCGGCTGATCGATGACGGTCAGGCCTTTCATGGCTACCGCTTCTCAGGCAAGCGCTTCGATTGCGGCGATAAGCTCGGCTTTCTTGAAGCGACAATTGCGCTGGGCTTGCGGCACCCCGAACTCGGGTTGAAGCTGCGCAAGGTTCTGACCTCCTACCTGTAGCGGAAGACGCCGATGCCCCATCGCTTCGATCCGACGATCCTGCGCGAATACGACATTCGCGGCATCGTCGGGCAGACCTTGTCAGCCGCCGACGCTCAGGCGATCGGCCGCAGCTTCGCGTTGACCCTCGCTGCAGCCGGCGGCAACCGTGTCGCCGTCGGCTATGACGGAAGGCTAACCTCCCCGAGCTCGAGGCCGCGCTGGTCGAAGGTCTCACGGTGGAGGGAGCCGATGTCGCGCGCATCGGCAGAGGACCGACGCCGATGCTCTACTACGCGGCGGCCACACAGGGCGTCGATGGCGGCATCATGGTGACCGGGTCGCACAACCCGCCCGATTATAATGGCTTCAAATTCGTGTTTGGCGGCAGTCCGTTTTACGGAGAGGCGATCCGCGCACTCGGCGACACGGCGCTCAAGCTCGGCATCCCGCAAGCTCGGCGCGGTCGCACCGAAGAACACCCGATCCGCGACGCCTATGTCGAGAGGGTGCTGCGCGATTATGACGGGTCACGCCCGCTGGCGGTCGCCTGGGACCCCGGAAACGGCGCCACCTGTGAGGTTGTAGAGCAGCTGACGGCGAGGCTGCCGGGCCGCCATATTCTGCTGAACGCCGTGATCGACGGTAATTTTCCCGCACATCATCCCGACCCGACCGTACCAGAAAATCTTGTTCAGCTGCAGGAAGCGGTGGCCCGAGAGCACTGCGACCTCGGCATCGCCTTTGACGGCGACGGCGATCGCATCGGAGTCATTGATGCGCGCGGAAACATCTGGTGGGGCGATCAGCTGATGGTCGTTTTGGCGCGCGACGTGCTAACTCGGCATCCTGGGGCGCCGATCCTCGCCGATGTCAAAGCGAGCCAAGTCTTGTTTGACGAGATCGCGCGGATGGGGGGCCGCCCGGTGATGACCCCCACCGGGCATTCGCCAATCAAGGCGAAGCTCGCCGAGACCAGGGCGCCACTGGCCGGCGAAATGAGCGGGCACATCTTTTACTCGGACGGTTATTACGGCTTTGATGACGCGGTCTATGTCGCGGTGCGGCTGCTCGGCATCCTGGGGCGCTCATCGGAAAGCCTGGTTTCTATGAGGGAGCGGCTGCCGCAGGTCGTAAACACTCCGGAGTTGCGCTTCCCTTGCGGCGAGGCGCGAAAGTTCGAGGTCGTCCGCGAGGTCGGTGAGCGGCTGCGTCAAGCCGCAGCCGAAATGACCGAGATCGATGGTGTGCGGGTGCGCACCGCCGACGGCTGGTGGCTGCTGCGCGCTTCAAACACGCAAGACGTGCTGGTCGCCCGTGCCAAATCAACCACCGCGGACGGTCTGGTGCGTCTTAAGAACGAGCTTTCCGCTCAACTTGCGGCCAGCAACGTTGCCCTGCCGGCTGCTTAAGCTGCGTACCCCGCCGACCCCGCGTCCTTTTGCGTGCTAACGAGCGGCCGCAACTCTGAGCGTTGTCGGGGGCACCACCGTACATTCCAGTTTCTTCTTGTGGAGCAAGGCGCACGCGGTTTGGGCCTCACGCGGCGTGAAGTTCAGCAGGCGGGCGCGGTAGAGGCGGATCTTCGTCGTCTTGCCCGGCTCGACGATTTGCATCGGTTTGCCTTTGGCCACAGCTAGGCTCTCTGCCGCGTGTGCGGCATTCTCGGCCGAGACCGGGGCATGAAAAGCGCCAAGCTGAATGCTCCAGCGGTCGGCCGGCAGCGCCATTGCCGGGTGCGCCGGCTCATGCGGCAACGTCGCCGCCTCGGCTTTGGCGACCGGCGAAAGATTAGCCGCCAGCCGGGTCGCGGCTTTGCCCAGCAGGCCCGATTTTACCCGCGGCGGCAGCGCCTGCCCAGCCTCGACCTCGGCGGCTGCGAGCGTGGCCGACGGTGGCGGCGCCTCGCGCCGCGCGGTCATCGTCACCGGGGCTACGCCGAGATCTTGAAAGCCCTGATCCAGCAGCGACCCCATCTCGCGGTCGCGCGCGCCTCCCGACCTCCCGCCGAGAACAACGCCGATCAATCGGTGCCCCCCGCGCACCGCCGAAGTGGCAAGGTTGAAGCCCGAAGCCCGAATATATCCGGTTTTGATCCCGTCGGCACCGGGATACCAGTCGAGCAGGTGATCGTGGCCAACGATCAAATGCCCGCGAAAATAAAATTCGCGAGTCGAAAAATAACGATACTCACGCGGGTAGTCGTGGTAAAGCGCCAGAGCAAGCTGGGCGGTGTCGCGCGCAGTCGTATGTTGTTCGGGGTCGGGCAATCCCGAAGCGTTGCGATAGAATGTACTTCGCATTCCAAGCTGCAGCGCTTTTCTGTTCATTCGGTCGGCAAAGGCCGGTTCGCTGCCGGCCATGCCCTCCGCCAGCACCGCAGCCGCATCGTTGGCCGAACGGGTGACAATCCCGAGAATCAAATCCTGCACATCGACCAAATCGCCGGGCCTCAGGCCGAGCTTGGTCGGCGACTTGCTCGCCGCCTCGACACTGACCGGGAGATACTGATCGAGGTGTAATCGTCCTGCATTCAGCGCCTCGAAGGTCAAATACAACGTCATCATCTTGGTCAACGAAGCCGGATAGGTGATGGCGTCGGCGTTGTTTTCAGTCAACACACGCCCGGTATCGGCGTCCAATACAATCGCCTCACTGACCAGAGCCGGTGCCAGCCCGACAGTTCCCAGCCGGAGATGGTAATGCGCGTGGTGCGTTGCCTGAGCGCCCTCGGCGCCAAAGACGGACACCGCGGCAACGGCAAAGGCGAGTGCGATTCTCTTCGACGTACGGAACCCGCCCCCACGGGACCCGCCGCGTTCCTGCTGTTTTGCGATTGTCACGACAACCCCCAATTCCCCCAAGACTACGCGAAATCATTGACCCCGCCCAGTCATCGCCGAGGACAGTAAAAAGACCGTCCCTCCTTGTCCAGATTTTACCGACGGTCATTTGGCAAATTCGCCGATTACATGCACCCGATTTGCGCTTATGCGGATCGTGCGGATGGATCGGTAGCAAGTGTCTCACCCGCTTCGCCAAGTCACGACCCCATCCCGGCCAGATTTTGTGCGCCGCACCATTTCTGTTGCAAGCCGACGGAGAGAGGGTTAGGCTATCTTTTGTGCGACGCAACAGGACGGCTCGGGAGTGAGGAATACCTGATGGAAACCAAGGGTAAACGCATTGCCCGCGTCGTGCGATCGCCTGTTATCCCAATCCCGGAAGAGGGGCCGGCCGAAGCGCCGATCCAGGTTCTACCGCCCGAATTAGTGAAAACTGCCGAGATGCCTCAGCCGCCGGAAGTAGTTGTGGAACGTGTCTCGGCGGAGGCGCCAGCAATCGCCTCACTGCATCGCGAACCAGCTGATCCTGGCTGTGACCCGTTTGCCGCAATCGAGGAAGCGCGCACCGCAATGGCGCGCGGATTCCACGCGCTGAGCGATGAAGTCGTGGACTTGGCGCGCTGTGGCATTGACACCTCCGCGCACACCGCTATCGAGATGCTTTCGGTGAAGACGTTTTCGGACGTGATCACGGTCAACGCCGGTTTTGCGCGCGCCAGTTTTGGCAATTGGCTCGATGGTTCTGCCAAATTCTGCGAACTCGGCGTTAAGCTCGCCGTCGAGACGGCGCAGCCCTTCCTTGCGCGTCTGAGCAAGAGCTGAAGCCTCGCACTTGCGCAATCCCCTGGTCCGCGCGGCGCGGGAAAAATCATCGCTTCACTTCGATACCAGAGTTTGCCCGACAATAGATCATCCCGCGAGTGGGTTGGTTCGGTCCGCTAATTGCAATTTGACGTCGGCGCGTTCCACTCGGCGAGAGAACCGCCAAGTCTCTCCAGTGCTAAATCTTGCGATTTTGGATCGGGTAGCCCTCTGCAGGAACTCAGATCCTATGAGTGTGCGGGAGTCGCCTGCGAATGGCGCGAGCTGTTTTGAGATTGATCACAAAGAACATCTATAAACCTAGGTAGAATTTGCGGACGAGTTCGTTGTTGTTGAGAGCTTCGGCGGACTCGCCTTCGAAGGCGATCTTGCCATGAACGATGACATAGCCACGATCGGCAATATGGACGGCCTGGTTAAAGTTCTGCTCGGCCATCAGCACGGTGAGCCGATAGCGCTCCTTTAATTCCTGGATCTTCTCGATCGTTCGCCTGACCAATAGCGGAGCGAGGCCGACCGAGGGCTCGTCGATCAGCAGGATCTTTGGTGCCGACATCAGCGCCCGCGCCAAGGCGAGCATCTGCTGTTCGCCGCCGCTCATGCTGCCGGCGAGCTGACGCCGCCGTTCGCGGAGCACAGGAAAGGTCGCATAGCAGGAGTCGAGGTTGACGCCGATTTCGGCACGCGCGGTCGGGCGGAAGGCGCCCAGCAGCAAGTTTTCCTCCACCGTCAGCTTAGGAAACAGCCGCCTTCCCTCGGGGACTAGAGTGATGCCGAGATCGACGATCTCCTCGGTCGATCGGCCCACGAGATCATGCCGTTCGCCATCGATCTCGGCGACGATGCTGCCCGTCATCGGCGCCACGATGCCCATGACGCATTTCATCAGGGTGCTCTTGCCGTTGCCGTTGGTGCCGAGCAGCACCACGGTCTCGCCCGCCGCGACCTCGAGCGACACGCCTTCAAGGACACGCACCGCGCCATAGCCGGCGTCGATTCCGGAGATTTTGAGGCTACTCGCCAAGATAGGCCCTCTCCACCTCGGGGTTGCGGATCGTCTCGTCCGGTGCTCCGTCGGCGATCTTTTGCCCGGCCACCAGCACGACCAGCCGAGTCGAAAAGCTCATGACTGCGCGCATGATGTGCTCGATCAAGACGATCGTGATGCCGGCTTCGTTGAGACGAAACAGCACGGCGAGGATCTCTTCGACCTCGGAGGGCGACAACCCGGCCATCAACTCGTCGGCGAACAGGAGCCGCGGCGCGCTCGCCACGGCGCGCGCCAGTTCAAGCTTGCGCATCTCGACTTGGGTCAAGTCGCGCGGCAGCCGGCGCGCCTTGTCGGCAAGGCTAACATCGTCGAGAAGCTGCAGGCAGCGCTCTTCGATTTGGCGAGCCGGGAGATGCGCGCCGGCGCGGGCACTGACCGTGTAGAGCAGCGGAATGCGCAGATTGTCGACGAGGCTCATCGTCCGGAACGGCCTCGGCAGCTGAAAGCTGCGGGCGAGCCCGAGCCGGGTGCGCTTATAGGCAGGCGCACCGTCGACCCGGCGGCCATCCAACGTGATCGTGCCGCCATCGTGGCGCAGCGTGCCGCAAAGGCAATTGACCAAGGTGCTCTTGCCCGAGCCGTTGGGGCCGATCAGCCCTACCCTTTCGCCCTCGGCGATAGCGAGATCTATGTGATCGAGCGCGACAAACCCACCGAAGCGCTTGCCGAGCCCGCTGGCTTCGAGCAGTGGTGGAGCCGATCCGGCCATTACCGCTCCCTGGCGCGGCGCGCCTGTACCAGACCCACGATCCCGTTGGGTGCGACGATAACGAAGGCGATCAACAGCAACCCGACAATCAACAGGTTCAGCGCCGAGGAGATCGTAACCGTCGCTACCTGCTGGATCGTGCCGAGCAGGACCGCGCCGATGATCGGCCCGACCCAGCTGGTCATGCCACCGATCAACGGCATCGCCACGCTGTTGACCGCGTAGGATAGGTTAAAGCTGGAGGTTGGGTCGAGATAGGTCACGTAATAGGGCAACGGCGCCCCGGACATGCCCATCAGAGCACCGCTGAGGGTGGTGGCGATCAGCTTGAGCCGCAAAGTCGGCACTCCGCTCGCCTCGGCTGCCTGCTCGTCGTCGCGAATCGCGGCCAGACCGAGCCCAAGCCGCGAGCGCTCGATCGTGCGGGCGATCGCCACCGAAACCCAGCTCAGGATCAGCATCAGCGAATATAGGTACTGGATATAGCTGCCGTGGATCGGCGATTGCTGCGGGCGGATGATGTAGATGCCGCGCGAGCCGCCGACAAAATCCCAATTGACGATCAAGGTCTGGGCCACGATGGCCAAGGCCAGGGTCGCGATGGCAAAAAATACCCCTTTCAGCCGCAAGGTCAAATAGCCCATACCGAAACCGAGGAGCCCCGAGACCAGCCCCCCGACCAGGATCATCACTGGGATCGGAACCGAAGTCAGCTTGTGCAGTACTACCGAGCTGTAGGCGCCGAAGGCGAAAAACGCGCCGGTGCCGAAATTGGTGTAGCCGGTATAGCCGCCAAGGATATTCCATGCGGTCGCCAGCACGACATACTGCAGAACCACATAGCCGGCGAAGTAGAAATACTCGTTCTGCACCTGCCAGCGCGTCAGCAACAGCAGCGCTGCGGCGGCGAGAAACGACACCAGCCAAAATTTCCCGGCGCTCATCGCCATCGTCAGCGTCCCAGAATGCCTGCGGGGCGCACGGCGAGGGTAAGCAGCAGAAAGCCGAAAGCGACCGCGGGCGCCCAGGACGGGCCGTAGAACGTGGCGGTCAGGCTCTCCGCGACGCCGATCAGCATTGCCCCGGCGACCATGCCGGGAAAGCTTGTCATCCCGCCTAGGACGCAGATCGCGAATATCCGCCCGATATAGTCGCGGCCGATCGAGGGCTCGACCGGCTGAATAATGATCAACAACGCGCCGGCCACCGAAGCGGTCGCGATCGAGATGCCAAAGGCAATCCGTTTGACCCGGCTTGGATTGGCCGCCATCAACTGCAACGCCAGCCGGTCTTGCGACACCGCGAGGATGGCCCGTCCGATGAAGCTGCGCCCGAGAAACACTTGCAGCAATGCAACCATCAACAGAGATACGACGAACGGGATCAGCATGCGCAACGGCAGGTCGACGAAGCCGAAATGCAGGCTGGGACCGATATAACGCGCTTCGACAAAGCGATAATCAACGCCAAAGGTCAGGATCAGCGCCACTTCGCCGACAAACAACAGGCCAAAGAAAAAAGCGAGGCCTTGTATCAACTCCTCGCCACGACGCTCGAAGGCATAATAATAGATTTGATAAACGGCCATCCCCAACAGAAAAAACAGCGGGGTCATCGCCACGCCGATCAGCACCGGGTCGAGCCCGAAGCTCGAATTGATCGCATAGGCGACAAACGACCCGAGCATGATAAAGGCCGGGTGAGCTATGTTGACGATATCGAGCATGCCGAAGGAGATCGTCACCCCGACTGTGACCGCGGCATAAAGGCCGCCGAGCAGCAGTCCGGCGATAATCGCGTTGACCGCAAGATCGAGCGAAATTTCCACGGTCGCTCAGCGCTCCAGCCAAGCTTTGGCCGGCGTGCACCCGCCATCGGTGCGCAATCTCAGCATTTCCAACCCTTCACCGACCGTTTTCTACTGCTGCCTCTTTAGAGTAGCGCGACCGGTCTATCAACTACGGCTGAGCGCCGGGAGCATCGTTATGAAATTTGTCGAACGCCTCGAGCACCGCGGAGCCGCCGCCGCGTCGCCATGCCGCATTTTGCGCGGCCTCTCAAAATTGTAGCCAAACTGCGCGTCTGTCAGAAACAAAATCAAGATAATCGGCCAAAGGCCGGAGTATTCCTTGCTCAGGGGCCGCCTTCCAGAAGGAAGCAGAAAGTCATGGCGGATGACGGAGCGGTTCGAGATCCGGTGCCGAGCAAGGTTCCCGAAGTCACTTTCTTTTTTTGGATTCTGAAAATAGCTGCGACCACGCTCGGGGAGACCGGCGGCGATACCGTCACGATGACGCTTAATTGGGGTTATTTAGCCGGTACAGCCCTATTTTTGGGCCTTCTCGTGGTATTTGTCACCGTGCAAATCCGTGCAAAGGCTTTCCACCCCTTCCTCTATTGGGGGACCATCGTCCTCTCGACCACGTTCGGCACGACCATGGCCGATTTCGCCGATCGCTCGCTCGGCATCGGATACACCGGCGGCTCGATGCTACTGTTCGGCTGTTTGTCGGCTGCGCTTGGGCTGTGGTACTGGTTGGAGGGCACCATCTCGGTCAACACTGTGAGTACGCCAAGGGTAGAGGTATTCTATTGGACGGCGATCACATTTTCACAGACGCTCGGCACTGCGCTTGGCGATTGGCTAGCCGATACCGGCGGCCTTGGTTACCAAGGCGGCGCCCTCGTCTTTGGCGCAGGATTGGCAGCAATTACAGCACTTTATTTGTGGACCAACATGTCGAGCGTCATGCTGTTCTGGGCTGCGTTTATTTTGACGCGGCCGCTGGGTGCAACGGTCGGTGACTTTCTCGACAAACCGATCAAGGAAGGCGGAATGGCGCTCAGCCGACCGCTCGCCTCGGCAGTGATCGCAGGCTTCATCGTCGTTTGCTTGCTGGTTTTCCGCCAACGGCCGGGACAACACCCGGGGGCAGCAATACCAATGGATACCTGATTGTAGGTTTAGCCGACCTCCCGCTGTGCCTGGTCGAGGAAGTAGCCGGGTCGCGGGGAGTTGGCCAAAATCGGTCCATCGGTGGGCGACTCGGACGAGCGCCCACCGATGTTCGCGGCTACGCCAGAATTCGGCTTGAGCCGAGATCAGTTGTAGTAACTGGTACTGCCGAAGATCGCGCCGCAGGCGGTAACCGGGCTTGCCGAATGGACATACACCGCGACGCACCCGTTCATGCTGCCGCAGATCTGGGCGCTGACGCCGGTGGTGTCGCCACCGGACCCAACTACTGAGAGCGGAGCTACTTGCGGAACATAGATGCGGTTTCTATTGCAGTCAGCCGCGACCGAATGGGAGCCGCTGCCTTGCGGTATCGTCTCGATCAGCACACTGGTACCGTCGATTACGCCAAGCGCGGGAACGGCAGCCGCCGGGGCGGGATTACCGCTCGGGCCTAGTTGCCGGCTCGAACCGGTATAATAGCGCTGGTCGCCGGAATTGAACCAGACCTCGTCCGAGCCAGTAATGCCGGCTATGTGCGAGTAGTTTTTGTTGATCGCGTTGATTACCAGCGTTGTTGTGTTGGTCGGGTTGTTGCCGGGAGTGCAACCCTCGAGCAAATTGGAACCTGGGCCGACCGTGATTCCGTTGGGACCGCAGCCGGTCAAGGGGACGACGCCGGTGTTTGTCGCTGGGTCGAATGCACCCAACACGGCCGTTGGTTTGGTAAGCGTCGTCGGGTCTATTACCAGGACCCCGCCGTCGCAATTTATCGCCCCAGACAACTGGCCATAGTTGCAGCCCGGAGGGTTGTTGGCGATGATCGGGATCGAATTATAGAAGCGCTTGGTCTGGGGCTCCCAGGTCGGCTGCTCGAGCGATAAGCCGAAGCCGGTTGGAATGATTGTTGGATCCACGGTGACCTTGGTGATGATGCTGACGTTGCTGGCCCCAGAGTCACCGTTCGCCACGAAAAGTGTGGCGAAAGGCGGGTCTTCCGCGTTGTTGGCGGCAAGCAACAATTTGCCGTCGGGGGTCAATGCCATCTCGTCAACGCGGGTCGTGCCGCCGGTCTTTATTGTCTGAGCCGGCGTAATATAGGTACCCGGCGAATTCAGGTTAAACACTTTGAGTGTGCTGTCGCCGTCTCCGCCGTAGACCCATCTGCCGTGCGATGTAACGCCATCGGGTCCCGACTTGGCGTTGTTCACCGCCCCGGTCATCGGGTTCAAGACAATACCGACAAACCCCATTAGTCGACGCGTCCACGTATTCGTCGCGGTGGAGATGACCTCGATACCCGCGTTCGAGCGATCCCCAAGGTAGTACTCGGAACGATTGGGGTTGACCCAGCTGATGTCGAACGACCGCAGCGGGTTGCCCGGGATTTGCACCGCGGTCAGACATTTGGTCTCGGTTGTCGACGGCGCTCCCGGCCCGGTGCACGGCTGGGCAAAAGCCGGCGTCGCGAACGCACACGCTAATGGCGCCACCATCAACGCCGGGTGCTGAAAGCATCTTTTCAGTACAGCGTACACATAACTGTCATGTTTTAGCATTAGCTCCCTCCCGTTGCGAGTTATTATCAATAGCGCGTTTAGGTTAATTTCGCGCAGGGCAGACCATATCGAAGCACGACGAAGTGTCAACGTCTTTTAGACTAATTTTTGACGTATTTGCCTTGATTGTAAGTTTAATGTAAGCTTCGTTATCTCAAGTCTAGTTCTTAAGATAACTACCGTCGTTATCGCAATCGCCGAAATCCGATAAAGCATGCAGCCTCGGCGGGCGGCGCAGGCCTCAGCCCTGGGCAATTCAATCGGTCTTTCTGAGACGCCGTGGCGACGTATCCAGCGCGGCGCGCGGCCGCGTGTGAAATCAGCCCGACATCAGCGGTTCGCCGCGCATGTACTTGCCGCGGCAGAATAATAGGGTCGGCCTGTTGGTGTAGGCATAGCGCTCGACATGCCCGACGAAGATGATGTGGTCGCCGCCGTAGTGCCGGTATTCGTTGCGGCATTCGAGATGCGCTGCGGCGCCGATCAGCACCGGGGCACCACATTCCGGGATAATGTGGTCGATCTCGGCGAATTTGTTGTCGTGGGTCCGGGCGAATTTGTTCGACAGCTCGATCTGGTCGTAGGCCAGAATGTTGACTACGAAGTGGGAGCCCTCTTGGAACGCCGGCAGGCTCTGCGCGTAAAGCGACGCGCTCCACAGGACAAGCGGCGGGCTCAGCGACACCGAGGAGAACGAGTTGGCGGTCATGCCGTAAAGACCGCCGTCCTTACCGCGAGCGGTGATGATCGTTACTCCGGTGGCAAAGGCGCCAAGCGCGTTGCGGAAATCGCGCGTTTCGAAGCCTTCGCCCGAGGTCGCTTTCACCGGTGCGGCATGGCTGCCGGGATGCTCCGTCTCGGGAATTTCCGGGTTGGGGGTTGCGGTCTGCTGGGTATTCGTTCGCACGGTCATCCCCACTATTTGCTCAGAGCGACACTTCGGGCGGCATGCCCAGAGCCACCCGGCCATAGATCGCGCCATTGACGTCCCAGGTCAGCGTGTAATGCGCGTTGGCCGCATGGACGTCGCGAAAGGCGCGTTGGATTGGGTTTTGTGCATAGATCGCGCCACCTCCGCTGGCGCTGAACAAAATATCGACCGCCCGGGTGCACAGTGTCGCGGCAAACGCGCCGTCCCGCCGATAGCGCGCCTTTTGTTCGAGGCTCGGCACCACCCCGGCCTCGGTGATCCGCGTCGCCTCGTCGCAATCGCGCAGCGAGATTGCCTCGGCCGCGTCCGCCGATGCCGCCGCCTCTCCGAGATGGACCTGCAAGTTTCTGAAATCGGCGAGATTTCTTCCGGTATAAATGCTGAGCCGGGTGCGCGTCGTCTCGGCAAAATGCTGGATCGCGCCGCGGGCGATGCCGAGCGAGACGCCAGCGATCGCAAAACCGAACAGGCTGATCGCCGGCAGCTGATACAGCGCCCCGGGATTTACCCCGCTGCCGCGGTTGGGGCCGCCGGTGATCCGCTCGGCGGCCAGTGTGCGGTGGGCCGGAACAAAGATGTCATTGGCCTCGACATCCTTGCTGCCGGTGCCGCTCAGCCCGATCACCTGCCAAGTGTCGATGATGCTGTAGTCACTTGCCGGAAGCAGGAAAATTCGCGGCTCGCTCTCCCCCGTCTCCTCGTCGATGACCAGCGCGCCGATCATCGCCCAGGTGGCCGCGTCGATGCCGCTCGAGAACGGCCAGCGGCCGCTCATGCGGTATCCGCCGGGCACCCGCCGTGCCCGTCCGCGCGGAAAAATTAGCGCCGAGCCGATCAAATTGTCCGGCGATTCGCCCGAGATCTCGTCTTGCGCCTCGGGATGCCACATGCCGAGCAGCCAATGATGCGCGGCGAGGTTGGCAAGCACCCACGCGGTCGACCCGCAACCTCGCCCGATTACCGATGAAAGCTCGAACAGCGCACGGTAGGGCAACTCGCTGCCGCCGACCCTGGCCGGCTGCAGCATGCGAAAAAGGCCGCTCGAATGCAGGTCGGCGATGGTCTCGTCGGGTAGACGGCGCAATTCCTCGGCCCGCTCCGCGCGCTCGCGCAGCACCGGGATCAGCAATTCTGCGCGCGCCATCAGCTCGTCGAAGCGCGGCCCCGCCGCGGATTGTTCGGTCTTGGCCTCGGGCATCGCGATCCTCTCACGCATGAGCCACCATCCCACTCTACTCGCGGCCTCGCAACGGGGCGAGGTCTATCCAAATATGGGTAGACGGCCGGAAGATGCAGCGCGTGACAGCAAGGGACATCAGCCCTTCCTTTACCAAGGCGATACGATCCATATTCGGGTGAAGGGCATGCGTGCATGACGGCGGAAACCGAAACGAGGCTCGATCAGCTGCGCCCGCGGATCCTCGAGACTGAGGAAACCGGGCGCCTCGAGCTTGGACGGCCGGCGCCGCCGGAGCCAATCCTTCGTCTCTCCACCGTCCGTGTTAGCTTTCCCTCGCACTTTGCCGTCGCCGCTGGCGGAATTGGGGTGCTCGTGGCCGGCGTCGCCGCGCTCGACCTGGTTCAGTTCGTCTCGGGTGCGTTCGAGCGTGGAGCCGCGTTTGGTGTCGTCGCCACGATCGCGATCGCTGCCGGCGTCGGCGGTGCGCTCTATTGGCTGGTGGCGGAGTTGCGTGGCTTAATCCGCTTGCGCTCGGCCGAGCGGCTGCGCCGGCTGATCACATCGGCTCTGGCCAGCGAGCTGAAGCGTGAGATCGACGCGGTGGCGGAGATCCTCGCCCGCGATCCGCTGCTGATCGACCCGGTTGCGAGCTATCGGGCCGCCATCGAGCCGCACCATACCGGCGGGGATGCGCTCGAACTCTTCTCTCGCTTCGTGCTCGCACCGGCTGACGGCCTGGCGCAGGCCGCGATCCGCCGCGCTGCGGCGCAGGCGTTCGCGATCAACACGGTAAGCCCGACCGTGCTGACCGATACTTTGTTTTTCGCAGCGCGCGCCATGCGGCTGTTGCGCGAGATTGCCGGGATCTATGGTCAGCGTCCCGGATTTGCCGGCACCATCCACTTGCTGCGCCAACTCGTCGGCGGCGCCGGATTGGTCGGCGCGGTCGATGTCGTCGGCGGCGTGCTGGTCCAACAGTTCGGCGGTGCGGTTATCGAGCGCATCAGCGCGAACGCCGCCGAAAGCGTCTATGCGGGGCAAAAGATGGCGCGTCTCGGCATTATTGCGATGGCGCTGTGCCGGCCGGTTGCATTCGGCCCGGGAGAGACGCCGTCGCTCCGCGTCCTTGTCTCCGGCCTTCTCAAGCCGGGCTCCGAGAATACCGAGAAAGCTGATCCGCGACGCAAGATCGGGTAAAGTCGCGGTTTCGCCGCGGCATCAAGGTTCGGCATGGAACTTGCCGTGGCGGGCACAGAAGCCTCGAACCGGGGGAGCTCAATCATGCTGTCGCGCCGAACTCTGCTTATCAGTTTGTCGACAACCGCCCTAATCGGCGCCCTGGCCGGGCGAGCGGGTTCAGGCTTGGCCGCCGACAAAACCGTCAAGATCGGCATTAATCTGCCGTTTACCGGCGCCGACGCACAGGATGCCCAGCTGATCAAGGACGGTGCGATGTTGGCTTTGGACGAAGCCAACGCCGCGGGAGGGGTCGGCGGCTACAAGATCGATGTCGAGCTGCTCGACGACGGCACCGCGACCGCGGGACAATACGATCCGGCGCAAGCCGCGACCAATGCGCGCAAGATGGTGTCGGACGATTCGGTCGTCGCCGCGATCGGGCCGCAGATGAGCGGCTCGGGCAAGGCGATGTCGCCGATCTTGAGCGAGGGCGGCTTGGCGACGATCACGCCTAGCTCGACCAACCCCGACATCACCAACCCGAAATTCGCTGGGCAATACCGGCCCAAAGGCAAGGCCGTCTATTTCCGCACGGTAACGACCGACGCTTTTCAGGGCCCGAACATGGCGAATTACTTCGCTGACGTCCTGAAGGTGAAATCGGTCTATGTGCTCGACGACAGCGGCGCCTATGGCGTCGGGCTCGCCGACGCCTTTCAGGCGCAGGCAGACAAGCGCGGCATCAAGGTGCTCGGCCGCGACCAGCTAAATCCGAAGGAGGCCGACTACACGACGACCCTGACCAAGATAAAATCGCTCAATCCCGACGCGCTCTATTACGGCGGCGTGGCGCAGGCCGGAGTCAAAGTCGTCAAGGAATCCTACGACATCCTGCCCGACATCATCAAAAGCGGCGGCGACGGCGTATACGGCGCCGAAATCCTGACCGGTGCGGGCTTCCCGGCGGCGCAAGGATGGTACGCGACAACCGCTTCGCCGAACATGGTCGAAAACCCGGATGCGGCGCCGATGATCGAACGCTTCGCCGCGAAATACGGCAAGCAGCCCAACAACTACTCGATCACCGCCTACGATGCCGCGCTCGTCATCCTCGACGCAATCAAGGCCGTCGCCGCGTCGGGCAAAGAGGTCACCCGCGATGCGGTGCGCGACGCAATCCAGCAATCGCATGTAAAGACTTTACAGGGCGAGGTCACTTTCGACGATAACGGCGATATCGAGAACCGGGTGGTCAGCGTCTTCCGGATCACCCGCAACGACAAGTACCCGCTCGACGACGTGCTGCACCAATACAAGTATATGGGTGTGGCGCCTGCGAGTTCGTAACCTGTCGCAGCTCGCGAAAAGCGGCGTCAAGCGGACTGCCCCCGCGCCATGACCGAATCTGGGGTGCTGCTGCAGCAGGTGATCAACGGGTTGAGCCTTGGCGCGATGTATGCGCTGCTGGCGCTCGGCTTTACGCTCGTTTACGGCATTCTCGAGCTGATCAACTTTGCCCATTTCAACGTGTTCATGGTCAGCTCGTTCGTCGGCATGTGGGCGCTCGAGTTCTTGGGATCTCGGGTCAGGCCCACGTCCTGACCGGGCTCGCTCTGGCGGGGGCGCTGGGCTTTGCCTTCGCGGTTACGATGCTTGCAGCGGGCGGGCTCGGTGTCGCGATCGAGCGCATCTCGCTCGGCCGCTGCGCGGGGTGCGCGGCCCGGCGGCGATGATCACGACGATCGGCGTCTCCTACATCCTGTTCAACGTCATCCTGCTCACGGTCGGCGCCGAATCGAAGAATTATCCGAACCCGATGCCAATGGTGCGCTGGCGGTTCGGGCAAGTCACTCTGGAGCTGCGCGAGGTGCTGATCTGGGGCGTCACCGCGGTCCTGATGGTGGCGCTGCATCTGTTCGTGCACCGCACCCGCCTCGGCAAGGCGATGCGGGCGACCGCGCAGGATGCCGAGGCGGCGCGGATGATGGGGGTCGAAGTCGACCGGGTGATCCTGACCGCGTTTTTTCTGGGCTCGGCCTTGGCCGGCGCGGCGGCGCTTGATCTTCGGCCTCTATTACAACTTCACCAGCTTCATCATCGGCTACACCGCCGGGCTGCGCGCCTTTACCGCCGCGGTCCTGGGCGGCATCGGCAGCATCGGCGGCGCGATGATCGGCGGCCTCATCATCGGGCTGATCGAGAGCCTCGGCGGCCAGCTGATTGCGGTGCGATGGACCGACGTGATCATCTTCTCGATCCTGATTTTGGTGCTGGTATTTGTCCCGAACGGTCTTTTTGGCCGCGCTACACCCGACCAAATCCTGATGGCTGAGATCGGCAAGCCGCCGCCGGTCAGGACCACGGGCCTCCGGCCGACCCTGAGGGCGAGAGCGGGCACGCCGTTGCTCCGGCCGATCGCGCGCATCCGGCCCGGCAACTGGGCGCGGCTCGGCATCGTCTGTGCCGCAGTGGCGGCGCTGCTGTTCCCGCTCGTGCACCGCAACGACGCCGACATCGATACGCTGCGCCAATGCGCTCGCCTTCGCCGCGCTGGCGCTCGGCCTCAATATCGTCGTCGGCTTTGCCGGCCTGCTCGACCTCGGCTATGCGGCGTTTTTCGCGATCGGCGCCTATGCCTACGGCATTCTCAGCTCGTGGCAATTGCAGCCGGAATGGACGAGTTTCTGGGAGCCGTTCCAGTGGCTCGGCCTCGTCGCGCGCAATCATACGACGGCCGGCGACTTCGTCCATTTCCAGGTGTCGTTCTGGCTGATGCTGCCGGTTTCGGCGGCGATCGCCGCATTTTGCGGCGTGCTGTTCGGCGCTCCGACCTTGCGGCTCAAAGGCGACTATCTGGCGATCGTGACTTTGGGCTTTGGCGAGATCGTGCCGATCGTCGTGCGCAACTGGCCGTCCTTGACCAATGGCGCGATGGGTCTGAACGGGGTCGCCCCGCCGCAGTTCTTCGGCTTCAATTTCGGGGTCAGCGCGACCCCTTATTACTACGTCGGGGTGGCGCTCGTCGCCCTGTTGATCCTGATCAGCCAGCGGCTGAAGGATTCGCGCATCGGGCGCGCCTGGATGGCGATCCGCGAGGACGAGATCGCCGCCTCGGCGATGGGCGTCAACCTGGTTCGACTGCAAGCTGCTGGCCTTCGCCACCGGCGCCGCCTTCGCCGGCGCCACCGGCACGCTCTACATCGCCAAATTGCAGACCGCGACGCCGGACATGTTCATGTTTCCGGTGTCGGTCATGATCCTCGTCATGGTCGTGTTCGGCGGCATCGGCAGCGTCTGGGGCGTCGTCATCGGCGCGATGCTGCTGCAGATCCTGCAATCCTGGGTTCTCGAGGATTTGTCGCAATGGCTTCACGCGCTTGGCCGTCTGGTCAATGTCGACTGGCTTCAGCATGTTGAGCTGGCCTCGTCGATCGAGCTGATATTCGGCTTGATCCTGGTCTTGATGATGCTCTATCGCCGCCAGGGCTTGATCCCGGCTTCGCGGCGGGTGCCGGCGACTGACCTTGGCCGAGCAGACAGCGCATGTCGGGAGCGGCGGATTCGACAGCCTCGCCGGTGCTGGACGCCGCAGATCGCGCGGCGATCGGCGCCGCTGCTCGCAGGTTTCCGGACTGACCGTCCAGTTTGGCGGGCTCGTCGCGCTGCGGTCGATCGAATTGAGCGTCCCGGCGCACTCGGTCGTCGCCGTGATCGGGCCGAACGGCTCGGGCAAATCGACGTTGTTCAACGCGGTGACCGGCTTGCTGCGGCCCGACAGCGGCAAGATCGGCTTTGCCGGCGAGGAGATCGGCGGGCGGCCGCCGCATGTCGTTCTCGATCGCGGCATCGCCCGCACCTTTCAGAACATTCGCCTGTTCCCGAACCTGACCGTCCTCGAAAACGTCATGATCGGCATGCATGCGCGGCTCGCCACCGGCCCGGTGCGCGCGCTATTGCGGCTGCCGGCGACCCGCCGCGAGGAGGAAGAGGCGCGCGAGCGGGCCTTCGCGATCCTGGCATTGTTCGGCAACCGGCTGCTGCCGCGCGCCGACCATCTCGCCTCGAGCCTTTCCTACGCCAACCGCCGGCGGACCGAGATCGCCCGCGCGCTCGCCTCGCGGCCGAAGCTGCTGCTGCTCGACGAGCCGACGGCCGGGATGAACCCGGCGGAGACCCACGAACTCGCCGACCAGATCAAGAGCCTTCATCGGCACGGGCTGACCATTCTGTTGATCGAGCACAAGCTCGACGTCGTCGTCAGCCTGGCGGATAAGGTGGTCGTGCTCGATCACGGCGAGAAGATCGCCGAGGGCCCGCCCGAGGCGGTGCGCCGCGACGACGAGGTGATCCGCGCCTATCTCGGCCGGAGCGCGGTCTTCGCGTGAGTTCGCCGATGCTCGAGTTCAGGGCGGTCGATACCCATTACGGCGACCTCCACGTGCTCAAATCGGTCGATTACCGGATCGACGCCGGCGAGATCGTCTGCCTGCTCGGCGGCAACGCCTCGGGCAAATCGACGACGATGAAGGCGATCATGGGGACTGTGTCGCCGACCCGTGGCGACATCCTGCTCGACGATCGATCGTTGCTGGGGGTCAGCACCGCCGAGCGGGTGCGCCGCGGCATTGCCCCGGTGCTCGAGGCGCGGCGCCTGTTTCCGCGCATGACGGTGTACGAGAACCTCGAAATGGGCGCGTATACCCGACGCCGCGGGCGCGAGTTCGAGGAAGATCTCGCCCGGGTCTTCAGCCTCTTTCCACGGGTCGAGGAGCGGTTGCGCCAGATCGCCGGCACGTTGTCAGGCGGCGAGCAGCAGATGGTCGCGATCGGCCGGGCGCTGATGGCGCGGCCCAGGCTCTTGTGCATGGACGAGCCTTCGATGGGGCTCTCGCCCGCCTATGTCGAGCAGGTCTTCGACATCATCCGCGAGATCAACCGGCAGGGAACGACGATCTTCATGGTCGAGCAGAACGCCAATATGGCATTGCAGATCGCTAACCGCGCTTACGTCCTGCAAACCGGCCAGGTGGTGCTCAGCGGTCCCGCCGCCGAACTGCGCCAGAACGAACAGATCCGCCATGCCTATCTCGGCGAGCTGACGGTGCAATAACCCGACAGGACCGCACCGTCCAACCCGAAAAGGCTTTGATAAACGGAACACGGCCAGCTAATTTCGAGACTGACTTCTGCGACAGCTAACCCGCTGAACTCGCTTGCCCCGGTGCAGGTCGCGAAATTCCTCGTCTTTGCGACTCGGTACCGAGGGGTCGGATTTCACGCCAGCATATCAGGCGCAGTCGCTTCTACGATTTCACGCAATTCGTTCATCGCGTCCTCGAGTGGCTTTGCCACCGTGAGCTTCGATTTTCTTCCATCTATTTTGTATGAGTCGTTAATTTCTTCCAGTTTGTTCTCGATATTAAGAAAACTCTCATGCAACTGTAATGACGTGAGGCACTCGGCTACTGCAATGCTCATCTGTAAGTGTAATATGCTTCGACGCTCCTGAGTTTTCAGACCACCTTGCTGGTTGGTGGTCTGCATCGCGGAGATGATATTGCGATTCCAATTTTGAATGGCGGTTGCGAGTGCGCGCGATTGGCTAATTAACCAGCCGGTTTGTTTCAGTAATTCGGGATTTCTTTCAACAACGAACGGCATCTCTTTAAAAAAATCCCACTCTATAAGGTGCATATCTGGACAAATCGTCACGAGCGCACGGTACGTAGACAATGACATTGCAAGCTGTGCGATCTTCTCGCGGTCGTCGTCGGCCTTCTGTAATGCCTCATAGGCAACGCAGCTCTCCTTGTAGTGCGGAAGGATGTGCTGGCTCACGAAATGGTGCAATGTCTCAATGTTGTAGCCCATCGCAGAGATAGCGATGTTAATTTGGGCAACCTCTCTTTCTAACCGTTGCGTTGTTGCCTCTGCATTGGAATTTGCAATCTTGGCAGCATCGGCTGCAAGTTGTTTGTCGGTGGATTCTCGCGTGGCTTGGGCTTGCTTCACACCGGCCCGATAGGCGATCCACCCGCCGAATATCGCCGCTGCGCCAGCGATGATAGTCTGCCAGTCATAGAGTAGCCTCCATACGCCGCTGTAGTCTGAGGGCACCCCAAAGCTCCAGCAGTCACGGACGCGGCTCGTGCAGCTTGCGCCGCGCCACGGGCTTGACGTTGATTTCGCCTTCATGCTGGCGGGCCTGCGCGAGGTCGTAGGCCAGTTGAAGCCGCAACCACGTTTCCGCGTCGCCGCCAAACGCCTTACCGAGGCGGATCGCCATATCGGCCGAAATCCCGCTCTTGCCGTTCACCAGATTGTTGAGGGTCTGCCGCGTCACGCCCAAAACTTCCGCCGCTTCGGTGATGGTCAAGCCAAGCGGTTCAATGCAGTCGTGCCGCACCGAAAGGCCGGGGTGGGGCGGGTTCTTCATGGGCATAGGTGTCCTCCTTCGCGCTAGTGGTAATCGACTAAATCAACATCGGCGGCATCACCCTGCTCGAAGCGGAAGATGATCCGCCAGTTGGCGCGCACGGTGATGCTCCAATAACCGGCAAGCTCGCCTTTTAACGGGTGCAGCCGGAAGCCGGGCAAATCGAGTTGCTCCGGTCGTGTCGCTTGGTCGAGCCGCGCCAGCATGCGGGCGATTTTGTCGGCATGCTGCGGGTTGACCTCGCGCCGGTCGTCGTCTTCGTAGAGGCGTCTAAGGCCGCGATGTCGAAAGCGCCGGATCATCCCTAAAGCCTATAGTGACAATTGTCACTTATCAACCACTTTGCGAAACCAGCGATTTCGAGCGGCGCCTGCAATTCGACGAAGGCTACAACGCAGCCATGTCACACGGCGCGGCGGCGTGAACGGCTCGGGTTCCAGCAGGATATTGCACCCCAACGTGGGATTAGCTGCAGATTCGCAGCAAATTCGGTTCCTATCCGTGGCGCCCTAAAACAACGGTTGGGCTCTGCCCTCCGCCCAGGTGTTGCTGCCGCTTCCCGGTCGTGGCGGGTATCGGCTGAGAACGCTGAGCTCGGGCCGATAGTCTTTCGCAACCCTCGCTTGTCGCATCCGGACCGATTACTCTGACCGAACGGGTACAAACGATTGGAGCAGTTGTCCATGAGCATCGAGGCAAAGACCGCCATACTCGATCATCTCGGCCGCCAGCATCAGGCCATGGTCTCTATGCTCGCCGAACTCGTGAGCATCGATTCCGGCAGTTACAACAAGCGCGGCGTGGATGCTGTCCAGGATCGGCTGCGGACCTGGCTCGAAGCCACGGGCATCACCTGCGAGATGTTCCCCCATCAGCGCTTTGGCGGCTGCATGGCGGCGCGGCTGCCCGCCGCGGGCGGCGGCAACCGGCCGATCGTGCTGCTGGGGCACTGCGATACCGTCTTTCCCGAGGGCACCGTCGACCAGCGGCCGTTTCGGATCGACGGCAACCGGGCCACGGGGCCGGGGGTCACCGATATGAAGGCCGGCTTGGTGATGAACACCTTCGTACTCGAGGCGCTGCGGCGGTTCGGCGTCGCTTGCCCGGTGACCTGCCTCTACACCGCCGACGAGGAGATCGCCTCGCCATCCTCGCGTCCGGTGATCGAGGCCGAAGCGAAGGACGCTCGCGCCGTCTTCAATGCCGAGCCCGGACGGCCTTCCGGCAATCTCGTCTCGCGGCGCAAGGGAGCCGCCTTCATCGAATTGGAGGTGACCGGCCGCGCCGCCCATTCGGGTGCCGCCCATGCGGATGGGGTCAGCGCCATCGAGGCGATGGCGCGCAAGATCCAGCGCCTGCACAGACTGACCGATTACGATCTCGGCACGACCGTCAATGTCGGGCTGATGCAGGGTGGCCAGTCGGTCAACACCGTGGCGCCCCGCGCCACTGCCGGGATCGATGTGCGCTTCCCGACCCTCAACATCATGGAAAAAATTCTCGGTGAGGTGCGCGAGATCTGCAATTGTTGCGAATTGCCGGGCAGCGAAAGCCGGATATTGCGCGAGGGCAATTTTCTGCCGCTGGAGCAAGATCAGGCGAGCCGCGAATTGTTGGACCTCTATGCCCGTTCGGCAGCAGATCTGGGCATGCCGGGGGTCGGCGGCGAAGCGACCGGGGGCTCGGCCGATAGCGGCTTTACTGCGGCACTCGGCACGCCGACCTTGTGCGGCACCGGCCCGGTCGGCGGCAATGCCCATACCGACGACGAGTGGTGCCGCATCGACACGATGGTTCCTCGCGCCCAGGCTCTGGCGCTGACGATTTTGGAGTTAGGCGCGGCTTGAGGTGCCGCGCCGGCGCGCTCACCCGCCCCGGCTAGCTATATAGCGCCGGGCGGGATAGCCGGATGACCCCAGCCGGTCTTTCCGAAACACCTGGTCGTCCCTCCCGGCCGCCGGCTTCGCTCTATGTCGCCGGGCCGTTCGCCCAGGGCTATACCGAGTTCTATAACTTCCTGATCCCGCTTTACGGCCTCTCGCTTGGCATGAAGGCGAGCGAAATCGGCATGCTCGTCGGCGGGCGCTCGCTTCTGGCGGTGTTTCTGTCGATCCATGTCGGGGTGCTGATGGACCGGTGCGGCACCCGCCGGGTGACTTTGTTCTTCGTCTGGACGGCGATGGCCTTGGCGCCGGTGTTCCCGCTGGTGCCGTGGTTCTGGCCGTTGCTGGTGCTGCAGGTCGTCAATGGCGGCGCGCTGCAATTCGCCTGGTCGGGCTCGCAGACCTTGATCGCCCAACTGGCGCAGGGAGAGGCCGAATATCTCGGCCGGTTCAGTTTCTTCGCCCGTTTCGGCACAACCTTGGCACCGATGATCGCCGGCGTAGCCTGGGATCTGGGCGGCGCGTGGCCATCTTATGCGCTCGGCTTTGCCTGGGGGGCGGCGCTGACCTGGGCATTGCGGCGTGCGCCCGAGGCGCCGGTAGCGGCAGGCGAAGGTCTGGAGCCACGCCGCCAGGCTCGGTTCCGGGCCAGTGATGCGCTGCCGCGGTTGCCCGACTATGTGCGCTGTTTCGCGCTGATGGCGATACCGGCGGTGGCGACGACGATGGCGATCATCTTTCTGCGGACTGCCACCAATGGCGTCCAGAGCTCGCTCTATGTCGTCTATGTGAAAGGGCTCGGGCTGACCGGCACGTCGATCGGCATCCTGTTCGCCGCAGCGGAGATAATGAGCGGATTGGGTGCGCTGTTTGCCGGGCGGCTGATGGCGCTCGGCGACCCGCAGCGCACGATGCTGAGCGGCACCGTCGCGTCGATTTTCCTGATCTGCGTGACCCCGTTTCTAGGTGGGTCTATTCGCGCTGTTGCTGGTAGCGCAGGCAGCGCGCGGCTGGCTGCAAGGCGTCGTGCAGCCGATGATGTTTTCGGTGCAGGCCAAGGCCGTAGGCCCGCATCGCCAAGGTTCTGTGGTCGGGCTGCGGCAGACGATGAACCGGCTGGCGGCGATCGTGATCCCGCCGGTGATGGGCGCTATCGCCGACCGGTGGGGAGCGGGCCAGAGCTTTGTCATCCTGGGCGCTTTGATGCTCGTAATGTGTGCTCCGGTCACACTGATCACCCGACGTGCCGCACGAAGCGCGGGGGCGAACCCTACACTGGCCGACTGACTTTCGCGCTTCTTCCAAGTATATTGCCGGCAGATGCTGGAGCGCCGCACCATGCCGGATGGACCTCGCTACCATGATGATTTTTACGCCTGGACGCAGCACCAGGCCGAGGTGCTGCGCTCGCTGGAGGTCGCCGACAACCGCTTCGACCGCGAGCACGTCGCCGAGGAGATCGAGGATTTGGGCAAGGGCGAACGCGACGCGGTGCGCAGCCAGATCCGACGCATCATCGAGCATCTGTTGAAACTCGCCTATTCTCCGGCCGAGCCGCCGCGCTTCGATTGGATAGAAACAGTGTTCGATGCTCGGCAGACATTGTCCGATAAGATCAGCCCAACCCTGCGGCGCGATGCGGAACTGGTTCTTGGCAAGCTCTACGCTGACGGGCGCAAGCGTGCTGCCGAAAGCCTCCGCAGATACGGCGAACCCGCCGCTGCCGCTTCACTGCCTCAAGCGTGCCCCTTTTTGCTCGACGACGTTTGTCGTGACGATTGGTATCCCGAGCGCCCCGGAGCAAATCCATGACCCGTGATTTTGTCGGCTACGGCGCCGAACCGCCCCATGCCGGCTGGCCCGGCGACGCCCGCATTGCCGTCAATTTCGTCATCAACTTCGAAGAAGGATCGGAACTCTCTTATCCGGCCGGGGACGGCGTCTCGGAGGGCGGGCTGACCGAAATGCTCGGCAGCGATCTCGGGGTCAGAGGTCGCGACCTGGCCGCCGAAAGCATGTTCGAATATGGCGCGCGAGTCGGTTTTTGGCGCCTGCACCGCATTTTTACACGCTTTGGCGTGCCGGTAACGATCTTCGGCTGCGCTCGCGCGTTCGAGGCCAATCCGCCCGCAGCGGCGGCGATCGCCGCCGCCGACTGGGACATCTGCAGTCACGGCTACCGTTGGACCAATCACCCTGGCCTCGCCGAAGCCGAAGAACGCAAGCAGATCGCCGAGGCCGTCGCCCTGATCCGCCGGACTACCGGTAAAACCCCCGCCGGCTGGTACTGCCGTTATGCGCCGTCCGAGAATACCCGCCGGTTGATCGTCGAGCATGGCGGGTTTCTCTACGACAGCGACACCTATAATGACGAGTTGCCATATTGGGTCCAGGTAGCTGGCAAGCCGCATCTAGTCGTGCCCTATTCGCTGACGACCAACGACTCGAAATTCGGCCGCGGCGTTTTCGGCTCGGGCGACGATTTCTTCACGTTTCTGCGAGACAGCTTCGATCTCCTCTATGAGGAGGGTGTCGAACGCCCGCGGATGATGTCGATCGGCTTGCACATGCGCCTGACGGGGCATCCGGGACGCGCCAGGGCGCTAATCCGCTTTATCGAGTACATCCGGGGGCATGACCGGGTCTGGATCTGCCGCCGCGAGGACATCGCCCGCCACTGGATTGCCCGTTTCCCGCCGCCGAACTAGGCGGCAAGTCCGAAGACCGTGCCGGTTCGAGCCTAGGCATCGGCCCCGACTGAGAGACTACGCGGCAGCGTGCGCTCTACCCGGGGAGACGCATCGAAAAATAGGCCTCGATCCCCCGCGCGAGACCGCGGGCGAGCCGCTGCTGATAGGCCGCCTTCTGCAGCAGCTTCTCCTCTGCGGGGTTCGAGAGGCAACCAAGCTCGACTAGCGCCGACGGGATGTCCGGCGCCGTGAGTACGGCAAAATCGGCCGATCGCTGCGGGTTTTCGAGTAGAGCAACTTCACGCCCAAGCGCGGTCACTAGGTCACGCGCCAGTTTGAGTGATGAATTGTCCGTCTGCCGTCTTTCCAAATCGATCAGCACATCGCCGACCTCGCGCGGCTCGCGAGACAATTTGACACGGTCGACGACGTCCCGGTTCTCGCTTTCGGCCAATGCGGCTGCCTCGCGGTCGGAAGCCTTGGCCGACAACGTGAATACCGAAAGCCCGCGCATGGCTTGGTTGGGCAGAGCATCGGCGTGGATGGCCAGGAACAGATCGGCGTGTCGGGCGCGCGCGCGGGCGACGCGTTCGCGCAATGCAACAAATTCGTCGGGACCGCGAGTCAGCGCTACTCGAAATCGCCGCGTCGCCCAGAAGCTGCAGCGCCAAGTAGCGTGCGGTCGGATAGACGATGTTTTTTTCGAAGACACCCCCCGGGCCGATCGCGCCCGGGTCAATCCCGCCGTGTCCGGGATCAATAACGATCATCGGCAGGTAACGCGTCCGCGACAAGGTCGTCCGACCCGGCGGCTGCGCTGATGCGGCATCGAACCCCCATTCGATTGCAGCGCAGCCCGCCAGCAGGCGCAGAAGGCCGCGCCGCGTGCAAGCGATGTTCCGCATCCCCACCCCCGGCGGCGCGTTCTCGCCCCAAACGAGAGCGGCCGACCCTCCAGCATCATGCGATAATCCGGCCAGGGCTGCCAGTGCTCACGATCTTGACACCCGCGGCGAACCGCGCGGTCTGCGGCGGCGGAGCCGGTTTAACCGCGAAAGCTGGAGTGCCGGCTCAGGATCCGCCGAGGCCATCGTCGCTTGAACGGCGCAGCGGCGAGGGGTCGGGAGGGAGCTCGCGCGCCAATGGCCGACGAAGAGGGGCGGAGATAGCCCACAACGCGGCGCGCACCGGTCTGCCCAGCCATAGCCGAATAATTTCGGCGGCGACGGTCTTGCGCGGCACGTGGCGCAGGCTCGCCATGCCATACCGGCGGTAATCCGCGATCCAGGCATTGACCAAACGTTCCGGCACGCCGAGCACGGCAGCCGCTTCTGCGCTTGTCCAACCCTCGACGAGGATGCGCTGGACGATTTGGCCTCGCTGTGCGGGGGTAAGGGCGACAGATCGGGCCGGGCGATTTTTCATGACATGCCAACGTGCGAACATGCTGACAATTCCCGCCCGCCTACAGTTTGACGTCGACGACAGTCCGGCCGCGGACCTGGCCCTTCAAAATCTGCTCGGCAAGGCCGGGCAGTGCGGAGAGCGGCACGGTGCTGGTCATTCGCTCGAGCCGATCCACCGGCAAGAGATGCGCCAGACGCTCCCATGCTTCGATCCGTTCCGCCTGCGGGCACATCACCGAATCGATGCCCAGCAGATTGACCCCGCGCAGCAGAAACGGGATCACGGTCGCCGGGAGACTCGCTGCCGCCGGCCAGACCGCAGGCGGCAACGCTAGCGCGGTATTTCAGCTGGGTAAGGATCGTTGCCAAGGTGTTGCCGCCGACGGCATCGACCGCGCCAGCCCAGCGCTCGCTGTCGAGCGGCCGCGCCGGCGTGACGGCAAGTGCGGCACGTTCGATCAGATCGGCGGCGCCAAGGTCGGTTAGATAATCGCGTTGCTCGGGGCGGCCGGTGGCGGCCACCACCCGATGGCCTAGTGCGGACAGCAGTGCGATCGCTACGCTGCCGACCCCGCCTGCGGCGCCAGTTACCAGAACCTCACCGTCGCCGGGACGCAAGCCGTGCCGCTCCAGCGCGATGATCGCAAGCATCGCGGTAAATCCGGCGGTGCCGATCGCCATCGCCCGTGATGCGCTCAGCCCCCGCGGCCGGTGCACCAGCCAGGACGCCCTGACCCGGGCCTTTTCGGCATAGCCGCCCCAGTGCACCTCGCCGACCCGCCAGCCGGTCAGGATAACCGGGTCGCCGGGCTTGAACTCGGGCGAATCCGAGTGCTCGACGGTGCCGGCAAAATCGACCCCGGGTATATGCGGATAGCTGCGCACCAGCCGGCCGATGCCCTGCAGGATCATCCCGTCCTTGTAGTTCACCGTCGAATATTCAACCGCGACGGTGACCTCGCCCGGCGGCAGCCGCGCATCGTCTAGCGCCTCTATGCGCGGGACGACTTTTCCGCCCTCTTCGTGCAGCATTAGAGCCTGGAATGTCGCCATGACGTCCCCTCGGCTGTCGTGTCTCGGTCAGCGGCCCGGCGCTAACGGCAACACGTCAGGCGCGCAGCGGTTCGAGTATGCTGACGAAATTGGCGACCGCGGCGCCGCCCATGTTCATCACCCCGGCGAGTGAGGCGCCCGGCACCTGAATGCCGCCGGCGCCGCCTGATACCTGCATCGCCGCCAGCACGTGCATCGATACGCCGGTAGCGCCGATCGGATGCCCCTTCGATTTGAGGCCGCCCGAGGGATTGACCGGCAATCTGCCATCCTTTTCGGTCCAGCCTTCGAGGATCGCCCGCGCCCCCCCGCCCTGCGGCGTCAGACCCATAGCCTCGTACTCGATCAGCTCGGCGATCGTGAAGCAATCGTGCGTTTCGACAAGATCGAGATCATCGAGGCTCAGACGAGCTTCGGCCAGCGCCCGGCTGCCAGGCCAGTGCCGGACCTTCGAACGCGATCACGTCGCGCCGGCTCATCGGCAGAAAATCGTTGACCTGCTCGGCGGCGCGGAAAATCACCGCCTTCTTCAGGCTCAGCGCCGTCGCTGTGTCGGCCAGCACCACCGCCGCGGCGCCGTCGGACACCAGCGAGCAATCGGTGCGCTTCAGCGGGCCGGCGACGATCGGGTTCTTGTCGGACACGTCGCGGCAGAATTCATAGCCGAGGTCCTTCTGCATCTGCGCCAGCGGGTTGGCGACGCCGTTCTTGTGATTTTTTGCCGCGATCCGCGCCAGCGCGTCGGATTGGTCGCCATAGTGCTGGAAATAGCTCTGCGCGATCTGCCCGAAGATGCCGGCAAAGCCGCCCTCGATCCGGTCCTCTTCCTTGCGGTAGCTGGCGCCGAGCAGGATATCGCCGACCTGCGCGCCCCGAGACCTCGGTCATCTTTTCGACACCGACGATGAGCACGAGGCGCGCTTTACCGGCCGCGATCGCATTCAGACCCTGGTGGATCGCCGCCGAGCCGGTGGCGCAGGCATCCTCGACCCGGGTCGCAGGCTTGAAGCGAAAGCCGGGATCGGCCTGAAACACCAGCGATGCGGGAAATTCCTGGCGCACGAAACCGCCGTTCATCGTGCCGAGATAGACGGCGTCGATATCGGCCGCGGCAACTCCGGCATCGGCCAAGGCCGCCTCGCGTCACCTCGACAATCAGCTGCTCGATGTCTTTGCCTTCATGCCTGCCGAATTTGCTGTGCGCCCAGCCGACGATGCATCCGCTCATACCGCCCTCCGAAATGGCCGGACCGCGGATCGCGCCAGGTGGCCATGGCACGCCCGCCTCCGCGGTTCTATGCTGATATGGGTAAAGAAATGGCGGATAGAATGGACGAGATCACGCATCCGGCGTCCCGACGACTGGCACGTCCATTTGCGCGACGGCGCGATGCTGGCGGCGGTGTTGCCCTACACCGCGCGGCAATTCGCCCGTGCCATCGTGATGCCGAACCTGGTGCCGCCGGTGCACCGATGTCGCGGCGGCGCGCGCCTATCGCGCCCGTATTATGGCAGTCCTCCCGGCGGGCGTGGCGTTTCACCCCGCTGATGACCTGCTATCTGATTGACACGACCGATCCGCGAGAGGTCGCGCGAGGGTACGAGCAAGGAGTGTTTGCCGCGGTCAAGCTCTACCCGGCGCATGCGACGACCAATTCCGCTTTTGGCGTCACCATCGTGGACCGTGTCATGCCGGTGTTCGAACGCATGGTTGATATCGGGATGCCGCTGCTAGTCCATGGCGAGGTCACCGACCCGCAAATCGATGTGTTTGACCGCGAGGCGGTGTTCATCGACCGGGTGCTCGACCCGTTGCGCCGCCGACTCCCCGAATTGCGCATTGTGCTCGAGCACATCACCACCGCAAGAAGCCGTGGAATACGTCGCCTCGGCCGGCGCGAATTTGGCGGCGACGATTACCGCGCATCATCTGGTGATCAACCGCAACGCTATCTTCGCCGGCGGCATCCGTCCGCATCTCTATTGTCTGCCGATCGCCAAGCGCGAGAAGCACCGGCTGGCCCTGCGCCGGGCCGCGGTCTCCGGCGATCCACACTTTTTCCTCGGCACCGACAGCGCCCCGCATACGGCCCCGACCAAGGAGACGGCGTGCGGTTGTGCCGGGATCTTCACCGCCCCTTGCGCGCTGGAAATCTATACCGAGGTGTTCGAAGAAGAAGGCGCGCTCGACCGGCTCGAAGCCTTCGCCGCACTGAACGGCTCTGCTTTCTACCGCCTCCCTCCCAACAACGGCCGCATCGCTTTGCGGCGCAAGTCTTTTGCGATTCCCGAGGTCATCGGCGAGGGCGAAACTGCCATCGTCCCGTTCCGCGGCGGCGAAACTCTGCGCTGGCGCCTCCTCCAACCGGAGGAACGGCAGACATGACCGCGCCCGCGACTGCGTCATCGGTCAGTTTGCCGCTGATACGCAGGCTCGTGCAGCTAGTCGATCTCTCTCCCGAAGAAGTTACGATATTGGAGGGCCTCCAATCGAACACCCGATTGGTCCGGCGCAATCGCGAAATCGTCACGCAAGGACGGAGATACGACACACTTTTCGTGATGGTCGACGGCATTTCGATCCGTCATCGGGTCCTCCGCGATGGCCGGCGCCAGATCTTGAACATCGCGCTTCCCGGGGATTTTATCGGCTTTCCGGCATGCTTTTTCGAGCGCGCGCTGTACCCGATCAGTGCGTTGACCGATGTCGTCGTCGCGCCGATATCCTTTGCCGTGCTGATCAGCCTGTTTGAGAGGCACCCACATCTTGCCGCCGCAATCTTTTGGTCGTTCTCTTCCGAGGCCGCGATTTATTCCGAACGTCTGACCGATATCGGGAGACGAACGGCGTTGGAACGCATCGCTCATTTCTTGCCTCGAGCTTCTTACTCGGTTCCAAATCATCGGCTTGGCCGACGAGTGTTCATTCCCGATGCCCCTCACTCAGGAACTCCTGGGCGATGCGCTGAGCCTCAGCCTTCCCCACGTCAACCGCACGCTGCGCCAATTGCGCGAGGACGGGCTGGTCAGCATCGAGGCGCACCATGTGATCATACGGGATATTGAAGCTCTCACGGCGCTGGGCGATTTCGAGAAATCATATCTCAGTCGATTCCGGATGCCCGATCTGTTTGCTCTCGGAAGGATTGCGACCTACTCGAATTCGCGTCCAGGACCGATTGGCTCGTAGGTCACGGGCTAGAAATAATCGCACCTGAGGAAACAGGACCGGCCGGTCTTGGCGGCGATACTTTTATCCCGATAAAGAAGGTCACATTCAAAATAATCAATCCGATCGCGAGTACCAGGAGATAGGGGTTGACCCGATAAGCCACACGATCGAGACGCCGCACGAGCCGCGCGCTGGAATACTGCATGCGCGGAATAAATTGCCGCCTCATAGCTTCGAGCACTTCCGGTTCATGGTCTCGACTTGCCTGGGACGCCCGTGAAAGGCGTCAAGCGAGTTCCGGCAGCACTTCGGTAAAAGTTTCGAGGTTACCCAGGGTCTCTCGCCCAAGCGCGAACGGAATACAGGCCCCGATCACGACCATGACGATCATCGTGCCGAAGAAGATCGTCGGCGAGCCGGTGTGCTCGACCATGACATAAGGCACGATCACCCCGGCAAAGATCCGCCCGAATGATTCGCCGAAAAAGTGTCCCCGTCCGCGCAGCGCCGTCGGAAACTGCTCGGAGAGATACATCCGTACCGCCGGGAAGATCGACAGAGTGGTGAAGCCGGTGATCATCGCTCCGATGCTGAAGACGATGGTCGCGGCCGAACCGGTGCGATGCGCCGCCACCATCAGCAACAGACCGGGTATCGACATCAGGAACGCGCCGGTAATGGTCCACCGCCGGCCGATAATCTCCATGATGAAGCCATTGAAGAGCTTGCCCGGAATACTGGCCGCGAACACCAGCGAGCTCAACCCGAAGCTCAAGGCGACGGCGGCGCCCTGACTGACCAGCGCTTTCGGCAGCAGGATGGCAATCAGGTAATAGACGGTGCCGGCGCAAATGCCGCATAGAATGCCGGTCGCGGTCCAGCGGAACTGGCCCGGGGCAAACAATTTCCAGAACGACGGAAGTTGCTCTTCCATCCTTTCGCCTCTGGTCCCGAGATCCGCGATCGTCATCGGCGTCACCCGGCTGCCGCAGCGCCTGATAATTAGGTTCACGTTGTCGACCGCGTCCTGGACGCGGCCTCTGCGCAGCAGCCAGCGCGGGCTCTCCGGGATCAGGTAATAGATCAGCAACGGGGCGACAAACAGGGTGACCCCGCCCGGCAGCCCGACCAACTGGAAGCCCCTCGGGTGATCGGCCAGCACAAAGCCGACAAAGGGCAGCAAGGTGAATGCTATTGCGAGCATTGTCTCGTAGATCGCGGCATAAGTGCGCCGATGCTGTGCCGGCATCAGTTCGGCGGCGATCGGAAACGGAGCCGAGATCGTGAAGCCGAGGAAGAAACCGGTAATCAGCCGCAAGACGAACAATTGCTCGAAGCTGTGCACCAGCAGGATCAGCAGCGTGCACAAAGTGCTGAGAATGACTCCGACCTGCATGACCGCCAGACGGCTGATGCGGTCGGACATTGCCGCTGCGGCAAAGCCTCCGATGACGACGAGGAAGGTCGGCCAAGTGGCGAGCGCGCGGACCGCGTCGGCGCTCATATGCAGGGGCGCTTTGGCAAGCACCAGCAGCGAGCCGGTCAATGCCAGGTCGTAGCCCTCGATGAAGCCGACGAACCCGAGCACCAGGATGACCACGACGTGATATGCGCCGAACGGTACGCTGTCGAGCTTGCGTCCGAGCACATGGCTCGGCGGTATCGAGCGATCGGGGAGAGGCATGGTCGTCATCGCCGTTTCCTCCGCTTGGGCGGCGCAACCCCACGGCGCTGCGATGCAGCTTAGCGTCCAGGGGTTTTCGAAGCGTGCTCGCTCGACCGCCACACTTTAGAGACAGTGCCAATTAAGCGATTAACAGTTGTTGGCTGCGGGCGTCTTTAATCTAACTTTATGATCCAGATTAAGTGAGAACTCCGCGGGTCCGGCGAATAATCGCCGGTAGGTCGATTGCTAACGAACTCGAATGCAAGCCATCACCAACCCGCAATCTGTCAGCGCCAGCCTAACCCGCTATGTTAGCTGACCAGTTCCCCGACGGACGCTATTTCTCTGCGCGAGCCCGGGTCGTCGCCGCTCTTCCAGCCAACAGCTTTGCTTGTGTCATGGCGACCGGCATCGTCTCGATTGCTGCCGGGTTTCTGGGCTTTGCGGGAATTGCCTCGGTCCTGCTGGTGGTCAATGCGATCGCTTTCCTGCTGCTGTGGGCGCTGACGCTTCTCCGCGGGTCTACTACGGCTCGGCTCTGATTGCCGATCTCAGTGACCATCGACGAGGACCGGGGGCGATGACGGTTGTCGCCGGAACGAACGTGCTGGGCGAGCAGATCGCGCTGCTGACTTCGCATCAAGGTCTTCCTGTCATTCTGTGGCTGTTGGGTTTGGCGCTCTGGATCGGGCTTGTCTATTTTCTCTTCGTCGCGTTTGCTGCCCAGTCGGCAAAGCCTGCGCTTTCGGCCGGATTGGACGGCACGTGGCTGTTGGTCGTGGTCGCCCCCGAATCTTCCGCAATCCTTGGAGCGCAGATCGCGCGAGGCTTTTGGTCGCCGGAGTTCGTTATTTTCTTGAGCCTGTCGTTATGTCTATTAGGCAGCGCGTTCTATTTGATAATCATAACGCTTATTTTATACCGCTGGCTGTTCGAACCGATGGCGCCCAGCGAGTTTACACCGGGCTACTGGATCAATATGGGCGCGGCCGCGATCACCGCCCTTGCCGCAATGCGACTTTCGGCGGCGATTGTCTCCGACCCGGCGCTCGTGCGCATCGGCGGCTACCTGCTGGGGGTGTCCCTGTTGTTCTGGTCGGTTGCCAGCTGGTGGATCCCATTATTGGCAATGCTTATGGTATGGCGGCACGTCATCAGCCGTCTCCGATTGGTCTATCAGTTCGATTATTGGTCGCTGGTATTTCCGTTCGGCATGTACACGGCGGCGACTCTGAGCCTGGCGCGGTCGGTCGACGCCGGGTTCCTGGTTGTCCTTTCACGCTTCTTCTTTTGGGCCGCAGTCGTCGCTTGGTGTCTCACCGCTTTCGGAATGGCGCGGCGCCTTATCGGCGTTGGCGTCGCTCGGCAGAAAAACCGCCGAGCATGAGGTTTTGTCGTCGATCGCCGGCAACGCCGCCTTTGCAACGGATTGGGGGCAGGGTACACCCATTTCAGCCGACGCGGAGCAGGGCAGGAGCAACAGATGCGGACCGGGGCGGAGTATCGCGAGGCGCTGCGCGACGGGCGCCGCGTCTGGATCATGGGTGCAGGCGCTGTTGACGACGTGACCACGCATCCCGCGACCCGTGCGATGGTCGACGAATACGTCGCCTGGTACGATTTGCTCCGCGACCCTGCCTGGCACGAGACTGCGCTGCGGCCGTCCGACCAGACGCCCTGGGCCTATGTCGCGCCAAAAAGTGCCGACGACCTCGGAGGCATGGGACGGTTCTTCGCCGCCACGACCTTCCTCTCCGCCGGGAACATCACGCATACCCCGTGCTATGGCCACATGATTGCGCTCGGCATTCTCGCTTCGGCGCAGGAGCGCGGCGTCTCGCCGGAGCAGATCGCCAACGCCGCCCGCTATCGCAAGATGATCGCCGAGACCGGACGGTTCTTGACCTTCTGCGGCGGCGCCCCGACGATCGGCTACCGCATGCGCGAGGATCCCGCCGAGCGCGCGGCGCTAAAGATCATACGCGAGACCGATGCCGGGATCGTCGTCAAGGGCAAGATCGGCATGCATACGAGCCCGGCCTATGCAGAAGACGTGTATGTCGGCAGTGTTTCCGGCCTCAAGATCGGCGAGCACTTCGTAACCTTTGTCGTGCCGGTCGCGGCTCCCGGGGTGACCACGCTGTGCCGCAAGGTCGCGGTTCGCGATCCGAACCCGTTCGTAGCCCCGTTGAGTAGCCGCTTCGATGAACTAGACGGCCAGATGTGGCTCGACGACGTGTTCATCCCATGGGAGAAAGTCTTTCTGCTCGGGCAATCCCCCGAGCCGGTCGTGCGCTGGCTGATCTGGCACCACGTTTACGGCTGGCTGTCCAAGGCGGAGTTTACTCTCGGGCTGGCGCTGGCCTTGACCCACGCAATGGGGCTCGCCGGGCACGAGCAGACGATCGACTATCTGGTCGACCTGATCATCGAGGTGCAGACGGTCCGCAGCTGTCTGACAGCCTGCGAGCGCGATCCGCGGTTCACGACCGACGGCTGGTGCGTCCCCGATCATGCCCATCTCGCTGCCGGGGGCCTTGCGATTCTGCGGGCGCGACCACGCATGGCCGAGATATTGCGCATTGTTCCCGGCTCGTCACTGGTCGTGGCGCCGTCGGACAGCGACCTGGCTGCTCCCGAGGTCGCGGCGGGTCTCGAGGATTCGTTCGGCGGGGGTGGCTACAGCGCAGTGCAGCGTGCAGCGCTGTTGCAGATGGCTTGGGACCATGTCTCATCGGCGCTCGACGGGCGCGAATCGGCGTTTGAATTGCACGCCAGCGGCGGCGTTCCGGCCTGGCGCGGCCGCCTGCGCCACAATTTCCCCGACTACAGCGACCTCGCCAATCGCGTCGCCCGCTCACTCGGAATCCCGATGCCCGAAATCGATCTCGACCATATCCGCGAGGTCCCGTGGGCCCCCCGCCGCCCGGTAACGCTGCCGGTGGCAGGGGGCAAGGTTTAGTCTAATTTTACTGTAGTGTGGCCGGCGATCTCAGTATCACGAAGAGGGGACAAGAACCATGTGCTGGAGAAGCGGTAAACGGGTTTGTGCAGCGACCCTAGCGGTGCTCGGGATCATGGCCGGTGCGGCATCGGCGGCAACCCTCGACCAAATAGCTCAGAACAAATCTGTTCGGATCGCCTATCGCGATGATGCGCCGCCCTTCTCCTACAAGGGAAAGGGTGGGCAGCCTGCCGGCTACATGATCGACCTGTGCGGCGCGGTCGTAAAGAAACTTGCGGAGCAGTTGAAACTCCCGTCGCTGAGCGTGGTCTACGTTCCGGTCACGGCATCCGACCGGTTTGACGCGATTGCACAAGGCAAGGCCGACCTCCTGTGCGAGCCCACGACCCAGACGCTGGCGCGGCGCGACCAGGTCGATTTTTCGATCCCGACCTTTGTCGATGGCGCCGGGCTGATGATCCGCACCGATGGGCCGCATAGCTTGGCCGCCTTGGAGGGCAAGAAAATCGGCGTGCTCGCCGGTACGACAACCGAGCAGGAATTGCGCAACTCGCTGAAGGACGCAGGAATCTCCGCCGAGGTGATGCCCGCCAACACTCACGAGGAGGGGCTGGCGATGTTGGACGACGGCAAGATTTCGGCCTATTTTGCCGATCGCGCGATTCTGGTGTTTCTCGCGCAGCAAAGCGCGGCCCCGCGCAAATTGCTGCTGGCCGACAATTACCTGACGATCGAGCCCTACGCCCTGGCACTGCCGCGTGGCGACGAGAACTTCCGTCTGGCCGTCGACCGGGCGCTGAGCCACATCTACCGCTCTGGTGAGATCGCCCAGATTTTCAGCAATACCTTTGGCGCAAAGGCTAAACCCAGCCAGATCGTGCAAACGCTCTACCTGATCGCGGGTCTGCCTGACTAGAAGCTCAAATAAGGAGCGGTCCGCGAACGCTTACACCGTTCTTCGCTAGCGTTCGGTCTCGGCGGCCGACGACAATAACTTGATAAGGTTAGCGCCCTGCCTTCGTTTGAGCCAGGCGACCATGTTGCCAGGAGATCGCCCGGTGTCCGGCAAGCCTGTGGTCAGCCAAGCCGGGCTGCCTGTAGACTTGGCTCAACGGCCGCAACCAACCGGAGGGAGGGCATGGCGCTGCAAGTCAGACGGATCGTCACCGGGCACGACGCGAACGGCAAGGCGATCGTCACTACGGATGAGCGGCTCGCTGCGGTGCCGAGGCTCAATCGTCCGCACATCTCGGGCTGCGAGATCTGGTCGACCGACAATATGCCAGTCGACAATTCGGCCGCAGCCGATGCGCCGCAGCGCGCGGGTTTCGTCAAGCGCTATAATTATGTCGGCACCGGCCAGGGCACGGTGATCCGGGTCACCGAATTCGCCCCCGGCGCGCCGAAATTCATGCACCGCACCGAGACCGTCGACTATGCGATCCTGCTGTCGGGCGAATGCGACCTTGAATTCGACAGCGGCGAGACCGTGCATATGAAACAGGGCGACATTGTTGTTCAGCGCGGCACGATGCATGCCTGGGTCAACAACGGCTCGGTGCCGGCGGTCTTCGCCTTCATCCTGATCGACGCCAAGCCGGCCGAAGTGAACGGCGAGGCGCTCCACACGCACTATCCCGCGCCATGACCGCGCGCACGATCGCCATTGCCGGCACGAGCCTCGAACTCGTCGAACGTGGCTCCGGCCGGACGTTGCTGTTCCTGCACGGCGGTGACGGGCTGATGCCGGAGAAGCCGTGGTTTGACCTGCTCGCGGAGCGGTATCGGGTGATCGCACCGAGCCATCCGGGCTGGGGCAATTCCCCGCTGATCGACGGGGTCGGCTCGGTCGACGATCTCGCCTATCTCTATCTCGACCTCGCCGCCGAGTTGGACTTGAAGGATGCGGTATTGGTCGGGGCGTGCTTTGGCGGCTGGGTCGCGGCCGAACTCATGGTGCGGTCGAACGCGCGCTTTTCCCGCCTCGTTCTGGTCGATCCGCTCGGCGTTAAATTCGGTGATCGTCAGGCGCGCGACATCGCCGACATGCACGCGATGACCCGTGAAGAATATCTGCGGCACGCCTGGGCCGACCCGGCCAAAGGCGACACCGACTTCACGCAGTTGGCGGAAAGCGAGCTCGCCGCCATCGTGCGCGGCCGCGAGGCCTTCGCTCTTTATGGCTGGAAGCCTTACATGCACAATCCGCGGCTCAAGCGCTGGCTGCACCGGATCGACCGGCCGACCCTGCTGCTGTGGGGTAGCGAAGACCGGATCGTCACCCCCGCTTATGGCGAGCGCTGGGCTCACGAGATTCGGGGGGCCAAATTCGAGGTGATCGCGAATGCGGGTCATTTCCCGCACTGGGAACAGCCAGAAGTTTTTGTCGACAAGCTGGCTGCCTTCGTCGACGCCAATCAGTGACGGGAGAGCGCTATGCGTGTCTGGTATTTCTCGGAGATGGCCTATCACCCGGCTTGGGAGGAAGGGCTGAAGCGCGGCTCGCTGCGCGTGGTGTTCTCGAACAGCAATTACGATCCGCAGATCGGCCATCGTCTCCTGAACCGCTATCTCGACGAGTTCGCGCTGTGCGACGAGGTCGGGCTCGACATCATGGTCAACGAGCATCACAGCACCGCGACCTGCTCGACGATCTCGGTGCCGATGGCCTTGGCGATCATCGCGCGCGAGACCAAGCGCTCGCGCCTGTTGTCACTCGGCTCGCCGATCGCCAACCGCCCGGACCCGGTGCGCGTCGCCGAGGAGATGGCGTGGCTCGACGTATTGTCGGGCGGCAGGCTGGAGATGGGCCTCATCAAGGGCGCGGCGTATGAAATCGCCCCGGCCAACAGCAACCCGGCCAATTTGATGCGCCGTTATTGGGAGGCGCACGATCTGATCCTCAAGGCACTGTCGACGACCGATGGGCCGTTCAACTGGGAAGGCGAATTCTTCCATTACCGCAACGTCAACATCTGGCCGCGGCCGTTGCAGCAGCCGACCCCGCCGGTGTGGATGACCGGAACCAGTGTCGATACCGGGCGTATGGCTGCCGACCACGGCCACGTGGTCGGCACCTTGTTATCGGGTCATGTCGCCGGACCATTGTTCGCGGCCTATCGCCAGCGCGCGCAGGAATTGGGCTGGACCGCTGGCCCCGACCGCTTTGCTTATTCCGCGGTAATCGGCGTCGGTGAGACCCGCGAGGAAGGTCGAAGGCGAGCCAATCTCGCCGCCGATTACGTGCGCACCTCGCCGGTCGTGCTCGAACCCTTCACCAATCCGCCTGGCTACAATTCGATTGGCGCGAATGTCGCGATGCTGAAAGCGGGCGGCAAGCGCACCGGCTTTGTCCGCGACCGCGACGGCAACCCGGTCGACCACACCACTGCGACGATTGGACCAATTCATGGAAAGCGCCACCGTCTTCGCCGGCACCCCCGACGATGTCTACGACCAGATCAAATGATGAACGACCGGGTCGGCGGCTTTGGCCACTTGTTGTTTTTCGGCCAGGGCGGCTTTCTCGATCATGCCGACACGGTGGCCAACATCACCCTCTTCGCCAAAGAAGTGTTGCCGCGGCTGCGCGAACTGAACCCAGAGCCGGCGAAAGCCGTCGCTTTTGCCGCGGCTCAATAGGACAGCCGGCGATGCCGAACCTGCATCCGCAGATCGTCCAAGTCCTCGATGCCATGGAGAAGGCCCAACTGCGGCCGATCGAGGCGATGATCCCGCCGAGGCTCGCGCCCAGATGGAGATGACGGCGCGGGCGCGCCAGGCCGAGCCCCTGCCGGTCGCCAAGGTCGAGGATCGGATGATCCCCGGGCCTGCCGGCGACATCCCGCTTCGCCTTTATTGGCCGAACACCGTCGGGCCGATACCGGCGATCGTCTACTATCACGGCGGCGGCCATGTGATCGGCAGTCTCGACACGCACGATTTCATCGCCCGCAACCTATGCGCGGGGTCCGAGGCACTGGTCGCCTCGGTCGACTACCGCATGGGGCCGGAGCACAAATTTCCGGCCGCGGTCGAGGATTCGTTTGCCGCGTTGCAGTGGGTCCGCGCCAATGCCGCCAGCCTTGGCGCCGATCCCAGTCGCATCGGCGTGCATGGCGACAGCGCCGGCGCCAATCTTGCCGCAGTCGTGGCGTTGCAGGCACGCGACGCCGCCATCCCCGAATTGCGGCTGCAATCGCTGGTATATCCGGTCGGCGACTACACGCTGTCGGGCGCCAGCTATCGCAGATATGCGCGGGGCTGCGGCATGTTGACACCGGATGCGATGGCCTGGTTCGGCCGTCACTATCTGCGCTCGCCGGCCGATGCCGAGGATTGGCGCGCCTCGCCGATCAAGGCATCGAGCTTCGCTGGGGTCGCTCCGGCGATCATCGTCGTCGCCGAATGCGACGTGTTGCACGATGACGGCGAGGGCTACGCCGAGGCATTGCGCGGGGCTGGTGTGCCGGTCGAGTATCGGGAATATGCCGGAATGATTCACGGCTTTCTCGGTATGGTCCCGGTCGTCGACGATGCAATGGTGGCCCAGCGCCAAATCTGGGCCGCCTTCAAACGAGCCTTCGCCTAGAAACGGCCGGAACGGCTAGGCCGAGCCCGGCTTTCCGAAATCGTCGCGAGCGTGCGCGGAGCGCGGATAATTTTGGGCCCGGCTCGAACGTTCCGGTCCTGCGTTGGAGCGATCGAGCACAATCGTCGTCCGTGCCGCCACCCGCATTAAATCCGCCGCCGCTTGGCGCAGTCGCTCGCGCACTGCCGGCGATGCCTCCGTCAACGCCGCATCGAAGCTCGAACGGAACATCTCGATAGCTGCCTCGGCCCGTCGATGAAGCTCGCTGTCCAGGCCTGGCGTCGGGCTTCGGGCTGGCGGCCGCAGATCGGGTTCCACGGCAGGCGGGTGGAGATCCGTCGTCGCGACCGGCGCGCTCGGTTTCACGGGTACCGCCGCCGCCTCGCGCTCGGATTTGCCGGCTGCCGGCGGATCGGGTGCGGTCGCACCAATCGGCGGCGGCTGCACCCACCGTCTGGCGGCTTGCGACGGGCGCTGGCGATTGCGCTTCAGGATGTAATGGATCGCAGGCGGGGTGCAGCCATAGCTCCGCGCGATTGCACTGATCGACTCGCCGTTCTCATAGCGCGCCGCAATGGCGCTCCATGCGCCCTGCGGAATTTTCGACATTTCTGCTCCTCGGCTCGACGCTGGACGTCGGCTCTTTGTTCGGGAGGCGGATTGCCTCGGCTGCCGGGGCGTCAGGCCAATGGACAACCGGAATCCTATACTGCGCCGAAGGCAGCCCAATGGGCTCTGACTTGGGCGTTTTGTTAATTATTTCAAGATCGGCCCCCGGGCCGGCTGCGAAGCGCACTTTGGGCTGTTCCTCAGTCCAGTCGTGCCAAATCGGCGGAAATAGCTACGGCGCCCGTGGTCGGGTGCGAAACCTGTCGAGGAAAATGCCGGCTTGCCCTAATCTCTCCAGCAACCTGTCCGCGACTAATGGGAGGCGCCCTTGGCTTATATCTATGTCGTACAAATGGATATTCCGCCCGAGCTCGAGACCGAATTCAACCGTATTTACGATGAGGACCATGTGCCGACGATCTTGAAGGTTCCCGGCGTCCGGTCTTGCACCCGCTTCCGGCTCGAGCATTCGACGGTGCCGGCGATGCCGCGCTATCTGGCGATCTACGAATGCGACAATGCCGAGGTGATCAACAGCTCGGCCTGGACCGAGGCCTCCGATCTCGGCGAATGGAAGCCGAAGATCCGGCCCCATACCACCAACCGCCAGCACAGTGTGTTTCTGCAAATTACTTGAAACCCAATGGAGCAGCCGCCATGAGCCATCTTTTCGTAGTGCAGCTCGACATCCCGGCCGAGCATGAAGCCGAGTTCAACCTGGTTTACGACACTGAGCACTATCCGATGCTTTCCAAGGTGCCTGGGGTCAAGAGCGCCGGACGCTTCCGGCTCGAGCATTCGACGGTGCCGGATATGCAGCGTTATCTGACGCTCTATGAGATCGAGTCCGAGGATGTGTTGAAGAGCCAAGCGTGGGAAAAGGCCGGGGCGTATGGCGATTGGGCCACGAAGATCCGCCCCAAATGCACGGCGCGCCATCACAGCGTCTTCGAGCGCATCGCCTAAGGGGGAGCTGTAGATGATCCATGTACTCGCCATGATCACCGCTAAATCCGGGATGCGCGAAAAGATCCTCGAGGCGTTTCACGCCAACATGCCGGCGGTCCATGCGGAAAAAGGCTGCATCGAATACGGCCCCGCGGTCGATGCCGAGGGTGCCAGTGGCATGCAGGCAAAGTTCGGGCCCGATACCTTCGTGGTGATCGAAAAGTGGGAAAGCCTCGACGCGTTGAAGGCCCACGCAGCTTCGCCGCACATGGCCGCCTACGCCGCGAAGACTCGCGACATGATCGCCAGCCGAGTCATCCACGTACTCCAGCCGGGCTGAGAACCAGACCGGCTGGGCACAGGCAAGTCATCGCGGGTCTCGAGCGGCCGCGAATGAGGATCGTGCCGGCCGCGCTTCGGTGCAAGGTGGCGCCTGTTCGGCAAGCGCCGAACGATAGACTTCGAGGGTTGCTGCAAGAATGTTGTCAGCGTCGTAGCGCCGGGCATAGACCTCGCGCCCGGCAAGGCTGTAGGCCAATATGGCCGCCGGATCGGCGAGGAGGGTCCTGACCGCGCCGGCGATCGCCTCGGTGCTGCCGGCCGGGATCAGGATACCGGCCGCCGGCGGGCCGGCCAACAGCTCGGGCACGCCGCCGACCCGGGTCGCGATGATCGCCCGCCCACGCGCAAGCAGCTCGACCAGCACGACCGGCAACCCTTCGAACAACGAAGGTTGGACAAAGACTGTGTGCCGCGCAGCGACGTCGTCAATGCCGCCGTAAGGCGGATAGGTGCCTTCGAAATGGACGCTGTCGCCGATGCCGAGGCAGAGGGTGAGCGAGCGCAGCCGGGCTTCGTCCGGACCGTGTCCGTAAAGATGCAGGCTCGCCTGCGGGATTGCGGCGTGGATTTGCGCCCAAGCTCCCAGCAAGTAGTCGATCCCTTTCTCCACGGAAAATCGGCTAATGCAACCGATCGCGAAATTCATCGGGTCGACAGCCAACCGCCGTCCTACCATCGGTGGCATCACCAACTGCTCGATCAAGTGGACCGGTCCGCGGTAGCCGTGAAACGCGGTGATCCCGGCGGCTTCTGCCTCGCAGGTTGCTATGAACGCGGCGACTTCATGCACGCGCGAGGGAAGCTCGGGCGGGTACCAATGCGCCGTTACTTTGGAAGGCGTGGTCCATTCGGTCGTGACCAGCGGAATGTCCGGCCGGCCTCTCGTCTCGAACCAGGAAACCAGCAGCTTTCCTGGCGGGACCGCATGGATGATGTCGGGGCGCCAGCCCGCAAAAGATTTGACGATGTCGCGGACAAAGCGCTTTTCGATTGTTCTGTTCTGTAAATCCCGGTGAAAGACCGGTGGCTCGGTGACCTCTATCGCACGGGCTTCGAGCAAGCGCATCCAATGCTGCGAGCGTGGCTTTTCCCCGACGAAGACACGCACGTCGATGCCGTGCTCGCATAGCGCCGTTGCCAATGTTGCGTTGTAATATTCCGTGCCGCCGAGCGCGCTGAGGAAGTCGCAAAAAAGTGCGACCCTGCGTGGTAATTCAGGGGCGGGCATCGACGGTAGTGCGCACGAAGAGGTTCGGCCGTGGAGAGGTTCGGCCGGCTTTTCGACGATGGCCGTATCGGCTCGTTGCGCCATGGCAATTTTCCTCCACGCTCCCCGCGATCTTTGTCGCGTTCAGCTACGGTGCCATAACTGGCGGGGGTTGCCTTGACAAATCGCAGGCGCACTGACCATGGTCGCGCTATGCGCTGTAGCAAAATCTTTCATGTTGCGTGGTTCGTGGTCCTTGTTGCCTGCGGCGGCCCTGCACCGCAGGCAACGACCAGTGTGCAGCCGCCGCCCGGTCCCGACTGCAGCGCCTGTCTGAGGGAGAACCCTGGCGACGTCAGGCCGTGCGTGCCGATCTGTCACCGGCCGGAGAGCGATCTCGGCGGCGCCAATGCCGGAGGAGTGATCCGTTGAGGCGGCGCGCAGACAGAGAACAGCGAGCGAGGCTTTCATAGCCCGCCGCGGGCCGCTTCGGTACGCTATCGATCCGCGCCGTATCAACTGGGAGGGATGACCGATGCAAGTAATGGACGTGATTGCCGAGATCCTGAAACGCGAAGGCATCTCGACCCTGTTCTGCTTTCCGACGACGCCGATCATCGAAGCCGCCGCCGCCGTTGGCATCAAACCGGTCATATGCCGGCAGGAGCGGGTCGGCGTGCATATGGCTGACGGGTTCGCCCGAGTGTCAAATGGGCGGCCGCCGGGCGTCTTTGCGATGCAATACGGGCCGGGCGCGGAAAATGCCTTCGCCGGCGTCGCCACCGCCTTTTCGGACTCGACTCCAGTGCTGTTTCTGCCGCTCGGCCACCCGCGCGAGACCGCGCAGTTGTTTCCGATGTTCAAATCGAGCCGCAGCTACGCCGCGATTACCAAATCGGTTGAAGAGGTGCAGCTGCCGCACGAGATCGGCAACATCATGCGGCGTGCTTTCGCCCAGCTCAAAAACGGGCGGTCCGGACCGGTCATGGTGGAAGTGCCCGCCGACGTGACCGGCATTGAGGTTGCGGTAGACCCGAACCAGCACCGGCCGGTGCGCACCAGCCGGTCGGCCGGCGACGAACGCGACATTGACGATGCGGCCAAGATGCTGCTCGACGCCGCCTGTCCGATGATCCTGGCCGGGCAGGGCGTCTTTTACGCCGATGCAACCGATGAGCTGCGCCAACTCGCCGAGCTGCTGCAGGCCCCCGTCATGACGACGTTCGACGGCAAGAGCGCATTTCCCGAGGACCATGCGCTGGCGCTCGGGCCGGGCGGCGGCACCTTCACCGGGCCCGGTCGCCATATCCTGCACAAATCCGATCTCGTGCTGGGTGTGGGGTGCAGCTTTACTCGCCACGGCATCGCGACCCCGGTATTCCCACCCGGAAAGAGGTACATCCACGCGACCAACGACACGCGCGACCTGCACAAGGCCTTCGCCGCCGATCTGGGAATTCTCGGCGACGCCAAGCTCGTGCTCGGCCAATTGATCGAAGCGGTCCGCGATCGGCTAGGCGGAAAGGCCCGATCCGACGGTATCGCGCAGGAGCTCGCCGCCAAGCGCGAAGAATGGCTCGCACGGTGGCACGCGAAGCTGCATTCGAACGAGCATCCGATCAATCCCTACCGGGTGATCTCGGAATTCATGCGGGTCATCGATCCGGCCGAAGCCATCGTCACCCACGATTTCTGGCAGCCCGCGCGAGCAGCTCAATCCGTTCTACCGGGCAACTCGCCCGCGCGGCTATCTCGGCTGGGGCAAGTCGCACCAACTCGGGACCGGGCTCGGGCTGGCGATCGGCGCCAAGATTGCGGCGCCCGACAAGTTCTGCGTCAATATCATGGGAGACGCAGCCTTCGGCATGACCGGCCTCGATTTCGAAACCGCGGCGCGCTGCGGCATCCCGATCACGACGATTGTCTTAAACAATTCGACGATGGCGATCGAAACCCACGCGATGGCACTGTCGCACGAACGTTACCGCGCCCGCGACCTCGGCGGCAATTACGCCAACATCGCGCGCGATCTCGGCGGCTGGAGCGAGCGGGTCGAGGATCCGGGTCAGATCGGCGACGCGATCCTGCGCGCCCGCCGGCAAAACGAAGAGGGCCGCGCGGCACTCCTCGAATTCGTCACCAGCCAGGAGCAGGGCTTCTCCCACCGCCGCGGCGGCGCCGAGTAGTCGGTTACACCGGAAAAGAGGCGGGCGATGGCGCCGCGCATCGGGTATCTGCTGCCGACCCGCGAAGCAGTCATGCAGGGTCGGCCCGAGACCGGGCCGCTATTGACGCTTGCCGGGCAGGCCGAGCAACTCGGTTACAACTCGGTCTGGGTCGGGGATTCTTTGTTGGCCCGGCCGCGGCATGACCCGCTGACCCTGTTGGCCGCCGTTGCCGCCCGGACCAGAAAGGTGACACTCGGCACTGCGGTGTTTCTGCCGGCATTGCGCAACCCGGTCGTGCTGGCGCATCAGCTGGCCACCCTCGACCGGATCAGCGAGGGCCGCCTGGTGCTGGGTGCCGGAATCGCCACCGATCTTGCGAATATCCGCGCCGAATTCGCTGCCGCTGGGGTGCCGTTCGAAAAACGCGTTGGTCGCATGATGGAAGGCTTGCGGCTCGCGCGGGCATTGTGGACCGGCGAGCCGGTCGATTGGGAGGGGCGGTGGCCGGTCAAGGCGGGTGTACTCGGCCCGACCCCACACCGGCCGGGCGGGCCGCCAATCTGGCTCGCCGGCTCGGTCGGACCGGCCCTCGAGCGGGCCGGCAGGCACTTTGACGGCTGGTTCGCCAACGAACCCGATCTCGCGCGCTGGAGTCGGCAATGGGTTCAGGTGCAGCAGGTCGTGCGTGAGGCCGGACGCGATCCCGGCAAGTTCAACGCAGCCAACTACGTGACCCTGGCCCTCGACGATGAGGCCGCGCGCGCGGAGCAGCGCATCGACGATTTCCTCGAAAACTATTACGGCCAGCCGGCGGCCGTCATGCGCAAGCGGCAAGCCTGCTTCGGCGGCCCGCCAGCGGCCGCCGCGGCATGGCTGAAGGGCTTCGCCGATGCCGGTGTCACCGACCTGATCGTGCGCTTCGCCGGCGACCACCAGCGCCAACTCGAATTGGTCGGCGGCCTGCGTTCGCGGCTCGGCTGGTAGAACACTCGCTTCAGCGAAAAACATCAACTGCAGTCGGCGCGCGTCGGGATGGTGAAGAAGGTGCAGCGATTGTCTCCAGGGCTGGCAGATCGCTTCGCAGCCGAGGGTGGAAATCGACGAATTCCCAACTATTTGGCTTCCCCGAGGCGTGGTTTGCCTTTTAGGGGTTAAGCGAATAACCCTGATGGCGTAGTATCGCAACGCGGAATGGCCAATGGGCCGGACGGGGCTGCGCGCTCGCGGGGATGGCGCATAGCTGCCGGGCTTCGCGATCGGATGGTGCGGGGGTGGTGGCGGCAACGATCAGGGGAAGCCCGTTGGGATCGGCGGGCGGGCGGGAATTCGGCGTGGCTGTCTTAGCCGCCCGACACTTGCGGGCTGCTGCGCTGCTGCTGGTGCTCGCGTGCAGCGGGTGCATGGTCGGCCCGGACTATAAATCGCCCACCGTCCCCGCCGCCGCCAAATTTCTCGAGGCGAACCAGCCTTCGGTCGTCACTAAGGCACAAGAGTACGAAAACTGGTGGCGCGTCTTTAATGACCCGGTCCTCGACCGGCTGGTCACCATCGCCTACAACCAGAACCTGACCCTGGTCGCTGCGGGGACCCGAGTGCTGCAGGCGCGCGCCGAACTGGGGGTGGCGATTGGCGATTTTTATCCGCAGTCGCAGCAGGCGACGAGCTCGCTGATTTATGCCCGGCCGAGCCACGCCGATCCAACCGCGACTCCGCAGAGTCAGGTCTCCGGCTTTTGGCGCGCGTCGCTCGGCGCGTCGATCGATTGGGAATTGGATTTCTGGGGCAAGTTCCGACGCGCCATCCAATCGGCAGATGCCGCCTATCTCGCCTCGATCGCTTCTTATGACGATGCCTTGGTGACGTTGCTCGGCGATGTGGCTACGACCTATATCGGCATACGCACCTTGCAGACGCAAATCGCCATCGCCCAGGACAACATCGTCAAGCAAAAGAAGGCGCTGGCGATCGCCGAAGCGCGGTTTCATGGCGGGGTCGCGACAAAACTCGACGTCTACCAGGCGGAGAACGTCCTTGGTCAAACCGAAGCGGCGGTGCCGCAGCTGACCGCCGAGCTGAAGCAGGGCTTGAACGCGTTGAGCGTATTGCTAGGCATGGCGCCGCAGCCGCTCGACAATCTGCTGCGCGGGCCGCAGACGATCCCGGTGCCGCCGCCAACCGTTGCGGTCGGCATTCCCGCCGATCTCGTTCGTCGCCGCCCCGACATCCGCGCGGCCGAGCTGGCGGCGATGTCGCAAAGTGCACAGATCGGCTTCGCCGAGGCAAATCTCTACCCGGCGTTCAGCCTGTTCGGGACCTTTGGCACGATCTCCGCCAACGTCAACGGCAACAAGCTCAGCGATCTGTTCATGGGCAAAGGGATCACCTTTGGTTTCGGCCCCACCTTTCAGTGGAACATCCTGAACTACGGGCAGATCACCAATACGGTGCGGGTTCAGGACGCGAAATTGCAGGAATTGCTGGTCGACTATCAGAATTCGGTGCTGACCGCGCAACAACAGGTCGAAAACGGACTCGCGACCTTTCTTGAATCGCGCAAGGAGGTAGACGATCTGCGACGCAGCGTCGCCGCCGCCAACGCGGCGGTCGGGCTCGCCATTTTGCAATATCAGCTCGGCACGCGCGATTTCACGACCGTGCTGACGGCGGAGCAGAACCTCTATACCGCGCAAAACGACCTGGCTACCGCCGAAGGAAACGTTTCAACCGGGCTCGCTGCGGTCTATCGGGCGTTGGGGGGAGGATGGCAGATCCGCGACAGCAACGAGTTCGTCCCGGCGCAGACCGTCGAGGAGATGCGCGAGCGCACCAATTGGGGCGATCTGCTGCCCTCCCCGAACCAACCGCCGCAGCCGGCGCCGGGCCTGCCGACCCCCGCCGATGTCAGCGCCAAGGTTCGGCCGCCGGAATGGTGAGAGCGACATGAGCAGGCTTTCGATCCGGCGCGGTTTTGCCCTCGCGGCCGTAGCGGCAACGCTCGCGGTCGTCGCAGCGTTCGGTGCCGCAGGTCTCCGGGCCGCACGAGCGCAATTGCCGGCGCCGAGCGCGTCGACGCCGGTCCCGTTCGTGCTGCCCAAATTGCAATCGGTCACCAGTTACGTCGAAATCACCGGCAATGCCGCGGCGGTCAACGATGCCAAGCTGGTTGCACGGGTCGAGGGCTATCTCGAGCAAATCCACTACCAGGACGGCCAGTTTGTCAGAAAAGGCGATCTGCTGTTCACGATCCAACAGGCCCCCTACAAGCAGCAACTCGAGCAGGCCCATGCCCAAGTTTTGACCGCGCAGGCTTCGCTGCTCTACGCAAAGACCGAGCTTGCCCGGTATTCCGCACTGGTGAAAAAGGACGCTGCGACCCAGACCGAGGTCGACCATTGGGCATTCGAGCGGGCAAGCGCCGAAGCACAACTGCTGAGCGCCAAAGCGCAGGTGCAAATCGACGAGGTCAATCTGGGCTACACCGAGGTCAGGGCGCCGTTCGACGGCATCGTCGGCAAACATCTGATCGACCCGGGAAACGTCGTCGGCGGAGGCGGACAGCAGGCGGCGCTGGCTGAGATCACCCAGCTCGACCCGATCTATGTCGTCGCCAATCTTTCCGAGCAGCAGGTTCTGAAGATCCGGCAGAACCTCGATCAGCACCGGCTGACCCTGGCCGATCTGCACAAGGTACCGGTCGATGTCGGACTGTCAGACGAGCAGGGCTTTCCGCATCGCGGCACGATCGAATATGTGGCGCCGCAGCTTGATCCGGCGACTGGGACGTTGCTGGTGCGGGGCATTCTGTCCAATCCCGACCGCCAGCTCCTTCCGGGATTTTTCGTGCGCATGCGTCTGCCGATGGGCAAGGTCGACCGCAATGCGCTGGTCGTGCCCGATCGCGCGCTGCAGACCGATCAGGGCGGGACTTATCTGCTGGTCCTCGACAATAGCGACGTGGTGCGGCAGCGTTACGTCCAACTCGGGTCACTGATGGGGGCGCTGCGCGTCGTGACATCGGGCCTGTCGCCGGAGGACCGGGTAGTCGTCGGCGATTTGTGGCGCGCGACGCCAGGGACTAAGGTAACGCCGCAGCCGACCACCATCGAAGCCGTCACCGGGTCGGCGGGTCCGGGGTCGCAGCAATGATCTCGAAGTTTTTTATCGAGCATCCAGTCCTCGCCAACGTCCTGGCGATCGTTCTGGTGTTGATTGGCGCCATCTGCGTGTTCCGGCTGCCAGTCGCGCAATACCCGAACATCGTGCCACCGACGGTACAGGTGACGACCCGCTACCCCGGCGCCAGCCCGCAGACCGTCGTTGATACGATTGCGCTCCCGATCGAGCTGCAGGTGAACGGCGTCCCGGGCATGATCTACATGCAGTCGACGAGCGCCTATGACGGCACCTATACGCTGACGGTCAGCTTCCAGATCGGCAGCGATCCCAACATGGACCAGGTTCTGGTGCAGAACCGCGTGCAGAACGCGATGGCCCAGCTGCCCCAGGCGGCCCAAGCGCAGGGCGTTTCGATCCGCGCAAAATCCGCGTCGATCCTCCTGTTCGTCACGCTCAATTCGCCGGACAATTCGCGCGACGCACTTTTCCTCTACAACTACGCGACGATTAATTTGGTCAACGAGCTGGCGCGGTTGCCGGGTGTCGGCAATGTCATAGTGATGGGCGCCGGCCAATATTCGATGCGGATCTGGATGGATCCGAGCAAGCTTTACTCGTTCGGTCTGGTGCCGAGCGACGTTGTCCGCGTTATCCGGCAGCAGAGCCAGGAGGTCGCCGCCGGCCAAGTCGGCATGCCGCCGGCCCCGCCTGACCAGGCATTTCAATACACCGTTGACGTCAAGTCGCGGTTCGACAACCCGGAGGAATTCGCCAACATCATCGTTAAGGACCAGACCGCCCAAGGCGGGCGCCTAGTGCGGCTCAAGGATATCGGCCGCATCGATATGGGGGCGCAGACCTATTCCCAGGACTTTAAGCTCGATGGCAAGCCGGCCGCTGGCATCGCGGTCTATCAGACCCCCGACGCCAATTCCTTGAAGGTCGCAGCGGAAGTTGACGCCAAAATGAAGGAGCTGAAGGCTCACTTTCCGCCCGGCTTAGACTACAGCATTCCCTACAACACGACGATCTTTATCAAGGAGTCGATCAACGGCGTCTACACCACTTTGTGGCAGGCCGGGGTTCTGGTGTTGATCGTCATCCTGGTATTCCTGCAGAACTTTCGTGCTGTCATGGTGCCGGCGACAACGGTGCCGGTCACCATTATCGGAGCCTTCGCCGGTATGGCCGCCCTCGGCTACACCGTCAACCTTTCCACCCTGTTCGCGCTGGTTCTGGCGATCGGTATCGTGGTCGACGACGCGATCGTGATTGTCGAAGGGGTATCGAAATATATCGAGCAGGGGATGTCCGGGCACGATGCCGCGATCCGGGCGATGGACGAGTTGTTTGGCCCAATCATCGGCATAACGCTGGTGCTGATGGCGGTGTTTTTGCCGGCCTCCTTTGTACCGGGCCTGAGCGGCCAGATGTTTGCGCAGTTCGCATTGGTGATCGCGGCGACGGCGCTGATCAGTGCGGTCAACGCCGCCACCTTGAAGCCGACCCAGTGCGCGCTGTGGCTGCGCACCCCGAAACCGGTCGAACAGCGCAACTTCTTTTATCGCGGTTTCGAGCGCGTCTATCAGGCCGCAGAACGGTCGTACACCGGATTGATCGGCCATATGGTGCGGGTGAGCGGCATCACAGTGCTGGTGGGCGTGTTGCTGGCGGCTGTGGGCATCTGGGGTATCGCCCGCCTGCCGACCGCCTTTATCCCCAACGAAGATCAGGGCTATCTGATGATCGGGGCGCTGTTGCCGGACAGCGCATCGCTCGGCCGCACTCGGGCGGCGCTCGATAACGCGACAAAATTGGCCTTGGCCACACCCGGCGTCGAGAAGGTCATCGCGATCTCCGGCCTGTCCGTGCTCGATAATTTTGCCGATCTCGCCAATGCCGGCGTCTGTTTTGTCATGCTCAAGCCATGGGACCAACGAAGCAAGCGGCAGGGCACCGACATCCTGTCGATCGCCGAGCACCTGCAGGAGAAGCTTAATGCGGCTCCTGACGGCCACCTTTTTGTTCTGGCGCCACCCCCGATCCAGGGGATCGGCAATGCCGGCGGCTTTCAGATGCAGACGGTGCTGCTGGGCGGCAGCTTCGACTACCAGAAGCTCAGCGACGGTGCCGAGGCGGTCGTCAAGGCCGCCAACGCCAACCCCGGTTTACAGCACGTTTTGACAACATTCCGACCCGGTGCTCCGCAGGTCAGGGTGACCGTCGACCGCGACCGCGCTGAAACCTTGCGCGTCTCGGTGGGCGACGTGTTCTCGGCGCTGACCGACTATCTGGGTTCAACTTACGTCAACCAGTTCAACAAATACGGTCAGTTATTTCAAGTTTACGTGCAGGCCAATTCTAAGTATCGCCTCAAGCCGGACGACCTGCTGAACCTCTACGTTCGCAGCCAAGACAACCAGATGGTGCCGATCGGCGCGGTGGCGCATCTGAGCTCGACATTGGCGCCGCCGCTGATCACGCTTTACAACCTTTTTCCCTCCGCCACGGTGGTCGGCGCTCCGGCACGCGGTTTTAGCTCCGGGCAGGCGTTGTCGCTGATGGAAACCATCGCCAACAAGACCTTGCCGCCGGGCATGTCGTTCGAGTGGACGACGATGGCTTATCAAGAAAAGCTGTCCGGAAACCAGCTTTACTACTTGTTCGGATTGTCGGTATTACTGGTCTACCTGTGTCTGGCCGGCCAATACGAAAGCTGGATTTTGCCGCTCGCGGTACTGTCGGCGGTGCCTCTGGCGCTGCTCGGACCGGTCATGGCGCTCACCAGCCTCGGCGTCGCCAACAACCTCTATACCCAGATCGGGCTCATTCTGATGATCGCCCTGTCGGCGAAAAACGGCATTCTGATCGTCGAGATGGCACGTGAAGGGCGCCTCGTCCGCGGTTTGCCGATCCTCGAAGCAGCGGTCGAGGCCTCGCGCTCGCGCTTTCGCCCGATCCTGATGACGTCGTTCGCCTTTGGCATGGGGGTATTGCCGCTGGTGTTGTCGACCGGCGCCGGCGCGAGTGCCGATATTTCGCTGGGGTTGAGCGTGCTCAGCGGCATCATCGCCTCGACCTGTCTTGCCGTCTGTTCGTACCGTCTTTTTTTACGGTATTGCAGCGCCTTGAAGAGGCACGCAAGGCGCGTAAACAGCCGAAAGCATCTCGAACCGGTCCAAACCGGCACCGCCGAGTAGTCAGCAGTGAATTGGGGCGCGAGCAACCGACGGCGCCGGCTATCAGCTTTTCAAATGGCTGATGTCGTTCCACAATCGGATGACCGGCTCGGCGAGGTTGTGCTCGTAGCCGAGAATGCTGAGGCTCGCCGTGCCTAGCACAAAATAACGGCCGCCGGAGGTCAGGCAATCCTAGCCAGCACGCGGCAAGAACGCGGGTGAAATGTGCGCGCTCGAGACGAGCAAGATATTCCCGTGCACCGCCCGGATACGGCGACGACGCGATCGGCGCGGTCGCCAATTTGGTCCGGTGATTCTCCGCCGGGCGCGCCATCGCGGAACAATTGCCAGTCCGGGTGTTCCGTCAGGATTTCGGCGGTTCGGCGGCCTTCGTAATCGCCGTAATCCCATTCGGCGAGGTCGGGCTCGATTTCGGCGGCGGCGCCAAATCCGGCGAGTTCGGCAGGTCCGCACCGCGCGTTGTGACGGGCTGGTCAGAACCTTCGCGAGGACCAAGCCCCGTAAGCGCTCGCTTAGCGCTCGGGCCTGAAGTTCGCCGTTTTCGGTCAACGGTAGTCGGTGCGGCCGGTGTGCTGGCCGGATAGGGTCCAGGCGGTCTCGCCATGCCGCGCGAGATATATGAGAAGCGGCAGCGGTTCGCTCATGATTCTCTCCTGTCGAGGAATCGCGGAACGGAGGGCGCAGCTTCCGCGAATAGCCAGACGGCGCCACGCCGACAGCCTTGTGAATTCGACGATTTGCCAGGCGCCGAGCGCCGGCAGGCCGATCGTCAAGTCGCGTGCCCGCTTCAACAACGAAAGGGCCAGCGCCATCTCCGGCGCCAGCCCGAAGTCGGTGCCGATCAGTACATACGCGCCCTCCTGCACCCCGACTGCGTTCGGCAGATTGCAAAGGCGAAGGTGCGGACCGCGTAGAGCAGGCTCTCGATCACCAGCACTGTCTTGAACGGTAGCGGGGCACCGGCGAGACGCAGCGCGATCCAGGCTTCGAGGTGCGCCGGCGATCCAACAGCCAGATGAAGAAAAAAGCCGACCCACAGCCTCGGCCTGGCTTGTAGGTGCGCAGTAACGCGGCGTGCAACGCAGCCGAGCCCTCGCTATCCGTTCCGCCCAACCGCGCCCGAGTATGCCGGCGAGCCGATCGAACAGACCAAAGCCGCGGTGCTGCGCCATGACAAACCCGACTGCCACCAGGCCGGTGGCGCGAGGCCTCCGGCGAGCGGCAAGGCGATCTCCGAACTGGGGCGCAGGCTGATCAGGAAAACCAGCCCAAGAGCCGTATAGGCTAGCTTGGCGAAAAACTCGACGGTGAGGTCAACAATCGTGCTGGCCGCCGCCGTCGAAGCCGGCACGCCGGAGAGCGATAATGCGCGTGCGCCGAGGACGCATCCGCCGACCGGCGAAAGCGGCAGCACTTCCGACCCGGCGTCGCGCAGATAAGCGGGCGGCGACAAGAAGGGTCAGGTCTGCGCCTCCGGCACCAATCCGCGCCAGGCGAGGCCCATAACGGCGATCAGCGCGAGTTGGATCAGGCAGATACGCGAGAAATCCCTGCCAACCGATCGAAACCAGCGAGCGAAACACGGCGCCGGCGCCAAATGCCGCGATCAGCGCCGCCATCACGGCGAGGCCCGCTAGGGCCGCAATCAGCGGGACGGCCTTCATGCCCGTTTTGCGAAGGCCACGACGGAGCGAGAGGGCGGCCGGCGCTGTCCGCCGGTGCCCGATCCGCTAGTAAGGCGGCGGATAGTAGTAGGGCGGGGGATAATAGTAGGGTGCCGCATAGGCCGAAGACGCGGCCGCGGCGCCGACCGCGACCCCCGCCGCCACGCCCACGGCGGCGCCGGCAACGGCCCCGCCGCCATAATAGCCGCCGCGATAGGCGGTTCCGCCATAATAGCCGCCGTGATAGGCGGTTCCGCCGTAAGCACCGCGATAAGCGGTGTTGCCCGCGGGGCCGCGCACAGCGGCGGCGCCGTTAGGGCCGCGCACTGCGGTCGTCCCCATTGGCCCGCGATAGGCGGCTCCGCCATAGGCGCCATGAACCGCTCCCCAGCCGAACGCGTGCGGCGCCGCCGATACCGCCAAGAAAGCGCCTAAGATGAAGACCACCAGCCGGTTCATGGCTTCTTCTCCTTCGCCTTGGCGGGCGCTGCGGCAGCGGGCGACTTCAAAGCCACCGGAACCGCTCCGGCCGGTGGTTGAAAAACAAAATCCGCATCCGCCGGGTGGACCGAGAAGTTCCAGTTGGAAAACTGAGCGACGAAGTCGGGCTGTCCTGGCAGCGAGCGGTAGGTCGCGATGAGCCGGCGCGGAAGCGACTGATCGTTTTTCTCCACCCACAGTTCTAAGTCAATCCCGGGCGGCTGCGAGAAGAACAGATGCAGGCAGGGAACGCCGTCGATCATCACCGTGTTGACCACCCGTCCCGAAGTCACCCCGGACAGAATCGCCTTGGCCGGTACGTCGGTCAGAAAATCAGCCAGCGGAAAGTCGACACCCAGGCGGCCCATCGCCACCTTCATCATGCCCTCGATCGTGTCGGGCACCGGAATGGTGACGTATTTATTCGCGCCACCCATGTAGATGACGACGGTCTTGCCGTCATAGACGAGCTTGCCTGGCCCGTCGTCGCCGTTCCGGTCGACCAGCAGGCGATCGGGGCGGCGCACGGTTACGTTCAGGGTATGAAAGATGTGCAGGAGTTCGCCGTCCTTCTCGGCGTAGACGCGGAGCGTCTGCGCCTGGAACGAGAACGCTTTGGACTGCAAGGTCTGGCCCATTTGCGTCAGCGCGGCGCTTGCCTCCGGGCTGATCGCCGGTTTCGCCTGGGTGGCGGCCGGCGAGACCGAGACCGTCAATGGACCAAGACCGGCCAACCCGCACGCCACTAGCGCGCCTAGCATCGCCACATGTCGAAGCTTCACGACGTTCCTCCGCGGGTTCTGGTATTCGGGACCTGGTCCGCCGCCGGGGCGGCTAGCCATGCGCAGATGGGTGTAAGGCTTGGCGGAAGGCCTGCGGCACGGTCAGATTAGGCGCCGCCACACACTGATGCATAACTTTCGCGATGTTGCCCTCGATCCGGTTGACATCGATGACATAAAGCCCCGCTTTGGCCGCGAGATAGCCATAATAGAACATCGCCACGGCGGCGCGATCGTCGTCAGAGGCCTTGAGCAAATCCGAACAGCGCACGCGCTCGACGTTCCACCGGCCCGGAGCGATTTGGGCCTCGGGTGGCGGCGGTGCCGGGGAGGCCGCGGTCGGTGGTGGCGGTGCCGCCGCCGGCGGAGCTGCTGGCGTCGCCGCTTGGACAGCGGCGGCCGCCAAGCTCAGCGCTAGCAGCACAGCCGAGAGCTGCTTTTGCATGATGATCGCTCCGTGTGTGGTCCGATTCGATCGGCCGGTCAACGGCTCACCGCTATCAATAGCAAGCCCCGACATTGCGTGCCGCGCCGCGGCGCGCCGCTCCGCCAACACCGCCGACGGCGGCGCCGATTGCCGCACCGCGGCCGGCATTGCCGGCGATGGCTCCGAATACCGCTCCTCCGGCGGCTCCGCGAGCTGCTCCGCGAAACGGTCCGGGCGTTACCGCGGGGCAGGGCGGGGGTCCGAAATTAGGTGGTGGTCGGGAGCCCGGCGGCGGACCGAATTGAGCGCTGGCGGAGCCGGGCAGGATCGCGGTGACCCATAGGGCGGCGCCGAGCGCAAGAATTAACCGAACCATCTGTCGACACCGCACGCCGGCCGAGGCTGGATCGCCGCAGGCTTCAAGTTCGGCAATATTACCGGGCGGGCATCGTGGTCGCAATCGCCCCGAGTTTCTAAGGGAAACGAAAGCGCTCCGCCTGCCTGAGCGCCCGGGTGCTGAACTTGTGGCCTCCTCTGCCGCATCCCCCGAAAGAAAGCTTTCGGAGGATGCATCGAGCGAGGAGTTACAGCGGCTGTGCCGGCAGGACGTTGGTGTCGGTGCGCGGCACGATCGCCCATTTCGGGTCGTTGGCGAAATCAGGCACCTTGGAATAGACGTTCGCCTTGAACCATGCCCAGGCCTGGGCGGCCCGAGGCTGGTTCTGGTCGACCGTCATCGCCAATCCGGGGGTCAGCCATACCTCGCGCCCGTCGCTGGCGATATTATCCATGAAGTAAGCGGGGAATCCGCCGCCGCCGCAGCAGTTCGGCGTCAGGTTGAGCGAAGTCATCCACGACGCCCAGGTGCTGTACCAACCGGTCCTGCCCGATCCCAACGGGCCGTCCTCGTAATAGCCGACCAGGGTCGGCATCCCGCTGTCGAGGATCATCCCGATCGGGAATAATGCCGACATGCCATTGATCGCCTGCATCGGGAAACCAAGCTCGGCGGCCCGGCCGATCGCGTACTGGACATACCACTGCATCCACGGATCGGAAAAACCGCCGGTCGTGGTGTTCAGCCATTGGGGGTCGTTGATGCAAGCCGTGTAGGCGAGGGTCGGGTCGCAGATGCTGCCCCACTCCTTGAGCGGCGGAACCTGTCCGGTGAACGGCCCGGCGTTGGTGGTCTGCTCGTTGCCGACCTTTTGCCCCCAAGCCTTTTCCGGCGTTCCGTCAAACGATGTGCCGGTGAGACCAAACCCGCCCTCCCAACGGGCGATGGCCTCGTCGGTCAGCGCCGTGAAATAGGACTTTTCCGGGGTGCCGTCCGGCTCGGCAAAAGCGGTCTCGGCCCGGTTGCGCAGCGTCCAAGCATCCCCGCGCAGCTGGTCGTGGATCGCCCCGCCATATGCTTGGGTCGATGGATACGGCCCGCAGCCTTGTCCGATCGTCGGCGTGCCGCCCCAGCAGTTGAACGCGGTGATCGACGCCCAAAAGGTCATCTCTTCGAGATAGAATGGGTCGCCGGTCAGAATGTATTGCGGATAGAACGCCTGCGCCTGGTGCGCACCGTCCCAGCCCCACGGATCGCCTTTATCGACTGAGGCGCTGACGGCTTTGAGATTGTCGGCCGCCTTTCCCCAATTGAACAGGCCGTTGCCGCCGGTGGTCAACTGACCAAAAGCGCTCTGCCGGTCGGCATGCGAGATCGGCAGGCCAAACCCGCTGGCAGGGGTGACACCGGTGGGATCGGTAATCAGGAAGCGCTTGGTCGGGTCGGTTTCGCGGACATGCATCGGCCAGGATGCGGCCTGGTCGGCGAGCCCGAGCGCCACCTGGCGCATCCGCCAGTCGCCGGTATAGAGCCACAGCGCGGTCCAGGCGGGATAGGGGGCGATGTCCTGGCGGGCGCCGGTCGACGGCATGGCGCTCTGCCAGGTCGTGCTGTTGGTCGGTTGATCCCACGAGCCGTCATAAATGTCGTTGGCGTTTTGGGCATAGCTTGCGTATTCGGCGGCAACGGCAGTCGGCGACACGGTGATCGAGGTGTCGAAATTCGGCAGGAAGCGGGTGCTCTCGAGATAGGCGAGGTTGTTGTCGATATTGACCTGGGCCGACGGGGTGCCGCCGATCCAGAACCTCCTGGTCCATCGGCTCCCGGCCCAATGCAATTTGGGATTGGCCGCTTGCGTGCCGGTCAGGTCGGCGGAATAGACCTTTTGACCGTCCATGGACAGGTTCAGCTTGTAGGCGAGGTCCTCGATCTCGGTCGACAACCCGTTCTCGCCGACAGCGCGGACAAACACCTGATGCGTCGCCGGCCAGAAGGTCGCGAAAAAGCGCGGCCGGAACGGATGGTAGCCGTCGCCAAAGCCGATGTCGTATTTGCGCGCGGTGGTATCGTCGGCCAGTTCGATGGTCTGCGCCACCGGCCCCGAGGTCCACAGCTTGTAGTCGCCGTTCTGCAACATAGCGCGCGGCCCGACAGGCCCAATCGCACCCGTAGTGCTCATAAGCGTCAGTTCACCGACGAACCCATAGCTCGGATCGAGCATTTGCGCCTGGGTCAGCGGGGTGTTGTTGCCCATGGTCTGGTTTTGGAAGGTCAGGGTCGAGGAGCCGCTGGCCGGCAAGCTCGGAATGACGACCGCGATCACCGCAAATTCGACCGAGCCGTCGGGGTAGCGGTTCTTGACATCGGCCTGGGTGGCGACCGGCTGACCATTGATCAGCACCTGCGGCTGGTTGGCGATGGCACCGTCGAGAAACGGCCGGCCGAACTGAAACGGATAATTGCTGATCGGCGCACCGCTCGCATTGGTGATCGTAATTGAATTCGTTGGCCCTGAAGTTGGCGCGGTCGCGGCAAATGAGGTTACGGATAAAGCTGAAACGGCCATAGCTGCAGCTAAACTGCAAAAGCGTAGCATACTGGAAGCCCTCGATGGGATCCGACCTACATCCCCCGATTGTTGGTCGTTGTCACACCGTAGGCCTGAAATCGTTTATAAAACTTGATCAGAATTTTGGTTTTGTTCGGTTATCGTTCAAATTGATTCTAATCTCAGATGCGCCCGCCATCTTCCATTTACTTGGGTCGGGATGGCGTGGCTCAGCGTGCCCAGGCGCGCCCAGCGAAAGGTGAATAGTGAGGAATTTGCCGAGGGGACGAGTTTCCGGCGGCGTTCTGCTGCCGAGGATAGAAACAACCGGCCGTATCTTCAGGCGCCTTGTGGCTGCGGTGCCGGCCCCTCCGGATGGCGGCGGCGTTCGGCCATGAACTCGTCGAACTCGGCCTTGTCCTTGGCATGCCGCAGGCGGTCAAGAAATTCCATGAACTCGCGCTGTTCCTCTTCAAGCCGCCGCAAGGTCTCCTCGCGATACTCGTCAAATGCCCTATTGCCGGTCGTGGAACGCGACCGGGCCCGACCACCACCGCAGCCCCAGCGCTCGGCCGCTTCTTGCATCCGTCCCATCCGCTGCTGCATCCGCTCCATGCGCCGCTGCCAGCGGGTCGCGCTGCCCTGCGTAAAGCATGCCATTCGTCCACTCCCAATCAGAAATCCGAGAATGACAAGTCCGAGCGGCCACCACACCATGAAACCGAGGATCGTCAACCCGATCCACGCCGGCTTGCCGATGTCGTCGAGATGCCCCGCTATGTGGTGCATGGCGGCCTCATGTGAATGTGATCTAACATTTACATAGCGCGGGACGGACTGCCTGTCAAGCACGATGCCCTCAGCCTTCCGGCCGGTCCGGTTCGGCGATGATCCCGAGGCCGCGCAGATATATCAGCATGCCGGCCTCGAGCAGGTCTTCGGCGGACATCGGCAATCGGCGCCGGCCGCTGTCGCCGCGAGCGAACAAGGAGGCGATCCCGTGCGACAGCGCCCAGACATGGAGGCTCATCATCAGTGACGGCGGCCGCTTTTCCGATGGCACACGCATGCACAAGATCTCGGAGGCATGGCGCAGCACGGCAAAGGCACGCTCGCCCGCCTGCCGCAGGGCCGGGTCGTCGTCGGATGAAAGGCCGGCCTCGAACATGGCCGAATAATAGGCCGGCTCGCCGCGGGCAAAGGCGAGATAGGCGCGGCCGACATTCTCGAAAGCGGCGAACGGATCCGGCCGGCCGTCGTTCCAGGCGCGCTCCAGGTGTACAGCAAACAGCTCGAAGCCGCGCCGCGCGACGTCGGCGATTAGCGCATCACGGTCACGAAAATGCCGATAGGGCGCGGCCGAGCTGACTCCGGCCGAGCGCGCAGCATCGGCAAAGGTGAAACCGCCCGGACCTTTTTGGGCGATCAGATCGAGCGCGGCCTGGATCAGCGCCTCGCGCAGGTTCCCGTGATGATAGCCGCGACGCCCCTCCGGCCCCCGACCCGACCAGCTCATCGACCCGACCAGCTCATGTGAAATGCTTTTACATCAGTTTGACGCGTAAGCGCAGGCACGATCGCCACTGCACGCGGGATTTTCGTTCACCGCAAAGTCGGATGACGGGATAATTCGATTGATGATCGCTGCGCCGTCGACTCCGTTGACCGGCGATGACCCCGCAGCACGACGACCTATGGGTTGTGGAAGGCCCTGCCGCGCTTGACGATCTTCTTCACCAGCGACACCCATTTCGGCCACGGCGGCGCGCTCGGGCTATATCGTCGGCCGTTCGCCTCGGTCGCTGCGATGAACGAGGCGATCATCGAGAGCTGGAACGATACCGTTGCACCCGACGACGAGGTTTGGCACCTCGGCGATTTCGCGATCCGCCAGCCGGCGGTGGTCGTGGCCGAGCTTCTCGGCCGGCTGCACGGCGACAAGCATCTTGTCGCCGGCAACAACGATCCGCCGGCGACAACCGAGCTAGACGGCTGGGCCAGCGTGCAGCCCTATACCGAGATCACGACCGACGGCGTCTCGCTGGTGCTGTGCCACTACCCGTTTCGCAGCTGGCGCGGCATGAACAAGGGCTGGCTCAATCTGCACGGCCACAGCCACGGGCGGATCGAGCCGAAGCCGCGGCAATATGATGTCGGCGTCGACGTCTGGGGTTTCCGCCCGGTCAAGTTGACCGAAATCCTGGCCTCGAACAAGCGCGCCCGGCCGATTTCGTGACACCTAGCCGGCGCGCAGGGTCGCCGAACCGTCGAGCGCTATCGGCTTGATGGTGGGCCGTGGGCAGCAGCGGGGCTTTTTACCCCCGGACCTCAGCAGCCGAGCTTGACGGCGAGATCGATAAAGCTGTCAGAAATCACGTCGAAATCGTGTTCAGCCTTGAAATCCCGGGTCTTGTTGGGACCTTGCTCGAACGGGCGGTTGACATAGGCGGTGCAGAAGCCACGGCCGCGGGCCGCCAGCAGATCGGCATTGTGCGCCGCAACCATCATGCACTGTCCGGGCTTCAGATCGAGGAAGGCGGCGGTGCGGTCATAGCATTCGGGCTGCGGCTTGTAGGCCCGCGCCGGTTCGGCGCCGAGGATCGCGTCCCACGGCAGTCCGGCGTATTTGGCCATGTTGACCATCAGCGCAATATTGCCGTTCGAACAAGTCGCCAGGATGTATTTGCGCTTGAGCCGGGTCAGGCCCTCTACCGTGTCCGGCCAGCCGTCGAGACGATGCCAGGCCCGGTTGAGATGGTCGATCTCCGCTTCGCTGAGCCCCGAGATCCCGAACTCGGGCAGCAGGCCGACCAGATTTTCCCGATGCAAATCATCGAGCCGGGTCCATGGCCGCTCGCCGTTGCGCACCTTGGCCATCGCCGGCTGGTAGCGCGCCCGCCACTGATCGGCAAAGGCGTGCCAATCCTTGTCATAACCCTTCGGCGCAAGGGCAGCCTTGGCCTCGCGCGCGATGCTGTCGCGCCAGTTCACCACCGTGCCGAACACATCGAAAGTCAGGGCCTTTACATCCGCAAGCGCCATTGTCCGATCCTGCTAGTGCTTGTCGACATTGCCATCGGCGCTGCGCCGAACCGGCGCCGCGTTAATGCGGGAGGCCGGTTGGCGAAATCGTGCCTCACCCCAACCGGCCAAATTCCAAAACCGTCGGAGCCCGCCCGCGAGCGCAGGCGGGCTCTGGCCAAGCTCGATTAGCGCACCGGCGAGAACACGGCCGGGATCAGCAGCTTGTTTTCCTGGCGGATCGGGCGCACCCCGGCCTGTGGCGGCCATGAACGGCCGGGCTTGCGCGATTCTTCGCGGATGCGGGCGCGGTCGTTGAGATCCTTGTACACCCAGGTGTGGACGAACTTATTGAGCCCGCCGAGTTCGCTCGTCCAGCAGGCCGCGAGCGGCGAAAGCTTCTCGCGATCGGGAACGGCCTTGGCCCACGCCTCCAGCACCTTCGGGATGTCGCCCGGCGCATAGGTATAGGTGCGCATCTCATAGACATTCCCGGTGCCATAATTCCGGCTGCCCAGGGGTTGCATGAACGGCGCGGGAATCATGATTTCGGCTTCCTGCGCGACGATGAACTCACCCCCGCCGGGGAGCGCGTTGCGCTCGGCATCCTGCGCCATTGCTGCGCGCACCGAGGTACGGTGCCGCAGATCGTCGTAGGGATAGACGTGGATGACCTGGTTGAGCGGGCCGAACTCGGTGTGCCAGAAGCCACCCAGCTTGGAATGTCTTTCACGCGAGGGCAGCCGCTTGGCATAACGCTCTTCGAATTCGGGCACTGTTCCGGGGCGCAGGGTGTAGGTGCGGACTTCATAGATCATCGGCGCATCCTCCTGGTTACAAAGATGGGCGGCGAGCCGCCCAGCGAACAGACGGGGCGTCCTTCTACGGCAATAGCCCGCTGTCGTTCGACCCACATGAACCGGCAGACGCCGGCTCGGCCTCGTACCGGCGCTGTTCGGCCCGGCAAGTCCACGTCCGCCGGGCGGTGAGGCCACCCGACGGATATCGGTCTCTGGTTATTCGGCGGCCTCTTTTTCCTCGACCGGCGCCAGTTCGTAGCGCTGCATCGCGAAGCTGATCGCCTCGTTCCAGCCCCGGCTGCGGAGATCGAGTTGGACGTCGTCCGGGCCCAGATATTTCAGGTTGACCGCGTCGCCCATCGGGGTCGTCTCGGCTCTCTCGGATTTCTCCATCGGGACCGGTTTGAAGTTTGCGGTTTCAAGGGCCTTGGCTGTTGCTTGTTCGTCGTCGACGTAAAATCCAATATGGTGAATCCCGCGGATGTCGGATGTTTGTCCGACGCCCAGTTTGGGCACGCCGGGCTCGCCATACTTCAGAATAGCAAAGTAAATGTAGCCGTCGCTAAGCCAAACACCCTTCTCACCGGTATCCCCGGGGCGGCGATACAGCTCTGTCAGGCCGAAATGTTGTTTGTAGAATTCGGCGGTCTTTGCGGGATCGTCGGTCGATAGTGCGATATGCCTGATCCGAGCCATCTGCCATCTCCCTAAATGCCTGCGCCCGACAATAGCGCAGCTGTCGTGGTGTAGGCTTTCTCGCCGGCGAAGGTCAAGGGGAGGCGTTAATTCCGACGAGCACAATTGAGGACGAGAGCGGTCCCTCTCGGCCCGCGGTGCTGGCTATTCCTTGATCAGCGGGTCGGCGTCGCGGGCGCCAACGGTGCGAAAGCGGTATTCGTCGGGAACGGACCGGCCGGTGTCGGTGAATGCGCGGCGCACCGCCTCGACATTGCCGGCAAGTACCTTTTTGCGGTTGGCGCGCAGCCACATGTTCGAATTGATCACCGGGTCGAGCACCCCCTGGAACCGCGGCATCACATAACGGGCGAACAGCTCATAGCTCTTCCATGTCCGCTCCCGGTCTGCCCACTCATGGGCGCGGAACATGACCCCGCCGAAGCCGCCCTCGCTGAGTTCGAGCAGCCGTTCGACGCCCTTGGCGACCGTATCGGGCGAGCCGATCAGGGTCGTCCCGGCGCGCACCCCATCGCGCAGCGGATCAGCGGACAGCCCCGGCTCACGGCCGAGCGTATCCTCGAAATAGCTCGTGGTCTCGATCCGCTCGCCGGGACCGACCTCGTGCAGCGCCTGCTCATCATCCTCGGCGACGTGCATGCTGACGATGACGCGCCAGTCCCTGCGCTGCATGCAGGTGCCGTGCTGCGCCGCGGTCTCCTCGGCGATCCGCCACTGCCGGGCCAGCGCTTCGGGTCCGCCGGGGATGCCGGCGCCGATCGACAGCACGCCAACGCCGTGTTTTCCGGCCGCCATCATGCCGAACGGGGTGATCGTACTGGCCACCGCGATCGGAAAGCGCGGATCCGAATACGGCGCCAGATGCAGCCGTGCCTCGCGCAGTTCGAACCAGTCGGTCGTTATCGTCACCGGCTCCTCGCCGCGCAGCAGGCGGATGATCGCGTCGAGAGATTCCTCCATCCGTCGGCGCAGCACGATCGGGTCGATGCCCATCATAAAGGCGTCGGACGGCAAGGCGCCCGGACCGCAGCCGAGCATCACTCGGCCCCTGGTCATGTGGTCTAGCTGGACGAAACGCTGCGCCACGAGAAACGGATGGTGGTAGGGCAGGCTGGTAACCCCTGAGCCCAATTTGATGTGGCGGGTACGCTCGGCGGCGGCAGCGATCGTCAGTTCGGGGGAGGCGATAATCTCCCATCCGGCGGAATGATGTTCGCCGATCCAAGCCTCGTCGTAGCCGAGTTCATCGAGCCGTTGGATCAATTCGAGATCGCGCGCCATCGCCAAGGTCGGGTTGTCGCCGAGCCGATGGAAGGGCGCCAGAAACACCCCGAATTTCAAGCCGCGTTGGGCCATGCCGTCCTTCTCCTTCGACATCGCGAGATCGCACGCCAGCCGGCGACGGCCACATCCGCCAGGATCGACGACCCTCTAAAACGGGTAGTGACTCCGAGTCACTACCCTAAAACGGTCTCGCGTTTCTGCTCTCAGTATCGTATCATAGAAGTGTCCCATCGGGTCTTAAGTGCGGCGAAGAACAGCAGCCGCCATCTTCGGCAAAAGCGCCCGAAGCGAGCCGGCGGGAACGATCCGCAAGGATCGTAGAGAGGCTTGAACGGGCAGCAAAGCGGGATCAACCCGCGCTGCGTTTGGGAGGGTTCGATGCAGCATATCGACCGCATGGTCGGCTTTGCCGCGGCAGCGATTGTCGCCGCTACCCTTGCTGGATGCGCCGCGCCCGGAAATAATTCGGCGCGAGATGCGGCCGCCGGCGCCGCTGCGCCGTATCCGCCACCGGCGATATTGGCCGAGATCCCTCCACCCGCCCCAGCGCCGAACTCGCTGTGGCTGGTCGGCCACTGGAATTGGAACGGCGCAAAGTACGTATGGACGCCAGGCGGGTATATTCAGCGCCCCGCGCCAACCGCCAACTGGATGCCGGGCTACTGGGAGCAGGCAGGTCGGGGCTGGGTATGGACCGATGGCCATTGGACGTCCTGAACCGACGCGCCGGTGCTCGCCGAATACCGGCGTGGGCCATCGGTTGAGCCCATAGGGGCTGATTAGCCCTCACCTCGCCGGAATGATCTGTGATCGGCCGTGTTGTATCCGCCAGGAGCAGCCCGCGGGAACTCCGTGCGCTGCATGAAACCTGGAGGCTTGAATGCAAACTCTCGGTCGGGCCGCCGGCATCGCCGCGCTTGCCTTGGGCAGCACTGCTCTGTCCGGGTGCTACGCGCCGCCCCCGCCAGCCCCGGTAGCGGTCGTAACTCCGGACCAGACGGCCCCGCCTTATCCGCCGTCGGCGACAGTTGCGCCGTCATATCCGCCGCCGGCCTATGCTCCTGCCGCGAGCGCAGCGCCAACGCCATTGTCGCCGTCCTATCCCGATTCTGCGACGCCGCAATATGGGTCGACCGCGCCGGTCGCGGAAGTGCCCAGCAATGCCGGTACGGCGGTCGTCGTCGCTCCCTACGCGCCGCCGCCGCTGCGCGTCGAGACACCGCCGCCGCCGCCATCGGCTTTGGCAATGTGGCAGCCGGGTCACTGGAGTTGGGACGGGACCCAATACGCTTGGGTTGCCGGGCACTACGTCGAGCGCCCGTCAGCGACAGCCAACTGGGTTCCGGGCTATTGGCAGCAAGGACCGGCCGGTTGGACCTGGATCAACGGATATTGGAGCTGAACCGATCTAGCCTTCGGTGTTCAGCGCCAGATCGATCAGCGGCAACAAGGCGGGGGCGGTCACGAGACCGCCTTCGACGATTTCGGTCCGGCTGAGCCACGCTATTTCGTCCGCATCGTCGGCCGCGATACCTTCACCCGAGACCCATCGGCCGCGCACGGCGACGAGGGTGTAGTGGTAGCGCACCTGACCCTCGTCGTCGCGCTCGATCGTATCGATGACCGTCAGTGGCCCAATCGGGTCGGCGATGACGCCGGTTTCCTCACGGAGTTCGCGCATTGCCCCTTGCGCGACGGTCTCACCCAATTCGAGAACGCCGCCGGGAAACCCCCAGCGGCCCGCCATCGGCGGATTCGCGCGGCGCACGATCAGCGCCTTTTCGCCGCGCAGCACCACCCCGAGCACGCCAATGATCGGGCGATCGGGGTAGCGGCGTGCCTCTCTTCGGGCCGTGATATCGGCTGGAGCGGTCATTGCGAGGAGCACAGCGGCGACGCAGCCTCTCCTCGGGCCGCGCAAAGCGCGGACCCGGAGGCTGGCAATGACAGTACGCTCACTCGGCGGCGGCGCGCGGCAGGCCGTGCTCGTCGGTGTAGATCTCGGCGCCCTGCTTTAAGAATTCTTGCGACTTTTCGACCATCCCGGCACGAGCGTAGTCGCGGATCTCCTGGGTGATCTGCATCGAACAGAATTTCGGTCCGCACATCGAGCAGAAATGCGCGAGCTTGGCGCCCTCGGCCGGCAGGGTTTGGTCGTGGAATTTCTCCGCCGTCTCCGGGTCGAGCGACAGGTTGAACTGGTCGCGCCAGCGGAACTCGAAACGCGCCCGCGACAAGGCGTCGTCTCGCTCGCGCGCCGCCGGATGGCCCTTGGCCAAATCGGCTGCATGCGCCGCGATCTTATAGGTGATGACGCCGACCTTGACGTCGTCGCGGTCGGGCAATCCCAAATGCTCCTTCGGCGTCACGTAGCAGAGCAAGGCCGTGCCGAACCAGCCGATCATCGCCGCACCGATGCCTGATGTAATGTGGTCGTAGCCGGGGGCGATGTCGGTAGTCAGCGGGCCCAAGGTGTAGAACGGCGCCTCGCCGCATTCCTCGAGCTGCTTTTCCATGTTGATCTTGATCTTGTGCATCGGCACATGGCCGGGGCCTTCGATCATGACCTGGACATCCTGGTCCCAAGCGAGCTTGGTCAGCTCGCCCAAGGTTTCGAGCTCGGCAAACTGGGCGCGGTCGTTGGCGTCGGCGATCGAGCCCGGCGCAGCCCGTCGCCCAAGGAGTAGCTCACGTCATAGGCTCGCATGATCTCGTTGATCTCGCGGAAATGCGTGTAAAGAAAACTCTCCTGATGGTGCGCGAGGCACCATTTCGCCATGATCGACCCGCCGCGCGAGACGATCCCGGTGACGCGGGAGGCGGTCAGCGGAATGTAGGCGAGCCGCACGCCGGCATGGATCGTGAAGTAGTCCACACCTTGCTCCGCTTGTTCGATCAAGGTGTCGCGGAACAATTCCCAGGTCAGCTCCTCTGCCTTGCCGCCGACTTTTTCGAGCGCTTGATAAATTGGCACGGTGCCGATCGGCACCGGCGAGTTCCTGATGATCCATTCGCGGATCGTGTGGATGTTCCGCCCGGTCGATAAATCCATGACGGTGTCGGCGCCCCAGCGCGTCGCCCACACCATCTTCTCGACCTCCTCGGCGACCGAGGAGGTGACGATCGAGTTGCCGATATTGGCGTTGACCTTGACCAGGAAATTGCGGCCGATGATCATCGGCTCGGTTTCCGGGTGGTTGATGTTGTTGGGAATGATCGCCCGGCCGCGGGCGATCTCGTCGCGCACGAATTCCGGCGTCACATGATCCGGGATCGAGGCGCCGAAGGATTCGCCGTCGAACACGCCCTCGCGGAGTTTTTCGCGGCCGAGATTCTCACGGATCGCGACATACTCCATCTCCGGGGTGACGATCCCGCGGCGGGCATAGGCGATCTGGGTCACGCTCGCCCGGACTTGGCGCGCAGCACTTGGCGCCGGCCGCGATTGAACAAGGAGACCGCGCTCGCCTCGCCGCTGCGCAGGCCGTTGTCCTCGGGCTTGACCTCACGGCCCTGATAAAATTCGACATCGCCGCGTGCCACGATCCACGGCTTGCGTAATTCGGGCAGGCCCTTGTTGATGTCGATCGCGGCGCGTGGGTCGGAGTAGAGACCCGAGGTGTCGTAAGCGCGTATCGGCGGCTCGCCGGCCGAAGCCTCGAGATCTATTTCGCGCATCGCAACCGAAATTTCGGAATGAATCCGGCCCTCGACGTGGACCTTGCGCGAGGATGGGAACGGCCCGGTGGTAACCCGAAGCTCTTCGATCTTCGGCATCAGGCTCACGGATGGCAGTGGGGCGGAATCGGGCATGGTGTCTCCGTATGGAACGACGATCCGGGGAATCTTGCAGAGATGAGGAGGGCGGCTTTTGCCGCAGCGTTCCTGTCCCTACGCCGGCACGACCCGGATCAGGTTCGAAGGGTTTCCGCGCCCCACTGCCCCTCGATCGAAGCGGCGGGCCGGCGGTATCTCAGCCCTCTGACGGGGCACCCCTTGGACGGCGCGATTATCGGCAGACCGCCGGCTTGCCGTCAAGGTTGCGATTTGGTGACACGGCTTCACGGAGCTGAAAAACGGTTGTGCTCCTAGAGAAAGAGACTAGCTTAGCAAGAAAGATCGGGAGGCAACGCGATGACTGTCTCGCGCGTGCTCGGCTTGATCGTATTTCTTGCTGGCCTGTCGGTGCTGACAGCAGACGCCACCAACTGGTTCACGACAAAAATTTGGGCGCCGATCACGCTCGGCCGATTATGGTATGAACTGGACCGGTCCAGCCTGAACCTGGCCCAGGTGACCACGCAGCGCGACATCTCCGCGTTTTTGTGGGACAGGATCATTGTCAACATCCTGTCGTGCTGGGCTTTTGCGGTGTTGATCGCGGTCGGCGCGGCGATCCTTTTGCTCGCCAGAGGCCGCCCTTCTCGACGACTGAGTGAGGGTTGAACAACCCAACCCGCGTCGAGCGGCCGGCGATGCCGGAACTAGCCGCGGATCGTCAGCGTGCTGCCGGGACCGAGATGCGGCATCAGGCGGATCAGCACTTCCCGATCGACCGCGATACAGCCGGCGGTGGGAGAGAAATCATGCCGCGCGATATGCAGGAAGATGGCGCTGCCGGCGCCCGGCACCACCGGCTCCATATTGTAGCCGACGACCACCAACAGGTCATATACCGCTTCGTCCAGCCACATCGGCTCGGTATCGGATGGATAGGGCAACGAAACAAGGTGGTTGTAGTTGGCGTCGGCGGGATCGTCGACCCAGGCATCCCGCGGCGACAGCGCGCGAAGCGGCAGCCCGGATCGCGGCGCCGGCATTCGATCGGCGCGATAGAACCCGGAGACGAGCGGAAAATTGCCGGCAGGGGTGGCGCCGTCGCCCTCTTTCTTGTTGGCGCTGACGCCCGCTCGTCCGATCGCCGCCCGCGCACTGCCGCCCGGCCATGTGAGCGATCCGTCTCGGTATTCGAGGTTTAGACCCGAGCCCGAAACCGCTTTAGCCAAAGCCGCCGCTGGAAGCGCCGCAGGCAAGCGAAGCAAAGCTCTTCGGGCGATCCGGATCGTCAATACATGTGCTGGCCGCCATTAACCGACAGGGTCGAGCCGGTAATGAAGCCGGCGTCGTCGGCGACTAGAAACAACACCGTGCGGGCGATGTCCTCGGCTTTGCCGAGGCGGCCGACCGGGATGCGGGCAACGATCTTCTCGAGCACGTCCGGGGGTACGGCCCGCACCATCTCGGTGTCGACATAGCCTGGCGCCACGGCGTTGACGGTGATGCCGCGCGCCGCGCCCTCCTGCGCCAATGCTTTGGTAAATCCGTGGATGCCCGATTTGGCGGCGGCATAGTTGACCTGGCCGTATTGTCCGGCCTGGCCGTTGATCGAGCCGATATTGACGATGCGGCCAAAGCCGCGGGCTCGCATGCCTTCGATGACCTGTCTCGACATGTTGAAGCAGGAGGACAGGTTGGTCTGGATCACCGCATTCCACTGTTCCCAGTTCATCCGGTGCATGGTGGCATCGCGGGTGATGCCGGCATTGTTGATCAGCACCTCGATCGGCCCAAGCGCGGCCTCGATCGCCTTTACCGCATTGGCGCATGCCGAGAAATCGGATACATCGAACTTGAATACCGGAATGCCGGTTTCGTCCTTGAGTTGGTGCGCCGCCGCATCGTTGCCCGCGTAGGTCGCCGCGACCTTGTATCCGGCATTCGCTAGCGCCACGGATATCGCCCGGCCGATGCCGCGCGTTCCCCCGGTGACTACCGCCACCCTCGCCATGCGTTCCTCCCCGCCGATTTAGCCCGCGCGCTAGTCGCGCTCAAGGCACATAGCAATTCCCATGCCGCCGCCGATGCACAGCGTCGCCAATCCCTTTTTCGCATTTCGCCGCTGCATTTCGTAGAGCAAGGTGATCAGTACCCGTGCGCCCGAAGCGCCGATCGGGTGACCGAGCGCGATCGCGCCGCCATTCACATTGACCTTGCTCGACGCTCCAGCCGAGGTCCTTGTTGACCGCGCAGGCCTGCGCGGCGAACGCCTCGTTGGCCTCAACGAGATCGAGATCGCCGGCCGTCCAGCCGGCTTTCTTGAGCGCCGCGCGGCTCGCCGGGATCGGCCCTGACCCCATAATTGCCGGGTCGACCCCGGCTGTCGCCCACGAGACGATGCGGGCGAGCGGCCGCACGCCACGCTTGGCAGCCGCCTCGGCCGACATCAGCACCACCGCCGCGGCCCCGTCATTGATGCCCGAGGCGTTGCCGGCGGTCACCGTGCCGTTTTTGTCGAAGGCCGGGCGCAGTTTGGCCAAGACCTCAAAGGTGGTGCCGTGCTTGGGATGCTCGTCGGTGTCAACGATGGTCTCTCCGCGCGCGGGTGGCGATCTTCACCGGCACGATCTCGTCTGTGAAGCGGCCCTGCCTTCTGCGCGGCCTCGGCCTTGGCCTGCGAGGCGCACCGCGAACAAATCCTGTTGCTCGCGGGTGATCTGCCAGCGCTGGGCGACGTTCTCCGCGGTGTTGCCCATGTGATAGCCATTGAAGGCGTCCCAGAGCCCGTCGCGGATCATCGTGTCGACGAGTTCGGCATCGCCCATCTTGACGCCATTGCGCAGATGGATGCAGTGCGGCGCCTGGCTCATGCTCTCCTGGCCGCCAGCGACGACGATTTCGGAATCGCCGTTGCGGATCGCCTGCCAGCCGAGTGCGACGCTGCGCAGCCCGGACCCGCACAGCTGGTTGACGCCATAGGCGGTTACTTCGAAGGGGAGCCCCGCGGCGATTGCCGCCTGCCGGGCCGGGTTCTGGCCTTCGCCGGCGGCAAGGATCTGGCCCATGATAACCTCGGAGACCTCCTTGGGCTCGACCGTGGCGCGGCGCAGCGCCTCGACGATCGCGACCTCGCCGAGCTTGTGCGCCGGCAGGCTCGCAAGCCCGCCATTGAACGCGCCGACCGGAGTGCGCGCAGCGCCGGCAATCACGATTTCGGCCATCGGAAGCTCCTCCTCGAGAAGATTTGCGGTTTATGCGGGCAGATGTGCGGCGAATGTAGGGATGCCGCAGTGCGAAGTCCACCAGCGGCGGTATTCATGGCCGGCGCGATTTCGCGAGCAGCCATTCGGCAATCGACGTCCATAGCAGTGCCGGAGCCCGCGCGGCGGACATCATCCCGACATGGCCGAGCGGCGGACGCAGGATTCGGCCGAGCCGAGCTGGGGTGGCCAGCGCCTCAGCCGAGCGCGGTGGGACGATGCGGTCGCGGCCGGGGATGACGATGAGCGCCGGCTGTTCCCCAGCATACTCGGCTGTACCCTGCGGCCGGCGACCCGCCACGTCCCGCGCGCGGGAAACGTTGTCCCGATACCAACGGCGCATGCAGTCCAGCGCCGCCGCAAGCGAAAGCGGAACCCCGTCGTTGATCCAATCCTCGACCGCAACGAAGCTGCGCGGCTTCGTCGCTATTGGGGTCGATCCCGCCGAACCGGACGAATTTGTGCTTCGGCGAGGAACGGGTCGATCAGGGGAAGAAGAAGGGTCTGGATCATTTCGACCGGTATGTTTGTGGCGGGCAGCGCCGAACTGGGCGAACCCGTCCCCGAACAGCCTCAGAAGCCGCGCCGGCAGCTCACGCCCGGCATGGAAATCCCACGGCGTCGCCAACAGCGCCACGCAGGTGATCTCAGAGCCGTCGGCGGGAGTGCCAGGGCCAGTGCGAGTAGCCCGCCCATGCAATAGCCCAGAACCGCGAGCGGACCCCCCGCTCGGTTCGCACCAGCGGTGAACACCCGATCGAGACGTTAACGATGTAGGCGGTCAGGTCGAAGGCGTCCTCGTCAACACCTGGAACGCCCCAGTCGACGACGAACGGACGCAGTCCCTGGCCGGCCAGGTGGTGCAAAAAGCTGCGTTCCGGCAACAAATCGAGGACGAAATAACGGTTGATCAGCGACGGCACCACGAGAACGCCGATGCCCGCTCCGTCACGGCCATAATCAAGCAAGCGTGTCGCACCCTCTCGCCACAGGACGCGGGCACGAGTTTCGGTTCGGCGGAACGAATGCCGGCGATAGGCTTCGATCCCGCCGACATAGGCCTCGGCACGGCGGACTATCTCGTCGTCGAGCGCTGCGAGCGACATGGTTAAGCCCGAACGCGTCGAATCTCGGCGACGAGCGCGCTTAGCCGCCCGCTCGCTGCGCTCGGCGGCGGCGACACGCTGTTCAAGATCGGCAAGGCGGCGCGCGAGGTCAGCCACAAGCCGATCGCACTCGCCAGATGCGCCGGGAACGGACGCGGCGCGAGCCGCCGGTCCGGATTCGCGGTTCCTGTCATCATCCGAGCCTCGGCCAGGATCGGAACCGGCATCGGCGGGGAATCCCCACGGCGCGGCCGCGGCCGGATCGGCGATCAACGCCGTCAGATATTCCTCCCACAACGCCAGATAGCGATTGGCAAGATCTCGGGCATCGGTCGTTCGTTTGGGTTCGTTCATCGAGATGAATATATGCTGTGATGGCGGCGGTGAGAGCACACAGGTCCGCGCGTGTTTGATGAGGCAATCGGGCCGAATCACGGTATTGTCGCGGCGGGAGACTGTCCCCAAGGGGAGATCGCGAGCGCATGAACACCCCGAACAGCGAAAAAGCCGGCAGCGGCAAGCCGGTAGTCGTCAAGAAATACGCCAACCGCAGGCTCTACAACACCGCGACGAGCAGCTACGTCACCCTCGACGACCTTGCCAAGCTGATCAAGGAGGGCGGTGACTTTGTGGCCCACGACGCCAAAACCGGCGAGGACATTACCCGGTCGGTGCTGACCCAGATCATCGTCGAGCAGGAACAGAAGGGTCAAAACCTGCTGCCGATCAGCTTTCTGCGCCAGTTGATCGGCTTCTATGGCGACAGCATGCAGTTCCTGGTTCCCGGCTACCTCGAACAGGCGATGGGCGCCTTTGGCCGCAACCAGGATCAGATGCGCAAAAGCCTGCAGGCGACGTTCGGCATCTTCCCGTTCGGGCAATTCGAGGAGATGGGCAAACAGAACATGGCGCTGTTCCAACGCGCCCTGTCGATGTTGGCCCCCTATGGGGGCGAGGAAAAGGCCCCGGCTACCGATGCCGAGGCATCGGCGCCCCATGTGGAGGAGGATCCGCGGCTTAGGCGGCTCGAGGCCCAGATCGACGTGTTGACGCGCCAACTCGAAGTGCTGGGGCGCGACCGCAGCGACGAGTCGCCGCCGCAGAAACGGGAATGACTGTCGCCGCGAAGATTTGCGGGTTGAACAGCGAGGCTGCGGTGACAGCTGCCGTCGGCGGCGGCGCGGGCTATGTGGGATTCGTCTTTTACCCGCCGAGCCCGCGCGCGGTGACCCTTGGTCAGGCGGCCCGGCTCTGCGCGCTTGTCCCGGCCGGCATCGCCTGCGTCGGGCTGTTCGTCGATGCCAGCGACGACACGATCGCGGCGACGCTCGCCCAGGTGCGGCTCGATATCCTGCAGTTTCATGGCAGTGAGAGCCCGCAGCGGGTGTCCGACGCGCGTCGGCGGTTCGGTTGCGCGGTAATGAAGGCGGTGCCCCTTGCCGGGCCGAGCGATGTGTGTAGCGCTGCGCCCTACGAAGAGGTGGCGGATCTGCTGCTGTTCGATGCCAAGCCGCCGCACCGCCCTGGCGCGCTGCCCGGCGGCAACGGTCTGGCTTTCGACTGGGAACTGCTCGCTCGCCGATTGTGGCGGCTGCCGTGGATGCTGTCGGGTGGGCTGACGGCCGAAACCTTGCCCGAGGCCGTGCGCATTTCCGGCGCTACCTGCGTCGATGTTTCCTCGGGAGTGGAAAGCCGGCCAGGCGAAAAGGACCCCGGCAAGATCCATGATTTCCTCGCCGCCGCCCGCGCGCTCTAAGCTCTAAACACAATCAAAGTATCGGCGTAGAGGGGTTCGTCGTGGATCTCGCCAAAATGCTGCGAAGCGGCGTTCGCGGTCATGGCACCTTCCGGCCTAAGACGCTGACGTCGTCCGGATTGATCAGGTCGGGCGCGGTCCAGCCGTCGAGGTCGTACTCGGCCATGCACTGGTCGGCGAAACCCTTCCAGCGCTCGTACTGGCCCGAGCCGACCGCCGCGCGCAACGCGTCGATGCGGATTTCCTCGTGGCTGCCGGCGTAGTTGATTTCGTAAAGCTCGTGGCGGGCGCCGAACTCGCTGCCGATCGTGTCCCACAACAGCTTCATCAGCTTGACCCGCTCGACCGCGCTGACCCTGCCGGAGCCGCGGACATAGCGGTCGAGATATTGTCGCATTTCCGGAGTCTTGAAGTCGCGGGCATGCGAGTTGAGGTAAATCAGGCTGCTGGCGACAGTCTTCTCGATGAGTTGCTTGATCTGCACATAGGCTTCCGGCGCCAGGATGCGGTACGCCATTGCCGGCTCCAGCGCCGGCAATACGCAGCCGCCAGCCCATGGCTCGGCGCTCTTGGCCATCGCATCCGACAGCCCCCACATCGTGTTCCGCCAGGCGATCACCTCGCCGATATTGGCTTCGACGCCGCGAAAGGCGCGGGTGCCGGCGATCTCGGTCGCCTTGACCATCAGGCCGAGGATGAAGTCGAGCTTGACCGCGAGCCGGGTGCAGCCCTGCAGCATGGCGCGTGGCAGGAACCCGCTGTTCGGGAAAAACCGGTTGGCCTTGTCGATGTCGGCGTAGACGAACACGTCCTCCCACCGCACCAGCACATCGTCCATGATGAAGATCGCATCGTTTTCGTCGAGCCGGCTCGACAATGGATAGTCGAAAGGGCTGCCAAGCACGGCGGCACGCTGTTCGTTCGAGACGCGGCACAGGAATTTGACGCCCGGTGCGTTGCTCGGCACCAGAAAGACGACCGCGAAACTCTTGTCCTGCACCGGCAGCACCCCGGCATGCGCGACAAAGGTGTAATGCGTCAATGCCGAGCCGGTGGCGACGACCTTGGCGCCGCTGACGCGGATGCCGGCGTCGGTCTCCTTGGTCACATGGGCGTAGACGTCGGTCGGGCCGCCCGGCGCGCCGGGGGCCATGTTGCGGTCTACCGGAGGCTGCACGATCGCGTGGTTGACGAACGGCATCCGCTCCTGCGCATAGCGGTACCAGCGGCGGGCATTCTCCGCGTAAGGCTCGTAGAACTCGGCATTGGCGCCGAGGGTGGCGAGAAACGCCGCCTTGTAGTCGGGGGAGCGGCCGAGCCAGCCATAAGTCAGGCGTGACCACGCCGCGATCGCATCCCTGGCCGCCACTTGATCTTCGGTGGAACGCGGCGCAACAAAGTACCGGTGGGTGAAGCCGCCCCATTCGGTCGGGCAGCTCAAGACATTCTTTTTCTCGGCATGATCGCGGTGCAGCGCATCGTAAAGCCGCGCCACCATCCGCGCGGTGTTGCGGAAGGCCGGGTGCTCGGTGATCTTTGCGACCCGCTCGCCGTAGATCCACACCTCGCGGCCGTCATCGAGGCTGTCTAGAAACTCGCTGCCGGTATAAGGAAGCGTCGGAGCCATGGTTGAAGTCTCCCAAGGGCGTTACCGTGGTTAACCCTCCGCTGCGCTCGGCCGGAATGCCGATTTAGGATGTCGGCGGGACTTTTGCATCGCCCTGCTAACCAGCTGATTGATTGGCTCGAGTAAGCGAGCCTCGGCGACCGGTTCGATATTTATATTAAGCTATTTGTAATAATCAATCAATCGAAGCTCAACCCCGCAACCGATCAGAGCAGATGGCAAGACTGACGGGTAGAGAGTTCAACCGGAAAACGCCGAGAAAATCTCCTGCAAGGCGACGAGCTGGTTGCCGTTGAGTGAATTCGGGACGAGGACCGGCGTGTTGACGCCGGCTTCGTACCAGGCGGCAAGCCGGTCGCGCACCTTGACCGGCGAACCGTAGAGCGAGTTGTCGGCGATCCAGCGGTCGGTCAGGTATTTCGGAATATCGTCGTGGCGGCTCTCGGCTATTGCTGTTTCGATTGCTGTCATCTCGTCGACATAGCCGGCTTCTTTCCAATAGTTGCGGTAGTTCGGCAACAGCACATAGCGTACCAGCCGCCGCCGATGCAGCGCCAACGCGGCGCTCTCGTCATCGGTAATGCACACCGGCAGCATATTGCCGATCAAGAAATCGGGGTCGTTGCGCTGGGCCGCGGGAGGACGGACAAGCGAATGCGCCATGTGCGACAGGCTTGCATTGGCGAACAGCACGCCCTGGGCGATCTCGGCGGCGAGCGCCACCATCCGCTTGCGCAAGGCGGCGAGGACGATCGGCGGCAACGCGCCAATGCCTTCGAAAGATTTGAGCTTGTCGACAAACGCGCGGGTGTCGGCCAACGGCTTGCCGGCGGTGATTCCGAGCCGCTGGTGTAGCGGCCCGTGCGCGACGCCAATGCCAAAGCGAAAGCGTCCGCCCGAGACCTCGTGGATGTAGGCGGCACTCATCGCGAACTCTTCCGGGGTCTCGGCATAGATCGGCGCGATCGCGGTGCCGAAGCGGATATGATCGGTGGCAAAGGCGAGCCCGGTGCATTGCGCCATGTTGCTCCACCGGCTCGGCATGTAGATGCCGGAAAAGCCGCGGCGCTCGATGTCGCGGGCGATCTCCAGCGTCTGCCGCCGCCGGCCCGGCACGGCAACAAGACTGATCGCAGGCAGCGGTTGAGGCACGTGCGGTTACTCCACGGCTTGGGTGCGCCTGACTTGCAGCGGCGGCTCCTATCAGTGGAACCACTGACGCAGTTCGATATGGTAGCCGTTAGGATCGCAGATCTCGGCCCGCGCATAAGTTTCAGTCGAACTCTCGGGCCCCACACGATTTCGACCCCCTTGCCCGCCAAATAGTCGGTCGCTTGCTGCATGTCGTCGACCTCGATGGCGATCATGCGATACCCAAGATGCTCGCTTTGCGGCGCCGGATCGACCGCCGCTCCCTGATACGAGATGAGCTCGACGGTGGTGCCGCCGAGGTCGAGATAAATGAGGTCGATCGGCACACCCAGGCCGGAGTGCTCGATCCTGTCGCGCATTTTTACTTTGAACCCGAGCACGTCGACATAGAACGCGGCCGTCTCTTCCGGCCGATCGGTGACGATCTCGACATGGTCGATGCGTTTGAACATCTGCGTCTCCGCTATTCTGCCGCCTGGGCGCGGGTAACCTGCACCGAATTGGGGCCGTAGCGGTCGCGATAGGGGGCGGTGTCGATCTCCTCGAGTTCGATCTCGTAGTTCAGCACCTTCTGCTTCCACGCCTGCTGCTCGGGTTCGTGGCCGTGGAATTCGGGCATTACTTCCTTGGCGAACAGTTCGAGGCTTTCGCAGATGTGCTCGTGCGTATTCTTGCCGGCCTGGTTCAGGAAGATGACCTGATCGATATGCGAGGTCTCGAACCGCTGCAATTTGCGCCTGATCGTCTCAGGCGAGCCGATCAGCCCGCCGGCCAAGGCACGGGCGAGGTTTTCAGGGTTGGCCCGCTTCCACTTTTCGTATTCGTCCCACAAATTGACCTCGCCCGGCTTCGGCCGCTCGCGGGTCGGGCTCAACCCATAGAAGCGCAGTGCAAATTGGAAAAACGGGATGCCGTCGGCGCGGCGGCGCGCTTCCTCGTCGGTCTCGGCGCACATGAAATAGCTGGTCAACGCCAAATTCGGGTTGGTCACATAGTCGGCGAGCTTTTCCTGGCGCTTGGTGAAGGCGTTGTAATAGGCGTGGACCCAGGCATGCGCCGCCTCGGCGCTCAAGAACTGAAAGGCGAGCGCGCCCAACCCACGGCGGCCGGCCATCTCGATCGTTTCCAATTGCGAGCAGGCGCACCACAGCGGCGGATGCGGCTTCTGCATCGGTTTCGGCACGACGTTGCGCAATGGGAAATCGAAATAGGGGCCGTGATATTCGCAGCCGCCGTCCTTGAACATCGGGATGATCGCGCGCACCGCGTCTTCCCACACCGCCCGCTTCTCCTCGAAGGCGCGGCCGAACGGTTCGAGCTCGGTGCTGCTGGCGCTCTCGCCCATGCCGAACTCGACCCGGCCGCTGCTGACCAGGTCGAGTGCGGCGATACGCTCGGCGACCCGCGCCGGCGGGCTGGTGGTCAATTGCATGATGCCGTGGGCGAGGCGGATCTGCTTGGTGCGCTGGCTCGCCGCGCCGAGAAACACCTCGGGAGCGGGCGAGTGCGAATATTCTTCGAGAAAATGATGCTCGACCTCCCAGGCATAGTCGTAGCCGAGGCGGTCGGCCAGTTCGACCTGATCGAGCGCGTTCTGGTAGAGCCGCAATTCGCCGCCCGGCTCCCACGGCCGCGGCAATTGCAACTCATAGAAAATGCCGAACTTCATCGCTTCCTCCTTGGCGCCCGGCTTTCAGTCAGCGCCTGACAGCGCCACTTCATGGACCGATAGCGCACAATCTGCTAACCCCTCGCTATGCCGCTCACTCTCTATAATTCGCTGACGCGCCGCAAGGAGCCGTTCGAACCGCTCGATCCGAACAACGTCCGCATGTATGTCTGCGGGCCGACGGTCTACGACTTCGCCCATATCGGCAATGCCCGCGCCGTGGTGGCGTTTGATCTGCTCTACCGGGTGCTGCGTCACACCTACGGCGAAGACCATGTGCGTTATGTCCGCAACATCACCGATGTCGAGGACAAGATAATCGCCGCCGCGCGGGACAATGGCGAGCCGATCGACGCACTGACCCCGCGCACCACGCGCATCTATCACGAGGACATGGCTGCGCTCGGCAATTTGCCGCCCAATGTCGAGCCTCGCGCGACCGAATACATCCCGCAGATGATCGCGATGATCGAGCGGCTGATTGCCTCAGGCCACGCTTATGCGGCCGAGGGCCACGCCCTCTTTCGGGTCGCCTCCTACGCCGAATACGGCGCGCTGTCGCGGCGCAGCCGGGCGGACATGATTGCCGGGGCCCGCGTCGAGGTCGCGCCCTACAAGGAGGATCCCGGCGATTTTGTGCTTGTGGAAGCCATCCTCCGACGAACAGCCGGGGTGGCCGAGCCCGTGGGGCCGCGGCCGGCCGGGCTGGCACATCGAATGCTCGGCGATGAGCGAGAATACCCTGGGCGAGACCTTCGATATCCATGGCGGCGGGCTCGACCTGATCTTTCCGCACCACGAGAACGAGATCGCGCAGAGCGTATGCGCCCATGACGGCGCGGCCCCCGATTTGCGCGCTACTGGATGCACAACGGCATGCTGACCGTCGGTGGCGCCAAGATGGCGAAGTCGGAGGGCAATTTCATCACTGTCCGAGACGCGCTCGGTGATGAACGCGACAAGGAGCGCAACGGGGAGATATTGCAATTCTTAATGCTCGGCACTCACTACCGCGACCCATTGGATTGGACAGCTAGCCGGCTGCGACAAGAATCCCAGCGGCTTTTCCGCTTCTATATCGCGCTAAATCGAGGCCAGCATCCGGTGGTCGGGAACCCTGGATTAGTTCCCGAGCAAGTACGAGGAAGCGCTGGACGATGATCTCAACACGCCGCTAGCTTTGGCGTGCCTTCACGAGCTGATCGCATAAAATCAATGTTGCCCATGAAAGTGGAAATTTTGACGACCGTGATCAGCTACAATCTGCGTTTCTTTCAGGTGGCCAACTTCTCGGCTTTTTCAGCAGTCCTCCGGACCAATGGCTTCGGGGAGCACAGGCAAATGACCATGTGCTCGTCGAGATGCACATAAACGACCGTGCCGAAGCTCGTAAAATCCGCGACTTCGCTAAAGCAGATAGCATTCGTGACCACCTTTTGAGCTTGGGCATAGTGCTCGAAGACCGGCCCGATGGCACGACCGAGTGGCGCCGCGAATAATGGACCGGTCGACAAGTTTGTGCTGCATCTTTGAGCACCACCCCGGCGTAGGCCGGGGCCTATGGCGGAAATGGGCCCCGGCCTTCGCCGGGGTGGCGGGAAGGGGGAGTAGCGCGCGCCCAAGGCTCAGCGAAGATGGCCGGGACTGATCACCGCCGTCGCGTGATGGCGGGGGGGCCGGCGATCATCCTCGTTGAGCCGCAGCTCGGCGAGAATATCGGCACCGCGGCGCGGGCAATGATGAATTGCGCGCTCGACGATTTGCGGCTGGTGCGGCCGCGCGACGGCTGGCCGTCGGATCGGGCGATCGCCGCAGCCAGCGGCGCCGATGCGGTGCTGGATAAGGCGCGGCTTTATCCGTCGATTGACGCCGCCATCGCCGGCCTCGTCCATGTCTATGCGGCAACTGCACGCGACCGCGGCATGGTCCGGCGCGAGGTGACGCCGCGCCAGGCGGCCGGCGAAATGCGCGCCCGGCTGGCGGCAGGCGAGCCTTGCGGGGTCTTGTTCGGGCCAGAGCGCACCGGGCTATTGAATGACGACATCACCCTTGCCGACACGGTGCTGACCGTCCCGCTCAACCCCGGTTTTTCATCGCTCAATCTCGCCCAGGCGGTGCTGCTCGTCGGCTATGAATGGTTTACCGCCGGTGCCGAGGCGCCGTCGGAGATACTTCACACTGGGCTGAGCCGACCGGCGACCAAGGAGGAATTGCTGAATTTCTTCGAGCATCTCGAAGAAGCGCTCGTAAAGAACGGCTTTCTGCGCAACCTTGAAAGCCGTCCCAGCATGGTGCGCAACTTGCGCAGCCTGTTCCAGCGCGCGCATTGCACCGAGCAGGAATTGCGCACCCTGCACGGCGTCGTCACCGCCTTCGCCGGCCCCCGCGAGCGCGGTGATGCCAGGCAATCGGGGGAAGCGGAAGGCGACGGGCCGCCCGGAGATCCCCGACAATCGAGCCATTGAAGATTTGGATCAGGGCTTAGCGGCGCTGAGGGCCCCGGATCAGGGCTTGGGTCCGGTCCAATTCGCATGGGTGTTGTAGAGCGAGACGGTCGAAAGGCCCATCTTGGCGCTGGCGTCCTTGATCTGCCGGCTGTAGGCGACATAGATCAGGGTGTCGTTCTTCTGGTCGTAGATCCGGCGCACCGCGATCGACTTGAAGAACAGGCTCATCCGCTGCGAGAAGATCTCCTCGCCCTTGGGGCCGAGGGCGATCTTGCCGACCGTAATCGGCCCGCTCTGACTGCAGGAAATCGCGCTGTTCGACGGGTTCTCGAACCAGTTCCCCTTGGTCAGCCGGTCAAGCACGCTGCGGTCGAAATGGACGACATGGCAGGTGACGCCGGCGATCTGCGGGTCGGCGAAAGCCTCGACAACCATGCCGTTGCCGGTCCAGTCGTTGCCGAAGCTGCCGACCTGTTCCGCCCGCGCCGCAACCGCAGAAAGGCAAAGAAGCGCCGCCGCCGATAGGTACGATAGATACGATTTCATGTGACCATCCCCTGAACGGCTTTGCCCGGCGCGCCGATCAGCGCCAGCTGGCGCTGACCATGGCAGATTCCCCGCCCGGAGCGTTATCCCTCTATGGCCGACCGCGTATCGATCATCGAAACCGACATTCCCGCACGGCTCGACCGTCTGCCGTGGACCCGGTTTCATACCTTGGTCGTCGTGGCATTGGGCGTCACCTGGATCCTCGACGGGCTCGAGGTGACGGTCGCGGGCTCGATCGCCGGCGCGTTGCAGGAAAGCCCGGTGCTGCGGTTCTCGGCCGCCGAGGTCGGCGCGGTCGGCAGCGCCTATCTCGCCGGAGCGGTCCTGGGCGCGCTGCTGTTCGGCTATCTGACCGACCGGTTCGGCCGCCGCAAATTGTTCTTCGTCACACTGGGGCTCTATCTGACTGCGACTGCCGCCACCGCGGGTTCGTGGGATTTCGCCAGCTTCGCGCTGTTCCGCTTTCTGACCGGCGCCGGCATCGGCGGCGAGTATGCGGCGATCAACTCGGCGATCCAGGAACTGGTGCCGGCGCGGTTTCGTGGCCGCACCGATCTGGCGATCAACGGCAGCTTCTGGCTCGGCGCCGCACTCGGCGCGGCCGGTGCGGTCGCCTTCCTGCAGCCCGGCCTGCTGCCGCCGGATATGGGCTGGCGCGCCGCGTTCGGGATCGGCGCCGTGCTCGGCCTCGGCATCCTGCTGCTGCGCAGCTACCTCCCGGAAAGTCCGCGCTGGCTGATGCTGCACGACCGGCTCGGCGAGGCCGAGGCGGTGATCGGCGCGATCGAGCGCCGGGTAGGGGCGGGCGCGGCGCCGCTGCTAGCCGGCGCGCGGATTCGTCTCGCGGTGTCCTCGCGCACGCCGCTCGCTCGCATGGCGTTGGGGATCCTGCGCGACTATCCGCAGCGCGCCCTGCTGGGGCTCGTGCTGATGACCGCGCAGGCATTCTTTTACAACGCGATCTTCTTTTCCTATGCGCTGGTCCTGACCCGTTTCTACGCGGTCCCTTCGGCCTCGGTCGGCTGGTACATCCTGCCTTTCGCGCTCGGCAATTTTCTCGGGCCGTTGTTGCTCGGCCCGCTGTTCGACACGCTCGGCCGCAAGCCGATGATCGGCGTCACCTATGCGCTGTCGGGGATATTGCTGGCGGTCGTCGGCTATCTGTTCCGCGAAGGACTGCTCAACGCCGCGCAGCTTACCGCCTGCTGGACCGGCATCTTCTTTTTCGCCTCGGCGGCGGCGAGTTCCGCCTATCTGACCGTCAGCGAGAGCTTTCCGCTCGAAGCGCGAGCACTCGCCATCGCTTTGTTCTACGCGCTCGGCACCGCGACGGGCGGGGTGGTCTCGCCCTGGCTGTTCGGCATCCTGGTCGGCACCGGCGAGCGCAGCGCCGTGTTCGCCGGCTACCTGCTCGGCGCAGGTCTGATGATCGTCGCGGCGATTGACGGAATTCGCAATCGGCGTCAAGGCCGAGCGCCGGCCCCTGGAAAGCGTCGCCCGCCCGCTCTCCAGCGTCGCGGATTAGCCGTTCGAGAAGGACGGAGCCGTCCCGTCTGATCAGGCTTTGCGCCACAATTCCGCCGACGCCAGCCGCGCCCCTTCCGCTAACGCCGCCAACTTGGTCCACACCACGCTCGGATGGACCTCGCAGGAGGTCGAGAAGCTGGCAAAGCCGCAATCGGCGCCGGCAATGACGTTCTCGCGCCCGACGACGCCGGCAAATCGCGCGATCCGCTGGGCGACCGCCTCCGGATGTTCGACAAGATTGGAGGAATGGGTGACGATGCCAGGGATCAAAACCTTGCCCTCCGGCAATTTGACCGTTTCCCAGACCTGCCACTCGTGCTCGTGACGCGGGTTGGCGGCTTCGAACGAATAGGCGCCGGCATTGATACGCAGCATGATGTCGGCGATGTGCTTCAGTTCGAGCTCATGCACGCGCGGGCCGATATTGATGCCGTAGCAGGTGTGATAGCGCACGCGCTCGGGCGGAATGCCGCGCAACGCATGGTTCAGCAACTCGACCGTGGCATTCGCCCAACGCCGGCACTCGGCGATGTCGAGCTCGGGGTGCGTCGTGTAATGGCTCGCCAATTGGGGGTCATCGATCTGCAGGACGAGGCCGGCATCGACGATCGCCTTGTATTCCTCGTTCAGCGCGTCGGCCACCGCCACTCGGAACTCCTCGTCGGTTTTATAGAATTCGTTCGTGTTCCAGCCGGCGAGTTGGGCCGGCGACACCGCCGGCATGAAGGCTTCCTCGTGGCGATTCCGGCGAGCGCGGCCTTCAGGGTGTCGATGTCGCGCTTTAGCGCATCATGTCCCTTGTAGGCGATCGGGCCGGTGCACACCCATCGGGTCGGCTGCGCCCTCCCTGCCGTCCCCGGCATCTGCGCCGCCCAGCCGTAATATTCGGGAAACGCCAGATATTCGCGCGAGCGCGCCCAGGTGCCCTCGCCGCCCGGGTTCTGGCGCGGCTCGATCCCGGCGAGGCGCTCGTTGACGTAGGGGATGAAGCCGAACCGGCCCATCTCGCCGTCGGCGACGATATCGATGCCGCTGTCGGCCTGCCTGCGCACGACCTCTTTGACTGCGGTCGCGACGCGGCTCGCAAAAGCCGCGGCGTCGAACGGCCCGCCGCGCTCTTTCGCCTGGATCATCTCGAGCAGATCCGGCGGCCTGGGCAAGCTACCGACATGGGTGGTCAAGATCCGCTCCGTACTCCGCTTCATGCCGCCCCTCGCTGTTTCCACATTCTGCGGGCCCCGAGCCTACCCCGGTCGGCTACCGAATGCATCGCGCTCGGCAAGGAATGTTTTCGGTTTCGCCCAGCCTGTTTGGACCATAAAATGGTTGCGTCGGCACGCTGTCAGAAAAGGCCGTGCCTGGGGAGGGTTCGATGTTCAGACCGAACTGGCTGCGTCTGCCGGGCCGTGTCGCGTTGGTTCTGGGGCTGGGGACGGTGGCGCCCGCTGGCGTTCAGGCGACTACGCAACCGACGGCACAGAAGCCCACGACAGGCCCGGAATTGCTAATCCGGGTCGAGCGGGGACGTCTTCAGGTTTCCGAGAATGGGAGCCCATTCGATGCGCTGGTTCTGAAGGACACCCCCGAGGCAAGGCATCTGCAGAACCTGATCGAAACACACCGTGCAGCGAACGGTTCGTCGGTCGTTGAGGTCGGACCTACCATTTTGGCCAGCGGCGGAGGCGCCGGTTTCTTCTGGAACCCGTTTGCGAAAAAGGATACGCGCCCTGCCGACAAGGCTGGCGCACCGGCCAAAGTGACGGTACCCGACAAGACCGGGGCGCCGCCCAAGATGGATACGACCGCGCCCGACAAAAAGGGGTGATCCCGGAAGGGCAGCTCCTGAATATAAGCGCGGGGTCCTTGAGCTCAGGTCCGGAAATTTGACGGCAAGCGGCCCGGGATTATCGGCCCTGGAGAACGCGCTCGGTGAGCCCCTGCCGAAATTATATCGGCGCGGAACCCACCGAATATGCGCTCCGTCCGAGACCCTGGCGCGGCTGCGGCCGCTTGCAGCGCGGATGGGCATAACGCGGCTGGGCAATGTCACCGGCCTCGATCGCATCGGCATCGACGTCGCCGTAGCGGTGCGACCGAATTCCCGCTCGGTTTCGGTGTCGCAAGGCAAGGGCCTGGATCTGACGCAGGCGATGACCTCGGCGCTGATGGAAGCAATCGAGGGTTTCCACGCCGAGGAAGTCGAGCGAGCCTTTCGCGCCGCTTACCGCGAGTTCACTACCGATTGCGCCGTCGTCGACCCCCTGACGTTGTGCGGGACGGGCCGTCCTTTCGATGTCGATGCCCCGATTTCCTGGCTGCAAGGGTTCGACTTGTTGCAGGACGATGCTTGCTGGGTCCCGGCCGAAATCATCCACACCGACTATACGCAGGCGCTCGACGGCTATTTTCTCGCCGGCTCCAATGGGCTGGCCTCGGGCAATCACCTGGTCGAAGCAATCAGTTCGGCAATTTGCGAGTTGATCGAGCGCGACGCGATTGCGGTGTGGAACGGGTTGAGCATCCGCGCCCGGGCTGACAAGAACCTCGATCTCGCTTCGGTCGACGACGCCGACTGCCAGGCGCTGCTGGCGAAATATCAGAAGGCCGGCATCGCGGTTCGGGTATGGAACGTCACAAGCGATATCGGCATTGCCGCTTTCGTATGTGAAATCCGCGATCTGGCCGATGTTGCGCCGGGCCAACTGCGCCGTTTTCAAGGCGCCGGCTGTCATCTCGACCGCACGATCGCGCTGGTTAGGGCATTGACCGAGGCGGCACAGGTGCGACTGACCTACATCACAGGTATCCGAGACGATTTGGCGCTGGCGGAATACGAGGAATCCCCGATCGCAGAGATCGGCCATGCACTGCTCGATGCACTAAGCGTCGAGGCGGAGCCGGTCTCGTTTAGCGGGGTGCCGAGCTTCGTGGCCGATGACCTGCAAGACGAGCTTCGCTGGGAATTGAAACGCCTGCGGTCGGTCGGCATCGCCCGGGTGGTTGTCGTCGACCTCACGCGCCCCGATTTCGCCATACCGGTTATCAGAGCTGTCATTCCGGGCCTTGAGGGCGACGTTAGACATCCATGCTATCGGCCCGGAACCCGCGCCCGCCGAGCGGCCGGGACGGCGCCGCAATGAAAGCCGTAATCTTTGCCGGACCTTCGCTGCCGCCGCGGTTGCGGCCATCCGATCCGTCGCTGTGCTGGCGACCGCCGGTCCGTCAGGGCGAACTCTACCAGGCGGCGCTCGATAAGCCTGCAATCATCGGCGTCGTCGACGGCTATTTCGAGGTAACGCCGACCGTTTGGCACAAGGAGATCCTGTGGGCGATGGCACAGGGTATCCATGTCTACGGCGCGGCGAGCATCGGCGCGTTGCGCGCCGCCGAGCTAGCGCCATTCGGGATGAATGGGATCGGCCGGATCTACGAGGCGTTTCGCGACGGCGTTTTGGAGGATGACGACGAAGTCGCGGTATTGCACGGCCCTGAGGAGCTTGGCTACCCGGCGGTAACCGAGGCGATGGTCGACATTCGCGCGACGCTCGCTGCCGCCGAGCAAGAGGGTGTTATCGCGCCGTCAACGGCGTCCCGTCTGATCGCCATCGCCAAAGCGATTTTTTACAAAAATCGCACCTACGCGGCGATCCTGGGTGCCGCCGCGGATAGGGAGGTGTCCCAAGCGGCGTTGCACGACCTCGCGGCCTGGCTCCCAACCGGGAAAGTCGATCAGAAGATCCGCGACGCGCTGGCGTTGGTGGCCGCCATTCGCGCCGATCTGGCCGCCGGAGTTCGGCCCCTCAATGTGACCTACACCTTTGCCGAGACCGCCGCTTGGAACATCGCCCGCCGCCGCGCCGAAAATGAAATGCCGTCCTGAGATCGTATCCTGTCCAGTTCCCCGCACTCCTCGATCGGCTGCTGCTATGGGCGCGGCAATGGTCCGAAGCAGGCCAGTTTCCTGACAAGCTCGGATTTGCTCCTCCACGTCGCGGCAATATCGTCAAGATAAAACCGATTATTGGTTCCGGGAACTCTGACCTGCAGGTTTCGCAGCGGCGGATTAGCGAATTTAAGTATGTAAAATTGATACGTCTCGACAAAATCCTCGTCTGGGGAGAACGCCGCCAGCGCGCTCACCCAAGCACCATTGTCTGGCCTCGAGTAGCCATTCGGCAGCCGTCCAGAGTATATTCCATGAAGAAGGTCGCCAGCATTGAAGAAATTTCCTTGTCCCAAATGAGCAGCAAGAGATGGGATATCGACATCGTTATTTGCATGGGCATTCAGTTGTTCCCCAAAATCGATCCATCGGCTCGGCGGCACATCCACCTTGTAAATCCAGGACCCAGAGGGGTAAAATCCACCGTTGCAAAATAAACTGGTATTCGCAGAGCCACCGGGATTGGGCCGGCCACTGGCATCGACAACGAAAGTATCGAACCAGAAAACGTGGCCGAATTCATGGGCAAGCGATGACAGAACACTCATCGCTATGGTATTGGGCTCTACTGCGGCATATCGTGGCGGATTGGGGTCGACGGGTGGGTTCTGGTTTGTCTGGGCCGCCCGCTGCAACAGCGCTTGCAGCCGCTTTGTCCGGTAATCTTGATACAGCGGAGCATGACCGTTCCTCCACAATCCCAGCGACGTCGCGATAAAACGCTGGGGGGGCGACGTATTTGTCCGAAGACCCCAAGAGTAGTTAAGAACGTTCACGTCCGACAATGTACAGGTTTTCGGATCGAGCGAGGTACATCCCGCCGGATCAATGAAAACACCATCGAGATCGCATAATTGAATTTTGAAAAAATCTGGTGCGGCGGCGAAAGCTGCAACCATATCCTGGCGGATATTTTCGCTTAACGGAGTGGGGTCGGGTTGGGGGGGCTGGCTAAAGGGGGGCTGCGGGGTAAAGGGTGTTTTCAGGTAATGGACCTTGCTTAAGAACGTATCGACGGCGCAGACCGTACCGCCGCGCGGCTTCGGCGGCGTGACATTTTGGGCTCGGACCGGAGCCCAGCCAAGCCCGGCGAGCGCAAAAACTATGAGCGAAACAATCAGCGCGGTGGGTTTCATGCGCATTCTCCTCCGTCTGCGATTAGGACGTGTACCTTCAGATCGAGTTAAGTTTGCGCCGGGTTGTACTCCAGCGACTCTGAGAGTTACGGCAGTCTAGTTGCAAAGACGCCAACGCCCTAGTGTATAAACTAACGGAAGAGTCTGGTTTGATCTCGTGCGGGTGGATGGCGGGGGATCCTCGAGTGGCGGCAGGTTCGCCAATTCAAGCTGTCGCGCGACCCCGAGTTCGTGCCCAAGCTGCGGGACATTGTCGGCCTCTACGTCGATCCGCCGGCGCATGCGATCGTGCTCAGCGTCGACGAGAAGTCGCAAATCCAGGCGCTCGACCGCACCCAGCCCGGGCTGCCGCTGAAGCCTGGGCGGTGCGGGACCATGACCCATGACTACAAGCGCAACGGCACCACCACACTGTTTGCCGCCCTCGACGTGCTCGAAGGCAAGGTCATCGGCCGCTGCATGCAGCGCCACCGGCATCAGGAGTTCATTCGCTTCCTCAACGCGATCGAGGCAGAGATCCCGGCCGGCAAGCTCGTCCACGTCATCCTCGACAATTACGGCAGCCACAAGCATCCCAAGGTGCGGGCCTGGCTCGAACGGCATCCCCGCTTCGTGTTCCATTACACGCCGAAATCGGCCTCCTGGCTCAACGCCGTCGAGGGCTTCTTCGCCAAGCTCACCCGGCGACGGCTGAAGCGCGGCGTCTTCCGCTCGCTCGTCGATCTCCAGGCCGCCATCAAGCGCTTCCTCGCCGAGACCAATGACAACCCCAGGCCCTTCCTCTGGACCGCCGATCCCGACAAGATCATCGCCGCCGTCAGGCGTGGGTACCAAGCGTTAAATTCGATCCACTAGTCGCCGCCGTCTCGCCGTCTCGTACCGCTTACACGTCACCGGACACCACCAAGACGCGAGCGTAGCATTCCCAAACTCAACCTGATATGGGGTTAATCCCGCCCGTTCCCGAAGGGTTATAAAAACAAGGGTCCACTCTTCTCGGCCACCTTACTGCGACACCGCGTCGAAGCACTTCAGTTTATTTTTCAGCGCCGGGAAGTGCCCGTCGCCGTTTTCCAGAACCGGAAGGCCGTTTGCGGTCCAGCCCAAGTCTTTCTTCTTGGAATTGCGTAGAACCGACCATTCGAACGATTCGACAAAATCCTCGTCGGGCGAATAGGCGGCTAGGAGGCTCAGATATTGCCCCCCAGTGTAGATACTGTTGATCAATTGGGATAAGTTGTAGAATAGCTGATATTGAAGGTTATTGTACGGAGGACCTTGATTGAGCCGCGAGTTCTGGTTAAGTTCGGCAAACGTCACAAAGCGCCCACTTGGTATAGCCAGTAGATAGTTACCTTGCCATTTGCCCATAGGATAAAATGACGCAGCCCCCGAGCCGCAAAACTGGTCGGTGTTCGAAGCCTTATCCGATCCCGGCGGCTCGACAAACTTTTCAAACCAGTAAATATGGCCCCGTTCATGCGCCAGTGCGGCAAGAACCGCGAGGCCCGGGTCATCGTTGTTTGGGTCAGCGCTGCTCACCGAAAAATTCGGTACGACACTCACGCGCCTCCCGTTCGCCAAGGTCCGGTCGAGCAGGGCTTGGTTGAGCAGCGTTTGGTACCGGGTGAATATCGGGGCGCAATTGGTCTGCGGGAGCGAACATGTGTTGCCACGCCACAGTCCGAGCGATATCGCGATGTATTTTTTGCAGCCGGCACCGCCGGCAACGCAGGCCGCGCTGCCCTGGGGCACTGGCGTGCGCAAAGCCCATGAATTGTCGGCGACGTCTTGGTCGCTCATCGAGGAACAGTCGTTCGGATCGGTACTCGGCTGGTTATCTTTCACGCAGCCGGCAATGTTTATCAAAATGGCGTCCAGGCCGCTATACTTGCTATATCCTCCCGACGGTGGGCAGAGCATGTTCAAAGCAAACCTTTTGTTCGCGTTGAACGCCGCTGCCAAGTCTGTTTGTATATTTGAATCTTTCACTGGAGCATAGTACGGATTCTTGGTAGGATCGAAATCAGTATTGGGGGCTACCGTATTGGTGCCTCCCGCCGGATTTATTGTGAGGTTGACGTAATAGACGTGGTCCAGCAAATCCTTGGCGTCCGTCTGGCACTTGACCATCGAGGTAACCAGCCGCGCGGACGGCGGTGGTGGCACGGGTGGCGGCGGAACAAGCTGAGCGCAGGCGCAGATGGCCAACGAGGAAAAACCGGCGAGCAAAATCACCAAGCGCTTCATCGAACGTTCTCCCCATTACAGCTGAACGCGGCCCGGGTGCCGTCTTTTAATTTTTCATCCGTCTGCCCCACTCTACGCGGGGCGCTTTCGCAAGCGCGGTGATTAGATTAACTACGACGCTTTTCAGGCTAAAGGGTTTTGACAACACGGGATCGAGTCTGCGGTAACAGCGGCCCTGCGTGTGTCGATTTGCCGACGGAGCACCGCCAAAGCATCACGAAATCGCCACCGAGAGGCCGATTGGCGCGCCGCGATCGAGTGCGGCGCGAGCCGCCTCGACCCGGGCGGGTTCGTCGAGAGTGCCGAGCGCATGAAAGATGGCATGGGCTTGGCCAAGCAGGCGCCGCGCACTTGCGATGTCTCCGGCGGCTTGCCGCAGCGCCGCGTGCGTTACCATGGCGCGCGCGAGATCATTACGTGCGCCGATGCGCGCTAAAATCTCGATCGCGGTCTCGACATAGGGCTCGGCGCTTGCCCAGGATTCCGGCGCGAGGCATTCGCCCATCAACCAGCACGCCGCACCCTCGAAGTGCTGGTAGCCCGTAGTCCGGCTCGTCTCGAGCACCTCTTCGATCAGCGGCCGGGCGGCGGCGTGATCACCCCGCCGCAAATACCCCTCGGCGAGCCACAAGGCAAAGCGGCGGGGGGTGTAGCGCAGGCGAGAGTTCTCGAGCCAGGCTACCGCTTCACTGAGATCGGCTATCCCGGCATCGACCCGGCCTGCCTTTATTTCCCCATAGCCGCGTGCACCCCTTGCCATCGGGGCGTCGTATGGCACCGGTCCGAGCGCTAATGCTTCGTTGCAGCAGCGCACCCCCCTTTCGGGGTCCCCCTGCTGAATGTAGGTCGCTCCCATGCGCCACAAGCCGATTACCCCCAGGCGGGGGTCGTTGAGCGTGGCGCCGTATTCGATGGCGCGGCGGCAATAGCTCAAGCTCTTCTCCCACTCGCCGAGTGCGATTGCCGTCGGGCTCAGATGGGAGATGGTTCGAACCGCCCACCACAAATCGCGCACCGCCTCAAAGCTGGCGAGGGCACGCTCTCCCGATTCGATTGCTTCGCGCAATCTACCGGCGATCAGAAAGGCCTGACAAAGACAGGATTCGAGATTGGCCTTGATCTGGTTCAAACCAGCCGCCGCTGCGAGCGACGCCGCCTCGTTGCAATGATCAATCGCAACATCGGGGTGACCGCCCGTCAGCATGTGCGCAAAGCCGCGCCAGTAATGCCAGGTGGCGCGGCGGTGCGGATCGCCGATCTGATCGACGAGGCTGCAGATCTGATCGAGCGCATCGATGTGCTCGGCGTGTTGTCCGAGAGCGAACTTGCCGTCGCCTTGTTTGATCACTGCATCGATACGGCGTAGCCGGTTTTGCTCGGTGTCGGGCAGCGCTTCGAGCCGGCGCAGCGCGTCATTAAAGTAATTCAGCGCTTCACTGTTGGCCCAGCGGCGCTGGGATTTTTCGGCGGCCAGGATCGCATGGTCGATCGACTTTTCGATCTCGTCGCTTCGGCCAAAGTGGAGCGCCAGCAGTTCCGCCACCTCGTCTATACGGCCGCTATAGAGCTCCTCAAGTGCGTGTCCGATGGCGCCGTGATAGATACGCCGGTTGCGCTCGAGCAGGCTGCCATAGGCCGCCTCCTGCGTCAGCGCATGGCGAAAGACGTAAACGGAGCCGGCAGCTTCGATGCGCTCGTAGACGAATTCGAGCCGGGCCAGTTCGCGCAGCTGGTCTTCGAGCAAGCCGCCGCTCTTCCACACAGCGCCGAGCAGGCGCAGGGGGAATTCACGGCCGATCACTGCGGCGGTTTGGAGAAGCCGCTTCCGGTCGTCCGGCAACCGGTCGAGACGGGCCATCACGACATCGTGGATCGTGTCGGGAACCATCAGATCCGATCGCAGATCGCTTGCCTCGCCGGCATGCAGCGCCAGTTCCTCGAGGAAAAACGGATTGCCATCGGCCTTGGCGACGATTTCCTGCATCACCTGATCGACCGGCTCCTCCGCTTGGAGCACCGACTGGACCACGTGAAGACTGTCGTCTTTCGACAGCGGGGGCAGCGGGGTCTGCCCTCCATAGGATTTTCCAATCCAGGGCGGCCGATAGCCGGGGCGATATGTCGCTAGCAATAGGATCGCAGCGTCGGCAACACTGTCCGCCGTCAGGCTGAGGAATTCGTCGGAGATCTGGTCGATCCAATGCAGGTCCTCCAGCACCAGAACCAACGGCCGCAACAAGCTTCCTTTGATGCTGATTTCGCGGAATACCTCAAAGGCTCTGCGCTTAACCGCTTCGGGATTGGACAGCATCGGCGCGCTGCCGATATTTTTGACCTCCAACAGATGGAGCAGCACGGGGCCGTCCAGCTCCGCGTTCATCCCGACCTCCCGTAGGCCGGTGCAGACCTTCGCGGTGATGGTCTCGGGCGTGTCGGTCTCGAAGATTCCGCAATTGCTGCGAAGCAGGTCGAGAAGTAGTGCATAGGGAGTAGCCGTGCCGTACGAAGCGCAACGGCCCTCGACCCAGGTCACTCGTCCGACACCGAGCTGACGGCGGAACTCGGCGATCAGTCGGGATTTGCCGATGCCGGGATCGCCCACGATCCCGACCGCTTGGCCATGTCCGTTTTCGACCTGTCTGAGCAAATCGTTCAAACGCACAAGTTCGCTCTGCCTGCCGAGAAAGGTGGTCGGACGTGAGGCGGTGACCTCGTCGAGCGCCAAGCGGCGATGCGACACGCCGAGCAGGCGATGGGCCACGATCGGCTCGCCTTTGCCCCTCAGGTTGAGCGCCCCGACCGGTTCGACGCGAGCATAACCTTGGGCCAGCCGGCGAGTTGTCTCGCTCAGCACAATCGTGCCCGGCTCGGCCGCGCTCTGCAGACGGGCTGCGACATTCGCGGTGTCGCCGATCACAGTGGGGTCCATCGGCAACCGGTCGCTGACCGGGCCGAACACGACGGCCCCGGTGTGAATGCCAATGCGGACCGGCAGATCCAGCCGCCCGGGATCGTCTGCTGCGTCATCGCCGCTGAGCGCCCGGCGGATGCCGAGCGCCGCCAGCAGGGCGCGCCGCACGTGATCTTCATAGGTCCTCGGCGCACCAAAGACGGCCATGAACCCGTCGCCAGCGAATTGCGGAACGGTCCCGTCATAGCGCCGGATTTCGGCGATCGAGACTTCGAGAAACCGGTTTACGAGACCGTGCATGGCCTCGGCTCCCAGCCGCTCTGTCAAGGCGGTGGAACCGACGATGTCGCAGAACAGCACGCTGACCTGCTTCAACTCGCCTGCAAATACAGGCATCTCGGGCACAGCGTCGGCGAAGCCGGGCGGGCGGTGGGAGTCCAGCGGGGCGGCGCAGCTGCCGCAAAACCTGTTTTCCGGAGGATTGGCGGCGCCGCAGGATGGACATACCGCGCCCAGTGGCGCCGCGCACTGGCCGCAGAACCGCATGCCTGCAGGATTCTCGGCGTGGCACCGAGAGCATCTCATGCCAAGCCTCCGGAATAGCGCAAGCCGGACCATAGTCGATAGTCGCTGCGAGTGGCAAGTTTGGCCGGTGGCTGACAATGCCCGCCGATATGCCTCCGACGCGCACGCAACCAGCTTTCCCGCTCGAACCGCTTCGGCTAAACCCTGCTCGAAGCCGACGGCCGTCCCGGCCTCTCTGGCTGATCGGCTCGGACGAGCCCGGTTCTGGCTACTGCGAGAACGGCAGGCAGTTCCAGTACAGACCTCTGCTGTTGGCGTAATACGCGTAAACGGCAGGGACAGCCATGTGGTTTATTTGGAGAAAGGCGTTAAATCTCGGTGTCGCCGTAATAACCGGGTCCCCCCGGACGCCTGCCATAAAGCACCAGAACTTGTTTTGGTTTGTACCAGACAGGTCGGTGAGCGTCGTCGCTGTCGAGGAAATCGGAAACGGTCCGATCCGATTATATTTCCATGACGAGGACTTGCCGGTGAACGTGTAGCAGAAAGCAAAAGTTGAAAGGGATGTCCCCGACGATTGGGCTGACGCAATAGTCTTGTCGCCTGTTTCGAACTGCGTGTTGACATCGGGCAGAGGCGGCTGGTCGGCCGCCGGGAGCCCGCCGGCTATTCCCGTCCAGATGCACGCGTCCGGCTTGCCGGCGATCTGCTTGTGGACGAGGCTGCCGCCGTTGGCGGTCACCGGCGACGGCAGGCTCAGCGCGAACTTCGAGAGGGCGGGCAGCCCCGAGAATTCGGTCAAGTACGCGCAGGTCCATTCCATTGCGATCGGGGGGAGATAGCCGCCTCCCGTCCACTGCAGGTTTGCTTCGTAGCGGTTGCCGGCGACGATAATTCGCGCATTCCTGGCCCTGGCGAAGTCTCCACCCAAGGCCAGAATGCCGCACATCCCATAATCGTTCGGGTTGCCGGGCGGTACGCTGTACCCGCCTATCGGCACAGTCAAACTGCAATTGCCTTTGTCATCGCAATTGACTGGCTGCTGACCGCTTTCCCCTACCCAACCCATAGTGACGGCCGCAGCCTGTTCGGAAATACCGATAGATGCCAGACAGAGCAGGAGCGCGATCGACGAGACCAAAAGCCTGATCGTCAACGCGGTGCGCCTAAATTGCTGCTCCATTTTTTCCCTCTTTGACCTGCGATGCCGTCTGCCGGTGATTCAAATGCAGGGCGCCCGGCTCCAAGCTGGGCTGACCCGAGGGTGGCGTACCGCGATAGACGAAGCCCGAAGCGGCAATTCAATGACTAGCCTGGAGCAGCCCCGCGCTCAGGCCGGTGCGAACAGGTCGCTCTTGGCCGCCTGCTGCAGGCTCGCCAATGTCGGCGGCGCCGGGGTCGCGAAAGCGGCGTCCTGCTGCAATATCGTCAGCGCGCGGGCGGCAAAGAGGCGCATGTTCTTTTCGGCGTCGTGATGCGGGATGCCGCCATACGAGAATTCGGTGACGAGATGGTCGGTCCCGGTCACCCGCTGCAATTCGGCGATCTGCTCGATGCAATCCTCCGGCGTGCCGACGATCTGGATCTTGACGTAGAATTCGGTGGCCCGGACCCGCTCCTCTTCGTCCTGCAGACGGGCATAGGTCTTGGCCATCTTGCCGTAAGTCTCGTAGCCTTTGACCGTGGCGAGATGGCCGTCGGAGAAATGATAGTGGTCGTCGATCGACTGCCATTTCTTGCCGAGCCATTGCATTGCCCGGTCTTGCGCCTCGGCGCGGCTTTCCGCGCAGGAGACGTTGGTCAGGATGATCGGCGGCGGCGGGTTGTTCCCGACCGAGAGCGCGATCTCGCGGTAGTTGACGATATTCTCGGCGGCCTTCGGCCATTCGTTCTGCATGACGACCAGGATGCCGAAGCCGAGCTTGGCCATGATCTCGGCCGATTCCGGGCTGATCGACGAGGCGTAGAAGCGCTCTTCGGGATGCGAGATCGGGCGCGGCCGGATCGAGGTGCGCGGGATCTGGTAAAACTCGCCCTGCCATTCGAATTCGGGCTCGCGCAAGGCTTTGCGGATCAGTTGCGCGGCTTCGGCAAAGCGCGGCCGCGCTTCGTCCATCGGTATGCGGAAGCCCGCATATTCGACGCTCGCCGCACCCCGGCCAAAGCCGAACAGGCAACGGCCGCCGCACAGGATATCGAGGAGTGCGATTTCTTCGGCGACGCGGATCGGGTCATGCCACGGCAAGACGATGACCGAGGTGCCGAACGAGATCCGCTTGGTGCGGCCGGCAAAATACGCGAGAAGCTGCAGCGGCGCCGGCGACATCGCATAGCCGGTGAAGTGATGCTCGAGCGCGAACAGCAAGTCGAAGCCGAGCGGCTCGGCGAGATCGCCCATCGCCAGGTGATCGGAAACCACATCCACGTCGGGGCGCGGCGGCTCCGACAGCATGTTGAGCGCAATGCCGACTTTCATAGTGGTTTCTCCTCGTGCTTATTTCGCCCGCACCCGGTACCACGGATGCGGCTGGCCCGGGATTTTGGCGCGCAGGGTGTAGACGGAAGTCCGGGCAGTAAAGAAAATCGTCTTCAGATCGGGGCCGCCGAAGGAAAGGTTGGCCGGGACCTCCGGCGTGCGGATCACGCCAAGCTTGCTGCCGTCCGGCGCGAACACCCAGGTCCCGCCGGGCCCTGTGCAATAGACATGGCCTTGCTGGTCGACCTTCATGCCGTCCGGGACGCCGTCGGTCTCTTCCGACGACATGTCGGCGAAGATGCGCCGCCTGACCATGTTGCCGGCGCTGTCGAGTTCGATCGCGTGGATGTATTGGGCGTGGCGGGTGTTGGCGACGTAGAGCACGCGCTCATCCGGCGAAAAAGCCAGCCCATTGGGATATTCGAATTCGGCGACGAGGCGGCTGGAGCCGTCGGGGTTGACGGCGTAGACCCCGGAATATGCCAGTTCCTTATCGGGAAGCGCGATGCGCAAACCGGGATCGGTAAACCAGATGCTGCCGTCCGATTTGCAGCAGACGTCATTGGGGCGATTGATCCGCTTGCCCTCATAGCGGTCGATCAGCACCTCGCTATGGGTGTCGTCGGACCAGCGGGTCAGGCGGCGATTGCCGCCCTCGCAGATCACCAGCCGGCCCTGCAGGTCAAAGGTCGTGCCGTTGCCCTCGCCGGTATTGGCGCGCACCGTCTCCGGCGACTGGCCGAGCCGCAGCCGATAGAACATGCTCGCCCGCACGTCGGCGAAATAATAGAAGCCATCCGGGTGCCACAACGGCCCTTCGGTAAAGACGAAGCCGGTCGCCGGCCGTTCCGCCGTCGTCGTTTCCAGCACCATATCGAGACCTGCCATGGCCGTCCCTCCCGTCTTATCTGCACCGCTTAGTCGAGGCTACTCCCGCCCCCTCGGCGTGTCCAACTCGCCCAGGAACCGGCCGCAGGGGCGCGGCGCACGGTTCGCTGGCGCGGGGCAGGGCGTTATTTCTTGCCGACCGGAACCGGGATGCCGGCTATCTTGACGTTGACCGCGCCGAGATGGTTGCGGCTGGTGAAGTAAAGGGTTTTCCAATCGGCGCCGCCAAAGGCCAGATTGGTCGTGGCCGATGCCCCGTGCACGATGCGGCCGAGCTTCTTACCCTTCGGGTCCATCACCCACAGCCCGCCAGCGCCGCCGCAATAAACGTTGCCTTCAACATCGACCTTCATACCGTCGGGGACGCCCAATTCCGGCCCGCGCAGATCGGCAAAGACCCGGTCGGTGTTTTTGGCCAAGGTGCCGTTCGGGGCGACGTCAAAGGCGCGAATGTGCCCGCGGCGCGAGTCGTTGATGTAGAGCACGCTCTCGTCGGGGGAAAAGGCGAGACCGTTGGGGATGATGAAATCATCGGCCAAAAGGCTCAGGGTGCCGAGATCGGGGGTGACGCGGTAAACCCCGGAAAAACTCAGATCCCATTGATTGGGCGCCGTGGGGTGCGTCCAGGGATCGGTGAAATAGATGCAGCCGTCGGATTTGACGACGACGTCGTTCGGCCGGTTAAGCTGGCGCCCCTGAAAACTGTTGGCGACGACGGTGATGCTGCCGTCGAGTTCCTGCCGGGTCACGCGCCGCGAATCGTGCTCGCAAGCCACGAGACGCCCCTGCAGATCGCGGGTCAGGCCGTTGGCCCGGTTGGTCGGCTCCAGCAATAACGACACTCCCTTGCCCGGCTCGTATTTCATGCGCCGGTTGTTGTGGATGTCGCTGAACACCAGATGGCCGCCCTCATGCCACCACAGCGGCCCTTCGGCTGGCCCTTGCGCGCCGCCGAAACCATCGGCCAACTCCTCGATCGGCTGCGAGGTCGCGACGATCCGATCCAGCTCCGGCGCCAGTTGCTCGATGCGCTTTGCTCCTTCAGCCATGGCGTTCCTCCTGTCTCATTGATGCCGGCGAGCCGCCAGCGTCCGATGCTCATCCGATAAAAGACAATACCCCATGGCCAGCGATAGCAAGCCACGGGGTATTGAGAATTCCGGACCTCCGCCGGCGTGCCCGGGAGGTCCCGGGCACGCGCGACGACGTCGATCCGCTAGTTACGCCTGAGCGCCCTGGTAGAGAGCGCCGCGGACGATCTGGCCGGGCAATGCGTCGGTCAGTTCGCCCTTGTCGAGCAGCACGCTGCCATTGACCACGACATAGTCGATGCCGACCGCATCGCGCTTAACCTGCACCCCGCCTGCGGGCAAGTTCGCAACCGGCTCGCGCGGCTTGGATGCGATCGTGTCCGGATCGAAGATCGTGATGTCGGCGACCTTGCCGGCGGCGATGAAGCCGCGATCGGTAATGTCGTGCATCAGCGCGGTCTTGCCGGTCAGCCGATAGACCGCCTCTTCGAGCGTCATCACCTGCTCTTCGCGCACCCAGTGCCCCAGCAGATTCGTGCTGGTTTCGTGCCGGTCGGCGGTATGCGGCCGGCCGCCGCCGTCGCTGGTGCCGATCACGGTATATTGCGAGCCAAGGATGTGCTTCTGCGTCTTCGGATCGCCGTTGCGGTCGATCGCCTGGAAGCAGGTGTTCAGGTCTTCGTCGAGAGACAGATCGAGGAAGGCGTCCATGATCCCCTTGTTCTGCTCTTTCGCGATCTGCGCGACGCTCTTGCCCTCGAGGTGCCGGTTCTGCCCCTTCGTGGTCATGAACACCTCGACGAGGTCCCAGCGCCGGTTGAAGAAGCCGCGCGCGCGGCCGCGTCGGTCGGTCATCCCGCCTTGCTGCTCAACCGTCCCTTCGACCGCCTCCGCCGACAGCGCCTGGCGCAGTGTGGGGTCGCGGAACGCCCGCATGCGCTCCTGATAGGGCAGGGCCATGACCTTGTCCCAGGTCGGCATGCCGCGGAAGATGCCTTCGGGATGGGTGATGTCCTCATCCTGCGGCACATTGAGGCCGCGCTGCAGATCGAAGATCGCGCCGGCAACGGTCGACAGGCACGAGCCATAGCAGCGCGCGCCGCTCTTGAACCCGTCCTCGAGCCAGCGCAGATGCTCGACCCACTCGTCGGGGTTGGCGATCGGATCCGACATTAAGTTGTAGATCGATGGACGGCCGGTGCGCGCCGCCAGCTGGCGGGCGACCTCGCGGGTTTGTTTGGTGCCGCCCGGCGCGCCGCCGGCGACCTGGAACACCCCGGTGCCGAGTTCACCGAGCACGCTGGCAAGCGCCCAACGCTCGGCGTCGTCGCCGACCCCGGCGGGGTCGCCGCGATCCTTCGGCGCGGTCGAGAAGCCGAGCGCGCCGTCATGCATCGCCTCGCGGATCAGCCGCTGCATCGCGGCCATTTCCTCAGGGGTCGCCTGCCGCTCGGAGGCCGCCTCGCCCATCACATAGCGGCGGATGCCCGAATGGCCGATCAGGGTGCCGACGTTGATGCCGCGCTTCTTGCCGAGCGCATTCAGATAGTCGCCGACCGATTCCCAGGTTACGTCGACCCCGGCTTTCAGCACCGGCAATGGGATCTGTTCCGCGTCGGAGAAGAATTCGAGGTACCACTCGCTGTCGCCGGGCCGGACTGGAGCGATGACCTGCCCGCACTGGCCGACGACGACCGTGGTGTGGCCGTTGTGCACCCACGAGCCGCAATAGGGGTCCCACACGGCCTGCGGGTCGAAGTGGGTATGATGATCGATGAACCCGGGCGCCACGACGCGGCCCGCCGCGTCGATCGTGCGTTTCGCGGCAGCGCCGGCGTGTTTGCCGACCCCGACGATCTTGCCGTCCTGGACCGCCACATCCGCGGCAAAAGCCGGCTCGCCGGAGCCATCGACGACACGCCCGTTTTTGATCAACAGATCATACGCCATGGTTCTTTCTCCTCATTGCCCCGCTCGATCCGAGCCTGGAGCCGTCGCGGCGGCCGCTCGCCCACCGGGGCGCCGCAGCCCACCCCGCACCCTTCGAAAGATGCGAAATGAATCCTACGCCTCGCGTCCGATTCCAGCAACATCTTCTCCGCGATCAGGGCGTCAACAGTCGCAAACGAACCCCGGCGAGAAATATGAAAATTGTTCATCTTCCTAATGCAGGCAGTGCATTCTAAATCTGCTGACGATTGTGCCGAAGATACTGACGCCTATCTGACATCGACGCCTCGGCCCGAATCCCAGCCTCGCTCCGGATGTTCTTCGATAGTATGGAGAGGAGGCCGATGGCACCTCGCTATCCTACCGGGGGAAAACATGATACCGATTCGAATTGCCGGCGCCGCCGTGGCGCTGGCCATGATTGCCGTTGTCGCACCGTTCTGCGGGGCGGGCAGGGCGGCCGACCAGGTGATCGAAATGCCAGACGGACTGAAATACACCGACACCAAACTCGGCGACGGCGCCACCGCCACAGCCGGCAACAAAGTCTCGGTCCACTACACCGGATGGCTGTCCAAGGATGGTGCGAAGGGCGCCAAATTCGACAGCTCGGTCGACCGCGGTCAGCCGTTCGATTTCACCCTGGGCGCGCAGCAGGTCATTGCCGGCTGGGACGAAGGGGTGGCCGGGATGAAGGTCGGCGGCAAGCGCACCCTGATTATCCCGCCCGAACTCGGCTACGGCGCCCGAGGCGCCGGCGGCGTGATCCCGCCCAACGCCACCCTGATCTTCGATGTCGAGTTGTTGAAGGTACAGTGAGCCCAAGCCGGGCGGTGACCCTCAAGTCCCGCGGATCAGGCTCGCCTGCAATTGCGGCGGGGTGCGCAAGGTCTGCAGCACGACGCAGTAGCGCTCGGTCAATTTCAGCAGGCTCTGGCACCGTTCCTCGGATTCGTCGGTGTCGAGCGTAAAGCTGAGCCTGATGTCGCGAAAGCCGACCGGCGCCGTGCGTTCGACGCCCAGCGTGCCGCGAAAATCGAGATCGCCCTCGGCGCTGACCGAGCCGGCGCGCAGACGAAAATCGATCGCCGTCGCCACCGCCTTCAACGTGACCCCGGCGCAGGCAACCAGCGCTTCGAGCAGCATATCGCCGGAGCAGGCTTGCAGCCCGCTGCCGCCGGTCGCCGGGTGCAGCCCGGCCTCGACCAAAGCCCTCCCAGTCTCGACCTTGCACGCGATGGCGCCATCGGCCAACTCGCCATGTGCCCGCAACGTGACGGCCGCGGCCTCGGGATTGTTGCGGTAGTTCTCCTTCAGCGGAGCCTGGAGCTCGCGCAGCCCGGCACTGTCCATTCCTGCCTCGCGTATCGGCGCCCCATGGTCCGGGGCGGAATGCCGCAGCGGATCTGGGGGCAAACGGCAGGATTGTAGCACGCGCGGACAATCACCGGCGCGTCGTCGGTTACGCTCGCCGAGAGCGTCCGGTTTTGGCTATCCGGTCAGCGCCGCCTCGGCCCTTTTCAGATCGACCAGACGCTCGGGCTCGATCGCACGCCAACGGCGGCAGGCCACCCGGTGGCCTTCCCCGAGGTTTTCCGGCATCGGTTGCGCCGCCCGGCAAGCTGCCTCTACGTGAGGACATCGGTTCGAGAACACGCAGCCTGGCGGGAGGTGAACGGCGCTCGGAGGCTCGCCAACGGCTCGATGACGAATTTCGGGCATCGCTGGTTCGAGCCTCGGCACGGCAGCAAGCAGTGCGCGCGTATAGGGATGGAGCGGCCGGGTGAAGATCTCGCGCGCCGGGGCACTCTCGACGATATGCCCGAGATACATGACCGCCACCCGGTCGCAAAGCCGCTCGACGACCGACAAATCGTGCGAGATGAACAGATAGGTCAGACCGAGACGCCGCCTCAGCTCGAGCAGCAGGTTGAGAACCGTCGCCTGAACCGACATGTCGAGCCCCGAAGTCGGCTCGTCGAGAATGACAAAGCGCGGCTGCAAAACCAGGATGCGAGCCAGCGCTACCCGCCTGCAGCTGTCCGCCCGACAATTCGTGCGGGTAGCGCGGCCGCGCCGACAAATCGAGCCCGACCGCGCTCAGCACCTGATCGACGCGCGTGCGACGCGCGGCGGAATTGCTGACGCCCTTGACGATCAGCCCCTCTTCGAGCGTGCGGCCGATGCTCCACCATGGATCGAGCGCCGCCGCGGCATCCTGATGTACGTATTGTATGTCGCTGCGCGCCATCCGGGCCCGCTTCGGCGCCAGTCCGCTGACCAGCCGGCCGTCAAAATGAACCTCGCCGCCTGCCTCCTGCTGCAGCCCGAGGACGGTACGGCCGAGCGTGGTCTTGCCGCATCCGCAATTCGCCGACAAGCCCGAGGATCTCACCACGGCGAACGGTCAGGCTCACGCCGGCAACCGCCTGCACCGGCGGCGCGCTCCGCCTCAGCCAGCGTTTTTGGCCTCCCAAGGTCACCGTCACATCGCGCAGTTCAAGCAGCGGAGATGTCTCGGTCATAACGCCAGCGCCTCAGGCCGCTCATAAAGCACGCAATCCACCTGCCGACCCGTCGGATCGCGGATCAGCCGGGCAGGCCGTTCGTCGCAGAGCGGGCGGACGAACGCGCAGCGCGGGGCGAAACGGCATCCGGGCCCGGCGTGCAACGGCGAGGGCACGGCACCAGGGATGCCGGTGAAAGCGGCGGCGCGATCGGGGTGACAGGCGAGCAACGCCCGCGTGTAGGGATGGCGGGGCTCGGCGAGCAGCGCTGCCGTCTGCCCGCGCTCGACCGTCTGCCCGGCATAGATCACGCAAAGATCGTCGCAAAGCTGGGCGACGACGCCGAGATCGTGGGTGACGAACAGCATCGACAACCCGAATTCGCCGACGAGATCGCGCAGCAGGTCGAGGATCTGCTGCTGGGTGGTCACATCGAGCGCCGTCGTTGGCTCGTCCGCGATAACCAGTGCTGGCGAGCAAGCCAGCGCCGCCGCGATGACCAGGCGCTGGCGCTGGCCGCCGGAGAACTGGTGCGGATAGCGTTCCAGCGCCGCCTCGGGGTCGGGCAATTGTACCCGACGCAATAGCTCGAGAATGCGGCTGCGGTGGTCCCGGCCGCGCGCCCGGCGTCCCCTATCCCGATCTGGCATATGCCAGCGCATGATCTCCAATAGCTGAGTGCCGATTTTGAAGACCGGGTTCAACGCCAAATACGGGTCTTGCGGGATGAAGCCGATGCGGCTCCCTCGGACACTTTGGTTGAGCGCCTGCTCGTTCAGCCGCAGCAGATCCTCGCCCTCGAAGCGGATCTCGCCCGCTTCAATTCGGGCGCCGGTTGGCAGAACCCCGATGATCGCGCGCACCAGGGTCGATTTTCCGCAGCCGGACTCGCCCACAACCCCGAGAATGCTGCCCCGTTCGAGAACGAGATCGATGTTGTCGAGGACCCTGGCGATGCCCTCATCGGTTCGGATCGACACCCGCAAACCGGAAATTTCGAGGATCGCCCCGTCCCTCGGCGCGAGCGCAGCAGCCATCAGCGCGAGCGCCGCAGCCGCGGGTCGACCAGGTCGCGCAGACCGTCGCCGAACAGGTTGAAGCCCAGCACCGTCACCAGGATCGCGAGACCCGGGAAAGGTCGAGTACCACCAAGCATCCGGCAGGTAATTGCGGCTCTCCGAGATGGTCAGGCCCCAATCGGGTGCGGGCGGTGTCGCACCCATGCCGAGAAAGCCCAATACCGCGGCGACGAGGATGGTAAATCCCATGCCGATCGTCGCCCGCACGATCACCGGGGAAATCGCGTTCGGCAGGATGTGGGCGAACAAGATGCGTCCGCCGCCGGCGCCAATCCCGCGCAGCGCATCGACAAACAATGAGGCGCGCAGCCGCCGGGTCTCGGCAAACACCAGCCGGGTGAAGAACGGCCAATAGGTCAGCGCCAGCGCGATCATCGCACTGCCGAGCGACGGGGTCATCAGCTGAGCCAGGGCAAGGGCCAGCACCAGCTGCGGCAGCGCCAGAAATACATCGGTGACGCGCATGATCGTCTCCGACAGCCAGCCATCGGCGTAGCCGGCGATCAATCCCAGCGGGACGCCGATGGCGCTGGCCAGCGCGACGACCGCGACGGCGACTTCGAGCGCTCCACGGGCGCCGAGGATCACCCGAGAAAACAGATCGCGGCCGAGATTGTCGGTACCGAACGGAAAAGCGGCCGATGGCGGCTTCAGGCGCTGCAGCAGGTGCGAGGCGACGACGTCGCCCGGATGCGGGGCGAGCCACGGCCCGGCGACCGCAATTGCCAGCATCGTGACGACGATGACCAGTCCGATCAGCGCCGGGATGTCGCGAGCGAATTTCCTGAGGATCAGCACGCGGCGGCCCTAAAGCTGCTCCCACAGACGCGGGTCGAGCAGTCCGTGCACCAGATCGGTCAGGATGTTGACCACGGTGTAAACGACCCCGACCAGCAAGGTCACCGCCAGCATTACCTTGTAGTCGGCGCTCAGAATCGCCTCGACTGCGTAATCGCCGATCCCGGGCCAGTCGAAAATCGCCTCGACGACGACCGCGCCGGCGATCAGCGCGCCGAACAACAGCCCGATCTGGGTGACCGCGGCAATAACCGAATTGCGCAGTACGTAGATCCAGATCAGGCGGCGGTGCGGATAGCCGACCGCGCGCTCGTAAAGCACGAAATCCTTCTGCAAGGTCTCGAGCAAACCGGCCCGGGTGAAGCGGGTGATCGTCGCGAGCCCACCGAGCGACAAGGTCACCGCGGGCAATATCAGGTGCCGCAGTGCATCGGCAAAAGCGTCGAAGCGGCCGGCGAGCAGGCTGTCGATCAGCAAAAAGCCGGTGACACCCGGCGGGGCGGTGATATCGGTACCGAGCCGTCCACGCAATGGCAGCCAGTGCAGTTGCATCGCAAACAGCATCTGCAGCATGATCGCAAACCAGAACGCCGCCATTGCAACGCCGGTGATCGAAAACAGGCGCAAGACGAAATCCGGCCAGCGATTGTGGTAGACGGCCGAGATAACGCCCAATGGGATGCCGAACAGGGTCGCGATCAGCAGCGCCGACAATGTGAGTTCGAGTGTCGCCGGCAGCCGCTGGCGGATGTCGACGCCGACCGGGCGATGCGAATATTCACTCTCGCCGAAATTGAAGCGCAGGACCTGGCCGAGATAGAGAACCAGTTGCACGCCAAGCGGTCGATCGAACCCGTATTCGTGGCGGATCTGGGCGATCTGCTGCGGCGTCGCGTTGTCGCCGGCGAGCGCCGCCGCCGGGTCGGCCGGGACCACGCGCACCATCAAAAAGGTAAACACCAGCAGGCCGAACAGCGACGGGATCGCGTAGGCCGTCCGGCGCAGGATGAAGCCGAGCAATGCCGTCTTCCGCTACCTGAAACCCATCCGCCTCAAGCTGCCAGATGCATCCAGCGCACTTCGCCGCCCGAACCGACCGGGCAATGCCGAAACCCCTGTACGCGGTTGGCCAGCCCGACAACCTCGATCTGGTTGTAGATCCAGATGTCCGGTAAATCGGCGACGATCAGATGCGCCGCCTGCTCATAGAGCGGGGCGCGGTCCTCCTGCTCGACCAGCGACCGGGCCTTGCGCAACAGCGCGTCGACTTTCGGGTTGGTGTACCAGCACGAGGCCTTCCAGGTACCGTGAAAGCTGCTGTCGTACATTTGACCGATCCAGTTGTCGGGATCGACGTAATAGGTGCTGACCCAGTGAATCCACATGTCGGGCGTGGTGTCCGGCTTGCTCGAAACGCTGGTCAGATTGGCGAAAGTGTCGCTGACCAGTTTCAGATTGACCCCGACCGTCGCCAGGTCGCTTTGGAACAGCTGCCCCGCCTGTACTGTCTGCTCAAGCGGTTGCTGGACGTGCAGCTCGATCGGCCGCTTGATTGGCGCACCGTCGGCGACCGCCTTGTCGAAATATCCCTTTGCTTTGGTCAAATCGTAGTCGTAGCCCTTCTCGTCCTTCGGATAGCCCCAGATGTTGTTCGGCAAAGGTGCCGTATTGCGCGTCGCATATCCCTTGACGATCTCGTTAATAAAACCGTCGTAGTTGAAGGCGTGGGCGAAGCATTTGCGCGCATTGATGTTGTCGAAAGGCGGCTTGGTGTTGTTCATGCGAATGACCAGGAGCCGCATTGTCGGGTGTTTGGCGATGTGCGCATTGGGCGCCTTTTCGATGCGCTCTACCTGATCCACCGGCAGATTGCTGTCGGTTATGTCGAGTGAGCCGTTCAGCAAGGCCAATACCCGGGTCGAGGTCACCTTGGCCGGCCGCCAGTCGATCTTGGCGATCGGCCGCGGATTGTCCTTCCAGCCCATGAAATGATCGGCGGACTGCTCCAGTTCGGCGTGTTCCAGCGGGACGTAACTCGATGGAATCAGCCGATAGGCACCGGAACCGGCCTCATTCGACGCCAGCCAGGTAGCCGCCCAGTCACCGTTCTTTTCCTGGGCCTTGATGATGCGCGGGTTGACGATCGCGATCATTGGCACTGTCGCAAAGAACGGCCCGAATGGCTGCGCCAGCTTGAAGCGCACCAGATCCGGCTGCGGTGCCGTGATTAAGTCGGGTTTAAGCACCCCACGAAAAGGAGCGGAGGGGGCCTTGTTGAGCGCCAGCAGCCGCTGCACACTGTAGACGACGTCGGCGGCGGTAAGCTCGCTGCCGTCATGGAATTTGACGCCAGGCCGAAGCTTGAAATCCCAGGTCAAACCGTCTGCGGAGGCTGTATAGCTCAGCGCCAGCCACGGTCTCATCTTGGCTGGATTGTCCTCCCAGCGATAAAGATTATCGTAGCCGTTGAGGAAATAATCGGTCATCGACACGTCGAGGACCTGATGCGGGTCGAGATTGGCCGGCAGGTTGAAGCCCGGAACCAGAATATTTGCGGATTCAGCGCGCGCCGACAGCGGCGGCGCCAGCAATGCCGCGCCAGCCAATGTCGCAAATTCCCGTCGCGTTATCGGCATCGCGATCTCTCCTGGTCAGGGCATAAGCGCGTCCCGCTGCAATGCGCTGCAAATCCCGTGCCGCTTGCCCGGCTCGAAATTTCTGCAATGCGGAGTGCGACTGCGACACGCGGTCTGTGGGCAAAGATCGGCAGCGCGGCTCGTGTGCCGCTCTAATTTTTCGCTACGCCGGTCACGTCTGCGCTTGCGCAGACCTGACGCAGATCGGGCACTTCGCCCGCGAATTGGGCGGCGGCAGACTAGGAGAGCCCGGGCGGTTTGGTGGCGGCGCGCCGCGGGCAGCCCGGCCGGCACATTTTCCGCTTATTGCATTATCGGTGATTCGTCCCAGTTGTCGGTAGTGCCTCAGTTGACGAAGACACTACCCGATTGGCTGCAAAGCGAGCGCGGCCGGATGGCCCGAGCGAGGATTTCCCGTGAATTCCCGGTTTCCGGATTCCAATTCCCGGTTAGGGCATTCGTGATTCCCGGTTATCCTGCCCTCAATTTTGCTCAGTCCATTGTATTTGTTAGGGTTTTTGCGACCGTTTGGCGAATTTTCGCGGATATTTCCCGGCTCTACGGGAATTTGCCACGTCGCCGCAGATTTGCCGGTTCAGCCGTTTTCGGCCAGCACCGTGCCGGCGAGGTGCAGCGAGCCGCAGATCAGGACGCGGGAAGGGGCGGGTTCGGCGGTGATGGCGGCCAGCGCGGTGGCGGTCGAAGCGGATTCGTGAGCGGCGAGGCCGACCGAACGGGCCGCGGCGGCGATCGCGGCCGCGGGGAGCGGGTTTTCCTCGCCCGGAATCGTAACCGCGTAGAGGGCGCGGGCGTGCGGGGCCAGCGGAGCGAGAAAGCCTGCGGCATTCTTGGTGTTCAGCATGCCGGAGACGAGATAGAGCGGGCGGTCGTGCCAGGCCGAAACCGCCGCACCCAGGACCTCCCCGGCTCCCGGGTTGTGGCCACCGTCGAGCCAGAGATCCCAATCTGGCGGCAGCATCGCGACCAGCGGGCCATGGCTCAGATGCTGCAAGCGGGCCGGCCAGTCGATATGGCGCAGACCGACGGCAATTGCCTCGCGGGTAATCTCGAAGCCGGCGAGTTGTTCGAGGCAGGCGATCGCGGTGCCGGAATTGGCGATCTGATGCGCGCCGGGCAATAACGGCAGCGGCAGGTCGAGGCGCCAGCGGGGGCCTTCGTAGCGCGTGCCGGCGCAATTGGCCTCGCAGCGCCATTCCTGGCCGAAACGATAGAGCGGCGCGCCGATCTGACCGGCGCGGGCGGCAATGACGGCCGCAGCCTCGGGGATTTGCGGGCCGATGACCGCCGGCGCCTCCGGTTTGAGGATGCCGGCCTTCTCGCCCGCGATCGCCGCGATCGTGTCGCCGAGAAAGGCCTGATGGTCGAGCGAGATCGGGGTGATCGCTGTCGCGGCCGGGTGGCGGATCACGTTGGTCGCGTCGAGCCGACCGCCAAGCCCGGTTTCGAGCAACACGATGTCGGCCGGCGTGCGCGCGAAGGCGAGAAACGCCGCCGCGGTGGTGATCTCGAAATAGGTGATCGGCGCGCCCCGATTGGCGCGCTCGCATTCTTCGAGCAATTCGACCAGCCGGTCTTCTTCGATCAGCTTGCCGGCGAGGCGGATGCGCTCGTGAAAGCGCACGAGGTGCGGCGAGATATAGGCGTGGACCCGGTAGCCGGCGGCTTCGAGGCAGGCACGCATCGTCGCTACCGCCGAACCCTTGCCGTTGGTGCCGGCGACATGGATGACCGGCGGCAGCTTTTGCTGCGGATCGCCGAGAGCGGCGAGCAGCCCCTCGACGCGGCCCAATGACAGGTCGATCAGCTTTGGGTGCAGGCGCGTCAGCCGCGCCAGGATGGCGTCGCTGGGCGGCGCGCTCATGCTGCCTCCGGCGTCGGCGGCGCCGTGGCTTCCGAGCGCATCGGCTCGCGCAGCAAGCCGAGCAGCCGCCCGATCGTCTCGCGCAGTTCCGAACGCGGCACCACCATGTCGACCATCCCGTGGTCGTGCAGGTATTCGGCGCGCTGAAACCCCTCCGGCAATTTCTCGCGGATCGTCTCTTCGATCACCCGGGCGCCGGCAAAGCCGATAACGGCGCCGGGCTCGGCCAGGGTGATGTCGCCGACCATTGCGAAGGATGCGGAGACGCCGCCAGTCGTCGGGTCGGTCAGCAGCACGATGTAGGGGAGCCCAGCCTGCTTTACCATGTCGGCGGCGATGATCGTCCGCGGCATCTGCATCAGCGACAAGACGCCCTCCTGCATGCGCGCGCCGCCCGAGGCCGGGATTGCAATCAGTGCTGCCTCCTGCAGCACGGCGAGCTTGGCCGCAGCCAGTAACGCTTCCCCCGCGGCCAGCCCCATAGAGCCCCCCATAAAGCCGAATTCGAACGCGGCGGCCACCGCCGCGTGGCCGCCGATCCGTCCGTGGGCGACGATTACCGCGTCGCTGCCCGCCCCGTGCGCTGCCTGCGCCTCCCTCAGCCGATCGGCGTAGCGCCGGCGGTCGCGGAAATGCAAAGGATCGGCGACCGTTTTCGGCAGTTCAATTCGGGTCGCAGCGCCGTCGTCGAACAAGATCTGCAGACGCCGCGCCGCGCCGATGCGCAAATGATGGCCACAGTTGCGGCAGACATCGAGATTGCCCTCGAGCTCGCGGTGGAACAGCATTTGCTCGCAGGCTGGGCATTTCGTCCAAAGGTTGTCGGGGATGCCCTTCCTGGTGACGACCGCGCGGATTTTGGGCAGGACAAAATTGGTGAGCCAGCTCATTCGGTCTTTCTCGTGGGCGTTGCGTGCGTGAAATTGAAGCGGACGCCGCGCCGCTGCAATAGCGACGGCAGGCCGCCCCCAACCGTACCTTGATGAACGCGGTGCATTGATATGTCACCCGACGAGCCCGAAAAGACACAGGCCGAGCTTGAGCTGGAGCAGCGGTATCTGCTCGGGCAGATCTTTCGAACGCGCGTCCCGCAGACGCATGCGCCGGAACCGCAGGAACAGGCAGCCGAGCCAAATCGTGAAGAACCCGAACCCGGCCCGGCAGCTGCGCCGACTGTCGGGCAGGCGCCCTCCATGGCCGAGGCGGTGCCTGCCATGCCCGAGGCGGTGCCTGCCATGCCCGAGGCGGCGGTCGCGCCTGCACCCTCAACCCCGGCGTCGGCGATTGCGTCTAGCCCCTCAGCGCCCGCGGCACCTGGATCCACGCTTGCGTCGCCCGCACCTTCGGCGCGCTCGGGGAGCAATATCCTCTACCTCGGTGCGTTGGCCTTCGTTGCCGTCACGATCATCGGCGCGGTGTTTGGCGCCGGGCTGGTGCTGCTGACGCAGCACCCGATCTCGGGCGCCGATCGCAACACTGCGGCGCCGGCGGCACCTGCATTGTCGGCGTCACCGCAGCTTCCGGCAGCGCCGCAGCGTCCAGTGGTGCCGGTGATCAAGGCGGCCGCCGCGGTCGGAACCAGTCCGCCCGCCACGACGCAACAAGCCGGCACGAGCCCCGGGCAGGCGCAGCACCCGACCTCGCATCAGTCGACGGCCATCGCCAGCGCGCCGGTGCCGGCTCCATCCCCCTTGCCGGATCGCGCTGGGGCGCAGTCGGCGATTTCGGCGGCAACACATGACACCGGGGTTTCCAAATCAGCGGCGGAGGCCCCGGCCGCGCCGCCGCCGAGGGTCGGCCGGCCGCTCTCAACCGCGGAGGTGTTGGCACTCTTGGCACGAGGCGATGCTCTCTTTCACCACGCGGACTTTCCCGCGGCTCGCCAGCTTTATCAGCAGGCGTTCGACAGCGGAGCGGGGCGCGGGGCGCTGGGGCTGGGTGCGACGTATGATCCGAGCTTCCTCGACCGCGACGGCCGGCACGGGCTGCGCGGTGATCCGGCGATCGCGGGCTTCTGGTATCGCAGCGCGCTTGCCCTGGGCGAAGCCGAGGCCAAGGGTCGGCTCGCCGCATTGGATGCGGCGCCGCCCCGCTGACAGAGGGTTTGATGCCGGCTCGGCCTACTCAGCCCGAGCCGTTCTCAGTCGAGCGCCAGCGGCTGCCCGTCGAGATCCTCGGCGCGCTCGATGTCGATCAACACGGCGTAGCCGCTCTTTTGCGGGTCGCGGTCCTTCTCGGGCTGGACGAGGCGCCGCCACACCTCTTCATAGACCGGTCCCGATTTATGGATATGGGCGCGCCCGTAAAAGCGGGCGATGCCGCCCTTGGGGAGGACGCCGTCCTCACGCAGCTGCGGCTTGCGGAAATAGACTGTCAGAGCGGTGCCGTCGGCTAGGTTCGCGCTGGTCGAGCCCTTTCCGCGCTCCCACAGCGCGAGATGGGTGTCGTCATACACCATCGTCCCGCCGCGCGGCGTGATCTGGGCGAACCCGTTTGGCAGCACGCTGCCGACCAGGCACACATTCGCCGGAAACGCGGTGTCGATATGCGATTGCAGGACCGTCGGGATTTTGGCCATCGCGGATTCCTCGCTGGATCATGCGACCTGGTCGAGGGTGGACGCCGTGTCGCGGGTAGTCGCCCGGCGCAGGTCGCGGGTTTCGCTCTCGTCGAACGGCCGGCCGCGATGCATCGTGCAGCGGTTGTCCCAGATAACCAGATCGCCCTGCCGCCAGACGTGGCGGTAGACAAAGCGCCGTTCGGTCGCGAATTCGATCAGATCGCGCAGCAGCAGGCGGCTCTCGGGCACCGGCATCCCGACGATATGCGAAGCATGCGAGGCGAGATAGAGCGTCTTGCGCCCGGAGCCCGGATGAATCCGCACCAAACGTTGCGGCACCGCCGGCAAAACCTCGCGCTCACCGAACAGCAGCTCGGTGAAGCCGATCTGGGCTCGCGAATAAGCGATGTCGTGCATCGCGACGAGCCCGTCGATTTGCGTCCTGGTTCTGTCGGGCAGTTCATCCCAGGCCGCGCGCAAATCGGCGAATTCGGTCTCTCCGCCGCTCTGCGGCACCCGATGCGCAAAGAGCATCGACAACACAGCGGGGACTCGGCGAAACGAGCCGTCGGTATGCCATAACCGATTGCCGAGCTGGTCAAAACGACGCGGATCGTCAGCGGTGCGCAGCCGATTGTTTTCGTCGAGGTTCGAGATGTCGGAAATTTCCGGACGCAGCCGGCGCTTGGCCGCGCCACGCGCGCTGCGCGGCGCCTCGATTTCGCCGAACTGGCCGGCAAAAGCCAACTGACGCTCGTCGTCGAGGTCCTGGCCACGCAGAACCAGCACCGCATGGCGGTCGATCGCCTGCCACATCGCGCGCACGGCTTCCGGGGACAAGGCCCGTGCACAGTCAACGCCAGTGATTTCGGCGACGAACAGCGGATGCAGCGAACGTCCGGCGATCGGCATCGGATCGGTCATCGCCGGCCCTCGGCGAACTCGCGCAGGGATGCGATCAGATGGGTGATGTCGGCCTGAACCTGGGCGAAACCCGCGTTCTTTTCCAGTGTCTTCTGATCCATATAAAGGGCGCGGTCGACCTCGATCTGCAGACTGTGGCGCTGTACCTCCGGGCGGCCCTGCCGCTTGACGATCTCTACACCCTTGTAGATCTCGTTGATCCGCACATCGTAGCCGCGAGCACGCAACACGCTGGCAACAAAATCGGTGAATTCCTTGTCGCAGGTCGTGCCGTCGCGGTCGCCGAGCACGAAATCGGCGGGCCGGCCAATGTCCCGCGCGCTGCGCTTCGACGGCATCGAATGACAGTTGATATGCCAGACAACGCCGAAATCGCGGTGGAGCCGGCTGCAGGCATCGTCGAGAACGCGGTGATAGGGCGTGTGACAGCGCTCGATCCGCCCCAGGATCTCGGCTGCGGAGAGCTTGCGGTCATAGATTGGCAGGCCAGGCCGCACCACTCGCCGGACAAGGCCGAGACCGGCGCGGGTCTTGTGCGACGGCCGTAACGGGGACGGCCACATGCCGTCGATCAATGCATCATCAATGTCGTCGACCGCGCGGTTGGCATCGAGGTAGCTGCGCGGAAAGACTGCGCCGATCAAGGTCGCGCCATGTGCCGGGGCGGCGGCGTAGAGTTCGTCGACAAAGCCGTCTTCGGCCCGGCGCAGGTTTTCGAGCGCGCAGTTGAACCGGAAATCCTCGGGATAGTGCGAGCCGCTATGCGGCGAGTCGAACACCAGCGGCACTTCCGGCGCCTCAGGGTCGCGGCGCCACAACACGCCGGGAATCTCGAAACTCATCCGATCGAACCGAGCGCTGGTTTGGCGGTTTCGTTGGGCATCGTCCCTCGAGACTGAGGTGGGAACAAGCAAACTCGGCGCCGCGGGGCGCCGACCGTCCCCGTGCAGGCGAATTTACGGACAGCGCTGCCGCTGGGCAAGCCGCCAGGATATGCGGTGTCGCTGGCGCTGCGCCGCGGTTGAGCATAACCTCGCGCTATGATCTCACCCGCAATCGACAGCCTCGAAATGGTGCGACGGCTGGTCGCGTTCGATACCACCAGCCGAGGCTCGAACCTCGACCTGATCGAGTTCGTGCGCAACTACCTCGACGGCCTCGGCGTGGCCAGCGAGCTGGTGTTCGACGAGACCGGCAACAAGGCCAATCTCTATGCCAAGCTTGGCCCGCCGGAGATCGGCGGGATCATGCTGTCGGGCCACACGGACGTTGTTCCGGTCGACGGGCAGGACTGGCACAGTGACCCGTTCGACGTGCTCGCCACGGACGAACGGCTGTTCGGTCGCGGCACGGCGGATATGAAGAGCTTTATCGCGGTGGTGCTGGCGCTGTTGCCCGGCCTCGCGGCCCGCCCATTGCGGATTCCGCTCCATCTCGCCTTGTCCTATGACGAAGAGGTCGGCTGCCGAGGCGCACGCCGGCTGATCGCGGCAATCGCCGACCGGCCGGACCGGCCGCGATTGTGCATTGTCGGTGAGCCGACCATGATGCGGCCGGTGACCGGCCACAAGGGCAAGCGCAGCTTTCGTTGCCGGGTGCACGGGTTCGAATGCCACTCGGCGCTGGCCCATCTCGGAGTGAACGCGATCGAGGCCGCGGCCGAGTTGGTCGCTCTGCTCAAGGCGATGGCGCGCCGACGGCGCGACGAGGGTCCGTTCGACCCGGAATACACGCCCGCTTACACGACGATCCAGACCGGGGTAATCCATGGCGGCACGGCGCTGAACATCGTGCCAAAGGACTGCACATTTGATTTCGAGTTTCGGCTGCTGCCGGCCGAGAATCCGGATGCCGGAATCAGCGAATTGCGCGCATTTGCCGAGAACCGGCTCTTGCCGGAAATGCGGGCAATCCGCGCAGAATCGGCGATCGAGTTTGAGGAATTGAGCGCCTTTCCCGGCCTCGATACCGCCGACGACGCCGAGATCACCCGGCTGGTCGCCTCGCTGACCGGGGCGAACGGCACCGCCAAGGTCAGTTTCGGCACCGAAGGCGGTTTGTTTCACCAGGCGGGAATCCCGACCGTCGTCTGCGGTCCGGGTTCGATCGAACAGGCGCACAAGCCTGACGAATTCATCGACCTCGATCAGATCGCCCAATGCGAGCGGTTTATCAGCCGCATTTTCGATAGTGTTTCCGTCTGAGGCGAATTTCTGTCGCACCAAGCGGGGCTACGGTCGGCGTGACCCGACCGTCGAGGGGGTGCAAAAATACCGTCGACTTTGCTGCGAACAACGGGAGTAGTGCGTGCCTGAGCCGAATTACGCCGTCGAGCTGACCCCGCCCGATATCGAGCCGTACCGGGCCGGCAATACCGGGGTCGAATACGTCACCAGCTTCGACAGCGGCGTCTCGGGGCCGCATGTGCTGGTCACCGCGCTGACCCACGGCAACGAGATCTGCGGGGCGATTGCACTCGACCGCCTATTCCGCGCCGGGTTGAAGCCGCGCCAGGGGCGGCTGACTTTGGCATTTGACAATGTCGCCGCCTATCGCAGTTTCGATCGGCGCTACCCCATCGCCTCGCGCTTTATCGACGAGGATTTCAACCGATTGTGGGACGAGGCGACCCTCGACGGTTCGCGGCAATCGGTCGAGCTCGCCCGCGCCCGCGCCCTGCGCCCTTTTGTCGACGCCGCCGATTTCCTGCTCGATATCCACTCGATGCAATACGCGACGGCACCCTTGATGCTGGCCGGCACGCTCGACCGGTCCGTGGCGTTGGCGCGGAAGGTCGGGCTTCCGGAGCTGATCATGTGCGACGTCGGCCATGCCGCCGGCAAGCGAATGCGCGATTATCGCGATTTCGCCGATCCGGCCTCCGCCAGGACTGCTCTGTTGATCGAGGCCGGGCAGCATTGGCAGAACCGGGCGGCCGAAGTCGCGACCGATGTCATGCTGCGGTTCTTGATCGCCGTCGGTGCCTTGACGCGCGACGACGCGGCACCGCTCGCCGGGCCGGACTTCAACTCCCATCCACGGCAGCGGGTGATCGAGGTGACAGAGGCGGTCACGATCTCCAGCGACAAGTTCGAATTCGTCGACGATTTTCGCGGGCTCGAAGTGCTGTCGCCTAAGGGGACGTTGATCGGCCACGACAATGGCCGCGAAGTGCGCACCCCGTATGATGATTGCGTGCTGATCATGCCTTCGCGCCGTCTCGCCAAGGGGCACACCGCGGTCCGCCTCGGCCGCTTTGTCGCGTGAGGGCGGGCCTCGGGCCGGCCGCGGCCACGCCGGTCAAACGCAGCTTTCCGCCGGTTGTCGACGTGCGTGCGCAGGTTCTCGTGCTTGGCACCCTGCCCGGTGAGGAATCGCTGCGCCGCCAGGAATATTACGCCCATCCGCGCAACCTGTTCTGGCCGATCCTGTTCGCCCTGTTCGACGCGCCGCCGGAGGCCGATTACCAAGCAAAGCTGGGCTTTGCCATGGCGCGGCGGGTGGCGCTGTGGGATGTGTGCGCGGCCGGCGAGCGCGAGGCCAGCGCCGACGCGACAATCCGCCGGGAACGGCCCAATGCCATCGATCGGCTGCTCGACGACCATCCGTTGATCCGGGCCGTCGCCTTCAATGGCACTGGCGCACGGCGGCTCTATGACCGCCATTTCGCGCGGCGCCCAGGCATCGCCTATCTGGCATTGCCGTCGACGAGCCCGGCCCATGCGCGCCTCGACTTCAATGCCAAACTCGGACAATGGAGCGTGCTGCTCGATGCATTGGCTGGAGCAACAGAAGCGCTGGCGTCGCCGCAGCTACTCGCAGACTGACCCCGTCAACAGGAAAAAATCATGAAGCTCGAACCTTCAGTGCTGCCCAAATGGGACGCAGAGGCGGATGTCGTCGTCGTCGGATTCGGGGCGGCAGGCGCGGCTGCAGCCGTTACCGCCCACGAGCTGGGCGCCCGGGTCGTCATGCTGGAAAAAGCGCCCGAAGGCGAGGAGGGCGGCAACACGCGGGTTGCGGGCCAGGGATATCTTAATACGTCATCGGTTGAAAACGCCGCCGCCTATCTAACGGCGCTGTGCGGACCCTACACCGTGCCGGAGACGATGGTGAGAAGGTGGGCCGAGGAGATGTGCCGGAACAATGCCTGGCTCGAAAGCCTCGGCGGCGACCCGCAGGAGCACCAGCATCCGCCGGTCGGCATCGAGTTTCCCGATCTGCCCGGCTCGGACTGTGTACATAAATTTCACGACGGGCCGACCTATGGTTATTCCTATACTTGGCAACTGTTCGAGCGGCTGGTCAAGCAGCGCCCGATCGCGATTCGCTACGAAACGCCGGCAAGAGAGCTTGTCCAGCACAATGTCACCAAGGAAATTCTCGGGGTGCGGGCCGAGAACGGCAATGGCTCGACCTACATCAAGGCGCGTAAAGCGGTAGTCTTGACTTGCGGAGGCTTTGAAAACAACCAGGAGATGATCCGCAATTATCTTCCCGGTGTTCCCTATTGCTACACTTCGGGCTCGCCGTATAACGAAGGTGACGGCATCACCATGGCAATGTCGGTTGGGGCCGACCTTTGGCATATGAATAATTATGCCGGCCCTTCGATGGCGCTCAAGGTTCCGGAAGTCCGGACCACGTTTTCAATGCAGGCCCTGCATTACAGCAAGGAAATCCCGGGCGGCATGATCGTGGTGGGTCCGGACGCCAAGCGCTTTACCGACGAAAAGTTCAAGACCCGCCACGGGAAAATTCCGGTGAACGGTCGCTGGATGCCGCTATCGACCCCGTGCCCGATGTTTCTGATCTTCGATCACACGCTTTTCTCTTCGGGGCCGCTCTACGACAAGCATCCGAGCCACGGGTGGACGCAGATAATCGAGCGCTACGAGTGGAGCGAGGACAACAGCGCCGAACTGGCGAAGGGCTGGATCAAAACCGGCGACAGCATCGCCGCCCTGGCGTCGGTATTGGGGCTGGACCCTGCTGCGCTGTCCGACAGCGTGCGCCGATGGAACACCTGCTGCGACGCGGGTCACGATGCGGATTTCGGCCGAACCCTGATGATGGCGCCGATCGCCGCCGGACCGTTTTATGCGGTCGAGCTCTCGCCCTCGATGCTGAATACTCAGGGCGGCCCGAGGCGCAACGAAAACGCGCAGATAATGCGGCCCGACGGCGCGCCGATCGCCAGGCTGTACAGTGCGGGAGAACTGGGCTCGATCTACAGCTATATGTATCAGGGCACCGGGAATATTGGCGAATGCCTGGCCTTTGGCCGCATCGCCGGCCGCAACGCCGCAGCAGAAACACCCTGGGAGTAGCACGGGCCCGGCTTCATAATCCTCCGACGGGAATTGGACATCAGATAAGGCAGAGAAAGACCTTCTCCGCTCTTGGGGGCGGCGAGGGATATCGGAAGAGGGGCGATGACTAACGCACTTTATTACGGCGACAACCTTTCGGTATTGCGCGAAAGCATCGCCAGTGAGAGCGTCGATCTGATCTATCTCGACCCGCCGTTCAACAGCCAGGCCAATTACAACGTCCTGTTCAAGAGCCCGGCGGGAAAGGCGGCCGACGCCCAGATCGAGGCCTTCGAGGACACCTGGCATTGGGGTGAGCAGGCCGAGCGCGCCTTTGCCGAAGTCCTGGCTTCGCCATCAACGCAAGCCGCCGAGCTGCTGCGCGCGATGCGCTCGTTTCTCGGCGAAAACGACATGATGGCTTATCTGGCGATGATGGCCGTCCGCCTGATCGAACTGCACCGCGTCCTCAAACCCACCGGCTCGCTCTATCTGCATTGCGACCCGACCGCCAGCCATTACTTAAAGATCTTGCTGGATGCGATCTTTGGCCAGCGACACTTTTTGAATGAAATTATTTGGCAGCGAACAACGCCCACAGGATCTGTCAGAATTCGAATGTGGGCCGCGTCAGCATGACGTATTGCTGCTTCTATGCTCGAGAGCAGAAGATTACCCGTGGTAATCCTCGCTACGACCTATACTCGCTGAATACGTAGAGCAGCATATACATCCAGATGAAGACTGGTCGCTGTATACCGGTCGGGATCTGACTGTTTCTCTGGCGTCGACACGGCGTAAGCGACAATCCGAACGGCGTGTCGGTCCAACGCTCCGCCGCATGGGCTCTGCGGGTGCTTCCGAGTGAAGCGACATCGAAGCGTGGTACAGTCCAAGACGGCCGCGATTCTCTCGACGCAGCGAGGGCAGTCCGCGGCCGACGGTCAGAAGGTGCTATCCTCGACGAAGAATGGGTTGTCACGGACCTTCGGCGTCGCATCCGACGTTTGGACAGACATCTCGCCGATTTCCGCGCAGGCAAAGGAGCGGCTGGGCTATCCGACACAAAAGCCAGTTGCGCTTCTCGAACGCGTGATTCGCGCCTCTCAGAAAGAAGGCGACCTTGTGCTCGACCCGTTCTGCGGCTGCGGGACGACGATCCATGCGGCGCAGAAATTGGGGCGCGCCTGGATCGGCATCGACGTCACCCATCTGGCGATTTCGCTGATCGAGCGGCGGTTGAAGGACGCGTTTCCCGGCGTCGCGTTCGAGGTTCACGGCACGCCGAAGGATCTCGAAAGTGCGATCGATCTCGCCCGTCGCGACAAGTATCAGTTTCAGTGGTGGGCAGTGTCGTTGGTCGATGCCCGGCCCTATGGCGGCAAGAAAAAGGGTGCGGATGGCGGCATCGACGGCATCCTGTTTTTCCGCAGCGACAAGGACAAAACCGAAAAGGCGCTGATTTCGGTCAAGGGCGGCGACAATGTCGGGGTCGGCATGGTGCGCGACCTGATCGCCGTCGTCGAGCGCGAGAAGGCGGCGGTCGGGGTGCTGATCTCGCTGGCTCTGCCGACGCGCGCGATGGAGCGCGAGGCGGCGGCAGCGGGCCTGTTCGAAGGGCCGTTCGAGAGCGTGCCGAAAATCCAGATCATCACCCTCGCCGAACTGTTTGACGGCAAGCGCCCGCGCATCCCGCGCATCGATGCTGCCGCCACCTTTCGCACCGCCGCCCGCGAAAGCGCTAACACGCAAGGGCGTCTGCTGTGAGCGATTAGCCAGCGTCGTGGAGTGGACGTTCGTCGGATCCGCTGGCCTGCAATTTTCTTCTCGCCATACCGGCGAAGGCCGGTACCCATGGCGGAAATGGATCCCGGCCTGCGCCGGGATGGTCGATGGTGGGATATCACCGCAATCAGCGAAATCTCACAATCAGGGCGCTGGCCTCTCAGGTTAGGCGTTTCCTCTACCTCACCCTGCGCTCTCCGCCCCTGGGGACGGAGAGCCGATTTGCGGGTGCATCGCGAAGCCGGCGGGACGGCCGGCCCGTCGGGCCGCTTCGGCGGGCGGCACGGCTGAGTCCCAGAGGTTGGCGTCAAAGCGGTAGCCGTTGACCCGGTCGGCTTCGCGCGAGACCACGTAGAGCAGGGGCGGCACCATCTCGTCGGGCTCAACGAGGCGGGCGGCGCGGCCGTCGCGGCTCATCTCGCGCATCTCCTCGGCCATCCCCGGGGTGTTGGCGCCGGCGCCGGGATTGACGATGTTGATCGTCAGCCCGGTACCCTCGGTTTCCTTGGCCCACACCTCGGTCGCCATTTCGAGCGCCGCCTTCGAGGCGCCGTAGGGGTGGGTCCCGGCCCGGTTCATCGTGTCGAGCTTGGTCGTCACGTTGATGATGCGGCCCCAGCCGCGCGCGACCATGCCGGGAGCGACCCGGCGCGCCAGCCGGTCGCCGGCGAGATAGTTGGTGGCGATCACGTTTTCGATGATCTCGTCTCCGACCTCCCAGAATTTTTGGATCGTTGGCCGGCGAAAGCGCGGCGGATCGATATAGGTAAAGGTCAGCCCGGCATTGCTTACCAGAATGTCGACCTGGCCGAATTGCGCTTCGGCCGCTGCGACGATCCGGTCGCATTCCTCGACGCGGCGTAGATCGGCGACCAGCGGCTCGACCCGCCCGGGCAACTGCGTCGCGGCCCGCTCGATCTCCGGCACGTCCTCGGCGATATGGCCGACCGCGAGCACCCGATGGCCCTCGCGCGCAAGCCCGAGCGCCATCGCCCGGCCAAGCCCGCGCAGTCCGCCAGTAACGATCGCATTGCGTTGTTCCATCATCGACCCTACCCCTGCCGCCGGTTGTGTGTTTCTCGCGATCGCTGCCTATGCTTTGCGGCCGCTACCGGATCATTTCGTGCTGCCCATGATCGCCAACAGCAGCACACTCATGATGCCATAGCCGAAAAGGTGGAGGATCATCGGAATTGTCGTCTGGTCCTCTTTGGTTTCGTCGCCCGAGCGGTATTCGTCCAGCAATGAAAAGGCTACTCCGATTGTCAGAACGATTAGCAACAGCGAGATCAGGAGTAGCGCAAGCGGCCGCGAAAAATCGCCAAGCTGATAGATTTGACCGAAGCCGCCCGAGAAATATAATCACGTTTTCGGCGGTGAGGAAACAAAGGAAACAGAGAGCAGGACCGCCAGCGGTAGCCGCGAACTCCATGCGATCGCCTTGTACCAAGCATAGGCGCCGACGTTTTGCGACAGCACGGTCAAGCACAGCACTCCTACGAACAAGATCGCGCTTTGGTTGGCAGCAGGCGCTGTGGGCACCACCGGTACCAGCGGATTCGAGAACGTGGCTGGGTAAATCGGTAAAGTGGCCTCGACTGTCCGGAACACCACGTCGGCCGTCGCCACCATGCCAGAGATAAAGCAGACCGGGGCGTGGCCGAATTCGCTTTTGATGACGGACAGAAATCTTGTTGCGCGGTCGGGTTGCGGTGTCGCACCGCCATCCTGCGCAGAAAGCGGGTGCACCGCGTCCGACCCCGCTGCAGGCGTTGATCCGCCGCCGTTCTCCGGCTCAACTGGCGAATTCAAGTGCTTTCCCTCGCGCTGGCGCTACGGATCAACTGTCCAGTAGGCGGGCAAAGCCGATTTCGAACCGGCGCACCATCAGACAGTGCAAGCTAGTCCGGCCATCTTATCGGTGGCGCAGAGCCATCAAGGCTAATCAACTCATTCACTGTCGGTGAGACAATTAAACTTGGGCGAGCGCCATCGGCGAATCGGCGAAGGCCGGCATGATCTCCTCGGCGAAGGTGCGCAGTCCGGCGACCGAGGCGCCTGGCGCTGCAAACAGCACATACTCGACGCCGCCGGCCTCGAGCCGCTTCAGCCGCGCGATGATCTCCTCGGGCGTGCCGAGCAGCGGCGCGTCGTCGAGCTCGAACGAATCCTCATCGTCCTTGATTTGGGCATAGCGCTCGGCGCCGGGGCCGCGGGCGAGGTCGCCGATGTTCTTCAGCACCTGCCGGCGGGTGCGAGCGCCCGGCGCGCTCCTCGTCGTTGTGGACGATCTGCAGGCCGCGGGTGACGCCGACCAACATCGGGTCCCAGCCGCGCCCGACCCGCTCGCATTCCTCGCGGAAGATGGCGACGCGGTCGATGATGAGATCGGTCGGGGCGATCTGGTCGAGCAGCAGATTGTAGCCCTCGCGCGCGGCGCGGCGGATCGACTCGGCGCTGCCGGCGCCGAGCCAGAAGGGCGGGTGCGGCTGCTGGATCGGGCTCGGCTCGACGACGACATTGTCGTAGTGCCAGCGCTTGCCGTGATGCGAGAAGCGGCCGGGCGAGGTCCACGCCTTGCGGATCACCTCCATCGCCTCGTCGAAGCGCTCGGTCGCCTCCTCCGGCGCGATGCAGAAGCCGGCGAATTCGTAGCTGCGATAGCCCTTGCCGACGCCGAAATCGAGCCGGCCGTTCGACAGCAGGTCGAGCGTCGCCGCCTGCTCGGCGACCAGGATCGGGTTGTGCCAGGGCAGCACGACGACCGCGGTGCCGAGCCGGATGCGCTCGGTGCGCGCGGCCAGATAGGCCAGCATGTTCATCGACGCCGAGACCTGGCCGAAGCCGGTGAAATGGTGCTCGACCAGAAAGACGCTGGAAAAGCCGAGCCGCTCGGCCTCGCCGACATAGTTGATGAAGTCGCGATAGCCGGGGCTGTCGCCGGCGGGCCCGCCCTTGGCCCGCGCCCCGCCGAAAAGCCCGAATTTCATGCCGGCCTCCCCTCTATCCTTTGAGCAATCATATTTCGCACCCCTCGCTTGGTCGAGGCGGTGGGAATCTCGCTTCGTCGCGCAGTGTCCCCGGCGAAATGATCGGACCGGCATGTCGCTAAAGGCAGAAGGGCGGTAGACGGCGCACCCGGCACAAGCGGCGCCGAGATGGCGGGTGGACCAAGATGGCCTGGGCCGGCAACGTAGCGGCGCTCGCCGGTCGCGGGGCGATAGATCACGGTGACGAGCTTGCCGCTTTCGGGGTCGATAAAGCGTTCGTCGGTGGCGACCCCGGTCCCGGACGGCTGCCGGCCAACCGCTTGTAACGCCAGCGCTCGAACAGAGCACGCCAATGAGCGACAGCCGGGCAGAGCGAGGCGCAAGGTGACGCCGATGCC
>CAWGFH010000005.1:0-271613 GCA_963821795.1 uncultured Alphaproteobacteria bacterium
TCGCCTTCGCTGGGATCGGACGGCCGGAAAAGTTCTTTGCGACCTTGCGCGGGCTCGGCGTCGAACTGGTCGCAGCACGCTCCTTTCCCGACCATCACCCGTTCAGCCGCGGCGAACTCGACGAATTGCGCCGGATCGCGGCGCGCGAGCACGCATGCCTGGTGACGTCGGCGAAGGATCTCGTGCGCGTGCCTTCTGAGTTGCGGGCCGGGATCGAGGTGCTCGAAGTCGAAGTTCGGTGGTCCGATCCCGCGGCGCTGGACGGTTTGCTCGAGCCGATCGCGCTCACGGCAGGCGGCGATGGGTGCGACCCGGCCCGGTTTTGGCGCTGAGGCGCTGCGGCTTTCCCATCGGATAGAGGCCTGGGCCGCGGCGCTGGGGTTCGGTGGGCTCGGCCTGTTGCCGATCGATTGAGCTTCCGTCGCAGGGGAACGTTTGGGCCGGCTTGTCGGCCCATATCTCGGGATTTCGAAGCCGCCCGGATTAATCTGCGCCGCTCCTTTCCCGACCTTGCGGAAGCCGAGATCGAGCAGATCGTCGTCGGGATGTGGGATAACCTCGGCCGGGTCGTCGCGGAGTACCCGCATCTTCGCGAGATCCGCGTCTTCACGCCGGACGGACGGGTCGAAACCCATGGACCGCGCTGTTGCCTCGGGGCGACGAATGATCATCTTTTCGGGTCACCGCCATACTGGAAGCATGGATCCGCGACCGGCCCGAGCTTTGGCTGTGGGTGCATTCGGCGCTGGCCGGATTAGCTCCGCGGCGGCCGGAGCCGGGCGATCGTGCTCGATGCCGGACTACAAACCCCGCAGTCGGCGGCTTTGCGCTGATCGTGGTCGACACTGCTTATGGCTTAGGCAGTCGGCGGGTCATCCTGCGGCACCCGATGGCCTTCTCGGCCGCTACGTGCTATTCGCCTGTGGCAATGGACGCGGCCCAGACGAACGCTGTTGTTGAGGCTCCCCGCTTCGCTCATCGCCTGGAAGCTTGGGGGGCCACGGCTTTATTCGCCGTGTTCGGATTGCTGCCGCTCGATTGGGCTTCCGCCCTCGGCGGCGCGCTGGCGCGGCGTCTGGGTCCATTTCTCGGAGTCTCCAAACGGGCACGGCTCAATCTTTGCCGCGCCTTTCCCGAGCTTTCCGACGCTGCTGTCGAACAAATCGTCATCGGCATGTGGGACAATCTCGGCCGCGTTGCGGCAGAGTACCCGCATCTGCGGAACATCCGCGTCTACGAGCCGGACGGACGGGTCGAGACTCACGGCTTCGAGCATATAGACCGGGCGGTCGCTGCCGGGCGGCGGATGATCGTTTTCTCTGGGCATATCGCCAACTGGGAGATCGGCTCGCTAGCCGGGGTCCAGTACGGGATCTCAGTCGCCCAGATCTACCGTGCCGCCAACAATCCATTGGTCGACCGCTTGATCGCAAGGTTGCGGGGCGATCGCGAGGAGTTCATCCCGAAGGGCGCCGTTGCCGCGCGTCGTGCGATCTTGGCTCTCAATCGCGGAGTGCATCTTGGCTTGCTCGCCGACCAGAAGATGAATGACGGGATCCCGATCCCATTCTTTGGACGCCCGGCGATGACCAGTTCCGCGCTCGCGTTTCTAGCGCTCCGTTTCGACTGCGAGGTGATTCCGCTTCGGGTCGAGCGGCTCGCGGGAGCACGCTTCCGGGTCACGGTCTCCCCGCCATTGCCCCTGCCCCGAAGCGGCGATCGTCATGCCGACGCCGCCGCCCTGATGACCGCGGTCAACGCGACTTTGGAACTATGGATCCGCGACCGGCCCGAGCTTTGGCTGTGGGTGCATCGGCGCTGGCCCGATTAGAGCCGAATCGGCACATACCTGCAGCCTATCGCCGGCCTTTCCAAAAAGTGCAACACATCGCCCTTTAGTATAGAAATCGAGAGCGCTGTTGCACCTGATGCAATTTTGTGCAGCTTGTTGCACCCACCAGCAAGTCAAGCTTATTGAGCCCGATCAGCCCGAATCGCATCGGAGAACAACCAATGGATATGACCCGCCGTGCAACGGCCGAATTTTTCGGAACACTCTGGCTGGTTTTTGGGGGGTGCGGTGCCGCCGTTCTGGCCGCCGCCTTTCCGGGACTGGGAATCGGATTTCTCGGAGTCGCCTTCGCTTTCGGGCTGACCGTGCTGACGATGGCCTATGCGGTCGGACACATCTCCGGCGGCCACTTCAATCCGGCGGTGACGATCGGCCTGTGGGCCGGCGGGCGCTTCAAGGCCGGAGACGTGGTGCCCTACATCATCGCCCAGGTGATCGGCGCGATCGTCGCCGCGGCAATTCTTTACGCGATTGCCTCGGGCAAGCCAGACTGGGTGGCCGGGGGTTTTGCCTCCAACGGCTATGGCGATCTGAGCCCGGGCAAATACGGTTTGGGCGCCTGCTTTATCGGTGAAGTGGTCGCTACCTTCTTTTTCCTTTTCGTCATCATCGGCTCGACCTCGCGGGGGGCGGCGGTCGGGTTTGCCGGCATCCCGATCGGCTATGCCTGACTTTGATCCATCTGATCATGATCCCGGTGACCAACACCTCGGTCAACCCGGCGCGCAGCACCGGACCCGCGCTATTCGCCGGCGGACACTATATCGCCCAGCTGTGGCTGTTCTGGCTGGCCCCGATCATCGGCGCAGCGCTCGCGGGCTTCTTCACCCGCTGGCTCTACCAGGACGAGTTGGTCACCGTCGGCACCGTTGTCGTCGAGGAACAGCGCATCGGCTGACTCGGCGCGTCAGGCCCGGCTATTCGTCGTCGCGGAATTGCGGCCAGGGCGCCCGCGCTGCGAGCCGGCGGTCAATCCAGGCGACGACGAGCGTCACAAAAAGCGGCAGAGCGAAGACCAGAAAAGCGAGTGAGTAGAGCAGGGTGTCGTTGCGAATACCGATAATCGGCTCGACGATCTCGTCAACCGGCACAGCGATCGCCAGCAACTGGTCACGCCCATAGCGCGGTGGAATATCGGTCACCCGACCGATATAGGTCCGGCCAGCAACGTCGAATACGCGGCTGCCGGCCATCTGTTGGTTCCGGTAGGCGGTGACGAGACCCTCGATCACCGGATCGTTCAAATCGGCGATCTTCGGCAGCATTGCCTTAGTCTCGCCGTTGGCCCGGACCGCCTTGGTGATCCGGGCTTGGTCGGGTAAGGCCACAATCTCGCCGGCCTTTGTGAAGATGAACGCGGTGCTGCCTGGCGTGATCCGCTGTTCGCGCAGAAAGTTCGCCAGATCAACTGCGGCGAGGTCGGCGCCCATCACCCCTGGCATGGGTCCTTTGAAGCTGCGGCTCAGGGTGAACCCCGGCTCGCCGTTTGAGGCAAAGATGTAGAGATCGCTGTGTTCGACTACGTCGGTTTTCTTCGCCGCGTCATACCACGGGCGCTTGCGAGGATCGAACGGCGGCGCGTTGTCACGCCGGCCCACGACGGCTCCGTCCTTGGCAAAGAAGACCCAGCGCACATTAGGTTGGGCGCCGGGGTCGATGGTAACAATCTCATTGGCAAAATCCGCGTCCGGCGGCGCCTGCAGCTGCTTGCGCAAGGCGCCGGACTTGTCGCCGGCGATATGGGTGATCATTGAGAAGCCGCCGTTGTCAAAACCGACATACAGCGAGAGAATCTGGGGATAAGTGCGCAACGCCCGCAACAGCAGGGCCTTCGCGTTCGCATCCTCGTCGGCGGTCGGCGTGGTCAGCTCCGGTACCAGCGAGGCAATGCCGACGATCGCGTACATCGGGTCGTAGAGCAGCCTGATCCGATCGATGATCTTTTCGTCCGCCTCTTGCATCAGCCGCTGCGCCGCGGCGATCGCAAGCTCACTCGACTTCTTCGAATTATACCAAATGATGCCGCCGACCAGCGCGACGAGGATGAACAACAGGAGGCCGGTGATCCCGAGATAGGTTGGCCAGTTCTTCCCGTGACGAGCCCCACGCGAGGTCGCCGGACGATTCCGCGCATAGGGTTGCCGGTCGGCCACGGCTCACCACCCTCCCTGCTCGCCAAGTGAACGCTCGATTTTCACACTGGCGATGATAGGGACGTCGTCTCGGCAATGTCCAGGCGCGACGAGGTTTTCGGCGTCGACCTTAGCCGTTTGCTTGTGAGCGCCGTTCCAGCATCGCTTCCGGCGCAGCGCCAGGCTTGGCCTCGGCGGTGACCTCGACTTCGACGGTCATGCCGAGATGGTCCGATGGAAATCCCGTCCAACTCCCGGAAATAGGTACCGCCTGGCGCGGATCACGGACCACGGCGACACGGATCAGATCATGATTGCCGACGATGCCGTTGGTCGGATCGAATTCGACCCAACCCGCGCCGGGCAGGTACACTTCGAGCCACGCATGGGTGGCGCCACCGCCGACCCGGTGGCGGAGGCGCCCTTCGGGGACATACAGATAGCCGCTGACAAAACGCGCGGCGAGACCAAGTGAACGCACCGCCTCCATCATCAGCACCGCGAAATCGCGGCAGCTCCCGCTGCCGATCCGCAAGGTCTTGACCGGATCCTGGATGCCACTCTCCTCGCGTGCCTCGTAAACCATCTCTCGCCGGATCGCGTGGGTCATCGCGGCGAGCAATTCCGAGGTGTCGCTGCGTCCGTCATGCCGCAGAAACTGGCCGGCCCAGCGGTCGATCTCGTGCTCGGGATCGAGATATTGCCGCTCTATCAGGCGCAACAAGTCCGGCATTTCGTCGGCGCCATAGGTGAATGGATAGCGGGTCGCGTATTCCTCGATCTGAAAGTCGAGCGCATTGGTCGCCGCGTGATCGAGCCGGATCACGCTTTCGAAACGCAACTCTTCCGCTCGTCCGCCGAATCGGGCGATCGCGACGCAATTGCCGAAAACGTCATGGACCCAGCGAATGTCCGCGGGTTCCGGTCTGATCACCAATTTGCTGTCGAGCAGCCTTTGGTCATAGCTGTCGCGTGGCCGCAGCATCATCCGGTGTTCGCCAAACGCGACCGGCTGCTTGTAACGGTAGGTGGTAACGTGACGCACGGTAATGACGGGCATCGCAGGCCTATTGCGCGACCGCGCTCTGCGACTGCGAGGCCTCGGGCGAATAGCCGAAAAAGGCGATCGACAGGTCACGGCTGACGGCGATCAGTTGCTGTTGGATCAGATCGAGAAACTCGTGCAATCCCTCGCTCAGGATCACCGTTATCGTGAGCGTGCCGAGCACGGCACGCAAGCGGTCGAGTTCTTCGGCGGCGTCATTCCCGCCACGCAGCGAATAGCGTGATTTGACGTCGCCCAATAGCCTTCCGACTTCCCGGACACAATGGTGCACCGAACGCGGGAACGCTTGATTGAGCAACAGAAAGCCGGCGACCCGCGCCGGGGTCGTGCTGGCCGCGTGCAGGCGGCGATAGGCGTGATAGCCGGCCGCCGAGCGCAACAATGCGTTCCATTGGCTGACATCAGTCGGCGAGCCGACATCGGCGATCTCGGGCAATAGCAGATGGTATTTGATATCGAGCAACCGCGTGGTCTGGTCCGCCCGCTCGATATAGCGGCCAAGCTGATAGAAATACCAGCCCTGGTCACGGAAGAAGGTACCCTCGGTGATGCCGGTATGGGTCTGGCAGGCTTCCTTGATGGTCGTGAACAATGCCGCCAGCCTGCCTGGAACCAGATCGGCGACCCCGATCGACGCGAGGTGATTGTGGAATATGTTGAGCTGGACCCACATCTCGGTCGAGATCAATGGCCGCAAGGTGCGGGCGTTCTCGCGGGCGCTGTGAATGGCGCTGACGATCGAGGTCGGGTTTTCGGCGTCGACCACGTAAAACTCGACCACGCTTTGCGCCGAGATTTTGCGGCCGCCGGCGAAAAAGCGCTCCTCATCCGAATTCAGCTGGATGATCGAACGCCAGTTCTGGCCGCCTCTGCTGTCGCGCGAAAAGGTCTCGTTTACGTCGAGGATGCGCGCCAGATTCTCGGCACGCTCGACGTAACGCGCGAGCCAGAAAATACAGTCCGCGTAGCGGGCGAGCAGAACGTCAACCAACGACCCAGGTATCCTTCGAGCCGCCGCCTTGCGAGGAATTGACGACCAGCGAGCCGCGGCGAAGCGCCACCCGCGTCAACCCGCCGGGCAACACCCAGGTGCTCGACCCGGTCACCGCGAACGGCCGCAAATCCACGTGGCGCGCCTCGATGACGCCGTCGACCAGGGTCGGCGCGACCGACAGCTTGATGCAGGGTTGGCTGATATAATTGGACGGATCGGCGACGAGCTTCGCCCGGCAATCGTCGAGTTCGGCGGGGCTCGCCTTGGGGCCGACGGTGATGCCGTAACCGCCGGCTTCACCGACTGGTTTGACCACCAATTCGGCCAGATGGTCGAGGGTATAGCGCAAGGCTTCCGGCTCGCGGCAGATATGAGTCTCGACGTTGCGCAGGATCAACTCCTCGCCGAGAAAGTAGCGGATGATCCGTGGCATGTAGGCATAGACCGCCTTATCGTCGGCGACCCCGGTGCCGACCGCATTAGCGAGCCCCACCTTACCCGCCCGATAGGCCCGCATCAGCCCGCGCACGCCCAACATGCTATTGGGAATGAAGGCTTCGGGATCGAGATAATCGTCGTTAATGCGGCGATAGATCACATCGACGCGCGCGAGGCCCCCGGTCGTGCGCATCCACACGCGCTCGTCCTCGACCACCAGATCCGGCCCCTCGACCAGCGGCACGCCCATCTCGCGGGCGAGGAACACATGCTCGAAATACGCCGAATTGTAGGTGCCGGGAGACAATAGCACGACCTGAGGGTCGGCCACCCCTGGCGGCGCCACTTCCTGCAAGGCGGCGATCAGCTTGGCGCCGTAATTGTCGATCGGCCGTAGGCTGATGTCGTCGAGCAAATCCGGGAAGGCGCGCAGCATCATGTGCCGGTTTTCGACGACATAGCTGACCCCCGAGGGGGTCCGTGCATTATCCTCGAGCACGAGAAAGTTGCCGTGCTCGTCGCGCACGACATCGGTGCCGCAGATATTGACGTAAGCCTTGTGCGGCACGTCGACGCCGCGCATCAGCGGGCGGTAGTTGTGGTTTCCGAGAATCAGGTCGGACGGGACGATGCCGTCCCGCAACACATGCTGGTCGTGGTATATATCATCCAGCAACAGGTTGATCGCGGTGATGCGCTGGACGATCCCGCTTTCGAGGTGCGCCCATTCCGACGCCGAAAGCACGCGCGGCAGCACGTCGAACGGGAGAATCCGGTCGATTGTCTTCGCGTCGGAATAGACCGTGAAGGTAATCCCCAGATTGTACAACTCGGCGTTGGCGGCGGCAGCGCGCTCCTTCAGCGCGTCAATCGACAGTCCCGTGAGCCGCTGTCTAACCGCCGCACTCGCCGGGCTGCCGAGCATCTCGCAATAAAAATCCCCCGGGTCGTAACCGTCGAGTATTGAGCGATCCATATAACTGTCCACGACATTGCCGACCGGCCCGCAAGCACATTCTGCGCCAATGACAAGGGTGGCTCACCCGGCTGATGCGGCGCAGCATAATACGGTCAAAACTTGAGCAAACGCTACTACGGCGCTCATCCTCCGCTGGATGATCGCATGCGGCCTGCCAAGACGCTGTCCGTTCAACGCGCCGCGGGATGAGGTCCCACAGAGCCGGCGAGCCGGTTCGCGGCGATGTCGCCCCCCTTGATCACCAATGCGATCCGCTCGGGGTTCTGCAAAACCGTCACATCGGACAGCGGATCGCCCTCGACCACGACGAGATCGGCAAGCTTGCCCCTTTCGACCGTGCCCAGATCGCGCTCCCGCCCGATGCATTCGGCGGCCCATCCGGTCGCCGCGCGCAAGGCCTGGAGCGGCGTCATCCCGGCCCGGACGAGGCAGGCAATCTCGATCGCGTTCGGCGGATGGCCATGGCCGCCGGCGTCGGTCCCGGCGGCGATCTTGACCCCGGCGGCGAGCGCCCGGCGCAAGCTCGCGATATGGTGCTCTTCGAGATGTCGGGCGCGCTCGCGAATATGCGGCAATGGCGATTTGCGGTGGTAGTCGTAGACGGCAAAGGTCGGCACGAAAAAGATGCCGCGCCGAGCCATCGCATCGAGCAACTCCGGTTCCTCGTCGAGGTAGCAGCCATGGTCGATCGAGTTGACACCGGCCTCGACCGCGATGCGCAAGCCGCGTCCACCCAGTGCGTGGCAAATCACGCGCCGGTCGAGCGCATGCGCCTCGTCGACTAGCGCCTGCATCTCGTCCAGGTTGAAGGCGCCGTCGGTCGGCCCGTGCCCCGGGCGCGAACTGGCCCCGCCGGTCGTCGCACATTTGATCACGTCGGCCCCGGCCCGCACCACTCGCCGCACGACCGGCCGGACATCCGCGAGGCTGTTGACGACGCCGTCGGGCAGCAACGGATCGTTCGGCACGCAGCAGGCAAATCCGGACGGGCTGACCCGGTCGCCGATCCCGCCGATCGGCGAGATTATCGCCAGCGAAAGGACCAGCCTCGGACCCGCGATCAGGCCCTCCTCGATTGCCCGTTTGAACCCGGCATCCAGGCCGGCGGCGTCGCGAACCGTGGTATAGCCTGCCGCGAGGGTCTCTTGCAGGATCTTGGCGGTGCGCAACGTACGGGTCGTCTGCGGCTCGTCGATCCCCCAGCGCCGGGCCAGATCGTAACCGTGCATCGCCAGATGATCGTGGACATCGATCAGCCCCGGCAACACCGTCATACCGGAAATGTCGATGATCTCGGCATCAGCCGGCCACGCGCCATGGACGGGGGTTTCGACCGCCTCGATCCGCCCGCCGTTGACCACGATTGTCGCGTCGACCGGCCCGATGCCGGTCCCGTCGATCAGCCTGCCGCCTTTGAGCACCCGCATCATCCGCCCTCCGTCTTATCGGCGGTATTTAAGCCCGAAGCCGATGCATCCGGCAATTTCGCCGCATTTGCCGCGCTTACGGGCGATCTGGTTTGCTGGCAACCGGTCCGCGTGCTGCCATAAACCTGCAACCAGGCAGAAATCGTTTGCTCGGACAAGCGCCGTTGCATCGCGTCGGTGGCTTACAAATTGACATAAGCATACGATACGTATATGTCGATTGGATAACTTACAAGGGATGTAGATGTGGCCTTCTGCCGTTGCGGTCGTTGGCGGCTAGGCCGATATCTACTCGTCGCATTGCTGGCCGTGCCGGCGTTGCGGGTGGCGGCTGCGCAGAGCGTGGCACCGCCGGATATCGGCGGCATTTACGTCATCGGGCAGAAATACTTTCTGCCGCCCCAAATCTGGTCTACCGGCAACGGGAAGACCAAAGGCAACGGGTCATTAAAGCCGGCGCTGATAAATCCCGGTGTCGATGGGGTCCTGATTGATCTCACTTGGTCCGATATCGCGGTAGCCTATCGCAAATACGACTGGAGCCTGCTCGACTACATGGCGCGAGTTGCGGTGGAGAAGGGAAAAAGGTTCGAAATCGCGATCATCACCGGGAGTTCGACGCCCAATTGGGTATTTAAGGCTCCGCCCGATGGCTACGGCGCGCAAAGCGCCACTTTTGCTTATATCCAATCAGGGAAACCTGGCGCGACCTGCATGTCCCTGACCCTGCCGCTGCCTTGGGACACGAACTACCACTCTGCATTGCGTGATCTGCTCGATCAACTGTCACGGCATCTAAAGAAAAAAGGCTACTACCCTAATCTCGCTATGTTGCGGATTACCGGGATCAACACGCTTACCGACGAATTACGACTTCCGGCGGCGGAGAATGTCAGTGCGATGTCGATAATCTTCAGGTATGGCAGAGCGCGGGTTATCGACCGGCTCTGGTCCGCCAAGCTTGGCGACATGTGCTGCGCTTATATTACAGGGCGTTTCCGGACAAAGTGTTGAATGTGGCGCTAATTACCGCTAACGGCTTTCCGGCGTTCACCGAGAACGGAACTCCCGTCAGGAGCCCGCCCGCTTCCGCGGGAGCAGCGCAAGCACTGGGTAACGCGACAACCACCCAACTGGTCAAGGAAGCCGGACAAGAACTGCCGCCGGGATGGTTCGTCGTCCAGTCGAACGGGCTAGGGCTCGGCCCCCAGCAGCCCGACCCGGCCACGATTAGCGATGCGCAGAAGGCCGATGCGATGTTGGCGTGGCAAACCAACGAATGGTTAGGCATACCGCAAACGACGACGACTCCAGGGGCGCCAAGCTCCCGTGGCGGCGCCGCCTGCAGCGGAACCCGCACCCAGCCTATCCCCTGCACCGCTTCGACGTTCGCCCGGATGCTGACCTCGGGCATCTTCCCCAACGGGACAACCGACTCGAAGCCGCTGCAGGCGCAATACCTGGAACTGTTTCCGGCGAATATCAGCCAATTTCCGCAGGTCGTCATGCAGGCGCATGCTCTGCTAATGCCGCTCATGGCGCCCGGGCGGGCAGGCCGATAGATCGGCTGGGCGCTCAAGAGGGGTGAGGCGGCGCCTTAAGATGATGCCGCGGCATGCGGCGCCACCGCAGGAGCGTCGTGCTCCTGAGAGATGTCGCGGTTCGTATAGTCCGGCAGGAATAGGGTGGCGCAGATACTGACGATAGCGCAGAACAGGATATAAAACGCCACCGCATAGCCCGATCGGGTCGCCGCAAACAGCGCGGTTGCGATCAGCGGCGCCGGACCGCCGGCGATCACCGACGAGAGGTGAAAGCCCAGCGACGACCCGCTGTAGCGCAGCCGCGGGGTGAAGCATTCGGCAATCAACGCGGCCTGCGGGCCGTACATCAAGTCGTGCGGGATGAAGGACAGCACAATCGCGAGGAAAATCAGCCACGGCACCATCGTGTTCATCATTGCAAAGTAGACGAATCCGAACACCCCAACCGAGACCGCGCCGATCAGATACATCCGCTTTCGGCCGATGCGGTCGGAAATGTGGCCGGCGAGCGGGGTGGTTACCCCAGACAGAGCGGTGGCGACCAGAACCGCGGTAAGCAGAAAGTCGCGCGAGGCACCCGAGACCTTTGTCCCATACACAAAGACGAAAGCGGCATAGACATAGAAGGGACCTTGCTCGGCCATACGGCATAGCGCGGACAAGATAATCTGCTTGGGCTGGCGTTTGATGACCTCCAAGACCGGCGTGCGTTCGACTCGACGCTCTTCGAGAATTCGCGAAAAGGTCGGCGTCTCGAGAATTCCAAGCCTTATGTACAGTCCGATCCCGACCATGACGATCGAGAGCCAGAACGGTACTCGCCACCCCCAAGTCAGGAACTGATCGCCCGAAATCGCGCTGAACGCGAGCACCGCGAGGTTGGCGAGAAACAATCCCGCCGGGCCACCCCATTGCGGCCAAGAGGTTATGAAACCGCGATGCGCATTGGTCCTGGCCCATTCCATCGCGATTAGGGTGGCGCCGCCCCACTCGCCGCCGATCCCGAGGCCCTGGATAAAGCGAACGACGGTCAGGATGACCGCACCCCAGATTCCGATCGAAGCGTAGCCCGGCACGAAACCGACGGCGAAGGTAGAGAGGCCGGTCAGCAACAAGGTTGAGATCAGGGTAACCTTGCGCCCAATCCGGTCGCCGAAATGTCCGAACAGTGCCGCACCGACCGGGCGGGCGACAAAGCCGACAGCGTAAATACCGAAAGCCTGCAAGATTCCAGCGAGTGGTTCGGAGGACGGAAAATACAATTTCGCGAAGACTAGCGGTGCTACAATCACGTAAAGAAGAAAGTCATATGCTTCGATTATCGTACCGACCGTGCCGGCGACGATTGCACGGCGCAATTGGCGGCTGTGCTCGGCGTCAGAAAGCGGACTCGCGGCGATCCCGGTTGCCGTCATCATACTCCTCCCTGCTCCGGGCGCCGGTTGCGCGCCCTTTTTTGGCTCCCAATTCATAGAGGGGAAGCCGATTTGGTTTGATGTTAGCGATGCCGGCGGCAGAAGAAAAGCGCGCCGCCGAAACCGGCTGAAACCAAGCCGGCCACACTGCATTCCAACCGAGAAGCGAACGGCCAGCGTCTTATTGGACGATCAACACGCGCGTGCGGCAAGTCTCGGACCGCTTGCTTCTCAAGCGGCAACGTCTATCATTTTGCCATCCTGCAAGGAGGAGCGACGATGGCCTACGAAGGCATGATTGCGGAGACGATTTCGATCAACGGCGACAAGAACGAGGCGATTTCGGCCTATGCCGCGCGGCCGCTGGGTCCGGGCCCGTTCCCCGGCATGGTGCTGCTTCATCATGCGCCGGGCTGGGACGAATGGTATCGCGAGGCGACTCGCAAATTCGCCCATCATGGTTATGCGACGATCAGCCATAACCTCTATCATCGTGCTGGCGAAGGCAAAGCCGATGATGTCGCGGCCAAGGTGCGCGCGGAGGGCGGCGTTCCTGACGCCCAGGTCATCGGCGACACCGAGGGTGCGGTCGCGTGGCTGCGCGCTCAGCCCTGGCTCAACGGCAAGGTCGGGGTGTTTGGCACCTGCTCGGGCGGGCGGCAGACCTTTTTGTTTGCGTGCCATACCAAAAGCATCAACGCCGCATGCGAATTGTGGGGCGGCCGCGTGGTAATGAGCAAGGAGGAGCTGAACCCGAAACAGCCGGTTGCTCCGATCGAATTCACCAAGAACCTGTCCTGCCCGCTGCTCGGCCTATTCGGTAACGAGGACCGGTCGCCAACCCCGGAACAGGTCGACCAGCACGAAGCTGAGCTGAAGAAGCACGGCAAGCATTACGAGTTTCACCGCTACGACGGCGCCGGGCACGGCTTTTTCTATTACGATCGGCCGATGTACCGCATCGAACAGGCGCTCGACGGCTGGCAAAAGGTATTCTCGTTCTTGCACAAGCACCTGTCCAAGTAATCTCCGAACACTTCCTGAGAAGCGGCATGTGCACCTCGATCGTAGAGGTCGTCAGTGCAGCCGGCGCCGGCAAAGGCGGTGACGGGTGGTTCGATCTGACGCATTCGGTCGTGTCGTACGACCACCCGCACCACGCCTTGCTGGAAGAGGCCATCACGATCGACTTCGTCAACGCCGCGCTTGGACCCGGCACGCGGGTCGCAGTCGAACTGACCCTGGAAGCGGCCAAAGAGCTGAGCGGCGCGCTGGCCAGGGCGATCGCTGCGGCGGAGATTGAGGAAAGCGGACGGTTGCGGGGGGCTTGAGCCTGCAATCCCCGGGTTCCGACGCCCGCACACCACTCGGCTAGCGGGGGCTTGGGGCGACGATTTGCGGCGGGCGGGGAGGCCGCCCTAATCGTCGGCCGCCGCGGTCGCTGTTGCGGGCGACGGTTGATGGCGGTCTTCGCGCAACAGCAACAGCAGCGGCAAAGAGGCGAGCGCGATCAACATTATCAGCTTGAAGTCATCGACATAGGCGACCATCGCGGCTTGCCGCGTCACCTCGGCATTGAGCGCCGCCATCCCCTTCGGCGTGCTCAGGCTGAAAGGCGCCGCTAGATATGGCGCCTGCGCAAGCGGGTTGTCGGGCCGCAGACCTTCGATCAGACGCGAGTGAACGACCTGGGTATTCTCGGCCAACGTGGCCACCAGAATGCTGATGCCAAGGCTGCCGCCGAGATTGCGCATCAGGCTGCGGATCGCGGTCCCCTGGGTCAAGATGTGGCGCGGTAAGGTCGACAACGCGATGATGTTTAGAGGCACCTGAGTGCAGCCGAGGCCGAAACCCTGCAACAGCCCGGAAATGATGACCGGGGTCATACCCATCTCCAGCGAAAAGCAGCTCATCTGCCACATCGATGCCGCGGTCAGCACGAATCCGAACAAGATCAGCAGCCGGTTGTCGACTCGGGTGATCAGCGGAGCGACGATGAACATCGCCGCCATGCTCCCGATGCCACGCGGCATAGACACCAGCCCAGTCGTAAGCGCCGGATAATTCATCAAGTTCTGCAGCATCGTCGGCAACAGCGCCAAGGTGCCCGTCTGGATCAGCCCGCCACAAAACATCAGCAGGGTGCCCGCGATGAAGTTCGCGCTCTTCAACAAATCGCGGTTGAGAAACGAGCGCTCCCCGGTCGTGACCGTGTGCACCGTAAAGAGGTAGAACCCGAGCCCGGCGGCCGTGGCCGTGATCCAGATTTCAGTCGAATGGAACCAATCTTTCAGTTCGCCCCGGTCGAGCATCAATTGCAGGGCGCCGATCCCGAGGCTAAGCGTCAGAAACCCAAGAAAATCGAACGGTTCGCGATGCACATGGCGGCTCTGCCGGATGAAAATCACGGTGCCGAGAGTGCACAGCACGCCGACCGGCAGGTTGATGTAAAACACCCAGCGCCAGCTGTAATCATAGGTCAACCAACCACCCAGCGCCGGCCCCATGATCGGCCCGAGGATCGTACCGATGCCGAACACTGCCATGGCGTGCCCGTGGCGCTCCGGCGGGTTGATCTGCAGCAGGATTGCCTGTGACAGAGGAACCAGCCCGGCTCCGCCCACCCCCTGCAAGGCGCGAAAAAATACCAGTTGGCCGAGGTCAGTGGCGGCGCCGCACAGGGCCGATGCGAGCGTGAAGCCGATGACCGAGGTTAAAAAGATGATTTTGACGCCAAATCGACCAGCGAGCCAGCCGGTCAACGGCATCATGATCGCGGCGCAGACGATATAGGAGGTCAGCGCCCAGGCGGCCTCGTCCTGCGAGGCCGACAGGCTTCCCTGGACGTGCGGCAGAGCGACATTGAGGATGGTGTTGTCGACGCCCTGCATGATGTTCGCCAACATGATCGAAAGTCGTGATCATGCCGCGGTTGGGAACGGGCGCGAACGCCTCGTCCTTCATTGGCGTCCCTCCCAGGACAGCTTTTCGCTGAAGTCTCAGCGATGCTTGTCACGACGACAAGCATCGTGTTTTGCAGCCGGGTTCGCTCGACCTCTTCGCGCAAGGCGTCGCCTGGTTCGGTTGTACGAACTCGGTCGTGGGGGCGGGCTCGCGCGTCGCGGTTTCCTGGCGCGTTCGCATGCACGCCGGTCAAAACATCGCGAAGATCGACCTTCGTCACCGGCCTAGCTTGCCGGCAAGGTGAATAAAGCGCAGCTGATGCCTAAAATTGCGGCATCAGCTAGCGGGCATTCTCGGATATCTCCGTCCGATGCAGGGCACGCGCGCGGCGACGACCGATCGAGGTATCGCGAAGGGTTCGTGGGGCGAGATTTTTCGCAACGGCCTAGGGTTCTATTCGGCTCTGGTGATCGGCGGCATCGCGATGAACGCGACGCAGATGCTGGTCATCGCGATCATAATGCCGACCATCGTCCACGATATCGGCGGGGCGAGTTTCTACACCTGGGCGGCGATGGTCTACACGATCGGCTCGATCGTCGGCGGCGCCTCGACCCCGATGGTGTGGTCGGGCCTCGGGGCGCGGCGCGCCTATGCGCTCGCCGCGGGAGTATTCGCGCTGGGTACTCTCGGCTGCGCGATGGCGCCCGATATCGGATCGCTGATTGCCGCCCGCGGCGTACAGGGCTGGGCCGGTGGCCTGGTTTCGGGGAGCGGCATGGCGCTGATCACCGGTCTGTACGATGCACGGCTGCGCACCCGCATCATCGCGGTCTCACAAGGCACCTTCACCGCCTGCCACCTGAGCGGACCGGTCGTCGGTGGCATGTTTGCCGCGATGCATTGGTGGCGCGGTTCGTTCTGGATGATGGCGCCGCTAATGCTCGCCTTTGCCGGGCTCGCCTACTGGAAAATCCCGGACCGCCTCCGCCTAGAAGGGGAATCGGGCCGATTTGCCGGGGTGCCGTTTCTGCGCTTCGGCATATTGGCCGCCGGGGTGTTGTGCGTCGCCGCCAGTGGATCGGCACCGGGGTTCGCACCCCGCATCCTGTTGGTTGCGGCAGCCGTAGCTCTTGTCGGCCTGACCTTTCGGATCGACCGGCGGGCCGCCAACAATCTCTTTCCAAGGGGCGCTTTATCGTTCAGCGCGCCGATCGGATTGGCGCTGTGGATACTGGCGTTGCATGGGATGACGCAGACTTCAGTGACCTTGTTTCTGCCGCTGCTGCTGCAGGTCGTGCATCGCGTGTCACCGCTTGTGATCAATTTCATCACCATCGTCATTTCGATGGGCTGGACTGCCGCCACCTTTACCGTTTCGGGGTGGTCGGGGAAGCGTGAGCGCCTGGCGCTCCTATCGGGTCCGGCCATCGCCACGGCCGGGCTCGCATCTTTGACCGCGGTGGCTTTGCTGCCGGGGCTCGCGCTGATGGCCTTGAGCGCCTTTGTAATGGGGATCGGTATAGGCTCTTACAATGTGCATCTCGTCGCACGGGCGATGGACAGCGCCGCGGCCGAGGAACAGCGAAGCACCGCCGCTGCCTTGACCTCCGTGCGCTCGATCGGCACCGCGTTCGGCGCCGCGATTGCCGGGGTGGTGGCAAATGTTGCCGGGCTCGGCGACGCGACCCAACCGGCGGCCGTCGGCCACGCGATCACCGCGGTGTATATGTTTTGCTGCATCCCATTTGGATTCGCGGCGCTGTTGATGTTCCGCTTCGTTCGCATCACGCTCGGCAAGGCCGCAGCGATGTCGGCTCGTGGGCAATTGGAGCCGCGCGCACCGTAGGCTTTTTTGAATTGGTTTGGCGTTGACGCGCCGCGCCCGGGTAACGGGGCTGATGGCCCCGTGCGCCTTCGGCAGCGATCGGTACGGGCAGAGCGGCTGATAGCTGCGCTACTTGCCGGTCAGCAGCACGATTGCGGTGGCGCCGCCAAGCAACGCTAGGGCGCTACCGCCTTGCTGTGGTTGGTCGAAGCTAAAATAAAGACAGAAAATACCGCTGCTCCCCATAACTACCGAGGTTGCCCACAGCGCCGTGTATGAGAGCCATTCCGTCATCACCGGAACCCAGAACCTGATCATGCGGTCCACCGTCGACCAGGCAGCACCTCTGCCCGGATTCGGGATCCGCCACTCCATCAATCGGCCGCGATGGCATTTGTTTCAAAGAAATTTACAACTTACCCTGGTGTAAGGGCTCGCTCGATACCCAGGGACCAAATTGACGCTCCGGTCGGAACGCTTTGGTGGCGTAAGCAATTGGGAGGAAATGGCGCGCCCGAGAGGAGTCGAACCCCTAACCCCCAGATCCGTAGTCTGGTGCTCTATCCAATTGAGCTACGGGCGCGTGCGGCGAAGCGAGCCGCGGCGGGAACTACTACTCCTGCGGCACAGGGTGAGGCAAGGCGGATCGGGAGAGCGAGCGCCACCGGCCATGCCGGGCTCGCAAGCGGCCGGCGTCGCGGCCAGATAATGACAGAAGCGACAGCAAGTCGACGGTAGCGACGGATGAGTTTCGAGACAACAGTTCCGGCCGACTTCGCTGCGGACGACCCGGCGACCCGGCCAAATATCACGATGCTGCCGGCGCGGCACAAGCGGGCCGAAACCGGTCACCCGTGGATCTACGCTAACGAAGTGAGAATGGACGAGGCGACGCGGACGCTTCGACCGGGCAGTCTTGTCACCTTGCGCCGAGCGGACGACAGCGCGCTCGGGGTGGCGATGTTCAACCCGCATTCCCTGCTGGTCGCCCGCATGTTGGATCGCGATGCCGGCCGCCCGATCGGCGGGCGGTTCCTGGTGCGCCGGCTCGAACGAGCCCTGCGCCTGCGAGAGCGCCTGTTCCACGAGCCCTATTACCGCCTCGTCCATGCCGAAGCCGATGGATTGCCGGGTCTGGTCGTCGACCGGATCGATGGGGTGCTCGCGGTACAGTCGAACGCCGCCGGTATCGCCGGGCTCGAACCCCTGGTCGTCGATGCGCTTGGCGCGCTGCTGAAGCCGCAGGCCATCGTACTGCGCAACGACAGCCCCGCGCGCGTGCAAGAGGGCCTTCCAACCGAAACCAGGATTGCGTGCGGCGCTCTCGGCGCGAGCGTCCGGGTCCACGAGAACGGTGCCGTATTTCCGGTCGACCCGCTCGGCGGGCAGAAGACCGGCTGGTTTTTCGACCAGAGCCGCAATCGAGGCTTTGTCGCCAGCCTGGCGCGAGATGCCCGCGTGCTCGACCTTTATTGTTTCACCGGAGGATTTGCCGTCCAGGCGGCGCTCGCCGGCGCCGCCGCAGTGCTTGGCATCGATCGCTCCGAACCGGCCCTCGCGCTGGCGGGCGAAGCGGCGACGTTGAACAGCGTCGGAAGCATTTGCAGTTTTCGCCGAGCCGAGGTTTTTGGCGAAGCGGCCCGACTGGCCGAGGCCGGCGAGCGCTTCGACATCGTGATCGCCGACCCGCCGGCCTTCGCGAAATCACGCAAGGAAGTGCCGGCTGCCCTGCGCGGCTACCGCAAGCTCGCCCGGCTGGCCGCCTCGTTGACCGCGCGCGCCGGTATCCTGTTCATCGCCTCGTGCTCGTACAATGTCGGCATCACCGAGTTTAGCGAAGCGGTCAAGCGTGGGCTCGGCGATGCCGGCCGCGGCGCGCGCATCCTGCGCAGCGCCGGCGCCGGACCCGACCATCCGATTCATCCGTCGCTGCCGGAGAGCGCCTATCTCAAGACGCTGACGCTCGCGCTCGACTGAGCCTGGAGGCGCGGGCGGGAGGCGCCGGCAGAGTGAGGCGGAAAACCGTGCCGGCGCCGGTGCTGGAGATCAAGGTCAGCTCGCCGCCATGGGCGCGTGCCAATTCGCGGGCGATGGCCAGCCCGAGCCCGCTGCCGCCCGGCCGCGCCGAGCCGAAAAACGGGCGGAACAAATTCTCACGCGCCTTGGGCGGCAGACCGGGGCCGTCATCGGCGACCTCGATAGCAATCTCGCCGTTTTCGGTTGCCGCCGAGAATTGCAGGCGTTGTGCCCCGGCCTCGACCGCGTTGCGGGCAAGGTTGGACAAGACGCGATAGAGCTGATCGCGATCGGCGTCGACCTTGAAATCGGCGGGTAGGTGGCAATCCACTGCAACTTGCGGCGAAGAAACAGCAAGAGCCGGCCCGATCTCGTCGATCAGATCGACAAGGCGAAACCGGCTCGGTGTCAGCGGCGCCGCATCTTCGCGGGAGAAATCGAGGGTCTGCGTACACAGAGCCACGGCACGGTCGATCGCCTCGATCAGGCGCGGCAAGATGCGACGCACCTCGGGTGCGGCGCTCGCGGTCAGCCCGTCGGTCAACCAGCCTTGCGGTGGCAAGAATGTTGCGCAGGTCATGATTGATTTTGGTCACCGCAGTGCCCAGTGCCGCTAAACGCGCGCGTTCACCCAGAGCCCGGCGCACGGTCTGCTGCATTACCGCAAGCTCGCGCTCGGCGACGCCGATCTCGTCATTTCTGCGGCTTGCCGCGATCATCCGCGAGGCATCCTCGGGGTTGTCGCGAAACTCAGTCATGCTCGCGGTCAACCGCCGCATCGGCCGTACCAGGAGCCATTGCAAACTAACGTAGAGAAGAGCCGCGGCGACCAGCGAAATGAGGATCGACAGCTCGAGGACCCGGAAGCCAAAACCCCACATCTCGGCCCGCAGCGGCGCTTCATCGAGCAGCACCTCGACCGTTTCGCCGCTGCCGGTTTGCGACGGGCCGAGAACCTTCAGAATCCGGTTGTCGGAACGGAAGAGAGCCATCAGCGAGCCACGGATGGCGGCCAGCATGCTGGGATGAGATAGGTCGATAGTGATGTCAGGTTTTGCCGGCATCGGCCGATCCAGCATCAGCACCATCCCGTCGTCGCGATGCAGGATCACGCCGTGAGCGCCGACCTGGGCGAGCAGTTTTTCGACAAGGCCCTGCTCGAGGTGCCGCGTCGGACTGGCTTCAATCGCCAAAGTGGCAAGCTCGCCGGAAGCAATTCGGTTCTCGAAATAGGTCATGCGAAAGCGGGCGACCGACGGTACGAAGATCAATACTTCGCCGACCATCAGGAAAAAGAGGGTCAGGACGAGGAGACGGGCGGACAGGCTGTTCATAAGCACGCAGGACGTCCGCTTTAGCCGAGCCGAGCGAGAAAACGTACAATCCGACGGGTGCGGGGCGAAAACAATGTTGGCGTGAAGAAGCTGCTGGCGGCTCGCTTGCCGGCCTCGCTGCGGGTCGGGTAGGGCACCACCAGATTGGCGAGCGCGCCTATCTTAAGCCCCCGCGAAATAGCCAATGCCCAAGGCGCGACCAGATCGCCGGCTCCGGTCCCGAGGATCGAGGCCCCGAGGATACGACGGTCGCGGCCGGCGATGACCTTGACCAGACCTTCGGTGTCGCGCTCGGTCTGAGCCCGGTCATTTTCGGCAAAGGGCCAGCGCAGCACGCGCAACGGCCGTCCGGTTTCGTGAACCGCCGCCTCGGTCTGTCCGACTTGGGCAAGCTCGGGATCGGTATACGTCACCCTGGGCAAGGCCCGGTAATCGGCCCGTGCCGGGATTCGAAACAACGCGTTCCGGATCACGATCCCGGCCTGATAAAGTGCCGCATGCGTGAATTGCGGCCCGCTCGCGACGTCGCCGACGGCATAGACGCGGCGATTGGCGGTGCGCAGCCTAGCATCGACGGCGATCCCTTGCGGCCCCGCCACGATGCCTGCGGCGGGAAGGTCGAGCGCGGCAGTGTTGGCCCGGCGGCCAGCGGCGACCAGCATATGCGAGCCCGCGATCCGCTCGCCATCCGCCAGATGCAACGCCACGCCCCGGCCGACGACTTCCACGGAGGCGATCTGCACCCGCGAGCGCAATACGATGCCCTCGCCGACGAGCCGTTCGGCGAGCAGAGCGACAAGTTCCGCATCATCGCGCGGCAGAAGGCGGCCGATATCGATCACCGTGACCCGCGAGCCAAATCGACGGTGCGCCTGCGCCATTTCGAGGCCGAGCGGCCCCCCGCCGATCACGATCAGGTGCTCGGGCAGCTCTCGGTTGGCAAAGACGGTTTCGTTGGTCAGAAACGGCACCTGCCGGAGCCCGGGGATCGGCGGGATGACCGGGTGCGAGCCGGTGGCGATCACAAAGCGTCGGGGCCTGATCCCGAACTCGCCGGCACGCACTGAGCGCGGGCTCGCGAACCGCGCCTCGGCACGCAGCACGGTTACGCCAAGCCCCTCGAAACGTTCCACAGAGTCATTGGGCGCAAGGCGCGCGATTACCTGCGCTACGCTATCGCCGACTGCAGCGAAATCGATACGCGGCGGCATATAGGTCAGGCCGAATTGCGGCGCGTGCCGCCACAGATCAGCGAGCCGAGCCGCGGCAAGCAGCGATTTCGACGGCACGCACCCGAAATTGAGGCAATCGCCGCCCATAGCACCGCGCTCGACCAGCACCACCTCCGCGCCCAGTTGCGCGGCACCGGCGGCGACCGCGAGCCCGCCCGAGCCGGCGCCGATGACGCACAGATCGGGGGTCAGCTGGCGGATCATGTGTTCTCTTTGCGGCGTCGCCGCTTGTACCACACCGGGGTGATCGCTAGCGCCGCAAGCGCGACAACCGGCAGCAGCACCCCCGGACGAAACAACAACCCTGGATCGGGCTTGTCGACGAAGTTGCCAAGGCCGTTGCCGAGGCTTGCATAGACCAAGGTACCGGGAATAATGCCAATAAACGTCGCCAGCAGAAAAGTCGGCAAGCCCACTCCAGCTAAAGCAGGAACCAGGTTGACCAGCCAAAACGGGAACAGAGGCACTAGCCGCAGCACCAGCAGATAATTGAACGCGTCGGCGCGAAATCCGGCTTCGAGCCTGGCGAAGAACGGCCCGGCGCGCCTCGCCAGCCCGCAGAAGCCCGCGCGCGCTGCAAGAAAAACCGCGGTCGCGCCCAAAGTCGCGCCGACGACCGCATACAATCCGCCGGGCCAGGTTCCGAAGAGGACGCCGCCTGCGATCGTCAGCGCTACCCCGCCGGGGATCGACAACGCCACCACCGCCGCATAGGCCGAAATGTAGAGAAATGCGGCGAGGATGCCCAAGCGGGCGACCTGAGCGCAAAGGTAGTCGTGGTGCCGGGCAAACCATGTAAACGTCAAATAATGCGGATCGCCGAGGACGGTCAAAGCGATCGCCGCTGCCAGCAGTAGCCCGAAGGGCACCAAGCGGCGTGCCGAAAATACGGGTTGCGGCGAAGTGTTGTCGGGCATGCGGGGTCCGCCGCCGGCTAAAACAAAACCGAATCCTAGCGTTGCGGCGGTCCGTGGGCGATCACCTTGCTGTGAAGAGAAGCCCAGCCGATCACAGCGGCGACCGGCCGAATGGATGGCGGTGACTTCCCGCTTAGAGTGTTTTTGAGATAAATGGTTAACTAATCCAATAATCATTGCAACGTCCGCGGACATATAGCACTATGCGCCTGCATCGTTGTGTCTCCCGATCATTATCCCAGACGATGCAGCAGCCCATTCCTACCTCCGGGCGTGGGTGAAACCCTGGTCATCTTGACCGGGGTTTCGTTTCGAGGCGGGTTCGCAGCGGAACCGCAAGTGCTGCGGTGCGACGATACAAACGGCCGCTTTCGATCAGTTCCCAGGCGCCAAGCGCAGGCAGCCCGATCACCGCATCGCGAGCGCGCTTCAACAGGGAGAGCGCCAATCCGACCTCAGGTGTCAGACCAAAGCTTGCTCCGAGCACGATATAGGCGCCCTCCTGAACCCCGATCGCATTCGGCACGGCGAAGGCGACGCTGCGAATGGCGTAGAGCAGGCTCTCGATTACCAGCACCGCGCCAAAGGCTAACGGCGCACCGATGAAACGCAGGGCCAGCCAGATTTCGGCCGCACTGGCGACCCAGCACGCGAGGTGCAGGGCAAAACTTACCCATAACCCGCTCGTCCGGGCATAGATCCGATCGATTGCGGAGTGGAGCGCGGCAGCCCCGGTGGTCGTCCGCTCCGCCCATCCATGGCCAAGAGCACGCGCGAGGCGATCGAGCATGCCAAACCCGCGCCGCTGCGCCGCGACGAACACGGCGGCCAAACATCCTGCGACAACCAGGCCGATAGCGACCGGTACCACGGACAGCGCTTGCGGTCCGAGATGGAGCAGCCAGAACAGCGCGATCGCGGTGTAGGCGATCTGAGCGAAAAATTCGAGGGCGACGTCGACAAGCGTACTCGCCACTGCGGCGCTGGCGGAAATCCCGGCGATGGCGATCGCCCGCGCGCCGGCGACGTAGCCGCCAACCTGCGAAAGCGGGAGCACCTCGGAGGCCGAATCACGGACCAGACGCCCCCAGATAGCGAACCACAGCTTGGTCCCCGGCAACAGCATCCACCAAGCGATTCCCATCACCGCAATCAACGCGAGATGGATCAAGCAGACCACGGCAAAGCCGGCCCACCCGACCGCAAGCAGCGAGCGGGTCACCGCGCCAGCCCCGAAATGGGCGACGAGGACGCCGACCAGCCCAAACCCGATCAACGCTGCCAGGATTGAAGCCGGCTTCACGCCGGATCGCCGCGAACCGCACACGCGAACACCGAGACGTGAGCCCGCCTCATCCGGTGAAGTCGCGGCTTGCGAGCAAGCGATTGCAAAGCCGCCGCTTGTTGCCTTCGCAGCCGATCCTCATGACGCCGCCGACGCATTGCCTCCTCGCCACTGCATCAGGCGGTGGGCAGCGCGCATCAGACGCGGCACAACATTGGGCCGCAACAAGCGCGGATCGTAGCCCGATAGCCTTCGCTCGTTCTCGGCCAGGCAGATTTCGATCAGCAGCCGCGGCGAGATATCGATCGCGGCAAGCGACTTGCTGCCAGTGACGGTGAAGTTATTGTCCTGTGGCGTCTGCGAGGCATCGGCTCCGGACTGGTCGCTGTTGCCGACGCCGCGCGCGATGCCGATCCGCTCCCAGACCAGAAAGCCCCAAACCGCGAAAATCTTGACCGCGAAAAGGGGGCGCCGCCAAAGCGGCAACCGGCGGCGGTGCCAGGCCACCCAGTTGACGAAGAATAGGATGTGGCGGCCTTCCTCCTGCATGACCGGCTCGAAAGTGTCGACCAAAGCCGGTGGAAAGAAGCCCGAGCTCTTGGCCAGCGCGAACAAGCCAAAGGCAAAAAAGCTGTCGATGCACTCGCTGAAGCCGGTCACCATGAACGCCCATTCGGGGTCACGCGGAGCGAGGTATTCGGGTTCATCCGCCAGGCGGATGCCGTAGGCCTCGACGAGGTTGGAGAGAACTTCCTTGTGCCGCCCTTCCTCGAACCCGTCGAGTTCGATGGCTTCGCGCAACAAGCGGTCCGAGATGGTTTCGGCATAGCTCAACACACGCAGGCGCGCCTTGCCTTCGGTCTGCACCGCGATGTCCCAGATCGGCAAGCCGACCAGCCGGTCGCGGGCCTCAGGTTCAAGGACCGGCCAGTCGATGACCGAGGGCTTGTAGCGGTTATGGGTATCGAGCAGCATTCGGCAGAATGCCGATTTGTGCGCGTCGCTGCCTGGAACGATCGGCCCGGGCTCGACCGCAGCCCAGTATCGGGCGGCATGATCGGCGGCTGCGATCGTCGCGTCATCGATCATCGGAACCACCCCGCTCCCTGTTCCTCTCCAGCACTGCGCTTGGTGCCCGACGCGCAAAGCGAACGCGCCACAAGTGCACTGCATTCCCCGCCCCAAGCCGACGGGTCGTTGACTTGGCGGAGCGCCTCTTCTATATAGCCGCCTCCGCTCGAGAGAGATGCCGCAATCGGAGTCGGTGCCGTGAAGCGCACTTACCAGCCCAGCAACCTCGTCCGCAAGCGCCGCCACGGGTTCCGCTCGCGGATGGCGACCGTGGCTGGCCGTCGTGTGCTCTCGGCGCGCCGGGCGAAGGGCCGCAAGCGGCTTTCGGCCTAAGACGATGGTCCGGCCCGCATTGCAGCGGCCGGGAATTTCGTGACCGGAAGTCTTGCAACTCTCAAGGTCCGCGCCGATTTCCTGCGGGTCGCAGCGGGCCGCCATAAAGCCGTCACCCCGGGCCTGATTTTGCAAGCGGCGCCGCGAGCGCTGGCTTCCAAAAGCGGCCCGGTGGTGCATGTCGGATTCACCGCCAGCCGCAAGGTCGGCAATGCAGTGATCCGCAATCGGGCAAAGCGGCGGCTGCGCGCCGCCGCTCGTCAGATCCTGCCGGAGTGGGGGCGGCCCGGAACGGACTACGTGCTGATCGCGCGCGGCGCGACGCCTGGGCGGCCCTACGCTGCACTCCTGGCCGACCTTGCCGCTGCCTTGCGCAGGGTGGAGCGGACCTGGATCGAACGCCCAATCATGCCCGCGCAGAAGCAGAAGGAGCAAGATGGCACCGCGGCAATACTGTAGGAGGGTTGTGGGCACGAGCATGCGGTTCCCCGTTCGCATCTACCAACTGCTCGTCTCACCGCTGCTTCCGCCCTGCTGCCGTTTTCTGCCGAGCTGCTCGGATTATGCGATCGAGGCTCTCGAACGGCACGGTGCGCTGCGCGGCTCCGGGCTCGCGCTGTGCCGATTGGTGCGCTGCCACCCATGGGGCGGCAGCGGCTATGACCCGGTACCCGACGCCGAACCGACGACCCGTTCCGGCGGCTGCCTGCATGCCGGCCCCGGCGGCTGAGCACTCTTTGGCTGGGACGGAATGGAACAGCGCAACCTTCTGATTGCGATCGTGCTGTCGGTCGGCATTCTGATCGGGTTCCAGTTCGTATTCGAGCGGCTGCACCCACCGCCGGTGCCGCATGCCGGCAGCACGGCCACAACGCCCGCGGCTCAGTCGGCGGCCCCTGGCGCGACGGCGGGAGCGCCCGGTGTTTCCGCGCCGGGAGTGCTCGCGGCCAGTGCCGCCGAATCACGCGCAGCAGCAATCGCCAGCCAGCCGCATGTCAGGATCGACACGCCGCGGCTGCATGGCTCGATCGCGCTGACCGGCGCGCGGTTCGACGATCTGACCCTCGCCACCTACCATGAGACAGTCGATCCGAAGAGTCCGGAGGTTGTCTTGCTGTCGCCGCCAGGAACGGCGAACCCCTATCTCGCCGAATTCGGTTGGGTTGCGGCGAAGCCCGGAGAGGTGAAGGTTCCCGGACCGCAGACCCCCTGGAAGGCGTCCGATGGCCCACTGACCCCGTCCAACCCGGTAACCTTGACCTGGGACAACGGGCAGGGGCTTGTCTTCAGCCGCACCATCTCGGTCGATCCTTACTACATGTTCACGGTGCGCGACACGGTCCGCAACAACGGCAGCGCTCCTGCTACGTTGTTGCCGTACGGCCTCGTCAGCCGAACCGGGACGCCACAAGTCGCCGGCTATTACATTCTGTTCGAAGGCCTTATCGGCTACCTCGAAGGATCGTTGCAGGAGGTCAAATACTCCTCGCTGAGCCCCGGCAAACCGCTCGACTTCTCATCGACCGGCGGCTGGCTCGGCTTCACCGACAAATACTGGCTGACCTCGCTGATCCCGCCGCAGAACCAGAATGTAAAGGCGCGTTTCACGCACACCCTCGAGGGCTCTGTCGAGCGGTATCAAACCGACTATGTCGGCCCGCAGATGACAGTAGAACCAAACGCGACAGCTACGACTTCAACGCGCTTTTTCGCCGGCGCCAAGGAGCTGAACCTGCTCGAATCCTATAGTGCGGCCGGCATTCCCCTATTCGAATACTCTATCGATTTTGGCTGGTTCTGGTTTTTGACCAAGCCTATCTTTCGCATACTTTTGGTGTTCGAAAGAGTCCTTGGCAATTTCGGCGTGGCGATCCTGTTATTTACTTTGTGCGTCAAGCTGCTGTTCTTCCCGCTCGCCAATAAATCGTATCAGGCGATGAGCAAGATGAAGCTCTTGCAGCCTGAGATCCAGAAACTGCGCGAGCGGTTTCCTGACGACAAGGCGCGCCAGCAACAGGAGATGATGGCGCTGTACAAAAGGGTCGGCGCCAACCCGCTGGCCGGCTGCCTGCCGATCGTAATCCAGATCCCGGTCTTCTTCTCGCTGTACAAGGTACTGTTCGTTACGATCGAGATGCGCCACGCGCCGTTCTTCGGCTGGATCCGGGATTTGTCGGCGCCGGACCCGACCTCCTTTGCCAATCTTTTTGGGCTCTTGCCGTTCACGCCGTCAGCGGTGCCGATGATCGGGTCGTTTCTGATGATCGGCGCCTGGCCTATTATCATGGGCCTGACGATGTTCCTGCAGCAAAAGCTTAATCCACAGCCGGTCGATCCCATTCAGGCGCGGATGTTCATGGTGCTGCCGGTCGTCTTTACCTACATGCTGTCGCATTTTCCGGCCGGGCTCGTGATCTATTGGGCTTGGAACAACACACTCAGCGTTGCCCAGCAATGGCTGATCATGCACCGCGCGGGGGCCGCCTGAGTGCCGCGGCGGGGATTGGTCCAGCCGATCTCTTCCCGCTGCGCGAACTCGATGCCGATCTCCTCGCGGCGGGCATGCGCCTTTTTGCCCGTGAAGCGCGCTTTGTTGCCGGTGCCGCCGAGCCCTCGGCGCTGCCACCTGAAACCCTGCCCGAGGTCGCCTTCGCCGGGCGGTCGAATGTGGGCAAATCGAGCCTCGTCAATGCGCTGACCGGACGTCGGGTGCTGGCGCGCACCTCGAACACGCCCGGCCGCACGCGCCAGATAAACTTCTTCGCTCTCGGCGGCGCATTGATGCTGGTCGACCTGCCGGGATACGGTTACGCCGAGGCGTCGAAAATCGCGATCAAGCGCTGGACCGGATCGGTGCGGCGCTATCTGCAGAACCGCGCAGCGTTACGGCGGGTCTGCCTCCTGATCGACTTCGCGACACGGGATCAAAGAGATCGACCGCCCGCTGTTGGACATGCTGGACCGCGCCGGCGTCTCCTATCAGATCGTCCTGACCAAGACCGACAAGCTTGGGCCGACGGCGCTCGCCGAGATCGCCGGGCGGGTCAGCGCCGAACTGATCCGGCATACCGCCGCCCATCCCGAAATCCTGCTGACCAGCGCCGAGGAGCGCCGAGGCATCGCGGCGCTGCGGGCGACGCTCGCCAGCTTTGCGCTATCCAACGCGGATGCTCCTGCCATGTCGGCGTCTGGACACGGACAATAGAATGGACACAGCGATGAACCCTGCCGCCAACCCTCCGTCATTCACTCCCGGCGCCAATTCCGACCCGGCGGTCAAGGCCGCTATCCTCGCCGAGGCGCTCCCCTATATGCGCCGCTATGCCGGCCGCACGGTCGTCGTCAAATATGGCGGTCACGCGATGGACGGACAGGAGACGGGCAGAGGCGGCGATTCGTTCGCGCGCGACGTCGTGCTGTTGAAGCAAGTCGGGATCAATCCGATCGTCGTGCATGGCGGCGGGCCGCAGATCGGCCATATGCTCGATCGCCTCGGCATCCAAAGCCGGTTTGTCGACGGGCTCAGGGTCACCGACCGCGAGACCATGGAAGTGGTCGAGATGGTGCTCGCCGGCACGATCAACAAACAGCTGGTTGCGGCGATCAATGCCGAGGGTGGTTGCGCGATCGGGCTGACCGGCAAGGACGGTGGGCTAATCAGGGCGCAAAAGGCCGTCCGCATCCGAATCGAAGAGGGTGTGCGGACCGAGATCGACCTCGGCTTTGTCGGCGAGCCGCAGGCGGTCGCAGCCGGGGTGCTCGACACTTTCCGACAGTCGGACATCATCCCGGTCATCGCCCCGATCGGGGTCGGCGCTTCGGGCGAGACCTACAACATCAACGCCGACACGGTGTCGGGTGCGGTTGCCGCTGCGGTCAAGGCAACGCGGCTATTGTTGCTGACCGATGTCGCTGGCGTGCTTGACGCCAACAAGCAGCTGGTCTCGGAGATCACCGCCGGCACCGCCCGCCGGATGATCGCCGACGGCATCATCTCCGGCGGAATGATCCCCAAGGTCGAGACCTGCCTCGACGCGGTCGATGGCGGGGTCGAGGCAGCGGTAATCCTCGACGGGCGCGTCCCGCACGCTATCCTGCTCGAGCTGTTCACCGACACCTCGGGAGCAGGCACCTTGCTCCGGGCCGGCTAGGTCAGGCGCGATGCCTGCGACGGGCGGACGGCCGCTTGCGGAGATCGAGACCTGGATCTTCGATCTGGACAACACGCTCTATCCGGCCTCGTGCCGGCTGTTCGACCAGATCCATGACCGCATGCAGCGCTTCATCGCCGAGCGGCTGGAACTGACGCCGGAGGCGGCATTGGCTGTGCAAAAGACCTATTTCCGCGAGCACGGTACGACGATGCGCGGGCTGATGACGGTCGACAAAGTCGACCCGCACGAGTTTCTTGCCTATGTCCATGACGTGGACTTGTCCTGCGTACCGGCCGACCCGGTATTGGCTGCGGCATTGGCCGGCGCTTCCCGGCCGCAAAATCGTACACACCAACGGCTCGGTCCGTCACGCCGAGCGGCTCCTCGAGCATCTCGGGATCAGCCAATCGTTCAGCGGCATCGTCGACATAGCAATGGCGGGCTTCGAGCCCAAACCGGCATTTGCCGGCTATCACGAGCTGATGCGGCGCCACGAGGTCCGGCCAGACACCGCCCTGATGGTCGAAGACATGGCCAAGAACCTCGTTCCCGCCGCCACCCTCGGCATGACCACGGCCTGGGTGCGGGGAACGATCGATTGGGCCGCCGCCGGCGCCGAGGGCGGTCACATTCATCACGTCATCGATAATCTCGGCCGCTTTCTCACCGCCGCCGCGGCGCTCGAACCCGAGGGCAAAGCCATGTCCGTCGCCGACACGATCCGCCGCAAGCTGACCGAACGGTTCGCTCCGGTCCGGCTCGAGATCATCGACGAATTCGCATCGTCACGCCGGTCATGCCGGGGCGGGGCCAGAGGGCGAGACGCATTTCGCCGTCACCATCGTCTCCGCGGCCTTCCGCGGTCAGGGCAGGGTGGAGCGGCAGCGCCTGGTCTATCAGACGCTCGCCGAAGAACTCGCGACCCGGGTCCATGCCCTGTCGCTGACCACGCTCGCGCCTGACGAGGAGAAGCCGTAGCCCCGGAAATTATAGGCCAGCAGCTCGCCGCTCCGATCAGGCGGCCTCAGCGAGAAAATCGCGCAGTGCTTCGACCGGGGTGTCCTTCATGACGAAGGCGTCACCGATATTGTGCGGCAAGATCAATGTGATGCGGCCGTCGCGAACCTTTTTGTCCTTGCTCATATGGGCGAGGAGGCGTTCGGCCGGGATGCCCGCCAGTCCCACCGCGGCGAGCTGCGTCGGCAGCCCTGTGGAGGCGAAATGCCGATGCACCCGCTCGCGCTCCGCCCCGGCAACCAACCCCAGCCGCTCGGCAAAACCGAAGGCCAGCACCATGCCCAGCGCCACCGCCTCGCCATGCAGCAGCCGGCTCGAAAACCCGGTTTCCGTCTCCAAGGCGTGGGCGAAAGTGTGCCCGAAATTGAGCAGCGCGCGGTCGCCCTCCTCGCGCTCGTCGACCGCAACGATCGCCGCCTTCATTCGACAGCTGGTCATCACTGCGTGCCTGACCGGGTCCGGTTCCAGCGCACACAGCGCATTGCCTTGGCGTTCGCACCAGCCGAAGAATTCAGCGTCGCGGATCAGCCCGTATTTGACCACCTCGGCATAACCGGCAAGCAGCTCGCGCCTGGGCAAGGTCGCGAGCGTGCCGGTATCGGCAAGGACAAGGCGCGGCTGATAAAAGGCGCCGATCAAATTCTTGCCGAAGCGCGTATTGATCCCGGTTTTGCCGCCGACCGAACTGTCGACCTGGGCCAGCAAGGTTGTCGGGATTTGCACGAAGTCGATCCCGCGCAGCAAGGTTGCCGCGGCAAAGCCGGTGACATCGCCGACCACGCCGCCGCCCAAGGCCACCAGCATCGTACCTCGCTCGATCCCGGCGCCCAGGATTTCTTCGGCCAGCCGGCCGAAATGGTCGAGATTCTTGGTTTCCTCGCCGGACGGCAACACGACCGTGTGATGCGCGACGCCGGCTTCGGCCAGACTGTCGCGTAAGGGCGCAAGGTAGTGCCCGGCGACGGTCTGGTCAGTGACGATGACCGCCTGGCGGCGGCGCATCAATGGCAGAATCTCCTGCCCGGCCCCCTCGATCAGTCCCGGCCCGACGACGATATCGTAAGCGCGCTCGGCCAAATCGACGCGCAACCGCTCGGATGCAGTTTGGGAAATCATCGTCATCCTTCGCTTGCAGGAGTTGGCGGCGTTATCGCGCATGGGCAGGCCGTGAGTGCCGCGATCACGCGGCTGACCGTTGCCTCGGGCGAGCCATCACCGCTGTCGACGGTCACTTCGGCCTCGGCATAGATCGGATAGCGCCGTTCGATCAGATCAGACAGAATCCCGCGCGGGTCGCCTGCTTTCAGCAGTGGCCGGTCGGCGCGGCGGGAGACGCGCTGCACCAGCACGTCGAGATCGGCGCGCAGCCACACCGACACGCCGCGGCGCGCGATTATCATGCGAGTCGCCGCGTCCATGAACGCTCCGCCGCCGGTCGCCAGCACATGGACCGGCTCGGCCAGCAGCCGCGCAATGACCCGGCGCTCACCGTCGCGAAACACCTGCTCGCCGCGATTGGCGAAGATCTCCTCGATGGTCTCACCGGCGGCGGCCTCGATCTCCTGGTCCGAATCGAAAAACGGCAATCCGAGCCGGAAGGCGAGACGGCGGCCGATCTTGGTCTTGCCCGCCCCCATCAGCCCGACGAGGACGACCGCCCGAGACGGGACAAAGCGCCGCGTCGTCAAGGCTCTTGGCTCCGTTTCGAGCGCGTCGGTCTCCACTCCGATCCTCTCCGGCGGCACCGCTCTTTTCCCCGGCGTCCGAGACCGGTACTAGCATATCGTGCTGCCCGGTCGTCAATCGGTGTGGGGCCGGTTGCGCCAGGCGATTTCGGCCGATCACGGTTCGGACAGGGGATATGCGGGCCGCAGCATGGGAAAGCTGACCACTTGGTTCGTCGTCATTGTCGTTCTTGCCGCGCTCGGCGGGGCCGCCTTTCTCGCGCTGTGGAACCCGCCGGTCCCCTCCTCGGCAGTCGAAAAGGTATTGCCGGATGCGCGGTTCCCAAAATAGCCCGCCGGGTCATCGGCGAGCTCGTCCCGCAGAACCGCTCTCGAAACATCTCGAGGCCTTTCTCGAAATGTTGGCGGCCGAACGGGGCGCCGCTCGGCTGACACTCTCCGCGTACCGCGCCGATCTGCTCGATCTGTCGCGGTTTCTTGCAGCCGGTGCGACGTCGCTGGAGGCAGCAAACGAAACCAGACTGCACGCCTATCTCGCGGCGGCGGCAACCGCGCAGTTGGCGCCGCGCAGCCTGGCGCGGCGGATTTCGGCGATGCGCCAATTCTATAGATTTTTGGTCGTCGACGGGGTGCGGCAGGACGATCCGACCGTCGGCCTCGACACCCCGCGGCTCGGTCGCCCACTGCCGAAACTGTTGTCCGAAAGCGAGGTCGAAGCGCTGCTTGCTGCGGCGCGCGCCTGGCCCGGGGATGAAGGCGTGCGCCTTCTTTGCCTGCTGGAACTGCTTTATGCGACCGGGGTGCGTATCTCGGAATTGCTGACCTTGCCGCTTGCTTCGGCGTGGCGCGACCCACGCTTTTTGCTGGTGCGCGGCAAAGGCGGTCGCGAGCGGATCGTGCCGCTGAACGAGCCGGGTCGTCTGGCGCTCGCCGCTTATCTCGAGTGCCGGGAGCATTTCCTGGCCACGCCGCAGCCGTCACCCTGGCTGTTCCCGTCCCGCGGCGCCGCCGGCCACCTCACTCGTCAGCGCTGCGGCCAATTGCTCAAGGAGCTGGCGCTGAAATCAGGCTTCGACCCGGCTCGGCTGTCGCCGCATGTGCTGCGCCATGCCTTCGCCACCCATCTGCTCGACCATGGCGCGGATCTGCGCAGTGTGCAGACTATGCTGGGCCACGCCGACATCGCGACGACCCAGATCTATACACACGTCCTCTCCGACAGGCTGCGGCAGCTGGTATACTCGGCGCACCCGCTGGCGCGGCGCAAATGATGCGCCATTTTCTCGATTTCGAACGGCCGATCGGCGAGCTCGACGGCAAAATCGAAGAGCTGCGCCACCTGTCGACCACCGGCGACCTCAACATCGCCGACGAGGTCGGGCGACTGGAAGCCAGCGCGGCGCGGCTGTTACGCCAGACCTATGCGCGACTGACCCCGTGGCAGAAAGTTCAGGTGGCGAGACACCCCGAGCGGCCGCACGCTCTCGACTACATCGGCGGGCTGATCGGCGAATTCACTCCGCTTGCCGGCGACCGCGCCTTTGCCGAGGACCGCGCGATCATCGGCGGTATTGGCCGGTTTCGCGGGCGCAGCGTACTGGTGCTTGGCACCGAAAAAGGCGCCGACACCGAGGCCCGGCTGACGCGCAATTTCGGCATGGCTCGGCCTGAGGGCTACCGCAAGGCGCGCCGCCTGATGCGGCTCGCCGATCGCTTCGGCCTGCCGGTGCTGACTTTTGTGGACACCGCCGGCGCCTACCCGGGAGTCGATGCCGAATCGCGCGGCCAGGCCGAAGCCATCGCCCGAGCGATCGAGACCTGCCTCGACATAAAGGTGCCGCTGGTCGCGGCCATCATCGGCGAAGGAGGCTCGGGAGGGGCCATCGCGCTCGCGGCCGGCAATGCGGTGCTGATGCTGGAGCACGCGGTCTATTCGGTGATTTCGCCGGAAGGCTGTGCCTCGATCCTGTGGCGCGACGGTGCGCATGCCCAGGAGGCCGCCGAAGCGCTGCGGCTGACCGCTCAGGATTTACTGCGTCTGGGGGTAATCGACCGGATCGTGCCGGAACCTCTGGGCGGCGCACACCGCCTGCCGAAAGACGCGATAGACCAGCTTGGCGAGGCGATCGACGCGGCGTTGCAGCCGCTGCTGGGCCTCGACGGCGAAAAATTGCGTGCTTTGCGCCGCGAAAAGTTCCTGGCGATGGGCGGCCACGGGCTCTGACGGCCTCCGGTCAGCCGTTTGTCGGGTCATTGACCGCGCTTCGGTGCTCCCCCACATCTAGGCCAGCGCTCCGGCCCTACTGCCGGTGGGAGGGTTCTTTCCCCTCGGCGAGGGCCGGAGGTGCTGCTGCTCTTCGCCGAAGGGCACCGCTTTTCCCGCAGTGGAAGGCCGTCATGGAACCCCAGGAACGAGACCTGCTCACGACCCTGCTGGCGCGGCTGAAAAACACCGCAAATCAGCCCAAGGACCCGGAAGCCGATGCGCTGATTCGCCAGGCGATGGCCGAACAGCCCGATGCGCCCTATTTCCTGGCGCAGACCGTGCTGATCCAGGATCTGAGCCTGCACAACGCGCAGAACCAGATCGCCGAGCTGCAAAGGCAGCTGACCGATGCCCAGCAACAGGCGCGGCCGGCGGCGACGAGTTTTCTCGGCGGGCTTTTCGGTTCGCGGCAGCCGGCGCCGCCGGCGCCTATCGCCAGCGGCGCTCCTCCCGCCGGCCCGTGGGCCCGCGCGCCCCAGGTCGCCGCGGCACCTCCGGCACAGCCCTGGGGCCAGCAGCCCCCGCAGCAAGGCGGCTATGGCCAGCCGATGCGGCGGTGGCTTTATGGGTGGCGGCGATGGGCGGCGGCGGCGGGTTCCTGCGCTCGGCGGCAGCGACAGCCGCTGGGGTCGCCGGCGGCGCCTTGCTGTTCCAGGGGATCGAGTCGCTGTTCGGTCAGCATGCCAGCGCCGGAATTCTCGGCGGCCAGGCGATGACACCGGGCCTCGGCGAGAGCGTGGTCCAAAATTTCTCTGGCGGCGACGACGGTCAGGGCGGCACCGATACCGCCGGCCAGGATTTCAGCGGCGGCGGTCCAGGACCAGGATTTCAGCAGCGGCCAGGATTACAGCGGCGGCAGCTTTGATCCGAGTGGCGGTGAGGACTACAGCTCAGACCAGGATTTCTCGGCGGCGGCCAGGACCAGGATTTCTCCGGCAGCGATTTTAGCGGCGGCGACAGTAATCAGTGCTGACGTAGCCGTTCCTCACCACTTACCACCGTCGTTACCCACGGCATCGGCGCTCTCAGCGAGAGCTGCACCGCACGGGTTGCCGGCCTGGTGACGGCCGGCGGTTTGCGGCGCCGAGAGCCGGCCTCAGCCGATGACGCGCACACGGCGGAATTCGGCGATCTCGGCGGTGCCGTAGCCGTGCTCGGCCAAAACCGCGTCGGTGTCGGCGCCGAATTCGGGCGGCGGGGTTTCGATGCTCGGGCCGCCATGGGCGAATTTGAACGCGGCCAACGGCACGCCGAACGGACCCTCGACGCCGGGAGCCGAGGCGTGGTGGTGAAACACGCCCGCGGCTTTTGAAATGCGGGTCCGCGACCGCCTCGGCCATCGTCCGCACCCGAGCCGCCGGCACGTGCCGCGCTTGCAGATAGACCTCCCACTCATCCGCGCGTGCGGGTCTTGATGATGTCGGCGAGCACCGCGGCTTCGCGCGCGCGGTCGGCCTCGCGCGCCTCGTTGTCGCGCTTGATCATGTCGGGCCGCTCCAGACACGGTCCACAGCCGGCGCTGCTGCCCTAGATTGCTGGCGCCGATCATCAACAATCCATCCTTGGCCTCATAGCAGCTGTTGGTGGCAAAGGGCTGCTTGTTGCCGTGCGGCTTGGGCTCGGCGCCATTGCGCAGATAGCCGGTCAGGTGCGAGCCCATCAGCATCATCGCGACGCCGACCATGGCGAGGTCGATATGCTGGCCCTTGCCGGTGCGCTCGCGCTGGAACAACGCGCTGGCCAGCGCGAAAGCGCCCATCGTGCCGGTCGCATAATCGACCGCCGGGGCGCCGAACTTGATCGGGTTGACCTCCTCGGTACCGGTCATTGCCATCAGTCCCGAAGGTCGCCTGGATGACATGGTCGTAGGCGGTCTGCTCGCGGCGCGGGCCGTCCTGGCCAAAGGCCGAGATCGAGCAATAGATCAGCCGCGGGTTGATCGCGCTAAGCGCTGCGTATCCGAGCCCCAACGCCTCGAACGCGCCCGGCCGGAAATTTTCCACCAATACGTCAGCTCCGGCGACCAGCCGCTTGAGGATTTCGCGGCCCGGCTCGGTCTTTAGATCGAGCGTGATCGAGCGCTTGTTCGAACCTTGGGTCAGGAACGAGGTGCCCATATGCCGATGGTTCAGCGCGCGGTCGGTGCCGCCATCGCGGCTCTGGTCGGGCTCGTCGGGATGCTCGACCTTGATCACGTCGGCGCCGAGGACGGCGAGCTGATACGCCGCGAACGGGCCAGCCAGCACATGGGTGATGTCAATGATGCGAATGCCCTCGAACGGTCGGGTCATGCCGGGCTCCTGAGGCTGGTCAACCGAGAACGCACCGAACTTAGCGCATACCGCGCCGCAGGTCGTCGCCCGAAATGAACCAAAAATCGCCGTCACGCGGAGTATCGACTGGAGCCAAATTACCCCCGGGTTCGAGTTCGAACGCCGCGTAGCCCAGCCCGGCGAGAAATGCGAAGGCGGCGTCAAGTGTCTCGCCGGCCCGGGCCAGATGCGCTTGCGATAACTCGATCAACAGGCGCGGGCGAAATCGCCGCAATGTGTTTTCGCGCGCCGCGCAGCAGCGAAAGCTCCCAGCCCTCGATGTCGGCCTTGATCAAATCGAGGCGATCGAGCGCGAGCGCCGCTGCGACTGTGTCGATCGTGGTCAGCCCCACCAGCTCCTGGGCGATGGCGGGCCACCGATTCTGCGGCGCGCCCAAATGCGATAGTCCGAACCCAAAGCTGCCGCTCCTCTTTACCGGCATGCTCAGGGTCGCAACCCCGCATTCGGCGCCGAGCGCGAGCGGCAGCACCGCGACGTTGCCGAGCCGGTGCAGCCACACCACCACACGCAGGATCGCACGGGCGTAGCTGCCGGGCTCGAACGCGTAGACCTGCCCGGCCTTCGCCGCCCGTGCAAAGAGCTTGGTGTATTGGCCGGCATGCGCGCCGACATCGAAGACGACCGCCTCAGGCGGCACGAATTGCGCAATCGTCGGGGCGAGCGGCCGATGATGCTGCTGCATCGTGGCCTTGAACAGATGGGCGACAAAGCCGCCCGATAGCCGCCAGCGGTAAGCCTCAGCGCGTACCGGCTTCATTCCGAGCGATCGGCAGGCATCGCTATCTCCGCGACATGATGATCGTCAGTCTACTATCGGGCATGATCCGATGAAGCCCACCGCGTGCCAGGTAGACCGGCCGGTGCTTGCCAGCCGGATCGGCGCGGCTATAGTCGCCGCCGCCATTATCAGGAATTGCCGGGAACGCAGATGCCGCTACTTTTGCTCGCTTTGCGGGTTGCCGTCCTGTTGTCGCTGTCCCTCTTCGTCGCCGCCCCGGCTGGTGCGGCGGTCTTCGTCGAACTCGGCCGGGCGCCGGGTGAACCTGCCGGATCGGATCGAGCGCATCATGCCGGCTGGACCGGCCTCCGCGGTCTTTGTCTATGTACTGGTCCCGAACAAGCTGATCGGCTGGACCGAACCGCTGTCGCGCGCCCAGCGCACGTTGCTGCCGGCAAAATACGCGCGACTTCCGGTCATCGGCCACCTCGGCGGAGCATATCCGACAGCCACCGGCGCCGACGCAGCTCGGCTGCATCCCGATATGATCATCGGCTACGGCGTTCTTTCCCCGCCAACCATCGCCCTCGCCGATCATATCCAGCGGCAGACCGGAGTTCCGTACATTCTTCTCGACGACAGTATCCAGCAGATGCCTGACATGCTGCGGCAGGTCGGCGCGGTCGTCGGGGCCGGCGATCACGGACTCGCCGTAACCAGCTACGCCTATCATGCGATCGAGGCGCTGCGCGGCCAGTTGTTGATCAGCCCGGCCACCGACCGGCCTGTGGTATATTACGGCCGGGGCAGCGACGGGCTCGATACCGGCCTTCCCGGCTCGCCGGCAGCTGCCAACGTAGATCAGGCCGGCGTCATCAACGTCGCTACCGGTCTCGGCCGCGGCGGCAATGCGCGGATCACCCGAGCGCAGCTGCTTTCCTGGAACCCCCAGATCATCGTCGCCCAAGAGCGCAGCTTCTATAACGCGCTATTGCACGATCCCCAGTGGCGCGGCCTTGCGGCCGTCCGCGCCAAGCGGATCTATTTGGCGCCCGCCCTCCCGTTCGGGTGGATAGACAGCCCGCCTGGGGTCAACCGGGCCATCGGCCTCTATTGGTTGTCGAATCTCTTTTATCCCGACCTCTATCAGGAGGATCTGCGCACCATCGCGCGCGAATTTTATCAATTATATTACGGCGTCGCGATCAGCGACCGGCAGCTCGAGGCGATGATCCGGCCAGCCGAGGCGAACCCGGGCGAGACACGCCGGTCAGCCAATGTGCCGCTGCTTGGCGCCGAGCCGCCGCCATTGCCTGGCAACCCGCCCGCCGGTGCCGCACCTCCCGCCGGCGTGCCGGGCCGCGGCGGTTTGCGCGGCGGCGGCGCGGGCCGGCCTCCAGCGTCGTCAAGCCCGTCCGGCACGCAGTGAAACAAACCCTCGGCCCGATCACCCCGTTTCAGGATTCGGTCGCGCGCACAAAGCACATGATCCCGAGTTGCGGGGTCCAGCACACGACGGCGTGGCCCGTGGGATTGTCGGTTCGCTGCAAAATCTTTTCCGGCGGAACGGGCAGCCAGTTGCCGCCGACCAGCGCCTCGTAATGGTCGGCCTTGGTCCGGTATTCGGTCGCCCGGCAATCGGCCAACGAGCAGCATGAGATCGACGTGCCCGGCTGCAAAAGGCTGCGATACCACGGCGCCAGGGTGGGGTCGGCGTTGGGGGGTGGCTGCGCCGCTGCCGTGGAAGCGAGCGCCAGGCTCAAAGCGGCGACGGCCCGCATGATTGATCGTGCTCGAATTATCGAAGGAGTCACGGCGCTTTCGACTGGTGTTGTCCGGATCGGCGATGGCGCGAAGCTTAGCGCAGACCGGCAGACCGGCAAAAAGCGCGTTCGGGCACATACATTAACGAACGGTTCAATAAGTCAGCCTGCGCGCAGCAGACCCAGTACCCGATCGAGCTGGTCCAGGCTTGTATAATGCAGGATCAGCGCGCCGCCTCGGGCCTTCGGCTCAAAGCTTACCCGCAGACCGAGATGAACACCGAGATCGCGCTCTAGAGCGAGGGTATCGGCGTCGCGGCCGCGCTGGCGCTGTTGCGGCTGCCGAGCGCGGCGCTGAACCAGACGCTCGGTCGCGCGCACATTGAGCCCACGGCGGACAACCTCATCGGCGAGCGCAGCCGGGTCGGCGGCAGCCAGCAGGGCGCGCGCATGGCCGGCCGTCAGCTCGCCTTGGTCGAGACGGCTGCGCACTGCCGCCGGCAGCGAAAGCAGCCGTATCGTGTTGGCGACGTGGCTGCGGCTTTTCCCTACGGCTTCGGCAAGGGCCGCCTGGGTGCGGCCAAATTCCGAGGTCAGCCGGCAGTATGCTTCCGCCTCTTCCAACGGCGACAGATCCTCGCGCTGGAGGTTCTCGACCAGTGCTATTTCGAGCGCATCGGAATCGGTGAGCGCACGAACGATGACTGGCACCTCGTGCAGCCCCACCCGCTGCGCTGCGCGCCAGCGCCGCTCGCCGGCAACCAGCTCGAATGCGGCGTCTTCCTCGGCAATCGGGCGCACTAGAAGCGGCTGTAGCACGCCCTTTTCGCGGATCGACTGGGCCAGCGCGTCGAGTTCGGCCTCGGCGAAGCGGCGGCGCGGCTGCAACGCGCCGGGCCGGATCAGCTCGATCGGAACCCGGCGCTGAGCGGCCGAGTCCGCGGTTTCATCGGTCTCGGTCTCGCCGAACAACGCGGCAAGGCCACGGCCCAACGGACGCCGCTTGACCCGATCGCTCATTGAGGAACGCCAGGGGGAGGAACGCCGCGGGGAGGAACGCCGCGGCGCGGAACGCCGGGGGCGGCGCGCCGCAGCAACTCGGCCGCGAGCTGGATATAGGCCTGCGCGCCGGCGCAGCGGTGATCGTAGATCAGCACCGGCTTGCCGTGCGAGGGCGCCTCGGAGACGCGCACATTGCGCGGGATCACGGTGTCGAAGACCTTGCCGCCGAGATGTTCGCGCACATCGAGCGCGACGAGGTCGCACAAATTGTTGCGCCGGTCATACATCGTCAGCAGCACGCCCTGAAGCTCGAGGCGCGGGTTCAACGCCTGCCTGACGCGCTCGATCGTGCGCATCAGCTGGCTCAACCCTTCGAGCGCATAGAATTCACACTGCATCGGCACCAGCGCGGCATCTGCGGCAACGAGCGCGTTGATCGTCAACAGGTTCAGCGACGGCGGACAGTCGATCAACACCTCGTCATAATCGCACACCCGGCTGCGAATCGCCCGGCTCAGCAGAAACTCGCGGCGCTCGCGGCCGATCAGCTCGAACTCGGCGCCGCTCAGATCTTCCGACGCCGGGATGATCGACAGTCCCGGGATTTCGGTATCGAGAGCGGCATCGGCCAGTTCTGCATCACCAAGGATCAGGTCATAGCTGGTTAGCCGGCGCGCCCGACGGGTGACGCCGAGCCCGGTGCTCGCGTTTCCCTGCGGATCGAGATCGACGACCAGGATGTGGCGCCCCGCCGCGGCCAACGCCGTCGCCAGATTGATCGCGGTCGTGGTCTTGCCGACCCCGCCCTTCTGATTGACGACCGCAAAAATCCGGGCGCGGTAGGTGACCGGACGCGGCTCGGCGCAGGCCTCAATCGGCGTGAGGCTCACGGACGACCTGATGCAAGCGCAGAACGACCCCTCGCGGATCGGCAATGCTGTTGTGCAGTGCCATGCTCATTGTCCAGCGTTTGCGCGCCAGGGTCAATTCCTCGGCAGCCCGTTCACCCTTGGGAAACAGGCACACCGTGCCGGGACCCAGAAACGGACAGGCGAGTTCGAGCAGACGGTCGAGCGGCGCCAACGCCCGCGCGGTCACGACATCGGCCCGATGCGTCGGCACCGCCGCAATCCGGCACGGGCGGATCGCTACCTTCGTCTCGGTCACCCGCGCCGCCTCGCGTAGGAACGCGGCTTTGCGCGAATCCGCTTCGACCAGCTCGACCCCGCTCACGCCGAGAATCGCCAACACCAAACCGGGAAATCCGGCGCCACTGCCGAGATCGACCAGGCTTTGCGCATCATTCGGAACCAACCGCCGCAATTGCGCCGAATCGAGCATATGGCGACGCCACAGATCGGGGATCGTGTCGCGGCCGACGAGATTGATCCGCGCCGACCAACGGGTCAGCAGCTGCGCGTAGGCCTCGAGCCGCGCCAATGTTTCACGTGAAACAGGATAGATGTCGGCAAAGCCCTGCACGCTCAACGGCGGCTCAGGCCGCACGACGCCTCACATGCTGCAGCAGCGCCACCAACGCCGCCGGGGTCACTCCCGAGATCCGCGCCGCGCCGCCCAAGGTCGCTGGGCGGGCAGCCGCGAGCTTGTCGCGGATCTCGTGCGACAGGCTGCCGATCGCCGTGTAGTCGAGATCGCCCGGCAGCAACAGCGCCTCGTCGCGGCGAAACGCGGCGATGTCGCGCTGCTGGCGTTCGAGATAGCCGGCATAGCGCGCGTCGATCTCGACTTGCTCTACTATCACCGGTTCGATCCCGGCCAGTTCGGGCCAGATCGCCGCCAGCCTGACGAGGTCGATCCCGGGATAAGCAAGCAATTCAGCGGCATTGCGCGCGATGCCGTCCTCGTTGACCATGATCCCGTAGCGCTTCAGCGCCGGCGGCGTCATCCGCAGCCGGGCAAGCCGGTTGCGGGCCTCGCCGAGTGCCGCCATCTTTGCGGCAAACCGATCCGCGCGCGCGGCAGCGACACAGCCCAGACGCATCCCGATCGGGGTCAGCCGCTGGTCGGCGTTGTCGGCGCGCAGAACCAGCCGGTACTCGGCGCGCGAAGTGAACATCCGGTAGGGCTCGCTGACGCCGCGGGTAACGAGGTCGTCGATCAGCACCCCGATATAGGCGTCGGCGCGGTCGAGCACGAGCGGCTCTGCCCCGGACGCCGCGAGCGCCGCGTTGAGCCCAGCGACCAGCCCTTGCGCCGCGGCCTCTTCGTAGCCGGTCGTGCCGTTGATCTGGCCGGCGAAGTACAGCCCGGAAATCCGCCGCGTTTCCAGGCTCGGATAAAGCTCTCGGGGATCGACGAAATCGTATTCGATCGCATAACCTGGGCGCCGCATCGCCGCATGTTCGAGGCCGGGGATCGTCTGCAGCATCGCCTGCTGCACCTCGCGCGGCAACGAGGTCGAGATGCCGTTCGGGTACACCGTATCGTCGTCGAGCCCTTCCGGCTCGAGGAAGATCTGGTGCCGCTCACGTTCGGCGAACCGCACGATCTTGTCCTCGATCGACGGGCAATAGCGTGGCCCGATCCCGGTGATGTCGCCCGAATACATCGGCGAGCGGCCGAGATTGGCGCGGATCAGCGCGTGGGTCGCCGGGGTCGTCGTCGTAATGTGGCAGGCGATCTGCGGCGTCGTGATCCGCTCGGTCATGAACGAAAACGGCGGCGGCGGGTCGTCGCCCGGTTGGCTGTCGAGCCCGGCCCAGTCGATCGTCGTCCCGTCGAGCCGGGGCGGGGTGCCGGTCTTGAGCCGGCCGAGGACGAAGCCGGCGCGCGCCAGGGTCTGCGCCAGTCCCCGCGCGGGCGGGTCGCCGACCCGACCTGCCGGGATCTTTTCCTCGCCGATATGGATCAGGCCATTCAGAAAGGTGCCGGTCGTCAACACCACCCGGCCGGCCGCGACCTCCCGGCCATCGGCGAGCACGACTCCGCATACCCGCCCGTCACGATCCACGGACAGATCCTCGGCGGCGCTCTCAGCGATGTCGAGGCCGGCGGCCTCGGCCAGCAATTCGCCGACCGCCCGGCGATAGAGCTTGCGGTCGGCCTGCGCCCGCGGCCCGCGCACCGCCGCTCCCTTGCTGCGGTTCAGAATGCGGAACTGGATGCCGGCCCGGTCGATCGCCCGCCCCATGATCCCGTCGAGTGCATCGACCTCGCGCACCAGATGCCCTTTGCCGAGCCCGCCGATCGCCGGGTTGCACGACATCTCGCCGATCGTCGCCCGCTTATGGGTCAGCAGCAGAGTCCGCGCGCCGAGCCGCGCCGCAGCCGCCGCCGCCTCGCACCCCGCATGCCCGCCGCCGACCACAACGACGTCGTACCGCCCGCCACTATCGCTCATGCCGGCCGAATGTATGGACCCCGGTCAGACCTGTCGAGGTTTCACGTGAAACCTTACACGCCGGCGGCTTGACCAATCACACGGCTAAGTTATAACAATGTTGATACGATCTTGCAGAGGGCGAGAGCTTGGAATGCGTGCAGCCATACGGAAACTCGGCAACTCGTCAGGGGTCATAATTCCAAAATCCATGCTGGCGGAGATCGGCATCGTCGCCGGCGACCCGGTCGACCTGTCGCTGGAGGACGGTCGCATCGCCATCGCACCGGTCAGACGGGGGCCGCGCGAAGGCTGGGCCGAGGCATTTCGAGTGATCGCCGAGGCCGGTGACGACGCATTGGTTTGGCCGGAATTCGGCAATGAGGAGGATGACGACCTAACGTGGTGAGGCAGGCGCGCCGCGAGGGCCGAACTGCGGTGATCCGCGGCGAAATATGGCTCGCGGCGCTCGATCCAACCATCGGCAGCGAAATTCAAAAGACGCGCCCCTGCGTCATCCTGTCTCCTCCGGAGATGAACGAACAGTTGCGCACCGTCATGGTCGCCCCGATGACGACCGGCAGACGACCGGCCCCCTCGCGAATCCCAATCCTGTTCCAACGAAAAGCCGGCTTTTTCCTGCCTCGAGCAGATCCGAACCTTGGACAAATCGAGATTGATGCGACGGTTGGGCGCCGTTGGGGCGGCTACCCTCGCCAGCACTCTAGCCATTTTGCGCGAAATCTTCGCGGAATAGACAGGCGCGCGACGGACACTAGCGAGAGCGTCCTTGCGGCTACGGCCGTGGCACGTTCTCAGCCGTCTTCTTCTTCCAATGCATGGAGGCAATCGGTGTCCATGCAATCCATCTAAACGGCGATTGATCACTACAATTCGATTCGACCGCCGGTTAGCGAGAGCCTTTCTCGCGTCCCTCTCGAATTTGCCCCCGCACGGCTGGCGTTTTGAGCATATCGAGGATCAGGTTGGCGGAGACAGTCGCCAGCTTATTGCCGTAAAGACCGAATGGAATCAATCCATTCTCTATCATCTCCACTGCGGCCAGCGGCAGGGTGATCGAGAACTGTTTTGTGTCCGAATCGCCTCTGTCGGCCATGGGCTTCACAATGGAATTGCAATGTAATTCCATTGTTTCATAGAATCATTCCCGAGGGCAACGCGGTGAATCACGGGGATAACGTCAAGAATGGCGCGGACCTGTGTACGCTTTGATCGTAGGATCAGGCGGACTTCAAGTCGGGAGGGCGTGTGGCGGCTCTTGATGTCGAACTAGACGCGTACCGACAAAAGGCACCCCTTCTGGAAGCGTCACACATGGGTAAGTGGGTGATCTTCAAAGGGACCGCGCTCATTAGCATCCATGACACACTTGAGGCTGCGGCCGGGGACGCCGTTGAGCGGTTTGGCCATGGACCGTATCTCATTCGCCAAATCGGTGCGGCCCCAATTGTGATTCCCGTATCCATCGCATATAACCCTGATGCATGAGGACAGTAGAGTGTGGATTTTCTGACCCGAACAAACTCACCGGAGACGGGCCAGGTATTCTTGTCGATATAGGCTTTGATCCCGCATGGCGCTTTGGGCAGATACCGACACCAAAAGATCGAGATATAGTCGCCCTGATTGATACAGGCGCGCAGGAATGTTTTATAGACTGCGATTTAGCAAATCATTTGCAGCTTCCTATCGTGGATCGTCGGGAAGTACCCGGTAGTATGGGTAAGCACGAAGTTGATGTTTACTTAGCACAAATACATATACCTAAATTAGACCTTACTCACTATGGAAAATTTGCTGGCGTTTATTTACACCAAGGAAGTCTACAGTACGAGGTCCTAATGGGGCGAACGTTTTTGGAAAGTTTCGTACTTTATGTACGGCGGCCGATCTGGGCGCGTAACGCTGACTGGCTGATGGCGTCAACCTGATGTGGTGAGACAGCTACATAATTCCGATCACTTGCCGATGCAGAAATCGCGAAAGATTACGTCGAGCAGGTCTTCGACATCGACTGTGCCGGTGATACGGCCAAGGCTGCGCAGGGCTAGGCGGAGGTCTTCGGCTTGCAATTCCGGTAGGGTCGCCTAACTCGCGCGATGCAACGATGCGACGGCTTCTTCGAGTGCTTGGCGGTGGCGCGCGCGGGTCAGGACCGGGGCTTCGATCGCGATAAGCCGCGGCGATCCGTTCAGAAAGAGCTGCCAAAAGCTCATCTACGCCGTCGCCAGTCAGCGCCGAGATCCTCAGCGCTCGTACCCAGCTATGCATTCGTCATGGCCGGGCTTGTCCCGTGGACCTTCAGCCCACGGACTTGATCCGTGGGCATCCATGGCGGGCGCAATCAGATCCGCTTCGTGGATGCCCGGATCAAGTCCCGGCATGACGGTCTCCGATGACTGCCGAGAGGTACCCTCCCCTCGGTTGGTGTCTCTGCTCTCGCGTGGTCGTAGCAGGTCGGTCTTGTTGGCGACGAGGATCGTGTCGGGGCCGGGCCATGCGGCAGCACCGCCCGCCTCTTCCGGATGGCGCGCGTCGAAGACGAAGAGCCGGATCTCGGCCTCCTCGGCGCGGCGCAAAGCCCGGCGCAACCCTTCCTGCTCGATCGCGTCGCCGGTATCACGCAGCCCCGCCGTGTCGGCGAGAACGACCGGGTAGCCCGCAAGGTCGATCGCCACCTCGACAATGTCGCGGGTGGTGCCGGCGATCGGCGAGGTAATCGCCGCCTCGCGACGGGCAAGCCGGTTCAACAAGCTCGATTTGCCGGCATTGGTCGGGCCGACGATCGCGACGCCGATGCCGTCGCGCAGCCTTTCGCCGCGGTGGCCATCGGCAAGATGCCGGTCGATTTCGGCGGCAAGCGCGCCGGTTTCGGAGCGGATGCGGCCTTCGATCTCCGATGGGAGGTCCTCATCGGAGAAATCGATCGCCGCTTCGAGATGCGCGAGAATCCGGGTCAAGCGGCGCGACCAGTCGCGGTAAAGTTCCCCGAGCGCGCCGCCGAGTTGGCGCAATGCCTGCCGGCGCTGCGCCTCGGTCTCGGCAGCGACGAGATCGGCGATCGCCTCGGCCTGGACCAGGTCGAGCTTGCCGTTCAGAAAAGCGCGGCGGGTGAACTCGCCGGGTTCGGCAAGGCGCAGACCAAGCCGGTCAGTACCTCGATAAATGCGGCGAGGACGGCGCGGCTGCCGTGCAGGTGAAATTCGGCGACATCCTCGCCGGTTGGGCTGTTCGGCGCCGGGAACCACAGCAGCAGCCCGTCGTCGAGCGGCTCACCATTCGCCGGGTCGACGAACCGTCGACGCCGGGCCGATCGCGGCGGCGGCAATTTGCCGGCAAGGCGGACAGCCGCATTCGCCGCCCCGGGTCCCGATAGGCGCAGGATCGCTATCGCGGCGCGGCCGGCCGCCGTCGCCGGTGCAAAAATTGTGTCGGTCGTAAACTCGGCAGCCGTCAGTGCTTTGGCGGCAGCTGGTCCGGCTGCAGCATCAGCCGTTCGACCCGGCCGCCCTCGACCAGATGCTTCTGGATGATCTCATCGACATCCTCGGTGCTTTCGAAGCGGTACCAGGTTCCCTCGGGATAGATGACCATGTTCGGGCCAAATTCGCAGCGGTCGAGACAGCCGGCGGCGTTGACTCGAATGTTCTCGACACCGGCGGCGCGCGCCTTCTCGCGCATATAGCCGCGCACCTTATCGAAACCCCCGGCCGCTTCGGCCCGAGCCATGCAGCAGCCACGCGGATGACCGTCCGGCCGCACATTGTTGCACATGAAAATATGGCGCGTGTAGAAGAGCCGCGGATCGGCGGGTGCGTCTGCCATTGGCGTTTCTCCGAAGTGGGCAGGTCACGGCGGACAAATGGCTTGGACCGCCGTTGTGGGAGTAGACTAGCCAACCTAACCCGTCGCGGCATAGAGGGCAAACGCATCCGCTGCCCCGACCCCGACTACCCGCTCGGCAGGAGCCGCAATGGACCGCAACCGCCTCGGCGACGAAACCAGCCCCTATCTTCTCCAACACCGGGACAATCCGGTCCACTGGCAACCCTGGGATCAGATGGCGCTGGATGCGGCCAAGACCGCCGGCAAGCCGATCCTGCTGTCGGTCGGCTACGCGGCCTGCCACTGGTGCCATGTCATGGCGCGGGAGAGCTTCGAGGACCCGGCCATCGCCGCGACGATGAACCGGCTCTTCATCAACATCAAAGTCGACCGCGAGGAGCGGCCCGACCTCGACCAGATCTATCAGCATGCGCTGGCATTGATGGGCGAGCAGGGCGGCTGGCCGTTGACGATGTTCCTGACGCCCGACGGCGAGCCGTTCTGGGGCGGAACCTATTTTCCGCCCGATCAGCGCTGGGGACGGCCCGGTTTCCCGCAGGTGCTGGAAGCGATCAGCGAAGCGTACGCGCGCAAACGCGACGACGTCGCCAAAAACGTCGGGCGTGCTGCGCGAGGCGCTGCAACGGCTGGGCCAGCCGCGGCAGGGCGGCGAGATATTGCGCGGGCAGCTCGATCCGATCGCCGAACGGCTGCTGCGCGAGACCGACCAGATCCATGGCGGGATCGGCACCGCTCCCAAATTCCCGCAATGCGGCATCCTCGAACTGCTTGTGGCGGGCCTGGAAGCGGACCGGTCAACGAGCCTATCGCGACGCCGTCACCAAGGCGCTCGACGCGATGTGCCAGGGCGGCATCTACGACCATCTCGGCGGCGGGTTTGCCCGCTATTCGACCGATGCGCGCTGGCTGGTGCCGCATTTCGAAAAGATGCTCTACGACAACGCCGAGTTGGTCGACCTGCTGACCCTGGTCTGGCAGGAAACCAGGATCCCACTCTATCGCCAGCGGATCGACGAAACCTTGGGCTGGGTCATTCGCGAGATGCGAGCCCCTGGCGGCGGATTTGCCAGCAGTTTGGACGCCGACAGCGAGCACGAAGAGGGCAAGTTTTATGTCTGGACCGCCGCTGAAATCGACGCGGTGCTTGGGGGCGACGCGCCGTTGTTCAAGCGCTTTTACGATGTGACGCCGGAAGGCAATTGGGAGGGTCACACGATCCTCAATCGGCTCAATTCGCCGGCGCTGGCCGATGCCGAAACCGAAGACACCCTGGCGCTGTGCCGGGACAAGCTGTTCCGGGCCCGCGAGCCGCGGGTGCGGCCAGGCTGGGACGACAAGGTACTGGCCGATTGGAACGGGCTGATGATCTCAGCAATGGCGAACGCCGGACTCGTTTTCGAACAGCGGCACTGGATCGAGACCGCGCGCTCGGCGTTCGATTTTGCCCGCGCACAGATGACTTTGCCCGATGGGCGGCTGCTCCACAGCTGGCGCGACGGGCGTGCCCGTCATCCGGCCAATATCGACGATTACGCCAACCTGTGCCGTGCTGCACTTGCCCTGCATGAAGCGACCGCAGACGATCTTCTGCTGGCTCAGATCCGACGACTGGGCGGCGGTGCTAGACCAGAGGTACTGGGACGCGGAGGGCGGCGGCTATTTCTTCGCGGCCGACGATACGCAGGCGCTGATCGCGCGCGCCAAGACCGCCGCCAATTCAGCCGTTCCGGCCGGCAATGGCACCCTCGCCGGGGTATTCGCGCGGCTCGCCGTCCTGACCGGGGACGATTACTACCGCGCACCGTGCCGAAGCGATCGTCGCGACCTTCTCCGGCGAACTCGCGCACAACTTCTTTCCATTGGCCACATTGCTCAACAACGCGGAGGTGCTTGGCCGAACCGGTGCAGATCGTGCTGGTCGGCGAGGGCGGCGACGCAGCATTCGACACGTTGCGCCGCTCCGTCTACGGCGTGTCATTGCCGAACCGCGTGGTCCTGGCGTTGCCGCCCGGTCGGGAGCTGCCGACAGGGCATCCGGCCTTTGGCAAGGGCCTCGTCGCCGGTCGCGCCGCCGCCTATGTGTGCATCGGCACGGTGTGCTCGCTGCCGCTCACCGACGCCGAGAAATTGGTCGCCGAACTCTCGCAGACTACGCTAATGTTCTTGTTATGTCCTGAAATAAGGAACGCCGAGAGATGTTGTGCTCCGTAGCGATCGACAGCCCGGTCGGACGCCTGACGATCTCCGCGACCGACAGCGCGATCGTGGCAATCGGTTGGTATGACGAGGCTCAAGGCGAAGCGAATTCGCTCCTCGCCGCGGCGCGCCGTCAGCTCGAAGCCTATTTCGACGGCCGGCTGAAGCAATTCGATCTGCCTCTGCGGCCGGCGGGCACGACATTCGACCAGCGCGTCTGGGCGGCGATGCGACAGATCCCGTACGGCGAGACGCGCAGCTATGGCGAACTGGCGATGGATGTCGGGTCGGCGCCGCGCGCGATCGGCCGAGCCTGCGGCCGCAATCCGATCCCGATAATCATTCCCTGCCATCGTGTTTTGGGCCGCAATGGGCCGGGCGGCTATAGCGGCGGCGCCGGGCCTGCCGACCAAGCAGCGCCTGTTGGAACTGGAACACGACGTTCCGGGCAGTCTATCCTGGGGCCTCAGCGCCGAGCGGCAGGGAATACCGTTTTCGGCTCTATCCCCGATTTGACGGCAGGAAGGCAGCGCGATGGTTCATGCGATACGTTTCGAGAAGACCGGCGGCCCCGAGGTGCTCTCCTGGCAGCAGGTGGATGTCGGCAAGCCGGGGCAAGGTCAGGTGCGGCTGAGGCAAACCGCAGTCGGGCTCAATTACATCGACACCTACCAGCGCAGTGGGCTCTACCCGATGCCGATGCCGAGCGGGCTCGGCTCCGAAGCTGCCGGCGTCGTCGAAGAGGTCGGGCCGGGGGTCGCTGGCCTCAAGCCTGGCGATCGCGTCGCCTATGCCGGCGGGCCGATCGGCGCCTACGCCGAAGGCCGCGTCATGCCCGCTGACCGCCTTGTTCCGGTGCCGGCCGCCATCACCGACCAGCAAGCGGCCGCGATGATGCTGAAAGGCATGACTGCGTGGTATCTGGTCCGCCGCACCCACCCCGTCAAGTCGGGCGAGACGATCCTGATTCATGCCGCGGCCGGCGGGGTCGGGCTGATCGTCTGCCAATGGGCAAAGCATCTGGGCGCTACCGTGATCGGCACCGTCGGCGATGACGAGAAGGCCGCGCTGGCCAAAGAGAACGGCTGCGACTATCCGATCAATTATCGGCGCGACGATTTTGTCGCCAAGGTCGCCGAGCTCACGCACGGCAAAAAGCTGCCGGTGGTTTACGATTCGGTCGGCAAGGACACGTTCTACAAATCGCTCGACTGCCTGGCGCCGCTGGGGTTGATGGCGTCGTTCGGCCAATCCTCGGGCGCAATCGGGCCGGTCGATATCGGCATCCTCGCGGCCAAGGGATCGCTGTTCCTAACCCGGCCGACCTTGAATACGTACACCGCAACTCGGGAAGATCTGCTTACCGCGGCGCACGAACTCTTCGAGGTCGTATCGAACGGCGCAGTCAAGATCGCGGTGAACCAGACCTACTCTCTGCGCGATGCCGCCCGTGCGCACCGCGACCTGCAGGACCGCAAGACCACCGGACAAACCGTGCTGACCATATAGACACGCATTCTGCGCGTACGATCGCCAACGATCGGCCGCTCGAAGCAAGCCGCTTCGGGCGGTTGACGCATGCACAGCCATGCCGCCAAGCCATCTGGTGATCTATTGACACAAACCAGCCGCTCGAGGCCGGCAATTTCCGGCATTCAGTTGCTGCGGGCGATCGCAGCAACTTCGGTAGTCGTTGCCCACGTCCAGTATGATTTCGTTCATCGGCAGTCACTGCCATTCTTGCTGCCATCATCCCTCGGTGGCTTCGGTGCTGGAGTTCATCTGTTTTTTGTAATATCCGGCTTTATTATGGTCTACTCGTCTGAACGTTTATTTGGACGACCCGGAGGATCGGTCGAGTTCTTGTCGCGACGAATCGCACGAATTGTGCCTATTTATTGGACGGTGACCACCTTAATGCTGGGTTACGATGTGGCGCGTGGTTTTACGACAGCCGATGCCAGCATCCCGCTCGTCGTAAGTTCCTACTTCTTCATTCCGTTCCCGCGTCCATCCGGCGAGATGGGACCATTATATGGTGTAGGTTGGACCTTGAACTACGAGATGTTCTTTTACGCCATATTTTCGATGTCTATTCTGGCAACTCGTACAATCGCAATCTGTGGCACTATTGGCATACTGATAATATTTTCACTGATCCACACGGTTTGGCCTGACTTGCCGTTACCGTTTCGGTTTTGGTTCGATCCGATCATCCTTGAATTTGCATTGGGAGTGATGCTGGGCGTCATCTATCAGGCCAATATCCGAGTGCCCGACTTTGTCGGCGTTTTGTTGTTTGTCGCCGCTGTCGCGGGGTTTTACCGGACACTTACACCCGACCATATATCGCTTCCTAGTTGGATCGGATTGGGGATCCCGAGTGTACTGGCGGTATCAGCGGCCTCATTGACGAGAACGTCATTCAATTTTCCTGCAGCCAACAAATTAGGTGATGCGTCTTATGCGATCTATCTGATACACCCGATAATCATCGCCTTGGCGCGGAAGCTAGTGCCGCGCGGCTATCTGGCGCCAGACACCACATTTCCCTGGGTATATCTGATCGGGGTCGTGGTTGCCAGCATCGGCACTGCACTCATCGTGCATAAGTATTTGGAGGGCCCGCTCACGATGCGTTGCCGCGAATTATTGCTGTCGAGCCCACGCCGTCTCGCTGCTCGGCGAATATAGGGCGAGACGGCCGTAGAGGCTCGCGCCAGACAGGTCGGCGTGGCTGTGCTCAGGTGTTCATCGCATCGAAGAATTCGGTATTGCTCTTCGATTCCTTCAGCTTATTGATCAGGAATTCGAGGCCGTCGACGGTGCCCATCGGCGTCAGCACGCGGCGCAGCACCCACATCTTCGACAATACGCCCCGGTCGACCAGCAGCTCTTCCTTGCGGGTGCCCGACTTGGTGATGTCGATCGACGGGAAGGTGCGCTTATCGGCGACCTTGCGGTCGAGCACGATTTCCGAATTGCCGGTGCCCTTGAACTCTTCGAAGATCACCTCGTCCATGCGCGAGCCGGTATCGATCAGCGCGGTCGCGATGATCGTCAGCGAGCCGCCTTCCTCGATATTGCGCGCCGCGCCGAAGAAGCGCTTCGGCCGCTGCAAGGCGTTGGCATCGACGCCGCCGGTCAAGCACCTTGCCCGAAGACGGCACGACAGTGTTGTAGGCGCGGGCCAGACGGGTGATCGAATCGAGCAGGATCACGACGTCGCGCTTATGCTCGACCAGGCGCTTGGCCTTTTCGATCACCATCTCGGCGACCTGCACGTGGCGCTGCGCCGGCTCGTCGAAGGTCGAGCTGACGACCTCGCCGCGCACCGAGCGCGCCATGTCGGTGACTTCCTCGGGCCGCTCGTCGATCAGCAGCACGATCAGATAGACCTCGGGGTGGTTGGCGGCGATCGCGTGCGCGATGTTCTGCATCATCACCGTCTTGCCGGTGCGCGGCGGCGAGACGATCAGCGCGCGCTGGCCCTTGCCGAGCGGCGTGATCAGATCGATGACGCGCGTGGTCAGGTCGTTCGCGCGTCGGATCGTCGAGCTCGAGGTCGAGCTTCTCGTCGGGATAAAGCGGCGTCAGATTGTCGAAATTGATGCGATGGCGCAGCTTGTCGGGTTCGTCGAAATTGATCTCGTTGACCTTGAGCAGCGCGAAATAGCGCTCGCCGTCCTTGGGCGAGCGGATCTCGCCTTCGACGGTGTCGCCGGTGCGCAGCCCGAAGCGGCGCACCTGGCTCGGGCTGACATAGATATCGTCGGGACCGGCAAGATAATTGGCTTCCGGCGAGCGCAGGAAGCCGAACCCGTCCTGCAGCACTTCGAGCACGCCGTCGCCGGATATCGCCAGGTCGTTCTCAGCGAGCTGCTTCAGAATCGCGAACATCATGTCCTGCTTGCGCAGCGAGGACGCGTTCTCGATTTCAAGCTCTTCGGCGAACGCCAACAGCTCGGCCGGGGTTTTGCGTTTCAGTTCCTGGAGGTTCATGGAGCTTTGTGTCGTGATGGTGACAGGACTCGCCTGTCCGGGGCTCTCCTGCGGAGAGATCGCAGGCTCAAAGGTCAGGCGAGGGACGGCGAGGATTGGCAGGAAAAGGCGAGTGCCCGCAGGCCATTCCCCTTAGCCAATGCAAATAAGCGTGTCAAACCCGATATCAAGATCCCCCCAACTGATGAAAAAATCGACAACACCTCAAAACGGCTTGACCACCACGAGGACAACGATCGCGATCAGAGCGACCGCCGGCAGTTCGTTGATCATGCGAAAAAAACGAGAAGAGCGCCGGTTGCGGTGCTCGGCAAACGCGCGGCGCCAACGGGCGAGCCCACCATGATAGGCAGCCAGACCGGCGACTAACGCCAGTTTGGCCCAGATCCACCCGCGGTGCCAATCCACCACGCCAGGGGTCCCCGCCAACAACAGCCCAAAACCTAGAGCAGCAATCATGGCTGGGTTCATAATCCCGCGCAGCAGGCGCCGTTCCATGATCTCGAAGGTCCGCGACAGATCCGAATCTGCCGAGGCTTGTGCGTGATAGACGAACAGCCGAGGCAGGTAGAGCAACCCCGCCATCCAGGCCACGACCGCGACGATGTGCGCCGCTTTGATCCAGGGATACGCGGTGACTAGCCAGGCGCTCATGAGCAGACCCCGGCGGCCATCCGGCACCCGGCCCGTACCCCGCAGCATGTCGCACTTCCGGGCAAGCCGGCGCCGATAACCAGCTTGACGAGCGCGGCGATAAATCCGGGTTCGATGCCAACGGTCGCGACACGGTGGTATGCCGGGACGCCGCTATCCTCCGCGACACGGCGATAGTCGAGATCAAGCTCGACGAGCGTCTCGGAGTGTTCCGACACGAATGAAATCGGCGCCACCACGAGGGGGACCTTGTCAGCTCCCGCGAGGCGGATTTCCCAGTCGGTTGCCGGTCCGATCCATTCGAGCGGCCCAACCCGGCTTTGGTAGCACACACGCCAGTCGAGCCCGGGGCTGGCGAGCGCAGCGGCGATCATCCGCGCGGTCAAGGCAACCTGGCCCGGATACGGATCGCCCTTATCCACAATGCGCTTCGGTAGACCATGAGCGGTCAACAGCAGTCGCGGCTCCTTGCCCGTGCAGCGGACCCGATCGAGCACCGGGCGAATCAGCCCAGCAACGGTATCGATGAAGCCCGCTTCATCGGGATAACAGCACACACTCCGAGTCGGCCGGGCGAGACCCTGGTGAACCGCGGCAGCCCGCCAATCAGCAAGCGAAGAGGCTGTTGTTGTTGTCGAAAATTGCGGGTACAGGGGCAGACAGACGATCTCGTCCGGAGCCCATTCGGCCACCGCGCGCGCTGCCTCAGCGCTGGTCGGCTGCCAATAGCGCATCGCCACGAAACAGCGATACCTACCCCCAAGCGCCATCTCCAGCGCTTCGGCCTGGGCCACCGTGTTGGCAAGCAGCGGTGAAGCGCCGCCGAGCCGCGCATAGATCTCGCGTGCGACTTTCGCCCGACCGCGTGCGATCAGGCGTGCCAGCGGCAGCCGCAGCGGCGCCGGTAGACGGAGGATCGCGGGATCCTTGAACAAATTGTACAAGAACGGCTCGACTGCAGCGAGCAAATCGGGACCACCCAGATTCATCAGCACAACCGCGGTCCGCATCATCTTACCCGGCGTCAATCGGTGCCGCGAGCAGCCGGGCGAGGGCTGAGATATTCTCGACCGGCGTCTCCGGCAACACCCCGTGACCGAGGTTGAACACCCAAGCGCCGCCGGAAAATGCGTGGCGCATGTCGATGACCGCTCTTTCGAGAGCCGCACCGCCGACGAGCAGCAGGACCGGATCAAGATTACCTTGGAGCGTTGCGAGCGGACGCAGCCGGGTGCAGGCGAACTCGACCGATACGGTGGTATCGAGCCCCACCGCGTCGATCCCGGTTTCCGCCGCATAGCGCTCGTAGAGCAGGCCGGCGCCCCGGGGAAACCCGATTATCGGACATCCGGGATGCTTGGTTTTCAGTGCTGCAACGATCTGTCTGGTCGGTGCGATAACCCATCGCGCAAACGCCGGTTCAGGCAGTACCCCGGCCCAGCTGTCGAACAGCTGAATGACCTCCGCGCCGGATGAAATCTGGGCCGCAAGAAACTCTATTGTGGTTTCGGTCAGCAACCCGATCAACGCTTCAAAGCCTTGCGGATCACCGTAAGCCCAAGCCTTGACCCGGCGAAAATCGCGGCTCGTGCCGCCTTCGACCATATAAGTCGCAACGGTCCATGGTGCTCCGGCGAAGCCGATCAATGCCGTCTCCGCAGAGAGTCTGGCGCTGACCGCACGGATCACCTCGAGAACCGGATCGAGGCGCGAGACCGCGCGCAGTCGATCGAGTCGCGTTACGCCGGCATTGTCGGCAACCGGCTCCAACACCGGTCCCTGGCCTTCGCGGAAGCTCAGCTTCTGGCCCAGCGCAAAAGGCAACAGCAAAATGTCCGAAAACAGAATCGCCGCGTTCATCCCGTAACGCCGCACCGGCTGCAGTGTCAGTTCGGCCGCCAGTGCGGGCGTCAGACACAGCTCGACGAAATCTAGCGCCTTAGCCCGAACTTCGCGGTACTCCGGCAGGTATCTGCCAGCCTGGCGCATCAGCCACCATGGTGCCGGGGAGATCGTCTCGCCGGTGAGCGCCCGGAGCAGTGGGCTTAAAATCAGCGCGGACCATCGGTTCTGTTTCCCTACCCTTCACATATGTTTCTTAAGATATTTAGTAGTTGTAGATCCGGTGCATGACGGGGATTAAAATTCATCCCGAATTTACCCACCGTCGTAGACCTGCTGTAGCGGGTTGGTACGACGCGGCGGGCTTTCGCTCGATAGGTAGGGAGCGCCAAGACCGTAGGCAGGATATAAGTAGGGACGAAAGACCGCGACGAGACGAGGATCCCCGAATTTCCTCGACCTCGGCAAATTTCGTTCGCAAATGGGATAGGTTGGGTACGAACGAGGGCGGTGCCTGGACAATAATCGATTTTGGTGGCGGGAAGCCGGGTTTTGATCAGCAATTCGCAAGTTGTCCACATAATGTCGGAGGTGGTCGGGCGCGACCCGGCTCAACCCGGATGACACGGTTTCATCTCCATCTGGTCTCCAATTCGACCGGAGAAACCGTGCATTCCGTGGCTCGTGCGTGCCTTGTGCAATTCGACGAGGCGCAGGCCGTCGAGCATGTCTGGAGCATGGTGCGCACTCGCAGTCAGATCGACCGTGTGATCGCAGGAGTTGAGGCCAATCCCGGGGTCGTGCTGTTCACGCTCGTCAGCGAGCAGCTCAGGCACCTGCTGCAGCAAGAGTGCCGGCGTCTCCAAGTACCGGCCATTCCAGTGCTCGATCCGGTGATCGGTGCGCTGGCTTCCTATCTCCACCGCGAGAGCCGCGGGGTACCGGGTAAGCAGCATCTTCTCGACAGCGAGTATTTCGCGCGCATCGACGCAATGACCTTTGCTCTCAATCATGATGACGGGCAGTCGAGCTGGGGGATCGATGACGCCGATGTCTGCCTTGTCGGAGTATCACGGACTTCGAAGACGCCCACCTGCCTGTACCTGGCGAATCGCGCGGTCAAGGCCGCGAACGTACCGTTCGTTCCCGGCGTTCCGCTGCCTCCCGAACTGATCAACGCCAAGCGACCGCTGATCGTTGGCCTGACCAACGATCCCGAGCGGCTGATCCAGTTGCGGCGCAACCGGCTCAGTATGCTCCATCACGACGAAAATACCGATTATACCGATGTCGAGGCTGTGCGGGCCGAAGTCCGCGAGGCCCGGCGAATATTTTCCGAGCATCATTGGCCGGTAATCGACGTTACCCGCCGCTCCATCGAGGAAACCGCGGCATCGATCCTGAAGCTCCTAGCGCGACGGCACGGCCTCAGCGAATGAAGCGGCTGATTCTTGCCTCGGCAAGCCAGGTTCGGGTCCGGCTGCTCGGTGCCGCTGGGGTCGAATTTCGCATCGAACCGGCCGAAATCGACGAGGCGGAATTCAAGCGTAATGGCCGTGCTGGGCAAACTACGCCACAGGATTGTGCTCTGAGCTTAGCGGAGGCGAAGGCGCTGCGAGTGTCGAGCCGGGATCCGGAAGCGTTGGTGGTGGGCGCCGATCAAATCCTCGAGTGTGGTGGGACATGGTTCGATAAACCGACCGACATCAGCGCTGCTCAACTCCAGCTCCAGGCGTTGCGCGGCCGAACGCATCTGCTTGCGACTGCGGCGTGCGTCGTGTGCGGCGGCGAGCGCAGGTGGCAGCATGTGTCGTCGCCGAGATTAACGGTGCGCAATTTCAGCGACGAATTTCTTGACGCCTACCTTGCCGCCGAAGGGGAGGCGGTCCTGGGCTCGGTTGGGGCCTATCGGCTGGAGGCAGGAGGGGTCCAGCTATTCGAGCGTATCAGCGGTGATCATTTCGCGATCCTCGGTTTGCCGCTGGTCGAATTGCTGAAGTTCTTGCGTGAAGCCGACGCGGTTCTCAGCTGACTCCGAGCCGGTAGATGTGGCGCCGAGATCAGCCATCGTGATAATGGCCGCGCCATGAGAATTACCGGTGCGACGCAACTGGCCGGCATCATGGGATGGCCGGTTGCTCATTCGCGTTCGCCGTTACTGCATGGGTTCTGGCTCGACGAGAGCGGCATCGACGGCGCCTATCTGCCGCTGCCGGTACACCCGCAGGACATCGAGCGGGCTTTACGCGCCCTCCCGGTCTTGGGTTTTCGCGGCTGTAATCTGACGATTCCACATAAGCGGGCAGCACTCGCAATAGCTGACCGGGTTGATCCTGTGGCCCGCCGCATTGGCGCGGCCAACACCATCGTCGTCGCCTCGGATGGCAGTCTCGAGGCAAGCAACACCGATGCTTATGGGTTTCGCGAGAACTTGCGCGACTATGTTCCGGATTGGAATGCTGGATCGGGGCCGGCGGTTGTGCTGGGCGCGGGCGGATCGGCCCGAGCGGTGGTGGCGGCGCTCGGCGATGCTGGGGTTCGCGAGATTCGCATCGTCAATCGTACCCCAAGCCGCGCCGTGGCGCTCGCCGGCGATCTTTCGACAGAAACGATGCGGATCACGGTTCATTCATGGGAGCAGGCAAATCGTGTGCTCGCCGGCGCTGGGCTGCTGGTAAACACCACAAGCCTGGGCATGACCGGCGAGCCGCCCTTGGACCTCGACCTTTCGGCGCTGCCGGTAGCCTCGCCGGTCGTGGACATCGTCTATGTGCCGCTCGAGACCGGCTTGCTGGCCGCGGCGCGTCGGCGGGGCCATGCGGTCGTCGACGGGCTCGGCATGCTGCTGCACCAGGGCCGCCCGGGTTTCGAGGCCTGGTTCGGCGCGCAGGTGTGGGTCAGCCCCCAGCTGAGGGCGGCGATCGTGGCGAATTTGGAGCGGAAGCGGTGATCGTCGTCGGGCTTACCGGCTCGATTGGGATGGGTAAGAGCACGGCTGCTGCGATGTTGCGGCGGATGCGCTTGCCGCTGTTTGATGCCGACCGGGTGGTCCACGAGCTGTTGGCTCCCGGCGGCGCTGCAGTGGCTCCGGTGGCGGCTATGTTTCCCGGCGTGAAGTCCGCCGAGGGAGGCGTCGACCGCATCTCACTCGGCCGCCGGGTGTTCGGCGATCCAGAGGCGCTCGGCCGGCTGGAACGGGTCATCCACCCGATGGTCGCCACCCGCGAGAAGCAGTTCCTCGCCCAAGCCCGAGCCCGCCGAAAACCGATCGCGGTACTGGATGTGCCATTGTTGTTCGAGAGTGGCGGAGCGGCGCGGTGCGACTATACCATCGTCGTTTCCGCGCCGGCGATGGTTCAGCGCCAGCGGGTCTTGGGCCGGCCCGGGATGACTGAGACCCGGTTCGCGGTGATCCTCAAACAGCAGATGCCGGATGCCGAAAAGCGGCGGCGAGCCGATTTCGTCGTGCCGACCGGGCTCGACCGAAAGCTGAGCTTGCAGCGGCTGCGCCAAATCATCAGACTTCTGCGGTGCAGAACGCCGCGGCCTGTGGATAACTTTCAGCGACGGGGCCGGTAATGCGCGAAATCGTGCTCGATACGGAAACGACGGGGCTCGACCCGCAGGCCGGCCATAGAATTGTCGAGATCGCCTGTCTCGAACTGTCGCACCACATCCCGACCGGTCGCGAATTTCACCGATACGTTAATCCTGACCGCGACATGCCGGCGGATGCGTACTCCGTTCATGGCCTGACTGCGGAGTTTCTGCCGTCGCACCCGCCGTTTGCCTCGATTGTCGACGATTTGCTCGCATTTATCGGAACGGATCCGCTGGTAATCCACAATGCGGAGTTCGACCTGGCGTTCCTGAACATGGAGCTGGTACGCGCTCGACCGCTCGCCGATCGCGATCCCTCATGTCGACACCTTGGCGCTCGCGCGGCAGCGCTATCCCGGGTCACCGGCAAGCCTCGACGCGCTGTGCCGGCGCTTTGCCATCGATTTGTCCAGTCGGGTCAGCCATGGAGCAAAGATCGATTGCGATTTGCTCGCCGCCGTCTATCTCGAACTGATCGGCGGGCGTCAGCCTGGTCTCGATTTCGTCGCGCCTGCCGCTACCGATGGATACGTCGATTCGGATTGCCCGTCCGCCGCGACCGCATGCCCCGACTGCCGAGGAGCTCGCCGCGCATCAGGCGATGTTGGTGTTGGTAACATCGCCGCTTTGGCTCGCCGAGGCGTGATACTCAGACGGATGTGTCTCGCATCCGCCCGGCGATCGGCTGTTCGGGCAATTGCTGGCGGCGCAGCAACTCGGCAAAGTCGATCGGGTTGATCATCAGCGGCGGGAAGCCGCCGTCGCGCGTTGCTTCGGCGATAACGGCGCGGGCGAACGGAAAGATGATGCGCGGCGTCTCGACCAAGAACAAATTTGCCAAAAGCGGTTCGGGTGCATTCCGGATTGTCACCACCGCGGCGTAGGCCAACTCGACCAGAAACACCGGCTCGCCTTGCGCCGCGCCGTGACGTTGATCGTCAGCACGACTTCGTAGGCTTCGGGGTTCAGGTTGTGCGCTTTGACGTCGACATTGATCGCGACATCGGGTTGCGTCGGTTGCTGGACTAGGCTTTGTGGCGCGCGCGGGTTTTCGAACGAAAGATCCTTAATATATTGGAGATTGACAAATAATCTGAGGCCCATCCGAAGCGGGCGGCAATGCGTCGGTTTCGCCGTTGCTTCGCGTCGCTCCCGCCATGATTTTCCCCTCGTGCCAATCCTTGTCGCGGCTGGCTAGCATGGATCGGGCAGACTCGGCAATGTCGAGGCGGTGTTGCTCCGCGCGGGCCTAATGCCGAGCGAAACATCGCCGGTCCAGGCTACCGGAGCATCGGCTCGATTGGAGAGCGAATCAAGCGCCGCCGCGCTCTCGCTTTATCGGAAGTGCCGGATCGTCGATCCGCGGAAGTCGCCTTCGATCACTGGTCGGTCCCGGCTGGGTCGCGACGGGCAAACCGGCGAAAGCGGCGGACCAGGAGTCTGCCGCAAGACTGGGGATCAGCAATCACCCCGACGGCGTCGCTGAGAAAGCCGGGAACGATCAGCAGAACCCGGCGACGACGCGTAGCACTCCGTCGAGCAGCCGGCCGAGTGGCATTTCGCCTGACGCAATGGCGGAGCGCAGCCGGACCCAGCGATCGAACTGCTCCGCTCGCAAAACCGCAAATCCCGCCACCACGCCCAAAAGGAGGAGGAGCAAGGTCCGCCCGCCCCCCAGCCATGCCGCGATCTCCAGCGTGACAGGCGGCCTCGAGCAGCAGGTAGCCCGGGCAGCCCAAATCGCAGCAGCCGCGACATGCCTCACCTGTCCGGTTGTGCTTGTCGTCGGCATCGGCGGCGCTCCTATCTGAACCACGAAGGGTATGCGAGGGCCGGTCGCCGGGGTCCGTTGCTGCAGAGCGGTGGCGGGGCGTGCGACGATGGGCGATTTTCAATATTTCGACATCATCCTGTTCGCGATGATCGCCGCCTTTCTGGTTTTGCGGCTTCGCAGCGTTCTCGGACGGCGCACCGGCAACGAGCGGCGGCGCGAATTCTTCATGAGACGGCCGGCTCCGGTCGCGGACAAACCCGGTCCCAACAAGGTGGCGACCCCGGTCAATGGAGACAAGATCACGCAGCTCGCCGGACCGGCCGCCAAACCTGCCGACGTGATGGCAGAGGGGCTAGGCGGATCCGCCGCGCCGATCCGGGCTTTGACCCATCGCAGTTTGGGAGGGCGCGCGGATGGCCTTCGAGATGATCGTCGCGCGTATGCGAAAGGCGACAAGGCCACATTGCGCCCGTTGCTCAGTGACGAAGTTTATCGGCCTTTCGCTGCAGACGATCGATGAACGGGTTGCGGCGAAGGAAACTGTCGAGACCGGCGACTTGAGCCTTGATGACTCCGAGATTGTCGACGCCGACATGGCCGGGCGGACTGCGCGCGTGACGGTCAAGCTCGTGTCACATCAGATCAGCGTGACGCGGGCGATGGACGGCAGCATCGTCGACGGGGACCCGGAGCACCCGGTCGAAAAGACCGATTACTGGACCTTTGCGCGCGATACCCGCTCCTCCGACCCGAATTGGGTGCTTGTCGCCACCAGTAGCGGTTGAAGCCGGCCATGGGCGATTGCGGTGGGCCGCGAGGGTCGCCGCGATCGTCTTTCTGGCGGTTGCGCTGGCTGACCCGGACGCGGGTCCGCTCGGCTGAGCTCTGACCCCGGCCGGTTTTGATCGAGCTGCGCGGGCTGGGGAGACTGACGATGTCTGACCGCGGCGCTGCCCGGCGTTCCTCAAATCTTGCGCTCGGTTCCTGACCGAGGCAGAACGGCGCCATTCGGGCCGGCGCAGCGGTGTTGATTCGGCGGGTCGGTGATTGGCGCGGTATGCCGGACGGCCGCCGCGGTGCCACCGACGACGATGGGCGGCGCGGCATTTTTTCGAGAGTGAATTCGCGCCGATGGCGGTCGCCGATTATGGTAATGCCGAGGGGTTGTTCACCGGCTATTTCGAGATCGAGCTGAACGGGTCGCTGCATCGGCATGGGCGTTACCAGACACCGATCTACCGGCGTCCGCCCGATCTCGCCGGCCCGCGCTATACGCGCGCCGAAATTGAAGACGGCTCGCTTGCCGGCCGCGGCCTCGAACTCGTCTGGGTCGATGATCCGATCGACGCGTTCTTTCTGCAAATCCAGGGCTCCGGGCGGGTTCGATTGGACAACGGCCGCACAATTCGCCTTGGCTATGACGGACAGAACGGGCTGCCATACGTGCCGGTTGGCCGGCTGTTGATCGAAGGCGGCGCAGATCCCCCGTGACAAGCTGACGATGGCCTCGATCCAGGCGTGGATGCGCAAGCCCACCCCGGGCCGGGGCAGCGCTGCGGCGGGAGGACACGTCCTATGTGTTCTTTCGCGAGTGGTCAAGGGCGAGGGGCCGATCGGCGCCGAGAAGGTGCTGCTGACGCCCGAGCGCAGCCTCGCCGTCGACCCCAGCTACATCCCGCTCGGCGTGCCGATCTGGCTCGATGCGGTCGAGCAGTTCGCGACGAACCAGAACGTCGGCGGTTGCTGATCGCCCAGGACACCGGCGGAGCGATCAAAGGGCCGATCCGCGGCGATCTGTATTGGGGCACAGGCGCCGCCGCCGGCGCCCGGGCCGGCAAAATGAACGCGCTCGGCCATTATTACCTGCTGCTGCCGCGCAGCCTCGCCGATCGCCTGGCTGCCGAAGAAGCTCGTCGCTGACATCACCGAATTGCTGCCGAAAGCTCCGTTGCCCGCGCGCAGCGGTGAAGGGCGAAGACGAGCGGGAGGTGACGGAGTGTTCGAGAAGCCTCGCCGATTGATTTGCCGCGGATGCTGCGACTAGTTTCCGCGACAGCTGTCGATCGGGAGATTGCGGGTGGCAGAGGCGCGGGTGCGGGTGGCATTTTTTGTAACCTGCCTGGTCGATCTGTTTCGGCCTACGGTGGGCTTTGCCGCGGTAAAGCTGCTGGAGCAGGCCGGTTGTGTGGTCGAGGTTCCGCGGGCGCAGACCTGTTGTGGCCAGCCGGCTTACAATTCAGGCGACCGGGCCGATGCGAAGGCGATCGCCGCGCAGGTCATCGACGCGTTCGCCGGCTATGATTATGTCGTTGCTCCGTCTGGTTCCTGCGCGGGCATGATCCGCCAGCACTACCCCGAAGCATTTGCCGACGATCCGGTGCTATTGCCGCGGGCCCGGGAGCTGGCGGCGACGGACCTGGGAGCTGGTCTCGTTCCTTGCCGACGTCCGCGGCATGCGAGCAATCGGGGCGAGATGGCGGCGCACCGTCACCTATCACGACGCCTGTTCGGGATTGCGCGAACTCGGGGTTCGCGATCAGCCGCGGATGCTGCTGGGCTCGGTGGAAGGCCTGACCTTGCGCGAACTGCCCGGTGCGGAGACATGTTGCGGCTTTGGAGGTACCTTCTGCGTCAAATACCCGGAAATTTCGGACAAGATGGTCGATGACAAAGCGGCGGATATCGCGGCGACCGGCGCTGAGGCGGTCTTGGCCGGCGATCTGGGCTGCTTGTTGAACATCGCGGGCAAGCTGTCTCGTCGAGGGGATCCGGTCGAAGTCCGCCACATCGCCGAGGTGCTCGCCGGCATGACCGAAGGCGTTCCGGCGATCGGGGCGCGGCGTTAGCGCCAATGCTCGCGACCAGCCGCAATTTCGAGGCGAATGCCCGCGTCGGCCTCGCCGACCGGAACCTGCAGCAGGCATTGGCTATCATGACGCAGAGCGGGTTTCCGCTGCGCCGCCGGGAGGCTGTCGCGAGGCTGCCGGAATTTGAGGCGCTGCGCGAGACGGGCCGCGCGATCAAGGAACACACGCTCGCCTATCTCGATTTCTACCTCGAACTCTATGAAGAGAACGTCGTTGCTTCGGGGGGCGAGGTGCATTGGGCGCGCACTCCCGAGGAGGCGTGCGCGGCTGTCCTTGAAATCTGTCAAGCAGCGGGCGCCAAGACCGTGACCAAGGGCAAGTCGATGGTCACTGAGGAGATCGGGCTCAATGATTTTCTCGGGCGCCACGGCATCAGCCCGGTCGAGACCGATCTGGGTGAGTACATCATCCAACTGCGCGATGAGCCGCCGAGCCACCTAATTGCGCCGGCCATGCATCTGGTCAAGGAACAGGTGGCCGACACCTTTCGCCGCGCGCATCGAACGCTCAACCCGGACCGGCCACTGGCTGAACCGCGACAGCTGTGCGACGAGGCGCGTGAATTGCTGCGGCCGAAGTTTCTCGCGGCCGATGTCGGTATCACCGGCGCGAACTTTTTGGTCGCCGAGAGCGGCTCCAGCATCATCGTTACCAATGAAGGCAATGGCGATCTGACCCAAACTCTGCCGCGCGTGCACATCGTCGTGACCAGCCTCGAAAAACTGGTGCCGACTTTCGAGGACGCCGCGAGCTTGCTGCGCTTGCTGGCGCGCTCGGCCACCGGGCAGGAATTTTCCTCCTATACGACGGTTTCGACCGGCCCGCGGCGGCTGGGCGATCTCGACGGACCCGAGGCCTATCACGTCGTGCTGCTCGATAACGGCCGCAGCGCGATGCTCGGCGGCGAGTTCCGCGACATGCTGCGTTGCATCCGCTGCGCCGCGTGCCTGAACCACTGCCCGGTCTATGCCGCGGTCGGCGGCCACGCCTATGGCTGGGTTTATCCGGGACCGATGGGGGCGGTGCTGACCCCGAGCCTGATCGGGATTGATGCGGCTGCGCCGCTCCCCAACGCTTCGACCTTGTGCGGGCGCTGCGAGAGCGTATGCCCGGTCAAGATCCCGCTGCCGAAGATGCTGCGCCATTGGCGGGAACGAGAGTATGCGCAAAGGCTGGTTCCGCCGATATGGCGGACCGGTCTTTCGTTGTGGTCCTGGGTGGCTCGCAGGCCGGCCCTCTATCATGCGCTGGCGGGGCTCGCGAGCCGAGTGCTCGGTTGGGCGGGGGGCCGGCAAGGCAGGTTCCGCAGCTTGCCGCTCGCCGCCGGCTGGACTTCGGTGCGCGATTTGCCCGCTCCGGAAGGACGCAGCTTTCACCAGCTTTGGGCAGAGCGGAATGCCCGCGGTGGCGGTCGATGAGCGGGCCGCGCGCAGATATTCTCGATAGCATCCGCCGTTCGCTGCGGCGCGGCCGTGTCGACCCGCAGACCGAGGCTGAGCTGCGGGCGCGCGTTTCGGGCCATGGCCGGAACTTGATCCCGGCCCGGGCGGCGGCTCTCGACCCGGCTAGTCAGCTCGACCTCTTTGTCGCAATGGCCGAAGAGGTGCAGGCGACGGTGACGCGGGTTCCTTCGGTCGAAGCGGTGCCGGAGGCGGTGGCGCGCTATCTCGCGGCCGAAAACCTGCCGGCGGAGCTGGTCATGGCGCCCGATCCCGGTCTCGACGATGTGCCATGGGAGACGAGGCCACTATTACGCATTCGCCGTGGCCGAGCTGAAGTCGGAGGATGCGGTCAGCCTGACTCCGTGCTTCGCGGCGGTAGCCGAGACCGGCACCTTGATGCTGCGGTCGGGGCCGCTAACGCCGACCACTTTGAATTTTCTGCCGGATACCCATATCGCCGTGGTCTACGCCGATCAGGTGGTCGCCACCTATGAGGACGGGTGGGATCGCCTGCGCGCCGGTGGGGCGGTTGCCGCGGGTCGTCAATTTCATCACCGGACCGTCGCGCACCGGCGATATCGAACAGCGCATCGTGCTCGGCGCGCACGGGCCCCGCCGGCTTCATATCGTCGTCGTCGAAAAGCGGCAGGAAGTGAAGGATGGCGAGGCTCAGGAGTGATTTGATGCCGGCGCACCATGATCGAGAATTGTGGTCCGAGGCGATGCGCGACGTGACCCCGCTGCCCGGGCGCCGGACCGCTTCCTTGCCGCCGCCGCGATGCGCGTCCGAGCACGCCGAAGTGGTCGCCGCCTCGCCCCGGGTTCAACGGCCCCTAGACGCTTCGCCGGGATCGATCGGGCCAATGCCGAGCGTCTGAAGCGCGGGTTGCACGCGATCGAGGCGCGCCTCGATCTTCATGGCATGACCCAAACCGAGGCCCATCGGGAACTGATCGAGTTCGTCACGGCCTCGTATCAGGCCGGCCGGCGCTGCGTACTGATCATCACCGGACGCGGGCTCGGTCCGGATGGACCGGGCGTGCTGAAGACCGCGGTGCCGCGCTGGCTCGAGGAAGTGGGGCTGCGCCGGCGGATTCTCGCGGTCGCCGCGGCCCAGCCGCGGCATGGAGGAGCGGGCGCGCTCTACCTGTTGCTGCGCCGGCAGCGATGAACGGCCGACGATGCCAGTACCCGCAAAGCTTGCATTTGCGCGCCGCTCCCGCCAGAAAAGCCTTAGATACTCCGCTACCGACAATTCGGTGATGGCCGACAATAGCGACTTGCTTCCGCATATCGAGCGCCTGAAATCGGCCCGCGTGCTGTGCATCGGGGACGTGATGCTGGATCATTACGTCTATGGCCAGGTCGAGCGGGTCTCGCCCGAAGCGCCGATCCCGGTTTTGTGCATCGAGCGCGAGTTGAAGAGCCTGGGCGGCGCCGGCAACGTGCTGCGCAACCTCGTCGCCCTGGGGGCTGCGGCATCGTTCGTCTCGGTCATCGGTAACGACGACGGCGGCCGAGAGATCGGCCGGCTGTTTGAGGCGCAGGAAGGCGCGGAAATCCACGTCCTGGTCCAGCCGCAGCGCACGACTACCGTCAAAACGCGTTACGTTGCGGCCAACCAGCAATTGCTGCGGGCCGATCGCGAGACTGCGGTGCCGCTTGATCCTTATATCCGCGAGGATCTGCTGCGGTTGGCGCGCGAGTTGGTGACCACGCATTCGGTGGTGATCATCTCCGACTATGCGAAGGGGGTGCTGACCGAGGGGGTGGCGCTCGAAATCATCCGCGCAGCGCGCGAGGCGGGCGCGTTCGTCATCGTCGATCCAAAGGGCGGCGACCACATCCGTTATCGTGGCGCCGATCTGCTGAAGCCGAACCGGCGGGAGCTGGCGCATGCCACCGGCCTGCCGGTCGCGACCGAAGGCGAGATCACCGACGCCGCCCAAGTGCTGATCGAGCGCTGCGGGTTTGGCGCGGTCCTCGCCTCGCTGGGTCCGGATGGCGTGGTGCTCGTCAACGCCGACGGGACGGTACATGTCCAGCGCGCCGAGTTCCGCGAGGTCTTTGACGTCTCGGGGGCCGGCGACACGGTGGTCGCAGTGCTCGGCGCCGGGAATCGGATCGGGCATGAGTCTGGTGGACGCCGCGCGGCTTGCCAACATCGCGGCCGGTATTGTCGTCGGCAAGGTCGGAACCGCGGTCGTCTATGCAAACGAGGTTGCCGCCCGTCTCGACGGCCACGACCACTTGGCCGAAAAGGTGATGCCGCAGGCGCTTGCCCTCGATCTGGTCGAGCGCTGGCGCCGCCAGGGATACCGGATCGGCTTTACCAATGGCTGCTTCGATCTGTTGCACCCCGGCCACGTCTCGCTGTTGCGGCAGGCGAAGGATGCTTGCGACCGGCTCGTTGTCGGCTTGAATAGCGATGCATCGGCCGCGCGGCTCAAAGGGCCGACCCGCCCGGTGCAGAGCGAAACCGCGCGGGCCGCGGTGTTGGCCTCGCTGGCGGCGGTCGATCTGATCGTCATCTTCGATGAAGACACGCCGATCGACCTGATCCGCGCATTGCATCCGCAGCTTTTGGTCAAAGGGGCGGATTACCGCCTGGACGAAGTGGTGGGCGCAGACCTCGTCCGGGCCGGGGGCGGCGCCGTTCTGCTCGCCGAAGTGATGCCCGGCTACAGCACCACCGCGACGATCGCGCGCTTTTCCCGCTCGGCCTGAGCAGGGAGTATTTGAAGGTCAGAGACCGTCGAGGCGGCTGCCGTCGGGATCCATCGTTCGGCGCAGCCGCGCCGCGGCAACCCGGGCGAAGCGCAAAGTCAGCGCTCGGCGCCGGCCCGGACTGAGGGGAACAGTTCCGCCTTCGCGCAGCACTGCAGCGCTGAAAGCGTCCGCCACCATCAAGCCACATTCCTCGGGGATCAGCACTGTCGGAAACCCGGTTGCCACGGCGAAGTAGAGACGATCGGCAAAATTGCGATAGGCCGGCCATTTCTGGTCGGCGCGGAAATCGGCGACTGAGCTCTTGACCTCGACAATCATCAGGTCGCCGGCCTTGCCCAGGGCTAAAACGTCGGCACGACGCCCATTTGCGAGCGGGAATTCGACGAGGCTGGCATATCCGAGCTGTTCGAGGGCGCGACACACCCCACGAGCGAGCAGGGCAGCGGTGACGGGTGGAGCGGACATCTGTGCCGGCCCACTCTAGAATGTGCAACCAGACATGTCGCGCCAATAGATCGGGCGCGATCGGCGGAGGGTTTTGATGGCGGCGGCAACCGAGCGGGGTTTCCTGCGAGAGGCGTGGGACCTTGCCTGGCCTTATTGGAAATCGGATGAGAAATGGTCGGCAGTCGGCCTTTTGGCCGCGATCGTCGCGCTCAATCTGTTCGCAGTTTGGCTCAATGTGCGTCTTAATACATGGAACAATGCGTTCTATAATGCTCTACAGCAATATGATTGGGGTGAATTTTGGCGCCAATTTGGCGTCTTCGGAATTATTGCCTTTGCACTGATAATTGACGCCGTCTATTCACTTTATCTCCGCCAGATCCTGCATATCAGGTGGCGGCGCTGGCTGACCGAGCACTTTCTTCATAAGTGGCTGGCCAACCAGCAGTATTACCGGATGCAGCTGAACCAGAACGTCACCGACAACCCGGATCAGCGCATCGCCGACGACCTCGACAGCTTCGCGACGATGAGCCTGGGGTTGTCGCTCGGTCTCCTGAGCTCGTTTGTGACCCTGGTCTCGTTTCTGTCGATCCTGTGGGTGCTGTCCGGCGCATTGACGATCCCGCTCGGCCACGGGGCAACTCTCAGAATCCCGGGCTACATGGTCTTTGCCGCGCTGATCTACGCGGTCGCCGGCACCTTTCTGACCCGGTGGATCGGCTATCCGCTGGTGCAGCTGGGATTCAATCAGCAACGCTACGAAGCGGATTTTCGCTTCAGTCTGGTCCGGTTGCGTGAGAACGCCGAGAATGTCGCGTTCTATGGCGGCGAGGCGCGCGAGTTCGACACCTTTCAGTCTCGGTTCGGGCGCATCATCGATAATTGGTGGGGGATCATCAAGCGCCGGAAAAAGCTGACCTGGCTGACCACCGGTTATAGCCAGTTGGCGATCGTTTTTCCGTTCATCGTCGCCGCCCCGCGGTATTTCAACAAGACGATCCAGCTTGGCGGGCTGATGCAGATCGCCTCTGCTTTTGGCCAAGTCCAGGAACTCGCTGTCCTTCATCATCAGCTCGTATACCGAGATTGCCCAGTACCAGGCGGTAGTTCAGAGACTTTCCGGGTTCGGTACCCGGATGGACGAAATCGCGGCGCAGCGTCACGAGGCCCAGCCGATTTCTATCGAACGCGGTGGCAGCGGCGTCGAGGTCGAAGCGCTTGATCTAGACCTCCCGGACGGGTCACCGCTCCGCCATGATCTGGCGCTGACCGCGGGCCCCGGCAATGCGGTGCTGATCACCGGGCCGTCCGGCGCCGGAAAAGAGCACTTTGCTGCGCGCTCTTGCCGGGCTATGGCCGTTCGGCCGGGGCCGGGTTAGGATTGCGGATGGCGAAGCCTTGTTTCTGCCGCAGCGGCCGTATCTGCCGCTCGGGACGTTGGCCAACGCGCTCGCCTATCCGCGTGCGGCCAGCGGGCTGTCGCACGAGAGCCTCGCCGACGCCCTGCGCGCGGTAGGCCTGCCGCAATTGGTCGAGCGGCTGGATGAGGAAGGAAACTGGGCGCAGCGGCTGTCGATCGGGGAACAGCAGCGATTGGCCTTCGCGCGAGTGCTGCTCGGGCGGCCGGAGATCGTTTTCCTCGACGAGGCGACCTCGGCGCTCGACGAGGCGGCGGAAATGTCGCTCTATCGCTTGTTGCGCGATGCGTCGTGGCACCCGACGATCGTCAGCGTCGGCCACCATGCCACATTGCGGCGGTTTCACGGCACGGTTGTCGATCTCGGTCCGCAATCGGTGTCGCAGGCGGCGGCCGGGTGACGACTGCGCAGGGCAGGAGTGGGTGATGAACGATGCTGACGACCCGCTGCGCGCCGTCCGTTTGGCGAAGCTCGCCGAGATCAGGGCGCTGGGGATCGACCCCTATCCCTACGCCTTCGCCCGCACCGACGAGGCGGCGGAACTGGAGCGGCGGCACGCCGGACTGGCCGCCGGCACCGAGACCGCCGAGCGGGTGCGCGTCGCTGGCCGTATCCGCGCCATTCGCAACAGCGGCATGTTCATCGACCTGCACGACGCTTCCGGCAAGATCCAGGTCTTCTGCCACCGCGACTTCCTCGGTGCGCAGGAGTTGGCGGTTGTGCGCCTGCTCGACATCGGCGATCTGATCGGCATCGAAGGACGGGTGCGCCGCACCCCGCGGGGCGAGCTGACGGTAAACGCCGCCGCGATCGCGGTCCTGGCCAAGACCCTGCGGCCGCTGCCCGAGAAATATCACGGTCTCGCCGATGTCGAGCTGCGCTACCGCCAGCGCTACCTCGACTTGATCATGAATCCCGAAAGCCGCGAGACATTGCGGCGGCGCAGCCAGGTTGTTTCCGCATTGCGCAGCCATCTTGCTGGGCGTGGCTATCTCGAAGTCGAAACGCCGATGCTGCACATGATTCCCGGCGGCGCTTCGGCGAAACCTTTCGTCACCCATCACAATGCGCTCGATATCGACCTGTACCTGCGGATCGCTCCCGAGCTGCACCTGAAGCGGCTGGTGGTCGGCGGCCTCGCCGACAAAGTGTTCGAGATTAACCGTTGTTTCCGCAACGAAGGACTGTCGCCGCGGCACAACCCCGAATTCACCTCCCTCGAACTGTATGAAGCCTATGTCGACTATTCGGCGATGATGCGCCTGACCGAGGAGTTGATCGCCGGCGCGGCTGAAAGCGTGCTGGGCAGCTTGCGGATCGGCTACGGCGGGACCGAAATCGATCTGTCGCCGCCTTGGCCGCGACGCGGCATGGCCGAATTGGTGGAGGCGGCGACGGGGACCGACTTTCTGGCGCTCGATGATGCCGAGGACGCCCGTCGTGCCGCGGCCGCGCTCGGCGTCGCGTTGGCCGGCACCGAGAATTGGGGCCAGGCGCTCGAAGCCACTTTTGCCGCGCGGGTCGAAGACACGCTGATTACGCCTACTCACGTCACCGGCTTTCCGCGCGACATCTCGCCGCTGGCAAAAGCCGATCGGACCGATCCGCGCCTCGCTGAGCGGTTCGAGACGTACATTTACGGGTGGGAGGTGGCCAACGCTTTTTCCGAGCTGACCGACCCGCAGGATCAGCGCGCGCGGTTCGAGGCGCAGATGCAGGCCCGGGCGGCCGGCGACGAGGAAGCCCAGCCGCTCGACGAGGATTATGTCACCGCGCTCGAATATGGGCTGCCGCCCTGCGGCGGGTTGGGGATCGGCATCGACCGCCTGGTCATGCTGTTGACCGATAGCCCGTCGATCCGCGACGTCATCGCCTTTCCGACCTTGCGCCCCCGCTCCCCGGCTTGAAAGCCCTTCACGTTAGAGGCGCGATCGATGCGAGGCCGGGATCAGAGGACGACCATCCGGGACCATCGTCCGGCCGCACCAATCTTGCTCGGCCTGTTGTTGATCGCGTTGGCCGGTTGTGCGCCGAAGGCGGTCGGGATTCCGGCCGGCGCGAACCTTCCCGCGATCGAACCGGGAATGGCGCGGGTCTGGTTTGTCCGGGCGTCCAACTTACCGAGGGGCGACGTCCAAGCTGCGGCGCCGATGATCTTCGCGAATGGTGCGCCGGTCGCCACCATCCCGGTCCAGACCGGCTTTTTTCACGATTTCCAGCCGGGAACCTACAGATTTACCGTAGAGCCATACGGGCTGCCGACAGCTCAGGCGGAGATTGTTCCGCTGGCCGCCGGGACGCAGACCTACCTTCAGGTCTTGTGGGCAGCTAGTTGGGAGACAGGCTATCCGGAGGCGGGTTGGGGGTTCGGGCCCAACACCTTCAACATATTGACCATGCCGCCTCGGCTGGCCCAGGCCTATCTCCCCACCTTGACCTACTCCGGGCCGCGCTGACGCGGAAGTGCGCTCGGGTCGCACGGTGAAACCCAAACCCGATGCGACGTCGGGCTGCCTACAGGCAGCGGATCGTCCAGGTGGTAAACACGCCTGGCATGTCGCGCGCCCGATCAGGAGTGTTGTTGCTCGCCGTCTGGGTCAAGACCCGGTAACCACCCGGACAGACCTGCTCGGCCAGGCGCCGGTTCGGGGCATCCGAGCCGCCGGCAATTGCATCCGTTTGGAGCTGGTAGGTGTGATAGTCGAGCTTGGTCAGCGTCGCTCCGGTGCAAGCGGAGAGGCCAAGCATGGTTATTATCAGCAAGAGTTGGGACATCGCGGCTTCGACAAAGGTTGAATCGCAGCACCGATGTAGTCGCTCGCGCTACACCGCGCCATAGGGTGATTCGCCACGCACCTGCTCGAATCAGCGGACCGCCTGCGCCAGGGCCTTGGCGATGTCTTCTACAACGCCCGGCCAATCGCCCGCCTTCCGCTGGCGGAACAGTCGGGCAGTCGGGTACCAGGGGCAGTCGTCGCGCTCGAGCAGCCATCGCCAGTCCGGCGAATATTGCAGCATGATCCATATCGGCCGCCCCAGCGCGCCCGCCAGATGGGCGACAGCCGTGTCGACGCTTATCACCAGATCGAGTTGTAGGATTGCTGCCGCGGTTTCGGCGAAATCGGTCAGCCAAGGCGAGAGATCGACGATCGGACCGCGATCGGCCAATGATAAGTCCCCGGCCCTGTCGCCGACCTGCAGACTGAACCAGTTTATGCCGGCGATTTCCCACAGGGGTTGCAGCTCCCCGAAATCGATGTGGCGCGGATCCTTCGCGCCAACCGCATTGCCCGCCCAAACAAGGCCCGCTTTGAGGCCGGACGCGGCGGCGATGCGGGTAGCCCAGATGCCCGACGCCTCCGATGGGACGCTGAGATAGGGCATGCCGCCGGGGATGCTATCCAGCTCTGTCCCGAGGACCCGAGGCAGGCTGAGCAACGGACAATGCCAGTCGAAGGCGGGCAGCGGATCGCCGGCGGCGACGACTTCGGAGACACTCGGAACAGTGCGGGCGAGGCGAACGAGCGGAGCCGGCGCCTCGAGCACGACCTTACCGCCACGACCGGCTACGGCCGGCACAAAGCGGACGAATTGCAGGGCGTCCCCGAACCCTTGTTCGGCATGAATGAGGATGGTCTGTCCCGCGAGGGGCCTGCCTGACCACGCCGGCCGGTCGAATTTGCGGTCGTATCGGGCAACGGCAAATCGCCACTCGTATTCCCGCCAGCCCTGGTCGAGATTCCCGGTCAGCAGCAGCGCATACGCGCGGTTGAAGTGCGCTTCCGCATAGTTGGGTTTGAGGGCTATCGCCCGCTCATAGCGGTCGAGCGCTTCGGTGCATCGGAGTTGGCGCTGCAGCGCCAGGCCTAGGTTGTTGTGGAGCTCGGCACGGTCCGGCTGCGCGGCCAGCGCCTTTTCGTAATGCGCAATCGCCTCTTCCGTCCGGCCGAGATCGACGAGCGCCACGCCGAGGTTGTTGTGTATCTCGGGGTGGCCGGGAGCCAGCGCCAGCGCCAGCTCGTAGCGCGCCACGGCGTCGTCGAGCCGGCCTTGGTCGCGCAATACGACGCCAAGCCCGATATGGCTTTCGATATGTTTTGGCCGGAGCGACAGCGCGCGCTCGTAGCAGTCATGCGCCGCGTCCAGCAGCCCTTGCGCCAGCAGCGCGCCGGCGAGGTTATCGAGAGCTCTCCAGGGCGTCGGGCCGCAATCCCAGAGCCCGGCGGTAGCAGGCGATGGCCTCGTCGATCCGGCCGACAGCCTGCAACGCGGTGCCGAGGTTGTTGTGCAGTTCGACCGCATCGGGCTTCAAGCGCAGTGCCCGTTCGAAGAATGAGATCGAGCGCTCCGGCCGGCCGAGGTCCTGACAGATGTTGCCGAGATTATAGAGCGTATCCACCGAATCCGGTGCGAGGGCGATGGCATGCTCGAAGCAGGTCAAGGCCTCGGCGGGCCTATTCCGCTCCCTGAGGATGTTGCCGAGATTGTGGTGAAACGCCGGATCTCGTCCGTTTCGCCCAATCGCCAAGCGAATGCATTGGATCGCATCGTCCGAGCGTCCGGACTGGTGTTGGAGCAGCCCGAGCAAATGGAGGGTTTGCGCGTGACCGGGGTCCACCGACAAGATCTGATGGCAAACCCGCTCTGCTTCAGCCACTCGGCCAGCGCGCTGATAAGCCAGCGCGCCGCTGAACCAGCCGGGGACCGGCGCCGCCGGATTGCCTGCCGTGCGCCTTTGCCCCGCTGAACTGGATTCGGCCCGTCGCTGCTTTCAATTCATCGCCGCTTGATAGCGCAGTCGAATGACGCATATCCACCCCAGCGGAATACGTCGCCCTGCCGGCGAGTCGTATGGTTAGGACGGCCTGCGAATATCAGCACGATAGCGAGGCGCCGATGGCGAGAGAAATGGTAACACGCGCGGCAAGGTGGCTGCTGGGCGCGGGCGGCGCGTTGCTGATAGTGGCTGGCTGCTCCAATCTGTCGGGGCCGCCTCAGGTGGTGGCCGGGGCGCCGCCGGTCCCGCCAGGCGAGGCGCGGATCTGGTTCTATCGCCCCCTGGAGCCGTCCGAGAGCCTCAATCTCGCCCTGCTCAATATGAACGGCAGCTATGTCGGAGCTGTCGCGAACGGCAGCGCGTTCTACCGCGACGTACCGCCGGGCCACTACCGCATCACGCCCAGGAGCTTCGTCCAGGACGTCAACCAGGAACGGGATGTCGATCTCGTCTCCGGCCAGCAGGCCTACATCAAGATCGTCTCGCTATCGAGCTGGGGAAGCGACAACAGCGCCGCCAAAAACTTCCAGCGTGACGCATTCTGGGCCTGGCTTATCCCGCCGGAGGTTGCACAGGTGGAAATGGCGGGGACCCACAGCATCTGACGGTCCGGAGTTGGCAAGCGAAGCCATGAAGAAGATCAATCGGGCTGCGCTGCGGTCCCTCAGAAATTCTCCAGGGTCAGCACTTCGCTATCGTAGTCGTAAGCAAAAATCTCGGCGTGGCGGCCCCAATTGATCACGGTGTCGAGCACACGCTCGGCTTCTTCCTCTGACAGATGATCCTCTAGCTCGCGCAGAAACCGTGCAGCGGGGGCGCGGTGTCCCGGTCGCTCGTCGAGAACTCGGCGGATGTGCACGGCGAGCGGAACATGCTTCAGCACCGCGTCGGCGAACATCTGCTTGCGCGTCAGCATGTCGGCCTCGGCATAGGCGCGGCCAAGTGCCGTCAGCTCGATATCGCCGCTGCTGACATGGGCAAAACCCAATAGCTGCAAGGTCTCGATCAGCGGGAACAGCTCGTCCATGACGAGGTTCTCTTCGTCGGCGAGGTGCGGCAGGTCGGCGCGGCCGTGATAGGGCGCCTCGGTCAAGCTGTCGATCAGTCCGGTGAGCTGCTGGACCGCGGCGTCGGGCAGACGGTAGCCGATCCCGATTGGCTCGGGCTTAGCCCCTCGCCGCCCGTCGCGGCCGGTCTCGGTCAGCAAGGTGTAGACTTGGTCGACGATCTGCCGGAACCCGGCGCCTTGCGCGGTGCGCGGGCGCGGCTGCGCGATCGGGATATCGGCGCGGATGCGGCCGGGGTCGTTGCCGAAGATCAGGATGCGGTCGGCGATTTCGACTGCTTCCTCGATATTGTGCGAGACCAGCACGATCCCCTTGGTCGGGATGCGTTGGTCGTCCCACAGATCCATCAGGTCGCCGCGCAGGGTCTCCGCGGTCAGCACGTCGAGCGATGAAAACGGCTCGTCGAGCAGCAGGATGTCCGGATTGACGACGAGCGCGCGGGCAAAGCCGACGCGCTGCCGCATGCCGCCCGACAGCTCTTTCGGATAGGCGTTCTCAAACCCGTCGAGGCCGATCAGGTCAATCGCGTCGACCGCCCGCCGCCGCCGCTCGGGGCCGGACACGCCCTGCGCCTCGAGACCGAGCTCGACATTGCCGAGCACGGTCAGCCATGGGAACAGCGCGTAGCTTTGAAATACCATCGCGATCCCGCGGACCGGTTCGTCGACCGGTTGCCCGCGGTATTCGACGACGCCGTCGCTCGGCGGCACCAGCCCCGCGAGCACGCGCAGAAAAGTCGACTTACCCGAACCCGATTTGCCCAGAATCGCGACGATTTCGCCGTCGCGCAGGTCGAAGTCGACATGGTCGAGGACAAGCCGCCCGAGATGGTCGGGCGTTCGGTAGGTCTTTGAGACGGCAGCGGCGCGCAGCAGCGGGGCGGGCATTGTCTTTGGCGAAGTTGGGAGAAGTGGCGTCGGCGGCGATACCCTTGCATCCGAGGCCGCCGCGCCCGCCGCGCCGATTGTGCGTCAAAGCCTTCGATCAATCCAGCCGCAGCCGCTCGGCTGCCAGATCATATAGGCGGCGCCACAAGAGCCGGTTGAATGCGAGCACGTAGAGACACAACACGCTGATGCCGAGGGCAATCCGCGCGCCGTCTCCCTCGGCCGTGGTGCGGGCGATATAGGCGCCGATCCCGGTAGCGGTCAAAACCGTATGCCCCCACTGGACGATCTCGGCTACGATGCTCGCGTTCCACGAGCCGCCCGCTGCGGTTACCGCGCCCGTCACATAAGCCGGGAAGATCGCCGGCAGCATTACCCGCCGCCACCACAGCAGCCGCGTAACCCCGAGATTTTGCGCCACCCGCTGCAATTCGGCCGGCAGCGCCGCGGCGCCGCCGATGACGTTGAACAAAATGTACCACTGGGTGCCGAGGATCATCAGCGGGCTCAGCCAGATTTCCGGGCTGAGGCGAAAGCGCAAAATCAGCACGACCACGACCGGGAAAAACAGGTTCGCCGGGAAGGCGGCGAGAAACTGAACGATCGGCTGGACCCGGTCGGCGAGGCGCGGATGCAAGCCGATCGCAACGCCGATCGGGACCCAGACCAATGAAGCGATCACGATCAGCACCAGTACCCGCACTGCCGTTATCAGCCCGAGCACGACCACCCAGCCGATCTCGGCCAGCGGGACATGCGCGTGGATGAAGACAACGATCCACGCGGCCGCAGCGGATGCCAGGGCCAGCACCACGGTGTCGTACAGCCATCCAAGGCTCGGCGATGACTGCCGCCGCACCGTGGTCGGCCTGCGCCAGCGCGACAGCCGCGCGATGGCGCCGTCGACGCCATGATTGATTCCCAGCAACCCCGCTTGGACCAGGCCGAACAAGCGGGCACGCTGCAACATGATCAGAAACCACGGCCGGACATTTTCCTCGTCGACCGGCGGTTCGGCTTGGAATTTGCGCGACCAGGCGAGCAGCGGGCGGAACAGCAGTTGGTCGTAGAGCAGGATCACGACAAACATGACAAAGACGGCCCAGCCGATCGCGGAAAGTTTCTGCCTAGTGATCGCAACCGCGATGTAGGAGCCGATGCCGGGCAGCAAAATTGTCTGACCGGCGACCGTGATCGCCTCCGAGGCGACGACGAAAAACCAGCCGCCGGAAACGGACATCATCATGTTCCACACCAGTGACGGCATCGCGTGCGGCACTTCGAGCCGCCAGAACCGGCGCCACGGCGACAAGTGATACATACGGGCGGCTTCGATCAGCTCGGCCGGCACGGTGCGCAGCGACTGATAGATGCTGAACGTCATGTTCCAGGCTTGCGAGGTGAAGATCGCGAAGATCGCCGCGCATTCCACTCCGAGCAGCCGCCCCGGAAACAGCGCGATGAACCCGGTCACGGTGATCGACAAAAAGCCGAGGATCGGCACCGACTGAAGAACGTCGAGCAGCGGGATCAGGATTTTTTCCGCTTGGCGGCTCTTCGCGGCCAGCGCCGCGTAAGCGAGGCTGAAGATCAGCGAGGCGGCCAATGCCCAGGCCATGCGCAAAACCGTGCGCAGCGCATATTCGGGCAGCTTCCACGGGTCGAGGCTGATCGCCAGCGGCTGCCCAAGCTGATAGCGCGCACTCATCGCCAAGCTGCCCCAAGCGATCAGCGCCAGCAGCCCCAGCGCCAGCGGCAGCGCCACCAGATCCCAGGTGTTCGGGCGCAGGCGCAGCGGCCAGGCGACGAGGGGCAGACCCCAGCGCTGTTGCATGCCCCCTCTGGCGCTCGGTTGGCGTTCGCAGCAGGGTCTAGCTCTAACCCAACCGCGAGAGGCGGCGAAGCCCTAATTGGAATGGGGCCTCGGGCTTTAGTTTGCGTCGACGGCGTTGTCGCGGCTGGTGTCCGCCGTCATGTATATTCCGGACCGCAGTTCTTCTTGGAGGCTCTCCTGTCCGTCCTCGATCTGGGCCGCCTGCATGCCACTCCGCTTGAGCGCGACCCCTTCGACTTCATCGTGGTAGACGAGTTTGTGCGGCGCGATGCACTCCCGGCACTCAACGCCGATTTCCCGCCAATTCACGGATCGGGCAGCTATCCGGTCGAGAGCCTGAAATGCGGGCCGGCGTTCCGCGATTTGGTTGCGGCATTGATCGGGCCGGAGCTTGGCCGCGCGATCGAAGAAAAATTCGCGGTCGATCTGAATGGCCGACCGACGATGGTGACGGTTCGCGGCGCCAGCGACGTCCGGGACGGACGCATCCACACCGACTCGCAAAGCAAGATCATCACTCTGCTGCTCTACTTGAACCCGGTCTGGGACCGGGCCGAGGGCCGCTTGCGCTTGCTGCGCGGCCCTGAAGACCTCGACGACTGCGTGCGCGAGGTGCCGCCTTTGGCCGGGGTGATGCTGGCATTTCGGCGCTGCGATCGCTCGTTTCACGGCCATCATCCCTATATCGGCCCGCGCCGGTCGCTGCAGCTGAACTGGGTGACCGATCAAAAAGTGGTCCGGCGTGAACTCAGCCGGCATCGCTGGTCGGCGCGATTGAAAGCGCTGAACCCGTTCGGCGGGACGGCCTGACCATCGACGAACGGCTGAAACCGCGCCGCCGGCTCGGCGGTGTGGTCTCGCAAAGACGTTAAACTCGGTCGCAGGGAGGCCGCCCGGGCATTGCATGCGGGCCGCTCGGCCGCGTTTTGAATCCCAACTCAGTCGATAAAGTCGGATTTAACCGGAGTCCGGCCGGTTGCTTAGAAGCTGGACACCGGGGCGTTTCGCGCAACCCGCTAGCGCGCTTTGGGCCATTTTGCGGGCCAATGGATCAATCTCCGGCGGTACCGCTTCCTTTTGTTTCATGTGAAATTCAGCTGGTTAGGTCATAGTGTTGCATCCTCGCCACGCTGAGACGAAAACACCACGTCACCGACGAAGCGCGCTTGATCGCAGCCCAGCCTTCAATATCATGGCGCGAGAAGAACGGGTGTCCTCAGTCCGACTGACCGCAACCTTTGATTTCTCGGGGGGAGCAATGACCAGAAAGCGGAACTTCGGCAGCGTTATGGCGATCGGCGGGGCGACCGCCGTAATAGCGTTGCTGACCGGCCTTCCCGGCGCGCGCGCTGACGAGCTGTCGGATCTGCGCGCCAACCAGCAGCTCCTCCAGCAGCGCATCGACCAGCTGGCCCAGGCCCAGGCCCAGGGGCTGCCGCAGCAGAAAATCGCTCCAGGCATCGCCTCGCCGATGGGCACTGCGGCGATCCCCGGCCAGGCCATAGCGGGCGGCAGCTTTCCACGGTCGTTTCTGATCCCGGGCACCGACACCTCGATCCGGGTCGGCGGCTTTGTCGACATCACCGGTCTCGACTTCCTGCAGGGCGGCGGCGCGGTCCCCGGCAGCAACAATTCCTCCAACTCCGGGCAGAACGGCAACCTGCATTCGATCCCGGTCGGCGAAGCCTTCATTCCCGGCGCCGGCAAGACCGGCATCGTCGCGCAAGCAGCCAATGCTTCGAAGGGCAATGGGGTTTTCACGTTCAGTCCGCAGCAGACGCGGTTCAACGTCGAGACCCGCACCCCGACGGCCTGGGGCGAGTTCGCGCACGTTCTTCGAATTCGACTGGTCGGGCTGTAACTCTTTCAGCTGCCAAAGCCTGCAGCAGGGCGGCGGCAACAGCATGGTCCCGCGCCTGCGATATGCCTACGGCACGTTGGGCGGGTTCCTCGCCGGCCAGGCGATCTCGAACTTCTCCGACGCCGACGCCGACACCGAATCATTGGAATTCGGCGGCACGATGGGCTCGACCGGCGGCTATCGCGTTCCGCAGGTGCGCTACACCCTGGCCGGCCCGTATGGCAGCGCCTTCTCGGTGGCGGCGGAACAGCCGTTCACCTCGGTCGCACTGCCGGGCGGGCCAATGTCCTCGGACCTCGCCACCAGCGGGACCGGCAGCACGACCTCGCCGACCGCTCCATTGGTCCCGACATCGTCGCTGTGCAACGGCGTTCCGTGCGTCGGCACCGGGGCGGCCTCTGGGCAGCGCGGTTGCGCAGACCAATCCAGCCAAGCAAACCGCGCCCACCCTGACCTTCGCCAGCTATTGGTCGCAGCCCTGGGGGCATGTCGACGTAGCTGGCATGCTGAATTTCCCCGATCTCGAGGATGGCAGGTATTTCAACCAGCGTTTCGTCGGCTATGGCGGGCATTTCGCCGGTGACGTGCACCCGAACTGGTTCGGCTATGCCAAGGACGACTTCCTGTTCAGCTTCGTCGCCGGCACCGGAATCGGCAACTACATCAGCGGCGGTGAAAGCACCCTGTTCCAGCTGTCGAGCAATTTCAGCATCACCACCGCCTGCGCTACTCCGGCCCGGACTGCACGGGTTTGGCCGCGGCGTCGAATATCGTCGCCTCGCCGGTCTCCGGGTTCAGCACGCAAGGCGGATACCAGCATTGGTGGCTGCCGAACCTGCGGTCGACGATCGCCATCGGCGAGGCCCAGCAATACGTCTCCTCGCAGCTGATCGGCCCGACGCAATCCAATTCGATAAACAAGGTGCTGTGGAACACCTTTATCAACCTGGTGTGGAACCCGGTGCCGTTCATCACCACCGGTATCGAGTACATGTACGGCAAGCGTGTCGTCGTCTCGAACGCCAACGGCCAGGAGCAAGTGCTGATCGCCAAGTGGCGCGTCGCGTTCTAGCCTAGAAACCACGTCCAGCCTCGGAACCCGCCGGTTATTCCGGCGGGTTTTCCTTTTTGGGGTTGGCGGTGGTGCGTCCGGGTTCAGTTCCCGACTTCACCGCAGAGGCCCTTCAACGTGCTGGAACTGGCCGTTGGCCTATCGACTTGGCTGACGGCGTCTGCGTCAGTAGTTGGAAATCTCGATCAGATTCTGGTCGGGGTCGCGGATATAGACCGATTGTATCGTCCCAATCGCGCCGGCTCGCGGCCCGGGTCCGGCGACGATCGGCACCCCGGATTTGGCGAGATGCGCGGTAACCTCGGCTAGCGGCACGTCCGTAATAAAGCATAGATCTCCAGAGCCGGGGGTCGGCCGGTCGGCGACGAGCCCGGGAATTCGGTCGCTTGGATGCAGGTTGATCTTTTGTTGGCCGAATTTGAGGGCGGTGCGCCCTTCGCCAAAAGTCGTGACCTCCATTCCCAGCACCCGGCTATAAAACTCACAGGTACGTGCGATGTCGGCGACGGTCAGGACCAGATGGTCGAGGCGTTCGATCTGCATGGGGCGGCTCCAATCGATGGGACGACGGAAAATGGCACGGCCATCGTTGCGCCGCCAGCGGTCGCAAGGGATTGTCGCCCCGCCGCAACTGCGCGTTACAGAGGGTTGAGATCGGTCACGGCGACGCCGAGGACGCGGCCGCCCGGAGCCTGGACGATCGCGGCAAGCCGATCGCTGGGCCAGGGCACCGCCGCGGTGATCTCCGCAGCCCCACCGGTCAGTCGCCCGACCTCTTCGATCCCTCGCACTACATCGATATGCGCCAAGGTGCGTCCTGCGTTTTCGCCGCGTTCGACCCGGTCGATGCGACGGCGGTCAAAGCCGATCAGCACGACCGAGGCGCCCTGCGTACCGCCGCTCCGGCTGACCGCCACCTCAGCTCGGCCGTTCTCCACTACGAGCGTCACAAGCAACGCGGCAGGCTGCTGTCGCGCCTTCTCTAATGTGCTCTCGACCGCGGCTTGATCCGAACCAACCGCTTCCCAGGCGCCGTCAACGACGATTTGCGGCGTATAGACGCTGCCGGTACCGAGGAGCCGGGCGTAGTTCTCCTGGCGGTCGGTCGCCTCAGGACTCGAAAACGGATCCTTCCAGCCGAGCCGGTCCCAATAATCTACATGGAACGACAATGGCAGCACATTCCGGCGCTCGGCCAGCGCGGCAAGCAAGGCGTCGGCAGGCGGACATGAGGAGCATCCTTCGGAGGTGAACAGCTCGACCAAGACTGGCCGCTCGGCGGCTTGCGCCTGAAGAATCGTGGCTGTCAGCAGCAGCGATGACAGCATCGCGCAGGGTTTGTTCATGCCAAGATCCTACGACGGTGCGCCCACCTAGCAGATCAACAGTCTGTGAAGCGGGGCTTGCCGGCAGATTTCGCCCGTTCGAGACGCCACCAGGCTTCGAGTACGCAGGCGACCGACCACGCTTGTGCCGGACAGCCGCGCGCGGCGTGCGGCGGGTCCCCGTCGAAGATCTCGCTGATCTGGCCCAGCCCGGCATCGGCGAGATGATCTCCGACCGGTTCGAGAAAACGCTGTGCCGAGGCGGCGTCGCCGTAGACGCGATAATTGGCGAGCGCCCAAGGACCCAGCAGCCATGCCCAGACTGTGCCCTGGTGATAGGCCGCGTCTCGCTGACTGGCCGGGCCGAGGCAATGGCTGCAATATGCTGGTTCCTCGGGGGCCAACGAGCGCAGGCCGTAGGAAGTCCACAGCGGCCCGCGGCAGCGGCGCAAGACCGCACCCTGCAGCGGCGGATCGAGCGGGCTCGCCGTCAGGCTTACCGCGAAAATCTGGTTGGGGCGCAGGCTCGGATCCGCCCCGTCCGGTCCGTCGATGACGTCGTGAAGACCGTTGCCGTCCGGCAAAATAAACCGCGAAAACCCCCGGCGTGCCTTGACGGCGGCGGCGTGATAGCGCTCGGCCGGCGCACCGATCCGCTCGGCCATCGCGGCCATCGCCACCGTGGCGTTGTACCAGAGGGCATTGATCTCGACCGGCTTGCCGATGCGCGGGGTAATGACGCGATCGCCGACGCGCGCATCCATCCAGGTCAGCTGGACGCCGTTCTCGCCGGCACGCAGCAGCCCATCTGCCGGGTCGACCGCGATGCCGTAGCGCGTACCCCTGACATGCCAGTCGACAATCTCCGCCAGCACCGGAAAGACCCGGCGCAGCGCAGCCTCGTCGCTGCTGGCCTCGATATAAGCGCGCCACGCCTCAATGTACCACAGGCTGGCGTCGGCCGTGTTGTAGTCGGGCGAGGCGCCGGCCCCCGGAAAGACGTTCGGCAGCATCCCGCGGTCGACAAAGCGGGCGAAGGTTTCGAGGATCATGCGAGCGATGTCGAACCGGCCGGTCGCTAGGCACAACCCCGGCAGCGAGATCATCGTGTCGCGTCCCCAATCGCCAAACCACGGATAGCCGGCGATGACCGACTGCCCCCCGGGTAGGTTTTGCAGCGGCCGGGCAATCAGGAAGAGATCGGCAGCCAGCACCAGCCGCATCACCCAGCCGGGAGCTTCGGCAAAAACCGGGTCGGCGGCGATTGCGCGCACCAGCACGTGCCGGTCGTGGGCGCGGCGACGTTCGAAGGCCGCGTCGAGATCGAGGGCGTCCGGACCTTCGAGGCTGGCGGAAAAGCCGCTCCAGTTGCCCGGCGTCAGCGGCAGTTCGAGGTCACCGACATGGAGATGCGCGTCGCGGGCGCCAAAACCGCGGGTTCGTTCGACCGGCAGGTCGAAATCGCGGTACCAGTCGCCGTGCCCGGCGATCGCGCCACCGGTCGCAGTGACGCGCAAGCTGAACCGGTTCGCTACCGTAACCGTCAGCGTGCGTCCGCCGCCGGCGATCTGTGGGGTGAAACCGGGCGGCCAGGTGTCGCCGTGGTGGTCGCGGCCGTTGGCCAAGAGCGCCACCGAAAGATGCGCTGCCGGAATGTCCGCCGCGCCTTCGAGCCGCCAGGCGACATAGACCGTATCTGCGCCCGGCTCCATCCAGATCCGCTGTTCGACGATGCGTCCGTCAAAGGCAAACCGCCAGGTCGGAATGGTGCCGTCGAGGTGAAAGCTTTCGATGGCCAGATGGCCCTCGGGCTCGACTGCGCCGCTCCCCCAGCGATTGGTGAACAGCGGCTGGGCCCTGCCGTCGCCGATGAAATCGCGCATCGGCTTTGGCAAGAACGAGAACCCGGCCGAGCGGCGGCTCGACCGGCGCTACCAGCAGCGCGTGATAGCGCCGGGTCAGGCTCAGCGCGATAGTGCCGCCGGCATAAGCGCCGCGTCCGTTGGCGATCCACCATTCCCGCTGCTCGGCGGCGGCGAGATCGCCGCAAACCGCGCGGCCGAAGCTAAGCGGCGCGAGCCGGAGAAGCGCGTCCGGCGGCACCCGCGGCGGCCCCCTCAATGGGCGCCGACCGGTTCGGGCAGCGCAGCTCCGGCCGGCAGTGGCGGGGCCTCTTGCGCCATGTAGGCGTCGGGATAGGTGCGCATCAGCAACGCTACGAGAGCAGTCCAGCCGGTCTGATGCGCGGCGCCGAGACCCTTGCCGGTGTCGCCGTCGAAAAATTCGTAGAACAACAGATTGTCGCGGAAGTTCGGATCATTCTGCTCGAGCGGGGAGTTCCCGAATACCGGACGGTGCCCGGCTTCGTCGCGCAAGAAAAGCCGGCACAAGCGGCCGCGACAACTCGGCGGCGACCTCTCCCAAGTGAAGCAATTTGCCGGAGCCGACCGGGCATTCGACCTTGAATTCATCGCCGTAATAGCTGTGGAATTTCTGCAACAACTCGATCAGCAGAAAGTTGACCGGAAACCAGATCGGCCCGCGCCAATTCGAGTTGCCGCCAAAAACATCGGTAGCGCATTCCCCGTGAACGTAATGGACGCTGATTTGGCTGCCGGCGTGCTCGAATACATACGGGTTGGCTTCATGGATTTTTGACAGCGAGCGCACGCCGTAATCCGAAAGGAATTCGCTTTCATCGAGCATTCGGGCAAGCAGGCGCTTCATTCGGTGGCCGCGCAGCAGCGAGAGCAGGTGCCTCTCGCCTGCGCTGGGATCAACCCAGCGCGAGACCAAACGCGCCAGCTGCGGCCGGTGGTCGAGAAACCATCGCAGGCGCGCGGTAAAATGGGGCAACCGGGTGAAAACCGAAGCGTCCAACACCTCGACTGCGAACAGCGGAATTAATCCGACCATCGAGCGCAGGCGCAAAGGGATCCGCTCGCCGTCAGGCAGGTGCAGGACATCGTAGTAGAACTCGTCGGTGTCGTCCCACAGCCCGATGCCGTCGCCGCCGATATTGCTCATAGCCTCGGCGATGTAGAGGAAATGTTCGAAGAACTTCGATGCGATGTCTTCGTAGACATGGTCCTCGAGCGCCAGTTCGAGCGCGATGCGCATCAGATTGAGCGTGTACATCGCCATCCAGGCGGTGCCATCGGACTGATTGATCGTTCCGCCGGTCGGTAGCGGCGCGCTGCGGTCGAAAATGCCGATGTTGTCGAGACCGAGAAAGCCGCCCTGAAAGATGTTGTGCCCCTCCATGTCCTTGCGATTCACCCACCAGGTGAAATTCAGCATCAGCCTGTGAAAAACGCGCTCGAGAAAGTCCCGGTCGCCGCGGCCACGGCGCTCGCGATCGATTTCGTAAACCCGCCAGGCGGCCCAGGCGTGCACCGGCGGGTTAACGTCGCCGAACGCCCATTCATAGGCGGGTAGCTGCCCGTTGGGGTGCATGTACCAATCGCGGGTTAGCAGCACGAGCTGGTTTTTGGCGTATGCCGGATCGACACGCGCCAGGGTTACGCAATGAAAGGCGAGGTCCCACGACGCGTACCACGGATATTCCCATTTATCCGGCACCGAGATGATGTCGGCGTTGTTCAGATGGCGCCAGTCCGAGTTGCGCGCGTGCCGCCGCGATTGAGGCGGCTGCGGCTGCAGCGGATCGCCATCGAGCCATTCCGGAATGTCGAAATGATAGAATTGCTTGGTCCACAACATGCCGGCGAGCGCTTGGCGATGCACCCGCCGGGTATCGGGATCATCGATGTCGCGCTGCAGGTCGGCGTAAAACTCGTCCGCTTCGGCGTGGCGTTGACGAAAAACGCTGCTGAAATCGCCAAATCCCGGATTGGGGCCGTCTTGCGTCAGTCGAAGGCGCAATCGCGCATCGCCGCCTCCCGGCAAGGTCAACCGGTAATGAGCCGCCACCTTGGTGCCGAGACGCGCCGGGTTCACCGCCTCCGGATCGCCGTTGACGATGTAGTCGTTGATACCGTCCTTGAAGTATTGACCCCGCGCCTCCGTCCCCCATAGCCGCCGGATGTTGGTGTCGTTTTCACAAAACAGGAATTCCGGGCTGTCCTCGCAGTGCAGGCGCATCGGCGGCAGCAGTGGATGATCGACGGATATCGAGTCATGCCCGCGGGCCAACATCCGCGGCTTCATCGATTCCGCTTTCCATGACCATATGTTGCGCGCCCAGAGTTGCGGCAACACATGCAGCGACGCCGGTTCGGCCGCACGGTTGTAGACCGTCACCTGCATCAGGATGTCTTCGCAATCGGCTTTGGCGTATTCGATCTCGACATCGAAATAGCGGTTCTCGGCAAATATTCCGGTGTCGATCAGCTCGAATTCCGGTAGATGCTTGCCGCGCCCCCGATTTTCTTCAACCAACCGGGTATAGGGGAAAGCAGCCTGCGGATATTTGTAGAGCATGCGCATATACGAATGGGTCGGCGTGCCATCGAGGTAATAATAGAGCTCCTTGACGTCCTCGCCGTGATTGCCTTCCGAATTGGTCAACCCGAACAGCCGTTCCTTGAGGATCGGGTCCTTCCCGTTCCACAGCGCGAGACCCAGGCACAGCAGCAGTTGGTCGTCGCCGAAGCCGCCGATCGCGTCTTCTCCCCAGCGGTAGGCACGGCTGCGCGCATGGTCGTGCGGCAGATATTCCCAGGCTGTTCCGTGTGGGCTGTAATCCTCGCGCACCGTCCCCCATTGCCGGTCGCTCAGATACGGTCCCCAATGGCGCCACCTGCCCGTGCCTGCGGCGATTTCCGCGAGCCGCGCGGCCTCGGCGGTTCGTGCCGCGGCCCCGTCCGGTCCCTGATCCGCCATCGCAACCCCTCGTGGCATCTAGGCGTGGCATCCAAGAGAGAGGCTATTACGCCGCTTCGCCGCCACCAACCGTTTTGGGACGAGCCGCTTTACTCATCGCTCAGGTAGTCGAAGACGACCTCGCCCAGGCCCAAGGTCAGGTCTGTCACGTAATGAGTGGCGCCGACCACTTCGCGGACCGGCAGCCGCGCCACGTCGCACATCGCGTGCTCGAAAAGCTGGATCGCGGCAGGGCCCGACCAAGCGCCCTTGATCGTGACGTCTTCGAGGTAATAGCGCACCAGCTCGCAGATCCGCGGCGTGCAGTCGACATGGGGGATGATCTTGATCATGAAGCTCGGCCGGGCAAGCGCTTGCTTCAACGGCGCTGGGTCGATCTCGCGATGCTTGTAGCCCATCGTCGCGCAGACGCACAGCACCGACCCGTAGTGCAGGGTGCAGACCACGGTCTCGCCCTCATGCGCGATCTTCGGGCTCGCCAGTTTTTTCGGAAATCCCCAAATCTCGCGGCCGCCGGCGATCGGCGCGTTGTCGTCGAGATACATCGCGTGGACATAACCGCCTTCCTGGATGGCGCCGGCCGGTGTGCGAAACCGCACCGGAATGACCTGGCCGGTTTCGGTATAGTCGCCAAAGCCCGTCAAATCCGGCATGCGGATGAACTCGTAGGCGACCGTGTCGCCAGCCACCTCCAATGGTTCGGGGACGACCTCGCGTAGCGCGTCAGGGTCGCTGCGATAGGTGATGACGACAAATTCGCGGTTGTAGAATTTGTACGGACCTTTTGGGTAGGCGGGGTCGGTCAGCGGCATGGCGAAAGCCCGGTCGCGAATTTCGGCGAGCTTCATGGGTCCGATCTCCTCCGAGCCAATGGCTAGTCGCGCCCGTCCACTGCGAGGTCGAAGGTGAAAACGCCGTCCAAGCCTTGCGGGCGCATCAAGACCTCGGGATGGCGCAGCGTGCGCACCGCGTCGTGGTAACCGGCACTCCAATGCTCCTGCATGGTTCGCCGGGAAAACTCATAGTCCTTTGAGGCACCCTCGTAATTTTGCGTGTGATAGATCAGCTGAATGAGGTTGTAGACCTTTCCGTCGGCCTCCTTGGCCAGCAGCTCGGCCTCGGGAGTCTGCTGAAGCTCCGGGGGAATCCCTGCCAGCAATTTGGCGACGGCGCGGCGCAGCAACTGTTGTTTTTTGAACTGATCGCTCGCCGCGCGGGTGCGGCTGGAATAGCGGATTTCCTTCTGCCGTAAATCGGACTCCATCAGGTTGCGCGGCAGCTCTCCCCGCGCGTTCCACAAATCGACTTGGAAGGCCAACGTGTCCTGACGCGGCCTGTTGTCCAGCACCCATTGCAGCGGCGTGTTGGAGACCAGACCGCCATCCCAGTAGTGCTCCCCATCGATTACGGTCGCCGGAAAGCCGGGCGGCAGCGAGCCGCTGGCCATCACATGCTCCGGCCGGATCTGATGCGTCGTATTGTCGAAATAAACAAAATTGCCGCTGCGGACATTTACCGCGCCGACACTGAACCGCATCGCGCTGTCATTGATGCGATCGAAATCGGCGAGGCGCTCGAGCGTCGCTTTGAGCGGCGTCACGTCGTAATAGCTCAGTGCGCTCGGGCGCCCCGAGTGGCTGCAGATAGGGAGGCGGCAGTCTCGGGGTGAAAAAGCCGGGCGCGCCTGCCACCAGGGTGCCGAACGCGCGCGCCTGGTTGATTAGGCTGTGCGAGGTTTCGTCCGCCAGATCGAGGCTGGCAAAATAGGACATTCCCACCGGAGGGGCGCTGACGGTCTCCCAAAACGCGCGAAGCTTGTCCACCCGCTGCTCCGGCAGGTTACCGGCGATCAGGGCGGAATTGACGGCGCCGATCGATATCCCGGCAACCCAGTCGGGATGGAGGTTCGCTTCGGCCAGCGCCTGATAGACGCCGCCCTGATACGCGCCGAGAGCCCCACCGCCTTGCAACAGCAGCGCGATGCGTTCGAACGGTGGGCGTTCGATCGCGACGTGGGTCTTTTTGTTCGACGGTTGAGACTTCACCATCGCAGAATGACCTCTCGATGTTCGCCCGAGCGCAAGGCGCATGTTAAAGAGTGCGATCCGTCCGGTGCGATGTCACGCATAGCCCATGCCAACACCGAACCGTGAAAATTTTGAGACGGCGGCCAGTTCGTGACGTCCTCCAAACCGCATCGGATCGTGACGGCAGGGGCGTCGCTCGTCTGAGAAACCGAGGGCTCGAATGACCGGCAAACCCCTTCGACCCGCCACGATCGCTGCAAAAGCGCTCGGTTGGACCGATGCCTCGACCGGGGCCGTTGTGCTGCCGGTTCATCTCACGACCACCTTTCAGCGCGATCCCGACAACCAATACCGCCGCGGGCGCAGCTATGGTCGCGCCGACAATCCGACCTACGACCAGCCGCAGGCGCTGTTGACCGCGCTCGAAGGCGGGGCCGCGTCCTTGCTGTTCTCGTCCGGCATGGCGGCGGCTGCCGCGGTGTTCCAGGCCTGCAGCGCGGCGATCCCATGTCGTCGCGCCGAAGGTGATGTATTGGGGCTGCGGAATTGGCTGCGGAATTCGCCGAGAACTGGGGCGTCGGACCGATTTCGTCGACGCGACCTCGCTCGACGCGATGCGGCCGCGGTCAAACCGGGCCGGACCCAACTCATCTGGATCGAGACGCCGGCCAATCCGCTGTGGCAGGTGACCGACATCGCCGCCGCCGCCGAGATCGCGCATCGCCGCCGGCGCGCTGCTCGCCGTCGACAGCACCGCCGCGACGCCCGTGCTGACCCGGCCGCTGGCGCTCGGCGCCGACATCGTCATGCATTCGGCGACAAAATATCTGAACGGCCATAGCGACGTGATCGCCGGCGCGCTGACGACGGCGCGCATGCGACGCGTTCTGGGAGCGGATTTCTGCGGCGCGCAGCAGCGGCGGCGCATGCTCGGCGGCTTCGAAGCGTGTCTGCTGCTGCGCGGCATGCGCACCTTGTTCCCGCGCGTGCGAGCGCGCCTGCCGATCGCGCAGCACATCGCCGAGACACTCGTCGGCAATCCGCGCATCGCGAGAGGTGCTCTATCCCGGGCTGCCGGGACATCCCGGACACGCCATCGCCGCCCGCCAGATGACGGGCGGCTTCGGCGGCATGCTCTGCATCCGCGTCAAAGGCGGCGCAGAGGCAGCGATCGCCGCCGCGGCGCAAGTGGAAGTGTGGAAGCGCGCGACCTCGCTCGGCGGGGTCGAGAGCCTGATCGAGCACCGCGCCTCGGTCGAAGGCGCCGACAGCCCCGCCCCGCCCGATTTGCTGCGCCTGTCGGTCGGGATCGAGGACCCGGCCGATCTGCTCGCCGATCTCGATAAGGCGCTCGACGGCTGAGCGCCGGCGTTCGGTGCCTTCAGCCGCCGGTCGGCACGCGCAGACTGGGAACCAGAAAATTCCCGGCGATCAGCTTGAGCCGATCTTCCTCGGCTTCGCGATAGTCCAGGCGCAGCGCGAAGATCGCCGAGCCTGCTGGAGTCCCGCCTCACGGACCCGCGACCCAAGGTGCCGTGAAATTCGGACATTCGAGTTCGGCCAAGCGCTTGGCTTGTGCCGGCGGAAGGTCGGTCAGTCGCACTCTTGGGCTCCCGTAGCTGAGTGGCGGCTCGACCGCTTGGCCCGCACCATCCGGTACAGCCGCAAGGATGTCGACGGTCGCCGCCCCGGTTGTTGTCGCTAAATCCTTTCGTCGGTCGCTTTTAGCTAAAAACTATCTAAATATTCGCTAAAATTTGAACTAAATGTGGGTATCTGGGACATGTCTTGCGTTGACCACGCTATTGTCTCAAACTATATTTGAATTCGTCAGGCAATATGTGTCGTTCGAGATGCACAATGGAACGGTGGCTGCTGCGCATTTTCCGACTGGTGATAGTCACGGGCGTACTGGGATGGGTCGTCGCGACCAGTGACCTCGCCGCCCAGGCGAGTGCGTTTGTCGATGACACGTTGTGGAGCTGGAGCCAATCGTTCGAGCGCTAAGCAGCCTCGCGAGGCGGCTACAGCATGCCGAGTTCGAGCTTCGCTTCCTCGCTCATCCGGTCGTGGGTCCAGGGCGGCGTCCAGACCAGCTTGACGCGCGCGTCGTTGACGCCTGGCACGCCGCGGACCGCGCTCTCGACCTCGCCCGGCATGCTGGCGGCGACCGGGCAGGCCGGCGTGGTCAGGGTCATCTCGACATAGACGGTGCCGTCTTTGTTGACGATCAGCTCGTAGATCAGCCCGAGATCGACGAGGTTCACCGGGATTTCGGGATCGCGCACGGTCTTCAGCGCCTCGAGCACCGGGCCCATCAGCGCCGGATCGTCCTCGCCGCCCTCCGGGCGCTCGACTTCCGTCGCCGGCCTCGGCGGCCGGTTCGGACGCGGCGAAATCGAACGGATCGCGCTCCATGCTGCTACTCGGTCTTTACCGTGGCGCCGCCGCCGCTTTTCAGCGCCGCCTCGAACGCGTGCCAGGCCAGGGTCGCGCATTTGACCCGCGCCGGATAGGCCTTGACCCCGGTCAGCGGCTCGAGCCGCTCCATCTCCTCGGCCAGCGGCTCGCGCAGACGGGCTGTCTTCGCCGCCGGTGACCCGCGCGTGGAAATGCGCGAACAGCTCCTGGGCCTCGGCGAGCGTCTTGCCCTTCAGCACCTCGGTCATCAGCGAGGCCGACGCGGTCGAGATGGCGCAGCCGCGGCCCTGAAACGCGACATCGTCGATGCGGTCGCCGTCGAGGGTCAGATAGACGGTGACGCGGTCGCCGCACAGCGGGTTGTGGCCCTGCGCGAAATGGGTCGGATGCTCGATCGCGCGGAAATTCCGCGGGTGGCGGCCGTGGTCGAGGATGATGTCCTGATAGAGCTCGCGCAGATCCATCATCGCAAACATCTTCCGCGCCGGCTTCGATCGCGGCGGCCAGCGCGTCGATGTCGCTCTCGTCGTTGTAGACGCCGAGCGAGGCGCGGGTCGTCGCGGCGAAGCCGAGCTTGTCCAGCAGCGGCTGGGCGCAGTGATGCCCGGCGCGCACCGCCACATGGTGCTGGTCGAGCACTGTCGCAAGATCGTGCGGGTGGACGCCTTCGACATCGAAGGACAGAATGCCGAGCCGGCGCTGCCCGGCGCCGACCAGCCGCACGCCCGGAGATGCGCGACAGCCGGTCGACGCCGTAGCCGGTCAGCGCCTCCTCGTGCTCGAGGATCGCGTCGCGCCCCAGCCCCTCGATGTAATCGAGCGCGGCGCCGAGGCCGATCGCACCCGAGATGTCGGGCGTGCCGGCTTCGAAGCGGTGCGGCGGCGTCCTGGAAGCTCGTCTTCTCGAAGGTGACGTTGAGGATCATGTCGCCGCCGCCCTGCCAGGGCGGCATCGCCGCGAGCAGCTCGTGGCGGCCCCACAGCACGCCGATGCCGGTCGGCCCATAGGTCTTGTGGCCGGAGAAGGCATAGAAATCGCAGTCGAGCGCCTGCACGTCGACCGGCAGGCGCGGCGCCGCCTGGCAGCCGTCGACCAGCACCTTGGCGCCCGTGCGCGATGCGCCAGCTCGACGATGGTCTCGACCGGCACCAGCGCGCCGGTGGCATTGGCGAGATGGGTCACCGCGACCAGCCGGGTGCGCGGCGTCAGACGCGCCGCGAACGCGGCCAGGTCGAGCCCGCCGGTCGCGTCGATCGGCGCCACGACGAGGCGGAAGCCGATGCGGTCGCGCAGCAGCTGCCACGGCACGATATTGGCGTGGTGCTCGAGCTCGCTGATCAGCACCTCGTCGCCGGCTTCGAGAAACGCGCCGCCCCAGCTCTGCGCGACGAGGTTGATCGCCTCGGTGGCGCCGCGCACGAAGACGATCTCGCGCGGGTCGGCGGCGTTGAGAAAGCGCTGCACCTTCTCGCGCGCCTCCTCGAAGAGCTCGGTCGAGCGCGCGCTGAGGCGATAGACGCCGCGATGCACATTGGCATAGTCGGTGCGGTAGAAATCGGCGACGCGGTCGATGACCGAGGCCGGCTTTTGCGCGCTGGCGCCTGATCGAGAAACACCAGTCCGGATTGTTCGCAAAGATCGGGAAGTCGCTGCGCAGCCGGCGCGGATCGAACCCGCCCGGCAGCCGGTCCGTTTCGGGATGAACAGCCTCGGGCTGGCTATCGTCATCCTCATTCCTCCAATGCCGCCAGGCGCCGGACGAGCCGCGACAGCAGATGCTCGCGCAACGCCGCCGGCTCGACGATCTCGACCGCCTCGCGGCAGAAAGGCCTCGATCAGCATGCGCCGCGCCTCGTCGCGCGGGATGCCGCGGGCGAGCAGATAGAACAGCGCCGCCTCGTCGAGATCGCCGACCGTGGCGCCATGGCTGCATTTGACGTCGTCGGCGAAGATTTCGAGCTCGGGCTTGGTGTCGATCGCGGCGCGCGCGCCGAGCAGCAGGTTGCGGTTGAGCTGTGCGCGTCGATCTTCTGCGCGCCCGGCCGCACCGCGATCCGGCCCAGGAAGACGCCATGGGCGCGCCCGTCGACGACGCCTTTGAAGATCTCGCGGGTCTCGCCGCGCGCGGCCAGGTGATCGACAAAGGTGACGATGTTCGCTTCTTGGTCGCCGCGCAGCAGAAACGCGCCGTAGAGACCGCAACGCGCGCCCTCGCCGGCGCTGCGCACCGTGACCTCGTGCCGCAGAGTGCGGCCGCCGAGCAGTAGCGCAAAGCTAGTCGAGCCGCGCGGCCTGCGCCGAGCTCCGCGCCGACATCGCCGAAATGGATCGCGTCCGTCGCCCTCCTCGACTAGCGTCACCCGGCTGAGCATCGGCCCCGGCGTCGAGCCGCAGCGCGATCACGGCGTTGCTCCAGTAACGCCCGTCGCCGGCAAAGTTTCGATCAGCCGTAGCCCGGCTCTCGGCACCGAGCGCGACGAGGCTGCGCGTGTGCAGCGAACCGGCGGCTTGCGCCAGAAGCGAGATGAATGATCTCGATCGGCCGCTCGAGCGCGACGCCGGGCGCGACATCGAGCACGAAGCCGTCGCTGAAGAACGCGGCGTTGAGCGCGGCAAAGGGCTGGTCGCGGTCGATCGCGGGCGTCTCGAGCGCCTGCGCGTACCAGCTCCGGCCGTCGCCGAGCGCCGCCATCGTCGAGCCGAGCCAGACGCCCGCCGGCATGGCCGATCGTCGACAGCTCCGGCGCGAAACCGGCCATCGACGAGGACCAGGCGGTAGGCGCCGCACCGGCGAAGCCGATATCCGCTGCGGCGCGCCGAGCGAATGGGTGCCGGCGCCGGCGGCCGGCAGCAGCGGCGACTGTTCAGCGGGCGCAGATCGAGAAGCGCCAGGCTTCGCCGCGCCGGGTCGGAAAGCCCAGCTCGGCGAAGCGGGCAAGGCGCGGCGGCGCTGCCGCGACAAGCCAGTCCGGCTCGCCGGCATGTCCCAAAGCTGCGTCGAGATAGGCCGCGCTTCGGGCTTGACCGGAAAATCGACAACGGCGCTCATCGGCGGTCCTTCTGGGGCTCAGGCCGCGTCGCCGAAGCGCCGTAGCCGCGCTGCTCCAGCTCGGCGGCGAGGCTCTTGTCGCCGGACTCGACGATCTGCCCGCGCTGCAGCACGTGGACCCGGTCGGGCTCGACATAGTCGAGCAGGCGCTGGTAATGGGTGATCAGCACGATCGCGCGGTCGGGCGCGCGCAGCTTGTTGATGCCGGCGGCGACGAGCCGCAGCGCGTCGATGTCGAGGCCGCTGTCGGTCTCGTCGAGGATCGCGAGCTTCGGCTCCAGCATCGCCATCTGGAAAATCTCGTTGCGCTTCTTCTCGCCGCCGGAGAAGCCGACATTGACCGCGCGCTGCAGCAGATCCTCGCCGATGTCCAGCTGCTTGAGCTTGGCGCGCACCGCCTTCAGGAACTGGCCGGCATCGAGCTCGGGCTCGCCGCGGTGGCGGCGCCCGGCGTTGAGCGCGGCGCGCAGGAAATACATGTTGTTCACGCCGGGGATTTCGACCGGATACTGGAACGCCAGGAACAAGCCCGGCGCGCGCCCGCTCGTCGGCCGCCAGCGCCAGCAGGTCGCGGCCGTCATAGCGCACGGTGCCCTCGGTCACCTCGTAGCCGGCGCGGCCGGCCAGCACGCCGGCGAGCGTGCTCTTGCCCGAGCCGTTCGGCCCCATGATCGCGTGCACCTCGCCGGCGTCGACCGTGAGGTCGATGCCCTTGCAGGATCTCGCGGCCGTCATGCGAGCCGCGCATGCAGATTGGTGATTTCGAGCATCGTATTTGCCTATTCGTCGTTCCCGCGAGCAGGGTCCAGGGGCAACCGTGGTCCGCTCGACTTGGGTTCCCTGTTTCGCGGAATGACGTGATCAGGTTCTAATCGAGTGCCATTAACCGACGCTGCCTTCGAGGCTGACGGCCAGGAGCTTCTGCGCCTCGACCGCGAATTCCATCGGCAGTTCCTTCAGAACTTCCTTGCAGAAGCCGTTGACGATCAGCGACACCGCATCCTCGCTCGAAAGCCCGCGCTGCCGGCAGTAGAACAGCTGGTCGTCGCTGATCTTCGAGGTCGTCGCCTCGTGCTCGACCCGCGCCGAGGGGTTGCGCACCTCGATATAGGGCACGGTATGCGCGCCGCAGCGCGTCGCCGATCAGCAGCGAATCGCATTGCGTGTAGTTGCGCGCGTTCTGCGGCCTTCGGCTGCACCCGCACCAGGCCGCGATAGGTGTTCTGGCCGCGCCCGGCCGAGATGCCCTTGGAGACGATGGTCGAGCGCGTGTCGTTGCCGAGATGGATCATCTTGGTGCCGGTATCGGCCTGCTGGAGGTTGTTGGTGATCGCGACCGAATAGAACTCGCCGACCGAATGGTCGCCTTCGAGCATGCAGCTCGGATATTTCCAGGTGATCGCCGAGCCGGTCTCGACCTGGGTCCACGAAATCTTCGACCCGCGCGCCGCGGCAGGCGCCGCGCTTGGTGACGAAATTGTAGATGCCGCCCTTGCCCTCGGCGTCGCCCGGATACCAGTTCTGCACCGTCGAGTATTTGATCTGGGCGTCCTCGAGCGCGATCAGCTCGACCACCGCGGCGTGGAGCTGGTTCTCGTCGCGCTGCGGCGCGGTGCAGCCTTCGAGATAGCTGACATAGGCGCCCTTGTCGGCGATCAGCAGCGTGCGCTCGAACTGGCCGGTCTTGGCCGCGTTGATGCGGAAATAGGTCGACAGCTCCATCGGGCAGCGCACGCCCGGCGGCACATAGGCGAACGAGCCGTCGCTGAACACCGCCGAATTGAGCGCGGCGAAGAAATTGTCGCTCTGCGGCACCACCGTGCCGAGATACTTGCGCACAAGATCGGGATGCTCGCGCACCGCCTCGCCGAACGAGCAGAAGATGATGCCGAGCTTCGCCGAGCTCGTCCTTGAAGGTCGTCGCGACCGAGACGCTGTCGAACACCGCATCGACGGCGACGCCGGCGAGCGCCGCGCGCTCTCGCAGCGGAATGCCGAGCTTCTCATAGGTCGCGCAGCAGCTCGGGATCGACCTCGTCGAGGGATTTCGGCCCGGCTTCTGCTTGGGCGCGGAATAATAGGTCGCGGCCTGATAGTCGATCGGCGCAGATTGAGCTTCGCCCAATCCGGCTGGCGTCATCTTCTGCCAGGCGCGGAACGCCGCGAGCCGCCATTCGAGCAGCCATTCGCGGCTCGCCCTTCTTGGCCGAGATGAAGCGGACCGTGTCCTCGTTGAGGCCGGGCGGCGCTTCTCGCTCTCGATATCGGTGACGAAGCCGTATTTGTAGCCCTCTCGCGACAGCGCGCGGACGGTATCGAGGGTATCGGTTGAAGCGGTCATGCGCAGTATCTGGGCTCGTCAGTTTGTGACGGCGATGGGCCGAGGCAGCAGGCTGGCGCGGCGCGAAAGCCGACGGGCGTGCAGCATCTCGTCGAGGGAAACCGCCGCCAGCGCCTTGCCGACCGCGCGGTTGATCGCCGCCAATGCGGCCGGGTCGGGCAGTAACTCGGTGCGCTCGCATTCGGCGACATGGATCGAGCATTGGGTCAGCCCGATATCGCCGTCGATCGCGGCGACGACCTCGGCGACCGAGATCGCTGTCGCGCGCCGCGCCAGGCGATAGCCGCCGGCCGCTCCGCGCGTCGCCGTGACGATGCCGGCATGGGCCAGCGCCTTCAGGATCTTGGCGACCGTGGCGCGCGGCAGCCGCGTTTCCTCGGCGACCGCCGCGGCAGTCATCTGCCGCTCGGGGTCGGCCGCCAGATGGGTGGCGACGATGACGCCGTAATCGGCGAGCTTGCTCAGGATGATCATCTTTGTCAGCCTGACCGTTACCGGTCGAACCAGGGGAATTCGTACCGGATTGGTCCCGTATAAATCGTCGTTAACTCCGCCGGGGTCAAGCCCCGTTCGGCTGAACTTGCCGGGAGAGCCTGGACGGTTGCGGCGCTTCCCCCGCGCCACCACTTGTTGAGCCGTTGCAGCCCGGTTTTTTCGGCAAACCCGTCAATGACATGAAGCTGCTCGTCATCGAGGACGATCGCGAGACCGCCGCCTATATCGTCAAGGGGCTGGGCGAGAGCGGCTATGTCGTCGACCACGCCGGCGAGGGCCGCGACGGGCTGTTCATGGCGATTCCGGCGGCTACGACGCGATGATCGTCGACCGCATGCTGCCGGGCATGGACGGGCTTGGCGCTGCTCGCCGCGTTGCGCGCCGCCGAGATCCGCACGCCGGCGCTGATCCTGAGCGCGCTCGGCAGCGTCGACGACCGGGTCAAGGGGCTGCGCGCCGGCGGCGACGACTATCTGGTCAAGCCGTTCGCCTTCAGCGAACTGCTGGCGCGGATCGAGGCGTTGCTGCGGCGCGGCGCGGCGGCCACGGCGACGACGACGTTGCGGGTCGCCGATCTCGAGATCGACCTGCTGACCCGCACGGTCAGGCGCGGCGGCAAGGGATCGACTGCTGCCGCGCGAGTTCCGCCTGCTCGAATATCTGATGCGCCACGCCGGCCAGGTGGTGACCCGCACGATGCTGCTGGAGAACGTCTGGGATTATCATTTCGATCCGCAGACCAACGTCATCGACGTGCATGTGAGCCGGCTGCGGCAGAAGATCGACAGGGGTTTCGAGCGGCCGTTGCTGCACACCGTGCGCGGCGCCGGCTACTGCCTGCGCGCCGAATAGCGACATTCGTCTGCCGCCGCCGATGGTCGCCGAAAAGCTGCTTCTGCCCGCGCCGCGGTCGTGGCCTTCGCCGCGCCGGCTCGCGGCGTAGCTGCGGCGGCTGCTGCAGACCCACGCCTTCCGCCTCGCCGCGCTCTATTTCGTGCTGTTCGCCGCCTCGGTGCTGAGCGTCCTGCTGTTCGTCTATTGGACGAGCGCCGATTTCGTCGAGCGCCAGACCGAGGCGACGCTCGACGCCGAGATTACCGGGCTCGCCGAGCAATACGACCAGCGCGGCCTGAGCGGACTCGTCCAGATCATCGCCGCGCGCAGCGCCGGCGATCGCGGCGACGCATGCTGTATCTCGTCACCGATCCCGACTGCCGGCCGCTCGCCGGCAACATCGCCGGACTGGCCGCTCGGGGCGCCGGCGCGCACCGGCTGGCTGTCGTTCCGGTCGAGGAAGGGTCGCACGGCCGGGTCGCGACCCACCCGGCGCGCGCCAGCCTGATCATCATGCCCGGCGGCTATCGGCTGCTGGTCGGCCGCGACATCCGCGACGCGGCGGCCTTCCGCGAGCGCGTCAAGCTGACGCTGCTGTGGTCGGGTCTGGCCGCGCTCGGCGTCGGCCTGCTCGGCGGCGTGGCGATGAGCCGCAACATGCTGCGCCGGGTCGAGGCGGTGAACCGCACCAGCGAGCGGATCATCGCCGGCGATCTGTCCGAGCGCGTGCCGCTCGCGGCAGCGGCGACGAATTCGATCAGCTCGCCGCCAACCTCAACCCCATGCTCGACCAGATCGAGCGGCTGATGACGGCGATGCGCCAGGTCACCGACAACATCGCCCACGATCTGCGCACGCCGCTGGCGCGGCTGCGCGCCCGGCTCGAAGTGACGCTGCTCGGGCCGCCCGACAGCGGCTTCGCAACGACGAGGCGATGCGCGACACGATCGCCGAGGCCGACCGGCTGCTCGGGACCTTCAATGCGCTGCTCAGCATCGCCGAGGCCGAGGCCGGGACCGCGGCGCGACAGGCCGCAGCTGGTCGATCTCGCCGAGATCGCGCGCTCGGTCGCCGAGCTTTACGAGCCGGTGGCCGAGGAGAAAGGATTTCGTCATGGCGCTGGCGGTCGAGCCCGATGCAGGTTGCGCGGCGACCGCCATCTGCTGATCGCAGGCGCTCGCCAATCTGCTCGACAACGCGCTCAAATATGCGGCCGGCGGCGATCTGCAAATTCGCGGTATCTCCGAGCCGACGACGCGTGCGATTCATGGAGGTCGCCGATCGCGGGCCCGGCATTCCCGAGGCCGAGCGCGAGGCGGTGTTCGACCGCTTCGTCCGCCTCGAACCCAGCCGCAGCACGCCGGGCAACGGCCTCGGCCTCAGCCTGGTGCGCGCGGTGGCGCAACGTCACGACGGCACCGTCGACGCTCTCCGATAATCAGCCCGGGTTGCGCGTCCGGCTCGAATTCCCGCTACTCGCGGCCTGACTACTCTGCCGCCGGCTGCGCTAGCCGCGGTCGCTGCGCCGGTCACGGTCTTCGATGCGCCGCGCGGTTTCCACCATCATCTCGCGCAGCTCCTGTTGATCGAGCCCCGCACTGCGCAACACCGGCTCCATCACCGCGTCCGCGAGCAGATCGTCGAGGCTTGGCCGATAACGGCAGCAATCGAAATCGCTCGTCCATGATGTCCCTCCTGTTCCTCTAATTGTATGCAGTCTCGACGTGAAGCGTGACCGCTTTATGTCCTCCAATCGGAAATTTCGCGGCAATAGTCTGTATGGCCGCCTTTTTTCGCGTCAAATGGACCGCAGCTCGCAAAGCCGGAACCATGCAACCGCCTCTTGCGGCCCGGAGATTGCGGCGACGACTCCCGCGACTGAACAAATCGTTAAACGGCGCGAAACGCCGGGCTGGAACGGCCTGACACAGCTCGACAATTCGTAAATAGGGTCGCATGCGCCCCCGCAAAGGCGGGTTAATGGGCGAGCTGCCGTAATTGGCGAATGGATGTCGAGCGCCGCGATCTGAGCTTGACGGCCCGCTCGACAACGCCGCAAACTCTTCGACATGGCGGTAATCCGGCATCGCGCGGTCAACCGCGGGCTGCGTTCCACGGCCGGGTGAAAATAGATTTCGCTGACGCCTCCGGCAAATGCGGCAGCAGCCGCAGCAGCGGTCCTCGGTCATTTGCCGCTCCAGGCGAGCCCAAAGACATGGTCGTTGACGCGAGCCCGGCTGGCCGCAGGCGGCGGCGCAGCCGCCCGATCCACGGCTGGTATAGAGCGGCCGCGGATAGCGCTCTTCGGGGAAAGCTCGGCGCAGCGCCGCCACCGGCTCGTCCGGGACCCGCACCGCTTTCATGCCGTAGTCGCGGCCGATCTCGAGGATCAGCTCGGCGATGCTCGGGTGAAGGTGCATATGCTTGTGCGCATTGACGTGGTCGAGCGCCAGGCCGGTGGCGCGAAAGGCCTCGAATTGCGCGTGGATTTCCCGTCGCAACTCCGCGCGTACTTCGGGTAGAAAAAGAAACGAAGCCGGCGCGAGCCAGATTTCGATCGAACTCGCCGTCGCTGCCGATCAGTGCGGGGATTTCGGCGACGGGCGACACCGGACATCCGTTGACCAGCACCAGATGAAGACCGACCCGCAGCTCGGGCAAAAGCCGCGCCCGCGCCACCGCGTCCGCCGCGGCCGGCGCGCCGACCATCAGGCTGGCGGTGGACAGGATGCCATGGCGATTCGCCTCTTCGACAGCCTCGTTTACGGCAACGTCGAGCCCGAAATCATCAGCGCTGATGATCAGCCGTTTCAGCCGCGTGCCTCTGATGCGCTGTCGTCTTCGCGGATGGCGCGAAATGGGGGCCTGCATAGACTGCCGTGAAACCGCATCAAGCGGAGCCCGGCATGTGGGATGGATCGCGTGACCCATGCCGGATCGCGTGAATGATGACTTCGGTTTCCGTCACCTCGTAGAAGATCAGATAGGGATAGGGCGTCGTGGGCATTCGGCGAATTGTCGGGTCGTCGGTGCGGCGGCCGATATGCGGATGCTGTAACAGAAGGTCGGTGACGGCTTTGATGCGGGCTCGGATTCGGTGCGCACCGCGCGGTGAGTGAGCCGCGATGTAATCGAGAGTCGCCTGGAGATCGGCGAGCGCCGGGAGGGTGTAACGCAGCCTCACAGCCCGTGTTTGGCCCAGACCGCCTGCACCTGTTCGTCGATCGCGAATTCGCCGCGCGCGGCAGCAGCTTTCGAGGCGGCGACGGCCGCTCGCTCGTCGGGCGTTAGCATCGCGGGCGGCTCATCATCCGCGCCGGCAAGCCGCAGAACGATATGAGCGATATCGTCCTGCAAATCCGCAGGAAGCGCGCGTATGGCGGCGAGCGCACGGTCGAGAAGCTCGGTCATTAAAAATCCATCTTTGCGGCGATGGTGGTTGCAACTGGGTCAGCCGGCCATCTCGCGATGGCGCAGGAAATGGAAGAATTCGACGCCTTCGCGCAGACGCCGGCGCAACATCTGCGGGCTCTTGAGCATCTCGGCCACCAATTCGGCAATCTTTTTGCGGCGGAAGTAAAAGCGCTTGTAGAAGGTTTCGAGCGACAGAAAAATTTCGGTATGCGACAGGTGCGGGTAATGCAGCGGCGCTATCTGCACCCCGCGCTCGTCGATCAGCTCGGCATGCCCGATATCGAGCCAGCCGTTCTCGACCGCCTGCCGGTGCAGATAGGTGCCGGGATAGGGCGCGGCCAACGAAACCTGGATCGTATGGGGGTCGATCTCGCCGGCAAAACGGATCGTTTCCTCGATCGTTTCCCTGGTTTCGCCGGGCAGGCCGAGGATAAAGGTGCCGTGGATCGTAATGCCGAGCTCGTGGCAGTCCTTGGTAAATCGCCGGGCGATATCGACCCTCATCCCCTTTTTGATATTGTTCAGGATCTGCTGGTTGCCCGACTTCATAGCCGACTAGCAACAGCCGCAGCCCGTTGTCGCGCAGCACTTCGAGCGTTGCTCGCGGCACGTTCGCCTTGGCGTTGCATGACCAGGTGACGCCGAGTTTGCCCAGCTCGCGGGCGATCGCCTCGGCGCGTGGCCGGTCGTCGGTAAAGGTGTCGTCGTCGAAAAAGAACTCCCTGACCTGCGGAAACCAGGATTTCGCCAGCCGGATTTCTTCGATGACATGGGCAACGCTGCGCACCCGGTAGCGGTGCCCGCCGACAGTCTGCGGCCATAGGCAGAAGGTGCATTTCGAGCGGCAGCCGCGCCCGGTGTAAAGCGACAGATAAGGGTGCTGCAGGTAGCCGATGAAATAGTCCTCGATCCGCAGATCGCGCTTATAGACCTCGCTGACAAAGGGCAGCTGGTCCATGTCTTCGAGGATCGCGCGGTCGCGGTTGTGGCTGACGCCGCCGCTGCCGTCGCGGTAGCTCAGCCCGTCGATCGCGGCAAAGGCGCGGCCTTCGGCGACCTCCCTGATCGTGAAATCGAATTCCTCGCGGGCGACAAAGTCGAGCGCCCTCGACGCCTTCAGACTGTCCTCGGGCTCGACCGCGACCTTGGCCCCGACCATGCCGATCTTCAGTCGCGGGTTCACCTCCTTGAGCGCCGCGGCAACCTTGACGTCGGAGGCGAAGGACGGCGTCGAGGTGTGCAATACCGCGAGTTCGTACTCGCCGGCCAGCGGCAATATGTCGGCGAGTTTCAGTCGTGCCGGCGGCGCATCGACAAGCCTGCTGCCCGGTACCAGGGCCGCCGGTTGGGCGAGCCAGGTCGGGTACCAGAACGAACGGATTTCGCGCCGCGCCTGATAGCGCGACCCCGCTCCGCCATCGAAACCGTCAAAGGATGGCGGGTGCAGGAACAGGGTCTTCATCATGAAACCTTGTCTCCGTCGACTGTCATGCGCCCGCTCGCCTCGACGCGGAATTGATCGCCCCGCCAGAACACTGTGCGTGCGAAGAAGCTGGCAACGAACACGGCGAAGGACAAGGCGTCGCGCACCGGGAGAAGCCAGAACCGCCCGCCGCCGACGCCGAGCACTCCGGCGATCGCGTTGGCGCAACCCCATCTCAGCAAACAGGTGATCGCGACAAAGCCGCAGGAGGTCAAGCCAAATCCGGTGAAGGCGGCCGCCAGGACGGCAACCGCCAGTGGATGGGTGACGATCGATCCGGCGTAAGCAAACGGGGCGAGACCGCGCACGGTGCGCGCCCAGCGCAGCTCGTGACGCCACAACGCGGTCAGCGAAGGCTCGGAGACCCGCGCCTCCACCAGATAGCGAGACAGCACCACAGCGAGGCCTGCGGCGCGCACCGCATTTCCCAATCGATGGTCGTCGGCGAGTTCGTCGCGCAGCGTGGCAAAGCCGCCGATGCGCTCGAGGGTGTGGCGGGTCAGCGCGATCGTGGCGCCAAAGCAGCCATGGCCGATGCCTAGCGCCTCGCCTACCAAAGCGCTGGGCAGGAACTCGAAATTGATGTGCATCGCCCCAAGTTCAGACCAGATCCCGCCGGTCGGCACGCCTTTGTAAAGACAGGTGACGACCCCGATACGCGGATTGTCGAGCGGCGCTGTGACCGCGGCGAGATACTGCGGTTCGACCCGCATATCGCTGTCGGCGAGGACGAGAACGCCATGACGGGCCGCCGGCAGCATATTCTCGAGGTTCGACACTTTTCCATTGCTGCCGCGGATACGCTGGTCCACGACCAGCGCGACATCGGCGGCCGGCAAATCGCGAATCAGTGCCCGGGCGGCGTCGAGAGCGCCGTCCTGCGGGTCGTTGACCCCGAGCACGATTTGCCGATCGGGGTAATCCTGATCGGCGAATGACCGGAGATTCTCGTAGAGGCCGGGCTCGACGCCATGCAGCGGCTTCAAGATCGAAACCGCCGGGCGATCCGCCCTGCTCGGCAAGTCACGCCGCACGAAGCGCCAGACCGCTAACGCCGCTCCCGGCAGATATATCCAGCCGGGCAGCAGCAGCAAGGCGACGGCGAGCGCTGGGATCATTGCCGGGGCGTAACTGCCTGCGGCGATTGCGCCTGGAGAGAGAACGGAGTAGTGGCAAGGCGCGGGCGTTCACCTATATCCAGGCTGTCGCAGGTGGGGCTTGGTGGTTCAAGGCGACGAGGCGAGATCATGCGGGTCGTGCTAGCTCAGCCGCGAGGCTTCTGCGCGGGGGTCGAACGGGCGATCGAAATCGTCGAGCGCGCCCTGGAGAAATATGGCCCGCCGATCTATGTCCGGCATGAAATCGTGCATAATCGCCATGTCGTTGAGCGGCTGCGCGGCAAAGGAGCGCAGTTCGTCGACGAGATCGACGAGGTTCCGCCGGGCAGCGTCACGATCTTCAGCGCCCACGGTGTCGCCAGCTCGATCGAGGAGCGCGCCGAAGCGCGCGGCCTGCCGGTTATCGACGCGACCTGCCCGCTGGTCTCGAAGGTCCATATCGAAGGCCAGCGCTACGCGAATCAGGGTCGTGAAATCATATTGATCGGCCATGCCTTCCATCCCGAGATCGTCGGCACGATGGGGCGGATCGTCGGTCGCGTGCATTTGATTTCGAGCCCGGAGGAGGTCGCCCAGCTCGATGTCGCCGATCCCGACAAGCTCGCCTTTATTACCCAAACGACGCTTAGCGTCGATGATACCCGCGCAGTAATCGAGGCGCTGAAGGCCCGCTTTCCGACGATCGTCGGCCCCGACACCAAGGACATTTGCTACGCGACGCAAAACCGCCAGCGGGCGGCGCGCGAACTCGCCAGGATTGTCGATGTGGTTCTGGTGGTCGGTGCGCCCAACAGCTCGAACTCCAACCGGCTGCGCGAAATCGCCGCGGAAAGCGGGGTTCCGAGCTATCTGATCGAGGACGCCGGCGCGCTCGATCCCCGTTGGGTCGAGAATGTCGGAGCGGTCGGCATCACCGCGGGCGCCTCGGCGCCGGCCGAGCTGGTCGAGGCGCTGATCGACCGGTTGCGCGACATCGCCGAAATCGAACTCGCGGTGCTGCCGGGCGTTACCGAGAATGTGCGCTTCCGGATGCCGCCGCAACTCGCCGAAGCTGCCGGCTGAGGCCGGTTCGAGATCCCAGTCTGAACGAGGGTTCGCCGTGGCAATTCCGTTGCGTCAAACGATCCGGGTCGGGGCCTATGTGCTCGGGCGGCATCTGCGCGGCGTCGAACGCTACCCGCTGGTGCTGATGCTGGAGCCGCTGTTCCGCTGCAACCTCGCCTGTCCCGGTTGCGGCAAGATCGACTATCCGGATGCGATCCTGAACCAGCGGCTCAGTGTTGCCGAATGCCTCGAAGCGGTCGACGAATGCGGCGCCCCGATCGTCGTCCTCGCCGGCGGCGAACCGCTGCTGCACCATGACATTGCCGAGATCGCACGGGGCATTATTGCCCGAAAGAAATTCGTCTATCTGTGCACCAACGCGCTGTTGCTGGAAAAGAGGCTCGATCAGTTCGAGCCCAACCCGTTTTTCGCGTGGACGGTTCACCTCGACGGCGACCGCGAGGAACACGACCGCGCGGTAAGTCTGGACGGGGTCTACGATCGTGCTGTCGCGGCGATCGGCCAGGCGAAATCCCGCGGCTTCCGGGTCAACATCAACGCCACCTTGTTCGACAATGCCGAGCCCGAGCGGGTCGCCCGGTTCTTCGATCGGGTTAGCGAGATCGGCCTCGACGGGATTACCGTATCGCCGGGCTATGCCTATGAACGCGCGCCGGATCAGGAGCATTTTTTGAACCGCCGGCGCACCAAGGAATTGTTCCGCGGCATCTTCGCGCGTCGCAGCCGCAGCTGGTCATTCAACCAGTCGAGCCTGTTTCTCGATTTTCTCGCCGGCAATCAGTCCTACCGGTGCACCCCCTGGGGCAATCCGACGCGGAATTTCTTTGGCTGGCAACGCCCGTGCTACCTGCTCGGCGAGGGGTACGCCAAGACCTTCAAGGAGCTGATGGAGGAAACCGACTGGGACGCGTATGGCACCGGGAACTACGAAAAATGCGCCGATTGCATGGTGCATAGCGGTTACGAGGCAACCGCGGTCGTGGATACGGTAAAGCATCCGCTAAAGGCCGCCGCGGTGGCGCTGCGCGGTGTGCGCACCAAGGGCGAAATGGCCCCGGAAATCCCGCTCGATCGGCAGCGTCCCGCCGAATATGTTCTTTCCCGGCACGTCGGCGAAGCGATGTCGCGGCTACGCGGCCAGAACGAGCCCGTGTAATGCGTGCGCGGGGCCGGCCAATGCCGACAGCGCCTTCCTGGTGTCGCGCGCGAGCCCGATCAGCGTCGTGATCTGAGTCGGCCGGCGCAGCACCGAGGCCAGCACTCGCGCGAGCTTCGGGGTGCCGTTCTCGGACAGCGGTATCAGCGCCGCCGGCGGTAAGGTTCGGCAGGCCGTGTCGGCAATCGTGCGGATTACCACGAACGGAATTCCGGCGGACTCTGCAATTCGGGCCACCACATCGCTTTCAAGGTCGACAGCGATAGCGCCGGTCTGTGCCCATATGTTGCGCTTTGCCACTTGGCTCGCGACAATTGCCTCGGCTCCGAATACCGCGCCCTCTTTCGCACCGATGGCAAGGGCTAGACCGGCAACTCGGCGGCAGAACAATTCTTCCGCACGCCATCGGCTGTGCGCCGATACAACTTCGGTCGAAACGACCACGTCGCCGGCACGGAGCTTTGGGGCCAATGCTCCCGCGATGCCGAAGCTGACGAGACAGCGCGCATCGCCGATGGCGCTCTCGACCAAGGCGGCGGTACGGTTCCGGTCTCCGGCGCCGACCACCACCGGAAAGCCGGCGGCGCGGGCAACCTTAGCCTCGGCAGCGAGCCCGGAGGTGCACAGCACCGTCGCCGCAGACGTGCTCATCGGCTTTCCCCTGCGCTTCGTCAGGCGGGGAACGCACGGGCCTGCCGGCTGCGTCTACACAAGCTGCGGCTGCGAGGTTCCCTGCCGCTGCAGGTTGTACCCGTTTGAGGAAAGGTTGGCTATACGCCGTCGGGGACAAAGCGACGGTAGCTCGTGGCGGATCGCCGCCGCCGGCGCATCGAGCCATCCGGGGCGCTTTCGCCGACGCCGGGCACCCGAGTGCTGGTGATTCAGATCCCGAAGGGCACGCGCCGGGATTTTGCGGTGATCAAACGCCGGTAACGAGCCAGCGCCCAGAGCGGGAAATAGACGCGGTAGCCGTGATAGCGCAGAAAGAACACTCGGGGAAACCCCACCGCCGTAAACCAGGGCTCGTCCCAATCTCCGTCCGAAGCCTGAGTTTCGATCAAAAAGGCGATGCCACGGGCGACGGCTGCATTGTCTACCTCCCCTGCAGCCATCAGTCCGAGCAAGGCCCAGGCCGTCTGCGAGGGTGTGCTGTACTGCGCTTCGCCGCGAGGCGTGCCGAGCCAATACGATTGTTCGCTCTCGCCCCAACCGCCATCCGCCCGCTGCCGGTCGAGCAGCCAATCGACGGCGCGGCGAATTTCCGGCGCCGCGGGATCGACACCCGCCGCGTTGAGCGCGGCTAGTACCGACCAGGTGCCGTAGATGTAATTGGTGCCCCAGCGCCCGAACCAGCCGCCGTCGACTTCCTGTTCGCGCCGCAAGAAAGCAAGGGCTGCCGTGGCGGAATGGTCAGTACCGCGGCCGATCTGGGCAAGCAGCCCAAGACAGCGGGCGCTGACATCGGCCGTCGGCGGGTCGAGCAGCGCGCCATGATCGGCAAACGGGATGTGGTTCAGGTAATAATGCGTGTTATCGGCGTCGAACGAGCCCCAGCCGCCATTGCGGCTCTGCATGCCGGTGATCCATTCTGCCGCCCGGTCGATCGCCGCACGGTATCGCTCCCGATCGAAGCGGTGGAGAGCCAAGGCAACAGCGGCGGTGTCGTCGACGTCGGGATAGTAAGGGTTTTCGAACTGGAACGCCCAGCCTCCGGGCCGCAACCCGGGCCGGACCATGGCCCAATCGCCAGCCGCTTCGAGCACCTGCCGACCGGCGAGCCAGTCGAGACCCTGCCGGATTGCGGGGTCGAGCGGTCGGTCTTCCGCCTCCATCAGCGCGTGGCAGGCGAGTGCGGTATCCCAAACCGGGGACAGACACGGCTGGCAGTAGCTTCCTGCCTGATCGCGGATGACCACCTTGTCGACGGCCGCCGCGGCAGCCTGCCAATCCGGATGATCCCGCCGATAGCCCAGACACTCGAACATCATCAGGGAGTTGGCCATCGCTGGAAAGATGCCGCCGAGACCGTCTTCGCCGTTTAGCCGCTCGGTCACAAAGGCGACCGCCTTGTCGATCGCCCGCCGCCGCGGCGCCGCCGGGAAAAGCGGCTCGGCCCGCCGCAGCACCCGGTCGAGCAGCCCGAAAGCCAAGGCCAGCGGCGACGAGGTCGGGCCGGTAATCCAGTCGCGCACCGTGTCCGGCGGTTCGACGAACAACTCACGCACCGTGACCCCGCGCGGGTTGCGCGCCTGCGGCCGCAGCGCCATCAGCACCAAAAGGGGGACCAGAACGGTCCGAGACCAATAGGAGACCTTGGAGATATGAAACGGCGACCAGCCGGGAAGAAGCATGATTTCGACCGGCATCGCCGGAACCGCGCGCCACGGCGCCTCGCCGAACAAGGCGAGAGTGATGCGGGTGAAGACGTTGCAGCGCCGCGCCCCGCCTTGCCTTAGGATCGCAGCCCGCGCGCGCGCCATATGCGGCGCGTCGGCCGGATCGCCGGCAGCCTTCAGCGCGAAATAAGCCTTGACCGAGCAACTGAGATCCAGGGCGCCGCCATGAAACAGCGGCCAGCCGCCGTCTTCGCCCTGCCGGGCGCGGATGAAATCGGCGATGCGGGCCTGAAGCCCGGGCTCGATTCGGTCGAGATAGTGCTGCAGCAGGATATATTCGGACGGGATCGTGGCGTCGGCTTCCAGCTCGAAGACCCAGTGGCCGTCGGCATGCTGCGACGCCAGCAATGACTGGACGGCGCGGGCGATCGCCGTATCGAGCTCGGGCAGGTTCCTGCCGGCGTCGCCGCCGCTCGCCGCAACTGTCGCTCGCTCCGCCGTCTCATTTATCGTGCCGTTCATGGAGTGGTGCGCGGCTCCTATCCGCCAGTCCCTGTGATCGCCGAGGCAACGGAGCCTTCACCGCCCGCCGAGGCCCGTTGCGGGGCTGCGTCGCAACCCGCGGCCGCCCGCTGCGCTGCGGCCACGCCGGAGGCGATAGCGCCCTCGATCGTCGCCGGCAACCCGGTATCGGTGTAGTCGCCGGCGAGCAACAGGTTTCGCCATCTTGTCGTCGCGCCCGGACGGAGGCGCAGCTGTTCCGGGGAGGCAAGGAACGTCGCGCGCCGCTCCTTGACGATTCGCGACGGCGGCACCGGTAGCACCGGCAGCCGATAGGCCAATGCCACGTCGCGCCACAGGATCTCGCTTAGGATGTCGGCCGGGCGGTCGACCATCCGATCGGCCGCGCTGACCGTGACCGACAATACCTCCCGCTTGCGAAAAATCCACTCTGCGGCGCCGTCGATCACGCCGACAAAGAGCGGCGAATCCGCCGGTGCAGCACAGCGGAAATGGGCGTTGACGATCGGGGAAAAGGCATCGGGGACGGTCAGCGCCGGCACGAGCCGGGCGGCGATCGTCGCCGGCACCGCCAGGATCAGCAGATCGTTATCGCCGAGTTCGACCGTCTCTGCGTCGAAGGCCAGTCCGGCAACCCGATCGGGTGCAAAATTCAGTTCGCGGAGCCTGGTGCCGAAGCGCAGCTCGGCGCCTTGCGCGCGCAAGGTCGCAAGCGCGGGATCGACAAAAGTCTCGGATAGCCCTTCACGCGGCACCAGCGGCCGGCACGCCGCTCCACCGCGGCCGAGCGTCTCGGCAAGGATTCGCCAAAACAGCCGTGCAGAGGCTTTCTCGACAGCAGTGTTCAGCGCGGCGACGGCAAGCGGTTCCCACAGGCGACGGAAAAGCCCGCGGCTTCGGTCCATGACCTCGCAGACCGTTGTCGACGGGCCAACCGAGCGCAATGCCAGCGCGCCGAAATAATCCGCGGCGCGGGTGTGCGGGACCCGTCGCGCCCGCCGGAAAATCCACCATGGCATCGCGCCGCGGTTCGGCCGCAAATTCCAGCGTTGCCCGGTCTGCACATCGATGAAGGCAAAGACCGCGTCGGGCGGCCCTTCGAGCGTCTGGCGAGCACCGATCTGCTCGAGATAACCCAGCGCTCGGCGGTTTCCGGCCAGCAGCAGATGGTTGCCGTTGTCGATACGGCAGCCCAGCTCCGCGTCGAAATAGGAACGGCAACGTCCTCCGGCATGGGTGCTCGCTTCGTAGAGCCGAATTTTCCGCCCCTTGCCTGCCAGCGCCACCGCCGCTGAAAGGCCAGCCAGACCGGCGCCGACGATATGCACACACCCGGCAGATAAACCGCCCTTCATACGAGGCCGTGGCGCAAAACCAGCCAGAGCTTCAGCGATTTGGCCAGACTGACCCGGGCGGCCGGATCGCGCCACCCGGAGCGGACCAGTTGCCGCAAGGTGGCCAGATAAACCGCCCCCATCACCGCGGCCGGCCGCATCGCGCGCCGCCGGCATTGCTTTATCGCCCGCGCGCTGTCCCGGTAATGCAATTCGGCGATCGCCGCGACCTCGCGGCAGACCGCCGGCAGCGCGGGATGACGCAGCACCGATAAGGGATCCGTCTCACGAATCCCGTGGCGATCGAGGCACTCGCGGGGCAGGTAGAGCCGTCCGCGGCGTGCATCCTCGTCGAGATCCCGCAGGATATTGGTCAGCTGCAATGCCCGGCCCAGCGAGTCGGCAACCTTGTGCGCCGCTTCGCTGGTATCGCCGAACACATGGACCGAGAGATGGCCGACCGCGCTGGCGACGCGAGCGCAGTAAAGGTCGAGCATGCGGAGGTCCGGAGCCCGGATGTCCTCGCGCGCATCCATCTCCATGCCGTCGATGACCGCGAGGAAGTCCTCGCGCCGCAAGCTGTAGCGCAGCAACGGCTCGCGCAGCGCGCGGGCGACGAGATGATGCGGCGGCTGTCCGGCGTAAAGCTCGTCGATTTCGTTTCGCCAGTCGGCCAATGCCGAGAGCTTGTGGGCGACTGGGCGCTCGCCATCGGCGATATCGTCGACTTCGCGGCACCAGGCGTAGACCGCATACATGCCGTTACGGCGATCCGGCGCCAGCAGCCGCATCGCCCAGTAGAACGAGGTCCCGGCCGCTTCGACCCGGCTGCGGATCGTTTGGCGCAGCGCCGCGTCGCCGAGTTCGTCGGTGACGGCGTCAAACGCCGCGTCGGTCACCTGCGCAGCCCCCGCGGAACGCCGGTCGCGAAAGCCGCGAGGAAATCGGCCTTGCGGAGCCCGACCCTGGTGCTCAATGGGTCGCCATGGCGCAGGCGGCGCAGCAATCGAGCCGCCAGCTCGGTGATGACCGCACATTCGCAGCGCAACCCCCGCGCCGCGACACGCGGCGCCAACCCCCGCGCCGTGTCTACCAGGGCGGCGGTACGATCGAGCAAGGAATCGAGCACCCGGCGCAGCGGGGCACTCGATTGCGCCGCGGTCAGCGCCGCAACCCCGACGCCGGCAGCCTCCAAATCGGCCATCGGCAGATAGACCCGGTCGAGCCGCCGGTAATCCTCGGCGCAATCCTGCAAATGGTTGAGCACCTGCAATGCCGAGCACAGCGCATCCGACGGCAACCACGTCTCGCGGCTCTCGCCATGGAGATCGAGCAGCTGACGGCCAACCGGCGAGGCCGAATAGCGGCAATAATTCATCAGCTCGTCCCAGTCGCGGTAGCGGCGCTGGGTGGCGTCTTGACGGAAAGCATGCAAAACATCATGGCAGTGCTGCGGCGTCATTCCGGTGGCGGCCAGGCTCTGGCGCATCGCCGAGGCGGCCGGCGAATCATCGCCAGGCGCGCCGTCGAGCACTGCCGCCATGCGGTCAAGCCGGCGGAGCTTGTCTCCTGGCCGACAATTCCGGATTGTCGGCGATATCATCGGCGTTGCGGGCAAAACGGTAGAAGGCGTGCACATGCGGGCGCAGGTCGCTCCGAAATCAACAGCGATCCGACCGGGAAGTTCTCGCCGTCGCGCCATTTACCCGAGGGCGTCTCGACGATTTCGCGGTCTTGCGTCTCGGGCGCTGCCGCCGCAATCATCCCAGATACCCGTTGGCCGCGAACCATTCCACAGCCTCGCCGATGGCCTCGCGCGCCGGCCGCGGCCGGTAGCCGAGTTCACGCGAGGCCTTCGCCGATGAAAAATACATCTTCTTTCTGGCCATGCGAACCCCGTCGAGCGTGGTAAACGGCTCGCGGCCGGTGACCCGCGCCATCAACTCGGCGCCAACGGCAATCGTGTACGCCGCCGCGTACGGGACTTTGAGACTGCGGCGGGCGCTTGCCGACCGAGGTGGCGACCTCGGCCAGGATCTCGGCCAGTGCCATATTCTCGCCGCCGAGGATGTAACGTTCGCCGATCCGCCCGCTCTCGGCCGCGGCGAGATGGCCGGCGGCGACGTCGTCGACATGCGCGATGTTGAGCCCGGTATCGACAAAGCCGGGCAGGCGGCCCCGGGCGGCCTCGACGATCAGGCGCCCAGTCGGCGTCGGCTTGAGGTCGCGCGGGCCGACCGGCGTCGACGGATTGACGATGATTGCGGGCAGGCCGTGCTCGACGATCAGCCGATGGACGGCCTCTTCGGCCGCGAAATTTCGACCGCTTGTAAGGCCCGATCATGTCTTCGAGCCGGCTCGGCGTCTCTTCGTCGGCCGATCCGCCGGCTACGAGCCCTAGAGTGGCAACGCTGCTGGTATAGACGATCCGCTCGACGCCGGCAGCGAGCGCTGCGGTCATCAGATCGCGGGTGCCGTCGACATTGGTGCGGAACATGACGGCGGGGTCGCGAACCCACAGCCGATAATCGGCGGCGACATGGTACAGGTATCGGCAATCGGCGATTGCCCGGGTCAAGGAGGCGCCGTCCTCCATCGCACCGATGGCGATCTCGACCGGCAGATCGGCGAGGTTGCGGCGATTGCCGCCCGGGCGCGCGAGCACGCGCACCTGATGGCGGGCCTGCAGCAGCGCGCGCGCGACGGCCGATCCGACAAATCCGGTCGCCCCGGTGACGAGGCATAGGCTAGGCGAAAGCGCCATCGCTGCTACCGCCGCCCAGGGGAAGGTCGGGCGTCACAGCGGCCGAAACCGAGGTCAACGCAGCCCGTCGAGCTTGTGTTGTACCACGGCGCGCCGGCCGTCGCCCGCCGGCAGCTCGTCCCGCAGCTTTTCCCAATAGCCCGCCGCCCGGAATTCGTCGCCGCGTTGCGCGGCGGCGGCGCCGAGGTACCACAGCGCATCGGCCTGTTTGCCGTCGAGCGCGTTGATCCGCGTCGCCAGATCGATCAGTTCGGGGCTCAGCTTGCCGTCCGTGATATTGCCGGCGAGCGCATTCATATAGGCCTCGAGCAGCGCCACATCGCCGGGGAATTGCGCTTTTCCCTGCTTGAGGGCGGCAAGCGCGTCCGCGGTGCGGCCGAGCCCCTGGTAGGAGCGGGCGAGCGCGACCCACCCTTGCGCGTCGTCCGGCGTCGCTTTGGAGGCGTCGCGGCTGAGGCGGCCGGTGACGGGCCACTCGATCCGGCCGCGGCCTGCCGGGCGCGGGCGGCTTTCGCTTTGTCGGGTTCGCCGAGCACGTCGTAGGCATGGGCGAGGCGCGCCCACCCTCCTTGTCGTCGGGGTGCTGTTCGAGCTTTAGGGCGAGGCGCTCAACCATGCGCTGATCATCGCCTGCCGCTGCTCCGGCGACATCGTTTGCGCATTCGCGATGTCCTGCGCCGTCGGGCCGGGCGGCGGCGCCGTTCCGCCGACATCCGCCGCCGGCTGCGGTCGGCGCCAGCTCGGCGAGGCTGTCGGCAACGGCTTGTCGCCAGGGCGCGTCGGCCGGAGCATCGGCCAGCAGAGCCTGCAGTTTCTGCCTGGCCGCGGCGGCGTCGCCTCGTTGCAGCGCTGCCTGGGCGCTATAATAGCGCGAACGCGGATCATCAGGCGCCTTGGCGAACTCGGCCTCTGCCTCCGGCGGTCAGCTTGCCCTCGGCCTGAAGCACCAGGACTTCGCCTAGCTCGGCGTGCATGCCGGTCTCGCCTGGGGCCAAGGCGATCGCATGGGTATAGGCGTCGCGCGCCTCGGGAAAGCGGCTCAGCGAAGCCAGGGTACGGCCAGCAGGACCCAGCCCTTGAGATCGCCGGGGGCCTCGGTCAGATGAGCCTTGATCCGATCGGCAGCAGCGGCCAGTTCGGCGGTGCCGTGGGGACCGGCGGCCTCGGTGGCGGCGCTGCGATCGATTGCCGCCGGTGAACCGACGGCAAGGTAGACGGCGATCGCCGCTGCCGGCAGAACGGCGGCGATGCCGATCGCGCCGCCGATCCGCCAGAATGTCTCCGTCCCGCGATCCGAGCATCGAAGCCGTGGCGGCGGCATCATGCTCGGCCGCCGCCAGCATGCGCCGGGTTATCTCGGTGCGTGCCGCTGCGGCCTGGTCGGTGGCCGAGCCGGCCTTGCGCCAGCTCGGCGTCGATCTCGGCGAGATGCCGGCGATACGACGCCGCGACGGGTTCCCGATCCCCGCTGCCGATGGGCGGGCGGCGGCACAGGGGCCGCAGCAAGGCGGCTAGCGCCGCCAGGGTCAGGAACCCGGCGACGATCCAGAACCAGACCATGCCTGATCGCTCAGCAATGCCGCGGCGCGCGCGCTCTCTTCGCGGGTCAGCTCCGGCGACGTCGGGCGCGGGCCGCCGCCTGCACGCCCGCAGCAGCAGCACGCCGCCGGCGCCCAACACCAGCATCGGCGGCGCCAGCCACAGCAGCCAAGTCACTGGCTCGAACGGCGGGTCGAGCAGCACGAACACGCCATATCGCGCGACGACATAGTCGAGCACCTGTTGATCGGTGTCGCCTGCGACCAGCCGCTTGCGCACCAAAACCCGCAGATCATGGGCGAGATCGGCGCCGGACTCGTCGATCGATTGGTTCTGGCACACCAGGCAGCGCAATTCCTCGCTGATCGCGCGGGCGCGCGCCTCCAGCACCGGATCGGCCAGCCGTTCGGACGGCTCTACCGCCCACAGCCGGCGGCGCTCCGACCGTTACCAGCAACGCTGCGGCCAGCAGCAGTCGCCGGATCATCCGGAATCTGGCCGATCGCGGGATGCGATCGCCGGCGCGCCGCGGGGTGCCGGTCAGCGGTCTGCGCAGCCGGCGATCGCTCAGCGAGACGAGCCCGCCGAGCGCCGCCAGTATCGCGCCGAACCAGATCCACGGGACGAGCGGGTTGTAATAGGCGCGCAGCACCCAGCCGCCCTTGCCGTCCGGATCGCCGAGGGCAAGATAGAGATCGCCAAAGCCGTTGGTCGAAATCGCGGTGTTGGTCGTCCGGCTGCCGGCGATCGGAAACCAGCGTCGTTCGGGATAGAGCGTAAAGGGCGCGCTGCCGGGCCGCTCGACGACGATCTCGGCGCGCTGAACCTGGTAATTTTCGACGTTGCCCTCGGTGACTCCGACAAAGTGCAGGGTTCGGCCGGCGATCGTCAGATTATCGCCCGGACGGACGGTGTCGATCCGCTCGCTGCGCCAGGCGGTCGAGACGGTGACGCCCGGCGACCAGCACGCCGACGCCGAAATGGGCGAGCGCGTAGCCGAAGGTGCCGCGCGGCAGATGCCGCAGACGCCGCAATGCTGCGCCCGGCGGCAATTTGCCGAACCCCGCCCGGTCGGCGAGATCGGTCAGCACGCCGAGCATCGCCCAGGCCGCGAGAGCGATCCCGGCGAGCGCTGCGGGCGCGGCGTTGCGGTTGAACAGGAAAACGATCACCGGGGCGAGCAGGGCACCGATAAAGGCCGGGGCGAGGCGGCGCAGCGCGGCTCCGAGATTGCCGTGCCGCCAGGCCAGCACCGGGCCAATCACCATCGCGATGATGCCGGGCGCCAAGATCGGCACAAAGGTCGTATCGAAATATTGCGGCCCAATCGACAGTTTGATCCCGCTCCAGACCTCGGCGAAGAGCGGATAGAAGGTGCCGAGGAACACCGTCGCCATGCCGGCGCAGAGCAGTAGATTGTTCAGCGCCAGCGCGCCCTCCCGGCTGACCGGCGGGAACGGGTTGCCGGCTTGGAGAGCAGGCGCGCGCAGCGCGTAAAGGACCAGGCCGCCGCCGATCACGATCCCGATCAGTATCAGGATGAAGACGCCGCGCGTCGGATCGAGGGCAAAGGAATGGACCGAGGTCAATACGCCGGAGCGCACCAAAAAGGTGCCGATCAGGCTCATGCCGAAGGTCAGGATCGCCAGCAACAGGGTCCAGCGCTGCAGGCTCTCGCGCTTTTCGACGACCGCCGCCGAATGCAACAGCGCGGTGCCCAGCAGCCACGGCATGAACGACGCATTTTCGACCGGGTCCCAATACCACCAACCGCCCCAGCCGAGGTCGTAATAGGCCCACCAGCTGCCCATCGCGATGCCGATCGTAAGCCCGCACCATGCGGTCAGCGCCCAGGGCCGCACCCAGCGCGCCCAGGCGGCGTCGATCCGGCCTTCGAGCAAGGCGGCGATCGCGAACGAATAGGTGATCGAAAACCCGACATAGCCGAAATAGAGAAACGGCGGGTGAAAGGCGAGGCCCGGATCCTGCAGCAGCGGGTTGAGGTCTCGGCCGTCGGCCGGGATCGGGAACAGGCGGGCGAACGGGTTCGAGGTGGTGATGATGAACAGCAGGGTGCCGAAGCCGAGCAGACCCTGGATCGCCAGAGTGCGCGCGCGCAGGCTCGCCGGCAATGAGCGGGCGAACAGCGCGACCAGCCCGCCGAACAATGCCAGCATGAAGACCCACAGCATCATCGAGCCTTCGTGGCTGCCCCACACGCCGCTGACTTTGTAGAGCATCGGCTTTTCGATGGTCGAATTCTCGAACACGTTGAGCACCGAGAAATCGGAGACGATGTGGGCGTGGGCAAAGACCGCGAAGGACAAGCGCCACCAGGCAGAGCTGCAGAAGTGCGGCCGGCCGCGCCAAATCCATCAATGCCCGGCTGCGCGCCGCGGCGCCGACCAGCGGCGCCACGCCCTGCACCGCGGCGACCAGCAGGGCGAGCACGAGCGCGAAATGGCCGATCTCTACCAGCATCTAACGGCCTACACCGGGCCGCACCCATGAGACATCGCCGCCATCTTGGCCCGCATCTTGATTGGACGAAACTCTATACTGGCACGACCAGGGTTGCGCAGGCTAGGTATTACCGTAACGAACATGGTATTACCATGGCCGAGCATGACAAAAATGACGATTAAGGGTCAGGTGACGATACCGAAACGGTTACGCGACTATCTCGGCCTCGAGCCGGAGCGATGTGGATTTCGAATTGGCCGACAAGGTCGGTCGTGCTGAAAACCGACGAAAAGCAAAGGAAAGGCCGGTTCGATGCCCTGCGCGGCAGCCTGAATTAGGCATGACGACGGATCAACTCATGGAGTTGCCCGCGGTGAGAACGGCGGTCGATGCTGGCGGACCGAGAAACATGTGCCTCCCTGACGCGCCGACAGCCGGCCGCGCGGTTTACTCGGTGTCGTCGCTGAGCAGCATGCGGCCATAGGGCGTCAGCCCGGCGACGCGGCTTGCGGCGGTGTGGGTCAATACCGTCATCACATCGCGGCGGATCGAACCCAATTCGTCATTGTCGTAGACCCAACGGGCGCCATCCAATTCGCACAGCCGATCGATCGCCCAGCCCACCTGGTGCTGCGCGTAGACCATGTCGCGGCGGGCGCGCAACGCCTCGGCCTCGGTGATCCGGCGGCCCGAACTGACTTCGGCGGTGCTGGATTCGCGCCCGGTGTGCAATAGCAACGTCGCCGCGTCGATCGCGGCCGCCGCCTCGCCGAGGGTCATCTGCACGAATTCGGACTCGGCGAGCCTTCGCACCCCGCGCGACACCCGCCCGGCGAATGACCGGCAGGCGACATCGAGCGCGCGGCGGCCGAGCGCAATTGGCACCGGCGGCAGCGAATACGACACCAGAAAACCGCGCGGCGCGCGCAACACCGGATAATCGGGATGCACCAAGGCACCAGGCGGCGTGCCGGCGAACAGGTCGCTGACCATGACCACGCGATGCTCGGGCACGAACACGTCACGCAGCAACAGCGACTTCGACGCCGGTGCCGGCGAGGCCCAGCGTGTGCCAGTCGTCGTCGATCTCGATCTCGGTGAACGGCACCAACAGATAGGCGTGGGTGCGCGGATCGCCCATCTCGCCCAAGAAACGCGCCGATGATCGCCCATTGCGCATAGTCGCAGCCGCTCGAAAACGGTGTACCGGCCACTCAGCCGCCAGCCGCCCGGCACGCGCTTGGCGGCGGCGCGCGGCGCCAGCGAGGACGCGGCGACCGCTTCGGGATTGCCGCCCCAGACATCGACCTGCGCCTGCTTCAGGGTACTGGGCGATGATCCACTGATGCTCGGCCAAGACCGCATAGACCCAGGCCGAGGACGCGCAGCCAAAGGTCAATTCCTCGACGATCCGCGAGAACAGGCTGAACCGCCCCTGCATGCCGCCGAACCGCCGCGGCTGCAGAATGCGCAGAATGCCCGGCCGCCCGATACTCGGCGATCGTCTCCGCCGGCACCTGCCGCGCCGCCGCTGCCTCCGATGCGCCGCTCGGCGAGCCGCGGGATCAGCGCCCGCGCCCGCTCCAGCACCGCCCGCTCCTCCTCTGGCAGCGCGCTGTCGTCGCCGGAGAAAGAAACCGGGCCGAAGTGCGTCACAAGTAATCCGTCAAGAATAGGCTTCTCACCGTCCATCTCCGAAACGTGCCTCGGAAGCGGGAGCAGAGCAAGGCCGGCTGTCCCCGAATGTCGCCGTTCCTAGGTCGATCTGCCCAGACCGCGTGTGGTCGCCGCTGGGGCTGGGCTGCACACGGCTAATGTCACCCCCAGATTTCGTGGCTCTCCTGATAAAAATGGCTAGATTTCGCGGTCGGTGGGATGGGATACTTCTCATTGCGGCATTCGCCAAACTCCTGGAAGTAGATTATTTAAATCTTATGCTCGGCACGATATATAAGAACGTATTAGGAACGAGAGGGGACTGTCCACATGAAACGGATTGACATCGAGCAGCAAGCCCCCACGCCTACGCTACCTCTTCCGCTATGGGGGGGCACCGCTTCGAATGGGGGAGAAACGGGGTGTCAGGCGACAACCCCCATCCCGTCCGATGCCGGCGCCGATTTAGTAAGGTTCGCCGCAGGACGCCGATTCTATACGATCCTTGCGGATCCTCCCTGGCGGTTCACTAATAGGACGGGGAAAATGGCCCCCGAACACCGTCGGCTTTCGCGATACGGCACTCTGACCGTCGAGGAGATTGCCGCCCTCCCGGTTTCGGAGGTTACCCAAGAGGTAGCACATCTTTACCTGTGGGTGCCGAATGCGCTTCTCCCCGACGGGCTGCGGGTAATGTCGGCTTGGGGATTTGACTATAAGACCAACATAGTATGGCACAAACTAAGAAAGGATGGTGGTTCAGATGGGCGCGGCGTTGGTTTCTATTTCCGCAACGTAACGGAAATGATACTATTTGGAGTGCGCGGAAAGAATGCAAGAACGTTGTCGCCAGGTCGCCGGCAGGTTAACTACCTAGGCACTCGAAAACGAGAACATTCGCGCAAGCCTGACGAACAGTATGATCTTATCGGAGCTTGCAGTCCCGGTCCATTCCTAGAATTGTTCGCGCGAGGTAAGCGAGCAAAATGGGAGATGTGGGGAGACCAAGCTGAGGATCATTATAGACCGACTTGGCAGACATACGCTAACCATTCACAGGCGGCTTTCGAACTACAAAAATGATCTCATTATTGATCAATTTCCTCTTCTGCTTGCACCTCTGCTAGCGCGGCCTTGCCCTCGCTAAAGGTAACGATTGAATCCGGGAGGCCGATAAGTAAGAGGGGGCAGGGATTGCCGACCCCGCGCTGTACCCTGTCCGCGAGTTTTCGCCAATGTGTCGTAGCTTCCCCAAACTTGTCCGAGACAAATTTATTAACGAATGCCTCTCGAAAAGTAAGCGGATTCCGGCGCCGCTCCGTCTGGTTCTTGATCGTAGTACGCTGGCGTGATGTTGGTTCGTATCCCCATTCTCTTAGACCTTCAAAATCCTGGACCTGCCGTTCGTCGAAAAACCTGCGCACCATATCGCGCATATTGGCGTGAAGGGACTGGCCCCGCGTGACGATCATACCAACTGAAATCGCCCCATCAGCGTGCAGTCTTTCGAAATTCTCAAGGTCACGATCGAAGAAGGGATCTTTATTATTCCATTCGATTTCCAGAGCGATGCGCCCTGCGTCAAATTGACGAACGTGGTCGACCTCATGCGACTGACTCTCCCGCGGCTCGCCATTTATACGCTTCTCGACGACGAAATTGGTTTTGACCCACGAAGCCGCTGTTAGGGCTCTGCGGAGGCGCTGGGTGCCTTTCGCCTCACCGCCGCCGCCTGCGATAATCTCTTCGATTGGGACAGTTGCATTGACGAGCACGGCCTCCAGTTCCGTCACCGCTTCAGGGAAGTCCACTTCGAGGATCGCCTTAGCGTGCGATACAAACTCAAGCTGGAATTTTTTCTCGACCAGCGTGTCGAACATGGTGCCACGTTAACGCAACCCATGCGCCACAACCAGACCACATATCGCCGCTTTACGAGGATTCCCAGGGCTCGTCGACGTGGCGGGTCGCGGCGGTCGGCAAACCTCCCGGTTGTCCCGCCGCCCAGAGCAGCAATTGGGTGTCCAATAGCAGCTTCACGAGCCGCCGCCGAAAAGCTGCTCGATCTCGGCCTCGCCCATCCGGTCGAAATCGTCGGGCACGGCGATCCGCCCGGCCGTGAAGCCGAGCCGGCGAACCTGGCCCGCCTCCGGCGTTTGCAGCGGCACCGCCTTGACCAGCGGCTTGCCGGCCTTGGCGATGATGAACGGCTCGCCCTTGGCGGCGCGATCGAGCAGCCGCGACAGATGCCGTTTTCGCTTCGTGAATGTTTACGGTCAGCACCGTTTCGATCCAGATCAAATTTCCTCAGCTTACTTTTATGAGCGACTTCGGGTACGAGATTAACTCGCTCGTGGAATGTTCGGTGTGTCCATCACTCTGATGTTCTTCCCTCATTTCCCGGCGAAGGCCGGGATCTATTTCATAAATAGGCACCGGCCTGCGCCGGTGTGACGAGATGCTTTTGTGCAAGATGTGGGAGTTGCTCCATTAGAACGCGGCGCAGGAGTTGCGGGTGATCAGGCCGACCGATTGCTGGTGGAACTTGGCCTTGTAGGCGTCGATGACCGCCGCACAGCCGGCGCGCGAGATCGGGGGTTCGCTGGGCGGCGACCAGCAGGATTTTGGTCGGATCGCGGGCGATATGGCCGGTCTGCGGGTTGCGCCATTGGCCTTCGCCGTCGAACACGGTGAAGCCGTCGGGGAAGTTCGGCGTGACGGTTTGCGCCGCAAACTCGGCCCATTCGGCATCGGTCAGCGGCGCACGGCCCTTGATGCTGCGGCCGAAGAACAGCTCGGCGACGAGCATCCGCTGTTCCGCCGGCAGCAGGCAGGAATACGGCGCGGGCGGCGGTCGGGGGTGGCGGTGCCGGGACGCGGCGCAGCCGGCAAGCACGTCAGCGACAGCACTGTCGGCACGAGCGTCGCTCCGATGGCCTTGCCCATTTCTACCCCCTTGCCCGGACTTGTTCCGGGCATCCACGTCTTTGCTGTCGGGCACCAAAAAGGCGTGGACCACCGGGTCAAGCCCGGTGAAGACAGAATGGCGATGGATCGGGCCGGTTGCGGTGCGACCAGTCCGCTGGGATTGCGACACTCGGGGCCAGCCGAGCCAGCGGGTCGACATCTCACGGCTACTCCGCGGCCTCCCCGATCGCGGCGGGTTCGACCTTGGCGGCGCAGAATTTGAATTCGGGGATTTTGCCGAACGGGTCGAGCTGCGGGTTGGTCAGGATGTTGGCGGCGGCCTCGGCATAGCAGAACGGGATGAACACCATGCCCGGCGCCACGGCGCTGTCGGCGCGCGCCTTCAATTCGATCGCGCCGCGCCGGGTGGTGACCCGCACCGGCTCGCCGGCCGCGATGCCGAGCCGGCGCAGATCGGCCGGCGCCAGGCTGCGCCACCGCCTCGGGCTCGAGCTCGTCGAGCACGCTGGCGCGCCGGGTCATCGCGCCGGTGTGCCAATGCTCGAGCTGGCGGCCGGTGGTCAGCACCATCGGGTATTCCGCGTCGGGCTCCTCGGCCGGCGGGATGATCGCCGCCGGCACCAGCTTGGCGCGGCCCGAGGCGGTCGGGAAGCCGTCGCCGAAGACGATCTCGTTGCCGGGCTTGTCCTGGGCGTCGCACGGATAGGTCACCGAGCTTTCGCGCTCGAGCCGCTCCCAGGTGATGTTGTCGAGCGACGGCATCGCCAGTTTCATCTCGGCGAACACGTCGCGCGGATGGGCGTAGTACCAGTCGAGCCCGATGCGCCGCGCGATCTCCTGGATGATCCACAGATCCTCGCGCGCATTGCCCGGCATCGGCAGGGCGCGGCGGCCGATCTGCACCTGGCGGTTGGTGTTGGAGACGGTGCCGTTCTTCTCCGGCCAGGCCGAGGCCGGCAACACGACATCGGCGTATTTCGCGGTCTCGGTCAGAAAGATGTCCTGCACGACCAGATGCTCGAGCTTGGCCAGCGCCTCGCGGGCATGCTGCACGTCGGGGTCCGACATCGCCGGGTTCTCGCCCATGATGTACATGCCGTTGATCTCGTCGCGATGGACCGCGTCCATGATCTCGACCACGGTCAGGCCGGGCTTGGCGTCGAGCGAGGTGTGCCACAAGGTCTCGAATTTCTCCCGGACTTCGGGGTTCGCGACCGACTGGTAGTCGGGATAGACCATCGGGATCAGCCCGGCATCGGAGGCGCCCTGGACGTTGTTCTGGCCGCGCAGCGGGTGGAGCCCGGTGCCGGGCCGCCCGACCTGCCCGGTGACCATCGCCAGCGCGATCAGGCAGCGCGCGTTGTCGGTGCCGTGGATGTGCTGCGAGATGCCCATGCCCCAGAAGATGATCGCACGCTCGGCGCGGGCATAGGTGCGCGCGACATGGCGCAGGGTCGCGGCGTCGATGCCGCAGATCGGCGCCATCTTCTCGGGCGAATAGTCGCGGATATGCTCGCGCAGCTTCTCGAAATCCTCGGTGTGCGCCTGGATGTACTGCCGGTCGGTCAGGCCCTCCTCGATGATCGTGTGCAGCAGCGCGTTCAGCATCGCCACGTCGCGGCCGGGGTTGAAGCGCAGGGTCTGGGTCGCATGGCGCACCAGGGTGTGGCCGCGCGGGTCCATCACGAAGACTTTGGCGCCGCGCTTTGCCGCCTGCTTGAAAAAGGTCGCGGCGACCGGGTGGTTCTCGGTCGGCCGGGCGCCGATGACGATGATGACGTCGGCGTCCTCGGCGGCGGTGAAGGGCGCCGTCACCGCGCCCGAGCCGATCCCCTCCATCAACGCCGCGACCGAGGAGGCGTGGCACAGCCGCGTGCAGTGGTCGACATTGTTGCTGCCGAAGCCGGTGCGCACCAGCTTCTGGAAGAGATAGGCCTCCTCGTTCGAGCCCTTGGCCGAGCCGAAGCCGGCGAGCGCGCGCTTGCCGTGCGCGGTCGCGGATTTGCGCGAGGCCGCGCGGCGGCGCGGTCGAGCGCCTCGTCCCAGGTCGCCTTGCGGAAATGGGTCTAGGGGTTGGCCGGATCGATCTCGGTATCGTGCTTCGCGACGCCGTCCTTGCGGATCAAGGGCTCGGTCAGCCGGTCGGGGTGATGGGCATAGTCGAAGCCGAACCGGCCCTTGACGCAGAGCCGGTTGTGGTTGGCCGGGCCGTCCTTGCCCTCGACCGCGACGATGCGGTCGTCGCTGATCTTGTAGGTCAGCTGGCAGCCGACGCCGCAATAGGGGCAGACACTGTCGACCTCGCGGTCGGGGGCGTTGGCGTAGACGCCGTTCGCGTCGACCAGGGTCGCCGGCATCAACGCGCCGGTCGGGCAGGCCTGCACGCATTCGCCGCAAGCGACGCAGGTGCTGTCGCCCATCGGGTCGTCGAAATCGAACACGATCTTTTCGTGATGGCCGCGCGCCGCCATGCCGATCACGTCGTTGACCTGGACCTCGCGGCAGGCGCGCACGCAGAGATTGCACTCGATGCAGGCGTCGAGCTGCACCGCCATCGCCGGATGGCTGCGGTCGGGCGCCGGTGCCGCGTGCAGCGGGAAGCGGCTGTCGCTGACCTCGAGCCGATCGGCCCAGTGCCAGAAGCGCGAATTCGGGTCGTGCGCTGCGGCGCGCGCCGGCTGGTCGCCGACCAGCAGCTCGAACACCATCTTGCGCGAAAAACGGGCGCGCTCGCTCGCGGTCTGCACCTTCATGCCGGGCGTCGGCTGGCGCACGCAGGAGGCGGCGAGCACCCGCTCGCCCTCGATCTCGACCATGCAGGCGCGGCAATTGCCGTCGGCGCGATAGCCGGGCTTGGGCAGCCAGCACAGATGCGGGATCTCGGTGCCCTGCCGGTTGGCCACCTGCCAGATCGTCTCGCCCGGAGCCGCCTCGACTTCGGCGCCATCGAGAAAAAAGCGGATCGGATCGGTCATTGGAAAATTCTCCTCAAACCCGCCGAAGCTTTTGAATAAAGTCGTTAACCTCCGGCTGGGTCCAGGTATCACCATGATGCCAGAAGTCCAGCAGGGCATCCTGATTCAGCGTCACCCACGCGATGACCTGCGGCGATATCTGCCGAACGGTACGGGCCGGCAGGCTGTTGGCGACGACCGTAGGCATGTCCGTAATCGAAACCGAAAAGCTCGGCTGGGTGCGCCCCGGCTGCATAAAGTATTTCACCCGTGGCCCATGCGCGCCCATCGCGGTCGAGATGAAAATCGTGCCCGGCACCCCGGTCTGTGCGCTCGTCAGATTGGCCATCTCGACCATATCCTCGCGCGCGAGTTCTTCGGCCAACAGCTGTCGGCGGGCATTTGCGCGGCGTCTTGCACGTTTGTCACGCCGGCCCCGCCAGGTCCTCGCGGAAATGCTTCAGCACCTGCTTGACCGGGTTCATCGCCGCCTGCCCCAAGCCGCAGATCGAGGCGTCGCTCATGACCTGGGTCAATTCCTGCAGCAGATCCTCGTTCCAATGCGGCATGGTCATCAGCTTGACCGCCTTTTCGGTGCCGGCGCGGCATGGCGTGCACTGGCCGCAGCTCTCATCCTCGAAAAAGCGCAACAGGTTCAGCGCTACCGCCTTCATGTCGTCCTTGTCGGACAGCACGACAACCGCGCCCGAGCCGGTAAAGGCGCCGTGCGGCTCGAGCGTACCGAAATCGAGCGGAATGTCGGCCATCGCCGCCGGCAAGATGCCGCCCGAGGCGCCGCCCGGCAGATAGCCTTTGAAGGCGTGGCCCGCGGCCATGCCGCCGCAATATTCGTCGATCAACTGGCGCGCGGTGATGCCGGCCGGCGCGAGCTTGACCCCCGGATTGCGCACCCGGCCCGACACCGAGAAGGTGCGCAGCCCCTTGCGCCCGTTGCGGCCCTGCCCGGTGAACCAGTCGGCGCCCTTCTCGACGATGTCGCGCACCCAGTAGAGCGTCTCGATGTTGTTGCACAGGGTCGGCCGGCCGAAGAGCCCGACTTGGGCCGGAAACGGCGGGCGCTGGCGGGGCAATCCGCGCTTGCCCTCGATGATTTCGAGCATCGCCGATTCCTCGCCGCAGATATAGGCGCCGGCACCCCGGCGCAGATGGATCTGCGCATGCGGTGCGAGCCCGGCCGTGCCGATCGCCGCGATCTCGGTTTCGAGGATCGCGTGGCATTGCGGGTATTCGTCGCGCAGATAGATGTAGACATCGGCGGCCTCGACGACCCAGGCGGCGATCAGCATCCCTTCGAGAAAACGGTGCGGGTCGGTTTCGAGAAAATAGCGGTCCTTGAAGGTGCCGGGCTCGCCCTCATCGCCATTGACCGCCATCAGCCGCGGGGCCGGCTCCTGGCATACCAGCCGCCATTTGCGCCCGGTCGGAAATCCGGCGCCGCCGAGCCCGCGCAGCCCGGAATGCTCGAGCGCCTCGATGACCTGGTCGCGGCTGCGTTCGCCGGCAAGGCAGGATTGCAGCAGGCGATAGCCGCCATCGGCGCGATAGGCGTCGAGACCGATATAGGCCGGGGTCGCCATGTGCGTCTCGCCGGCGGCGACAGCAGCCGCGACGGAGCCGGGTGTCGCATGCTCGTGCAGCGCGTGGCCGATCGCGACCACCGGCGCCTTGTCGCAGCCGCCCATGCATGGCGCGCGCACGACCCGCACCGGGCCGCCGAGCCGGCTCTGCAGTTCGCTCAAGAGCTTCGCCGCTCCCGCGAGTTCGCAGCTGAGGCTGTCGCAGACCCGCACGGTTATCGGCGGCGGCGGATTTTCGTCGTCCATGACGATGTCGAAATGGGCGTAGAACGAGGCGACCTCGTAGACCTCGACGAGCGCCAGCCGCATCTCCTCGGCGAGTGCCGCCAGATGGCGCGCGTGCAGGCAACCGAAATGGTCCTGCAGCAGATGCAGATGCTCGATCAGCAGGTCGCGGCGCCGTTCGCGCATGCCGAGCAACGCCTGCACCTCGGCCAGCGCCGCGGGGTCGACCTGCCGGCCCTTCGGGTGGTCGAGACCGCGCCGCCGCCCCGATCCCGGATGGATGCGGCGGTCGTGTGTTCGGGTGTCACGGCCTCACTGGCGGCCGGCACGTCTAGACCGCCTCCTCTCCTCGCGCGCAATTTGGGCGATGTCGTCGGTGCCGTAGCCGAGCCAGCCCAGGACCTCGTCGGTGTGCTCGCCGAGCAAGGGCGAGCGTTTGACCTCGACCGGCGAGTCGGAAAGGTTGATCGGCGAGCCGACTTGCACATAGCGGCCGCGGGTCGGGTGATCGAGTTCGACCAGATAGCCCCGCTCGTACAGCGATTTGTCCTCGTAGATGTCTTTCATCGACAGGATCGGGCCGCACGGCACGTCGACATCGTTCAGCGCGGCCATGACCTCGAATTTGGTCTTGGTCATCGTCCATTTCTCGATGATCGAAAAGCATTCGGGAATTTTCGGCAGGCGCGCCTGCGGCGTAGCGTATTCGGGATCGGTGATCAGTTCCTCGCGGCCGGCGAGCTTCATCAGCGGCTCCCAGCAGGGCGGCTGGATGATCACATAGACCCAGTCGTTCTGGCCGCCCGGGGCGCAGCGTAACGCCGCCCCCGGCTGTCCGCCGCCCGAGGCGTTGCCGGCGCGCGGCACTGCGTCGCCGAATTCCTTGTTCGGGTATTCCGGCAGCGGGCCGTGCTTCATGATGCGTTGCTGGTCGCGCATCTTGACCCGGCACAGGTTGAGGACGGCGTCGGTCATCGCCACCTCGACGCGCTGGCCTTTGCCGGTGCGCTCGCGCTGATAGAGCGCCGCCAGTATCCCCGCGACGGTATGCACGCCGGTGCCGCTGTCGCCGATCTGGGCGCCAGTCACGGTCGGCGGGCCGTCTTCCCAGCCGGTGGTGCTGGCCGATCCGCCCATGCATTGCGCGACGTTTTCATAGGCCTTGCAATCGACATAGGGGCCGGGGCCGAACCCCTTGATCGAGGCGTAGATGACCCGTGGGTTCAATTCCTGAAACCGCTCCCAGGTGAAGCCCTGGCGGTCGAGCACGCCCGGCCCGAAATTCTCGAGGATAACATCGCAGCGTTTGACCAGATCCTCGATGATCTTGCGGCCGCCGGGCGCCTTCAGATTGACGGTGATGCTGCGCTTGTTCGAGTTCAGCATCGTGAAATAGAGGCTGTCGGCGCCTTTCACATCCTGCAATTGGCCGCGGGTGATGTCGCCGCGTCCAGGCATCTCGATCTTGATCACATCCGCACCCATCCAGGCGAGCAATTGGGTCGCGGTCGGCCCCGCCTGGACGTGGCCGAAATCGAGGATGCGCACTCCTTCCAATGCTTTGCTCATCGTTCGCCTCGCCCTAATTCGTCATTCCCGCGAAAGCGGGAACCCAGGGGCAATTGTTCTGCCGCTTGCTCCTGGGCCCCCGTTTTCACGGGGGCGACGGGTTGAGCCTAATTTCACATTATCGCTTGCCGAATCGAGAAAATCGCCATGCGCTTCGACATGGGCGGCAAGTCCCAGCGCGTGCTCGCGCGCCAGCCGCCCGGCGCGTTCGGGGTCGCGATGTTCGAGCGCCGCAATGATCGCCAGATGATCGACGATCGACCGCGCCGCCCGGTTGTCCTGATGAATCGTGATCTTGCGGATCGCGCGCATATGGATGAACAGATTTTCGGTCATCTCGGCGAGCAGGGTGCAGCCGCTCATCCGGATGATCGCCTGATGAAAGGCGATGTTCGCATCCGAATAATCGTCCAGCCGCTCACCGCCGTTGCCGTTGCGGAAATCGTCCATCAAGCCATGCAGTTCGGCGATGTCGGCCGGTGAGGCGCGCTCGGCGGCGAGGCGCGCCGCCATGCTTTCGAGCGCCGCCATGACAGTGATCATCTCGACGATCTCGCGCTTCGATTTACGCACCACATAGATCCCGCGGCGCGGCCGGGTGCGGACAAAGCCCTCCTGTTCGAGCAGCGCCATCGCCTCGCGGATCGGCGTGCGGCTTACCCCGAGCCCTTCCGACAGCCGCCTTTCATCGAGCCGGATCTCGTGCGGATGGCCGTAGACGTCCATCGCCGTGATCGCCCGCTTCAGCGCGGCATAGGCTTCCTTGGCGAAGGTCGAGCCGGTGTCGAGCCGCGGCATGTCGAGAGTGGGGTGCGCGATGGCAGCGGGCATGAAGTCAGGTATATGGTATACCAGTGCCCGCCGCAAACAACTTCAACCGTGTGGCCGCTGTCGGCGCCCGATAGGCCGCCTTATAGTCAGGATGCTTGGGCTAGGTCGGCTTCAGTTCGCGAATGGGATTTCGTCTTGTTCGTCGCGGCGACCCTTGGATACACATCGCAGAGGCGGAGGCCGGCACCCCATCATCTTTGGAATGCGATGGCGGGTTTTGCCCCGGGGTCAACCCGCCCTACGCGTTAATGTCGCGGGGCTGAGCAACGGCGACTGTGCGGTGCAACCTCACGCTAAAAGCGGTCAGATTCTGGCCTCGGCAGCGCAGGGCGGGAATAGCCCGCCCTGCCGACTACCTGTCCGCCGGACAAAGGTGGTGGAGGACCCTCGGCTTGCACCGGGGGCCACCCACCCGAAATAATCGGCCGAGCAGTTACTCGGCGGCGGCCGCGAGGTTCGGGGTCGCTTCGAGCGGCAGGCCGGGGTGGCCGGTCAGCTCTTCGCCGAGCTTCCACATCTCGAGCGCCCGCTTTTTCATGTTCGGAAGCACCTCGGCGATCTTGCCGGTGTCGAGGTCGGCGGCAACGCCCGGATAGCCGGCCCGCGCGATCATCGCCGGCAGTTTTCCAGCCTCGAACTGCTCTAGGGTCCAGGCAAGCGGATCTTCGACCAGGGTGCGGTCCCAATAGATCCGGTGGTTCTTGTTGCGCGGCCCGTAATGGTAGTGCGCGCCGTTCCAGAAGTGGTCAAAGGCCAAGAGCTCGGTTTCTTCGGTGTAGTGCTTGCCCGGCGTCCCGCCGATATCGGACAGGACATGGATCGCCAGCCCGCCATCGCCCATCGGCAGCCGCCGCATTTCGAGCCCGAAGCGGATGTTGCCGGCCTCGAAGATGTCCGTGCCGCGGTTGTGCTTCACGGTGTTGCGCTTCGTCGCGTAGGTCTCGCGGGCGCTGGCTTCCAGATCGGGCAGGATATCCCGCACCTCGGACATTTCGATCGCGGCGGCGATTTTCGGATAGCCGGCCCGTTCGAGCATCTTCGGCAGCTTCGATCCGAGGGTCTTGATCGTCCAGCCGATCGGGTTGCCGCAGGCGATCGGGTCCATCTGATAGTGGTTGGTCAGCGCCACGTCGCCGAGCATCTCTGGGCCGGCCACCGCGAGTTCCTTGTTCTCGGGGCCGTAGTCATAGCTCTTCTCGACGTCGAAGCAGTTGAAGCGCAGCAAAGTCGTATCCTTGCCGGCGACCTCGGCCTTCACGGAAATGGCCACGCCCTGGTCGGCGTGATCCTGGATATTCTCGTCCCACAATTCGTGCTTGACGGTGAACGTCAAGGGGCCGGCGGTGAACTGCTGCGATGCTTGTGCCATATGCGAACGCTCCTTCTTCAGAGGTGGCTCAGAGTGTAGATAAACCGCGCAATCATTGCACGATTTTATAGCCGTTAAAAAGCGAACATCGTCGCATCGGGCGCCAGGCCGAACAGAACCCGGCCGATCGTTTCGTAATGCGCCTGCCGCCCTTGCGCCTGCTGCAAGGCGGTGTGCATGTCGCGAAAGCGGCGTTCGAACGGGCGGTCGTCGAAGATCGCGGTGGCACCCGCGCCGTGATAGAGCGTGTTGACGACCTCGCGAGCTTGATGGATCGCCCAGGTCGAGGCTAGGCGGATCATGGCGTTTTGCTGCAGGTCGAGCTGTCCTGTCGCTGCGGCTGCCTCCCAGATCTCGGCCAGACCGCTCAGCAGATAGGCTCGGGCCGAGCCAAGCCGCGCCTCGGCTTGCGCCAATTGCGACTGGATCACCTGGTTCTCGCATAGCCGCTGGCGGCCACCCCGCGGCACCTTTTCGGTAGCCAGCTCGGTGAAATCGGCGATCATGCCGCGCCCGATGCCAAGCGCCACCGCGGCGACGCCGGCGGCGTACATGTTGCTGCTGCTGAAGCAGTAGAGCCGGCCCGGCTGGAGTGGCGCGACCTGCGGGTCGCGCAGCACGGCATAGCGCTCGGGGACGAAAAGATCGGTCACCGAGTAACGGTCGCTGCCGGTGCCACGCAAACCGACGACATGCCAGATGTCGGTCATCGTCGCAGCACTCTTTGGAAACAGCAGCGTGCGCAGCATCTCGGCGCCATCGCCGCGGAGCAGCGGGGCGCCGTCGGGCCCCCGGGCCGCGACATGGGCGCCGAGCCAGCTCGCGTGATGGCTGCCGCTGGCGAAGTTCCAGGCGCCGGTCAGGCGGAACCCGCCGGGGACGACGCGCAGTTCGGCCGGCCCTACCGGGCCCCAGGCGACGATGCCGTTCGGCGGTCCGAAGATTTCCTCGGCGATCTCGGGATCGAGATACGCGGCAACCATCGAGCAGCCGTTGGCCTGTTCCACGCACCAGCCGGTGCTGGCGTCATGGCTGGCGATCTGCTCGACCACCTGGACATAGGTCACCGGGTCCAGCTCCGCGCCGCCGAGCGTGCGCGGCTGCAACAGCCGGAACAGCCCGTTGTCGATCAGCGCCGAGACGATGGCTGCCGGCAATTCGCGGTTTTGCTCGATCTCGTCCGCCGCCGCGGCAAGCAAAGGTCCGAGCGCGCGGGCCCGTGCCACATAATCCGGGTGGTCGTGCAAAACCTGGCCCATATCTCGACCTCCTGCCTGCGCGCTGCGGCGCCCGGCAGGTATTCAACCGTTAATCCGCACAACCCGCCCTTGATCTGGATCAACCCGGTATCTGCCGCCACCATCGCGGCGGGCCGCCCCGTTGGCGCCATCGCCCTCAGATCGTTCCGCCCCCTCACATTTGCTTCGCCCCCCTCACATTTGCTTTGCCAAGGAGACGAGCTGGTCGAGCGCTTTGCCCCAGCCGTCGCGGAAGCCCATATCGGCGTGTGTTTTGGCGCTCTCTTCGTCGCCGTGGATCGCGATCGCGCTGTACTTGGTGCCGGCGCCGTGCGGTTCGAGCAGGATTACTGCGGTAAACAACGGCGCGAAGCCGGCCTTCTGCGGCCGATAGCCCTCTTTGAGCGCCCCGGTCCAGACCAGCTTTTCGTTTTCGATCACCTCGAGGTAGCAGCCGGTGTGGGAGAGTTCCTGTCCCTCGGGCGAGCGCATCACGGTGCGAAAGATGCCGCCGGGGCGAAGGTCGATTTCGCACTCGACCGTCCGCCACGGCGCCGGCGTGAACCATTGCTTCACGTATTCCGGCTTCGTCCAGGCGGCCCAGACCAGGCGTGGCGGAACATCGACGATCCGCTCCAGCACGAGGTCGAGTTTCGGATCGGGTTGGTGCGTGATCGTGCGGCTCATCGTCCTTGCTCCTGGAGTGTCTTGAGGAAGTCATCGAGGGAATCGAGGCGGCGCTCCCAAAGCAGACGCTGCGCCGTCAACCAATGCTCCGCGGCCTGCAACGGCTGCGGCGCCAAGGTGTAGGTGCGCACCCGCCCTTGCTTTCTCGAATGCACGAGGCCGCACTCCTCCAGCACACCCAGGTGTTGGACAAAGGAGGGCAGCGCCATCTTGAACGGCTGCGCGAGTTCGCTGACCGCGGCAGGGCCGCGGGTCAGGCGTTCGAGAACGGCCCGGCGCGTCGGATCGGCCAGGGCCTGGAAGACGCGGGTGAGTTCTTGGTTAGGCACATACCTAAGTTAATCCGGCGGCAACACTTAGGTCAACGCCTTTCTTTGCTCCGCCCCGGAGCCCAGGACCCTCATGGCAAACGACCGCCCAGAACTCGGCGGCGGCAGCTCGGCTGTGCTCTAATCGGAACGGCAGGCGCCCCTTTCACAGGAGTTTACATGCCCACCGTTACCACCAAGGACGGCACGGAGATCTTCTACAAGGATTGGGGCTCCGGCCAGCCGATCGTGTTCAGCCACGGCTGGCCGCTGTCGGCCGATGATTGGGACACGCAGTTGCTGTTCTTCCTCAATCATGGCTATCGCGTCATCGCCCATGACCGCCGTGGCCACGGTCGCTCGACCCAGACCGCCGACGGCCACGATATGGACCATTATGCCGACGATCTGGCGGCTCTGACGACGCATCTCGACCTGAAAAACGCCATCCATGTCGGCCATTCCACCGGCGGCGGCGAGGTCGCGCACTATCTCGGACGACATGGCGAAAGCCGGGTGGCCAAGGCAGCGCTGATCAGCGCGGTGCCGCCGCTGATGCTGAAAACGGCGGCCAATCCGCAGGGCCTTCCCAAGGAGGTGTTCGACGGCCTGCAGGCCCAACTTGCCGCCAATCGTTCGCAATTCTATCGCGACGTGGCGGCGGGGCCTTTCTACGGCTACAACCGGCCGGGCGCCAAAGCCTCGGAGGCGGTCATCCAGAATTGGTGGCGCCAAGGCATGATGGGCGGGGCCAAGGCGCATTACGACGGCATCGTCGCCTTTTCCCAGACCGATTTCACCGAAGACCTGAAGAAGATTACCGTCCCGGTGCTGGTCATGCACAGCGAGGACGACCAGATCGTGCCCTATGTCGCCGCCGGGCCGCTGTCCCACAAGCTATTGAAGAACGCAACCTTGAACACCTATAAGGGCTTCCCGCACGGCATGCCCACTACCGAAGCGGACACGATCAATTCCGACCTGTTGGCCTTCATCAAAAGCTAGCCCTGCTCGGCGGCCTCGCGGAAGAATGTCGTTCGCGGTTAGGGTTGGCGCTCGACGCGCTCGACACCGGTGATGTCCATCGACCAGGGGAGCGCCGAGCGGCACCAGCCCTGCTTTGTCGGAACGAGTTCGGTCCGGCGGTCGAGCGCGCCCAGCCGCAGGCCATAGGACGCCGGGTTGGCGCCCGGGGCCGTCGAATAGAGCGGTGTGCCGCATTCGGGGCAGAACCCGTGCGCCCGTTTGTTTCCGCTCTCGGCGGTCTTGATGTAGATCTTCGGGGTTCCGCTGGTCAGCACAAAGGTGCCGGGCAAGCTCGACACGTTGGTGCGGAAAGCCGTGCCGGTGAGGGTCTGACAATCGGTGCAATGGCAGATCCTGACCTGGGCCGGGTCGATTTCAGCTTCGAAGCTGATCTGACCGCAATGGCAGCGTCCGGTAACTTTCAAGCCATTTCTCCTGACGATATCCGGCCGATGCCGGATGGGATGCGGTCAGGATCGCCCGTTTGGGCGTTTCGAGCAATGACGGACAGCTGTGCAACGAGAGTTTTGCGAGCGTTCTAAATTTTCGAAGTATAATCCTTGACAGCAAGGGAGGCAAATAGCGAAAGGAATGAGTAACATAAGCAGTAGGTGATAATGTCCAGAGGAATCATGATCGGAAGGTATCGGAAGGCCTGCCGCCCCGTTTAGATAGACTGATCGACTACACGATGGCTTGAGGCAATCGTGATTTCAGCCGGCTCGCCGGCGTCGCCCGGACATCAGATAAACGTTCGCCCGCGGCTCGAAGAGAGGGTCTGCCGAGGGCTCGATCCCATCCACCCGCGGGATCGGATCAAAGATGATCTGTTGTTGCTCCCTGGCGTTGTCCGCAAGGATCGCCGTCAAACTGATTTGGCCAAAAGCGAGCAGAGGCCGGTCCTCGGGCCAGCGGATCGTTGCATCGTCAACGGTATCGCCGTCCTGTGCCATTTGCACGACGATTTGAAACCTGACTGGCTCCCTTGCGACCCGCTCGCTGATCTCCTCGAACAGGAAATTCGGACCCTGCGCGGCTGCCCCGGCCTCGTCGAGATATTCATTCCCCTCTACAGGCAATACCCGATAGCGCCCGTATCGGCTGGCACCTTGGGCGTTGGTGAATTTGAACGCGGAGACCGCGAAAAATGACTCCCTGGCAAAGCTGGTCGGGATTGGCTTGGGACGTTGCACAAATGCCAAAGCCGCCGGATGCGCGCCGAGAAACCGCTCGACCGCGTTCGGGTGCGGCCCCTCGGGGTCGGTCGCGATTAGAGCATTGAGGAACTCCAGGAACTCTTCCGCGGTGCGTGCCGGGAAGGCGTCGACCGAATGAGCGACATTGTCGGTATGGACGTGTTCGGCAAGGTGGAAGCGAAGCGCGAAGCCGCGAGGGCTCGCACCCAGCGGGTCGTTGTCGGAGACGGTTGGAATGCCGGCGAAATTCGAAAGGCGCACCGTGACCGGTGTCTCATTTCGGTGCAGATGCGGCGCCCGTGTCAGCGAGGCGGCTTCCACCGAAGGTGTAAACACGCCGCTCAGCAGGATGCCCTTGGCATGCGCAGGCCGGAAGCCCGGATGAATTCCGCCATCGACCTTGTCGAATGCATCGATGAGCCGATGGCTCAGTGCCAAGAGTTTTTCATCGGTGGTCAGCGGCATGGTTCGGTTCTCCGCTTGTTTTCTGGAAAGACCGCTTCGAACAATAGGCTCCGAATGCGACATTGATCGTGAGCGCGATGCAAGAACCTGGCCCGCGTGCCGGGTAGCCGCCCTTTTCCGTCATGCCCGCGAAAGCAGGCACCCAGGGGCAGCCAAGCCGGTGCTCTCGGCTCCTGGACCCCCGCTTTCGCGGGGGCGACGAGGATGGGACACGGGAATCGGACTCTCGCGAAGCTTAGCGAGACCTCGCCCAAGGGCGCTCCCCTTAAAGCGGGTTCGGGCCGACGACTTCCCAGCGATGGCGCTCGAAGAGTTTATTGTGTTCTTCGGGGCTATCCGGGCGGTGCTCGGCGAGTTCCTCGATCAAGCCGCCGGCGGCGGCCGGGGTGTAGAGAAACAAGACGCGGCCGGTTTTGCTGCCGGTGTTCTTCCAGGCATGCGGGATGTCGCGCGGCATGAACGCGCAGGTGCCGGGCCCGCCGGCGGTGACCTCGTCGCCGATCTTGAAGGTGAACTCGCCGGCGAGCACCCAAGCGACTTCGTCGCTGTCGTGGTGCAGATGAAAGAGGCTCGCGGTGCCGGCGGGCAGCGTTTCCTCGAACAGCATGACGCTCTGATTGGTTTCGCGCCCGAGAAGCTTCATGGCAAAGGAGCGGCCGGGCGTCGGCGAGGCGAAATGTTTTCCGCCGCCCGCGGGTACGACAAGGCCTTTCGTTGCGGTCATGTTGGCGTCCTCTCCGGTGATGGAATGAAGATAAAATTCGGCGGCTCGATCGACCCACGCGCGGCCTCGCTGCGTCCGTCCGCGCCGGCGAACACTACTACAACGTGCTTCGTCCCGGCGCTGGCGGGTCAGGGTAGGGCGGGCGAGCGAAGCGTAACCCGCCGTGCCGGCTACGACAAACGGATGGTGGGTCGGGCTGCGCGCGCTTCACCCGCCCAGGATGCTGACATTGAGGGCGCGGCGATCACGGCGTTGGCCCGAAGCTGGTGAGCAGCTCGACGGAGAGCAGCGTTTCGGGTGAATCCGGCTGAGCCGCGAATAATGCCTTCCACTCCGGATTGGCATTTTCGAACGCCGTGCGCGCTCCGTACGCGGCCATGTCAGAGTACTCAATTACCAGAATGACGGGGCCGGTATCCGGGTCTGGAACCGTGCTGCGAAATAGTCGCACGGATTGCGGCATAACCGGACTGTCGAAACGGGGGTCGGCCGCAACTTGCAGCTTGGCCATGAAATCGTCGAAGCGACCCGGCTTGACGTCGTATTTGAAAATCGCCAGTACAGCCATTGTTCCGCCCTCCCACGCGTGGCCGGATACTACATCGGATAAAGGCGGGCTACCGCATCAACTCTCCTCAGGACAACGGCATCGGCGTCGCGCGGGCGAGCTGCATCGGCAATGCAGATCATTTGACATCTTGATGTCTTAGATCTAGCATCAGCGCATGCGGACGACGCTGACCCTGGATGACGACGTAGCGGCCAAGCTCAAGACGGAATCGCAACGCGCCGGCCGCCCTTTCCGCGAAATCGTCAACGATACCTTGCGCCGCGGGCTGGAAAGCCGACGCGCCACCGCCGAGCGGCGGGCCTTCAAGGTACCGGCGCGCGACCTCGGCAATCTCAAACCGGGGCTTTCCCTGGACAATATTGCGGAAATCATCGAGCATTTGGAGGGCTCGCTTCACCGGTGATCCTGGTCGACGCGAACCTGCTGCTTTACGCCTATCACCCGAGAGCGGAGCAGCATGAGCAAAGCCGCGCCTGGCTGGAAGCCGTGCTCTCGGGGCCTGATCTCGTCCGCTTCGCTTGGCTTACGCTTTGGGCCTTCCTCAGGATCGCGACGAATCCCCGAGTGTTCGACCGTCCGCTTTCCACGACCGAAGCCGAAGCGGCGATTTCCTCCTGGCTCGCCGAGCCGGCCGCCGGAATTCTCGAGCCGGGCGAACGGCACTGGGACATCCTGCGCGCTCTCGTTCGCGACGGGCAGGCTGCCGGTCCGTTGGTCATGGACGCCGTCCTTGCCGCAATCGCGCTCGAACATGGCGCTACGGTCTGCACGACGGATCGCGACTTTTCGCGGTTTTCCGGCCTCAAATGGACAAACCCCCTCACCGGGAACCGCTGACCGAACGGAATCTGGACACCAGGAGCAGCCCCTCATTACACCCTCCTCGACAGTCGACAGGGTGGACGACATGAGCGCAGCGGAAATGCCTGGGAACATGACCGACGGCTTTCACCTGGTGGTGGAGGCGCTGAAGCTGAACGGCGTCGACACGATCTTTGGCGTGGCCGGCATCCCGATCACCGATCTGCTTGCGCCTGGCGCAGAACGAGGGCATCCGCTACCTCGGCTTCCGCCACGAGCAGTCGGCCGGCGAACGCGGCGGCGATCGCCGGCTATCTGACCCAGAAGCCCGGCATCTGCATGACCGTCTCGGCCCCCGGTTTCCTGAACGGGCTGGTCGGGCTGGCCAACGCCACCACCAACTGCTTCCCGATGATCCTGATTCAGCGGGTCGAGCGACCGGTCGATCGTCGATCTCGAACAGGGCGATTACGAGGAGATGGACCAGCTCGCCGTCGCCCGGCCGCATTGCAAGGCGGCGTATCGCGTCAACCGCCCGCAGGACATCGGCATCGGCATCGCGCGGGCGATCCGCGCCGCCGTCTCGGGACGTCCGGGCGGCGTCTATCTCGACCTGACCGCCGAGGTGCTGGGCTCGGCGCTCGACGCCGAGACCGCGAAGAAATCGCTGGTCAAGGTCGTCGATCCGGCGCCGCCGTCTCCCCCGGCGCCGGTTCGGTCGCGCGCGCCATCGAATTGCTGGCAAATGCCCAGCGCCCGCTGGCGATCCTCGGCAAGGGTGCGGCCTATGCGCGGGCCGACGCCGAGATCCGCTCGTTCCTCGAGACGACCGGCATGCCGTTCCTGCCGATGTCGATGGCCAAGGGCCTGTTGCCCGACGACCATCCGCAATCGGCCGCCGCCGCCCGCTCCTACGCGATCGGCAACGCCGATGTCGTGGTATTGGCCGGGGCGCGCCTCAATTGGCTGCTCTCGCACGGCCGGGCGCCGCTGTGGTCCCCGAACACCCAGTTCGTGCAGATCGACATCTCGCCGACCGAGTTCGACAGCAACCGGGCGATCGCCGCGCCGGTCGTCGGCGACATCAAATCGGTGTTCGCCGCGTTCAACGCCGCGCTCAAGCCGGGTCAGATCCGGCGCCAGGCGGCCTGGGCCGACGAGATCGGCAAGCGCAAGCAGCAGAATGTCGAGCGCATGGCGGCGCGGCTCAACGCCGATCCGAGCCCGATGAATTTTTCCTCCGCATTGCGCGCGGTGCGCAACGCGCTCGCCACCCAGCCCGACGTCTATATCGTCAACGAGGGCGCCAACACCCTCGATTTCGGCCGCAACATCATCGACATGGACAAGCCGCGCCACCGGCTCGACAGCGGCACCTGGGGCGTCATGGGCATCGGCATGGGCTACGCGATCGGCGCCGCCGCGGTGACCGGCAAGCCGGTGGTCGCGATCGAGGGCGACAGCGCCTTCGGCTTCAGCGGCATGGAGATCGAGACGATCTGCCGCTACGACCTGCCGGTGACGACGATCGTCTTCAACAATAACGGCGTCTACCGCGGCGACCCCGAGGGCAGCCGCGCTACTACGCCGACCGGCCTGCTGCGCGACGCGCGTTACGAAAAGATCATCGAGGCGTTCGGCGGGCGCCGGCTATCACTGCACCGACACGCCGAGCCTGACCAGGGCGCTGACCGAGGCGCTCGCCTCGGGCAAGCCGGCGCTGATCAACGCCGTCATCGACCCGACCGCCGGCACCGAGAGCGGGCACATCCAGAGCCTGAACCCGCGCAGCGCCGCCGCTTCCAGGACCTGAGGCCGAGGGCTCGCGGCGCTCGGGTGGCAGGTGGCGTCCGCACCCGACCAAATCAGCGACCAAGAGGGGGTGCCGCGGCGCGGCAGCGCCGGCGAGGTGTTTCGTGGTGGCGCTGAGGCTCGGGCTGACCTCGTTCGGCGGGCCGATCGCCCATCTCGGCTATTACGAGCGGACCTAGTCCGGCAGCGGCAATGGCTGTCGCCGGACGAATATGCCGGCATGGTCGCCTTGTGCCAGATGGTGCCGGGTCCGGCCAGCAGCCAGAGTGGGATTATCTGATCGGCTTGCGCCGCGCCGGGCTGGGCGGGCGTTTGCCGCCTGGAGCGGGTTTACTTGCCCTCGGCGATCGTCATGTTCGCCTTCGCGCTGCTGGCGCCGCGGCTCGAGGGACCGCGACGGACGCGGTGCTGCACGGGCTGAAGCTGGTCGCGGTAGCCGTCGTCGCCCAGGCGGTGTGGAGCATGGCGCCGCAATTTGTGTCCCGACCGGCCGCGTGCCGCCTTGGCAGTTGCTCGCCGCAGTGTTCTGCTGGTGGTCGGCGGTCCTTTTGTCCAGATCGGCGGCATTGGCGCTGGGCGCCATCGGCGGGGCGCTGTTGTGCCGCAACCTCCTGCCGCGCCGGGTTGCCGGCGATGCCGGTCGGCTTGCGCACGGGCGGGGTCGCGCTGGCGCTGTTTATCATCCTGCTCGTAGCGTTGCCGCTCGCCGGCGCCGCGGCGCCGCACAGCCTGCTGGCGCTGGCCGGCATCTTCTACAAGGCGGGTGCGTTGGTGTTCGGCGGCGGCCATGTCGTGCTGCCGTTGCTGCGCGACGCGCTGGTGCCGCAAGGCTGGTTGTCGCACGGCACTTTCCTTGCCGGCTACGGCGTGGCGCAGGCGATCCCGGGGCCGCTCTTCACCTTTTCCGCCTATCTCGGCGCGGTCGTGGCGCCAAAGGGCCGGCTGGGCGCTGCTGTGGTCGGCGGTGGCGCTGGTGTTCATGTTTCTGCCGGGGATGCTGATGGCGCTGGCGGGTCTGCCGGTCTGGTTGTGGCTCGGCCATCATCCGGCGGCGCGGGCAGCGTTGGCCGGCATCAACGCCGCCGTCGTCGGCGTCCTCGGCGCGGCGCTCTACAATCCGATCTGGCTCAGCGCCATCGCCACCGGCCGCGATGTCGCGATCGCTTTGACCGGCTTTCTGCTGCTCGAACGCTGGCGGCTCCCGCCGCTCGCAATCGTGATCTTCTGCGTCGCCGACGGCGTGGCTTTCCGCCGTGTTGCGCTGACGCCCGTGTTGCCGGCGGAATTGCCGCGCTACTGTCCGCCGACGGCGCAACGCGGCAACGACGCACCGCATGCGCGAAAGCTGCTTTGCGTTCTCCGTCGCCATTTTCCTGCCGTCATTGCTGCCGCTGATGGCAGCCTTGCCGTTGCGGGGAATTGGCCGGCAGACGCCCGGACCTGCCGGCGTGCGGCAAATCGTTGCCTCGCTTCCCGGTATCGCGGTAAGCGACGGCGGCGCAATGTGCCGGCACCGGGGGGATGCGGCGATGGCGAGGGGATTGCTTGTTCTGTGCTTTCTGCTGAGCGGCGATGGCGGTCGCGCCGCCGCGCAGCCGCCGAGCGTCTATCTCGAAGACCTGACCTGGCCCGAGCTGCGCGCCGCCATCCCGCGGGGAAGACGACGATTCTGGTCCCGATCGGCGGGACCGAGCAGAACGGACCGCAGATGGCGCTCGGCAAGCACAATGTCCGGGTCAAGGTGCTGGCGGCAAAGATCGCCCACGCGCTCGGCAACGCAATGGTGGCGCCGGTCATCGCCTATGTGCCCGAAGGCAATGTCGACCGCCCGGAGGGTCATCTGAAATTCCCCGGCACGATCACGGTGCCGGCCGAGGCCTTCGAGCAGACCCTCGAATACGCGGCGAAGAGCTTCAAGCTCGCCGGCTTCCGCAACATCGTCTTTCTGGGCGACCATGGCGGCTACCAAAAGGATGACGAAGCGGTCGCGCAGCGTCTCGACCGCGAATGGGCGTCGACCCCGGTGCGGGCCTATGCGCTCACCGAATACTACCGCGCCAGCGAGACCGAATTCGGCCAGCTGCTGAAGAGCAAGGGGTACAGCGAGGCCGAGATCGGGAGCCATGCCGGGCTGCTAGACACCTCGCTGATGATGGCGACCGACCCGAGCCTGGTGCGCGCCCGACCTGCTCGGCGAGACCAAGCCCGGCGACGGAACCCATGGCGACCCCCGGCGTGCGAGCGCGGCGCTCGGCCAACTCGGCGTCGACATGATCGTGCCGCACCGTCGCCGCGATCAGGAACGCCATCGCCCGCCGCTGAGCCGCCGCGCTCCGGCATTCTTTTTCGCACTTTTCTTCGGAGGTTGTCCTTGCCCCAGCCGATCCGCCGCTGGTTGCGCGTCTGCCTGTGGATCGTCCCGCTTGCCGTGTTCGGAGCCGGGGTCTGCGGACTGCCGATCTGGCCCGCGAATGGCGCCGAGGGCGGCTACGGGCTGCTGTGCTCGGCCGCCGCCGCAGTCGTGCGGGTGGCGCAGTCCGCGGCCGCCCCGACGCCGGCGCCGCGCCCGGTTTCCGCTTCCCCGGTTGCCGCTGCGGCGACGAGCCCCGCTTCCGCGCCCGCCCGCGCGGCGATCCAGACCGTGCCGGGCATGCCGCCGGTCCTGAACCCGGCGAACCTCTACAGCGCCGCCGGGCGCAACATGATGAGCCCGGCGGTGGCCGGCGCCCTGCCGCGCGTCTACGTGCCGAATCTGCGCTCCAACGACGTCTATGTGATCGACCCGGCGACCCGCAGGTGGTCGACCGTTTTCCGGTCGGGTTTCTGCCGCAGCACGTCGTGCCGTCCTGGGATCTGCAAACCCTGTGGGTCGCCAACAACGGCCGGCGCCGCTCCGACGGCAGCCTGACCCCGATCGATCCGAAGACCGGGAAGCCCGGGCCCAACAGTCCCGGTCGCCGACCCCTACAACATGTATTTCACGCCCGACGGCGCGGCCGCGATCGTCGTCGCCGAGCGCTTGAAGCGGCTCGATTTTCGCGACCCGCACACGATGGCGCTGCAGCAGTCGGTGGCGGTGCCCGGCTGCTCCGGGCGTCAATCACGCCGATTTCTCGATCGACGGGCGCTACGCGATCTTCACCTGCGAGTTCCGCGGCGGCGGCATCGTCAAGATCGACATGGTCAACCGCAAGGTCGTCGGCTATCTGAAGCTCGACGCGTCGCGGCATGCCGCAGGACATCCGCATCTCGCCCGACGGCAAGGTGTTTTATCGTCGCCGACATGCTCGCCGACGGCGTGTTCGTCGTCGACGGCGACAGCTTCACCAAGGTCGGCTTCATCCCGACCGGCATCGGCACGCACGGCCTCTATCCGAGCCGCGACGGCACCAAGCTCTATGTCGCCAACCGCGGCTCGCACAAGGTCCACGGGGCGCCGCACGGCCCGGGCAGCATCGCGGTCATCGATTTCGCCACGCGCACGGTCGAAAAGACCTGGCCGATCCCCGGCGGCGGCAGCCCCGACATGGGCAATGTCAGCGCCGACGGCAAACAGCTCTGGCTGTCCGGACGCTACGACAATGTCGTCTACGACATCGACACGACCACCGGCGCGGTCACGAAAATCCCGGTCGGCAAGGAGCCGCACGGCCTGACCGTCTGGCCGCAGCCCGGCCGCTACTCGCTCGGCCACACCGGCAACATGCGCTAGCGGAGCGGCTCCGGGGCTAAAGACCCGTTCTCAGCCGCGACAAGCGATCCGCTCCCAACTCTTCGCGGTCATTCGCCGATCGAGGCGCGACCGGCCATTCCTGCACGATTTCCGCGGCCGGGCCGGCCGGTTGGTCCGTCACAGGATTGCGGCCGTCTCGGCGGCATCCGGCCGGCACGCCGCCGCGGCGGACTTATATCGCTCAACTCGTGTTGATATCTGACCGGCCCGTCATTAGATGGGTAATAACTGACCCGAAGGTAATTTACATGAGCGACCCTATTCAGCGGGCATTGCGCTGGCGGCGCCGCAAGGAGGCGCGGCCCAAGGAGATTCTCGCCGCCGCACTCGCGTTGTTCGCCGAGCGCGGCTTTGCCGCAGCCCGGCTCGACGACGTGGCGCTCCGCGCCGGGGTCACCAAAGGCACGCTGTATCTTTATTTTCCGAACAAGCAGGAGCTGTTCGAGGCCGTGGTCCGGCAGGCGCTGGTGCCAAACCTCGAACGTGGCGAAGCCCTGCTTGACGAGGCCGACGAGCCGGCGGCGTTGATGCTCGAACGGCTGATGCGCAGCTGGGCCGAACTGGCGCTATCGCCGGCCGGGGCGATCCCCAAGATCATTATTTCCGAAGCGGGGAATTTCCCCGAGCTTGCCCGCTTTTACCAAGAGGTCGTCGTCGATCGCGGTATCGCGTTGATGCGCCGCGTGCTGTGTCTCGGTGTCGAGCGCGGCGAGTTTCGCGCGCCCGACGACCTCGACAATGCGGTTCGCTGCATCTGTGCGCCGCTGCTGCTCGCGATGTTGTGGCGCCATTCGCTTGGCCGCCACGAGGAGGTGGACCGCTTTGATCCGCAGGCGATCTGCCAGACGCAGCTCAAACTGCTGATGGACGGGCTGGCGCTTCGGCCGGCGGCGCCGGTTTCCCAAGGGGTCAAGGGGGGCACAATCAGGGAGAAGGCCGCGCCATGAGCCTGATCGGCGAGAAACCGCAAACCACAGCCGAGCGGCAGGAACCGGAGCCGCGGCTTATCGAAGCACGCCGGCCGGACCGGCGTCCGACGCCGGACGCGTCCGCACCGGCCGGGGCGCGGCCGTCCGAGCGCCGTCGCTGGTGGCCAATCACGTTGATAGCGCTGCTCGTGATCGGCGCGGTCGGCGGCGGCGCCGATTGGTGGCTCCATGCGCGCAACTGGGTCAGCACCGACGACGCCTTCATCGATACGCACGCCGTCCAGGTCAGCGCCCGGGTCGCCGGCCGCGTCAATGCAGTGCCGGTGGCCGACAACCAGGAAGTCCGCTCCGGCCAGCCGCTGGTCGAGCTTGATCCGGCTGACTTCCAGGAAGCCCTCTCGCAGGCGCTCGCCAGCCAACAGAGCGCGCAAGGGCAATTGGCGCAGGCCAAGGCGCAGCTGCCGGTCGCGCAAGCCAATCTCGATCAGGCGCGTGCCCAGGTGGCGGTTGCCCAGGCGGCGTCAACGAATGCCGACATCAACCTCAAGCGCGACCAGATGCTGGAACAGATGGGCGGGCTGGCCATCTCCCGCCAACAGCTCGACAATGACACCGCGACGGCGCGCAGCGCCGCCGCCAATCTCGCCGCCGCTCGGCAAAAGGTCGCCGCGAGCGAGGCGCAGCTCGCGCTCAATAAAACGCAGATCGGGACGGCCGAAGCAGGCGTGCGTGCGGCGGCGGCGCAGGTCGCGCAGGCGCGCCTCAACCTGTCCTATACGGTGATCCGCGCGCCCGAGGCCGGCCGCGTCACCAACAAGACCGTGGCGCTCGGCAACTATGTTCAAATCGGCCAGGCGCTGACGGCACTGGTGCCGGACCAGGTCTGGGTTACCGCCAATTACAAGGAAACCGAGATCGGCGAGATGCGGACCGGTGATCCGGTCGATATCTACGTAGACGCCTATCCGGGTCACGTCTTCCACGGAAGGGTGCAGAGCTTCCAGGCCGGCAGCGGCGCCGCGTTCTCGCTGCTGCCACCGGAAAATGCGACCGGCAATTACATCAAGGTCGTGCAGCGGGTGCCGGTCAAGATCGTCTTCAACGGCGAGCCCACGGCGCATTGGCTGCTCGGCCCAGGCATGTCGGTCGAACCGTATGTGAAGATCAGATGAGTGCTGTTGCCGATGCGACAGGGGGAGGCTCCCACCCGACGACGGCGCGTGGCGTGTCGCCGTGGATCGTAGCGCCAACGGTCGGTCTGGCAGCGTTTATGGAAGTGCTCGACATTTCGATCGTCAACGTGTCGCTGCAGCACGTCGCCGGCAGTATGGCGGCGACGCCCGACGAAGCCACCTGGATCCTGACCGCCTATCTCGTGACCAACGCGATCATATTGCCGATCAGCGGATGGCTGTCGCAAACGTTCGGCCGCAAGCGCTATTTTCTCGGCTCGATCATCGGCTTCAGCATCACCTCGCTGTTCTGCGGTCTGGCGCCGATCCCTGTCGCTGCTGATCGTTGCGCGCGGCTTGCAGGGCATTGCCGGCGGCGGCTTGCAGCCGACCTCGCAGGCCTTTCTCGCCGACGCGTTTCCGCCGGAACGGCGTGGCCAAGCCTTTGCCGCCTACGGTCTCGCAGTCGTGTTTGCGCCGGCGATCGGCCCGACGGTCGGCGGCTGGATCACCGACAATCTCGACTGGCGCTGGGTGTTTCTGATCAACGTGCCGGTTGGCGTCGTGGTCAGCGCGCTGGCGATGCGGCTCCTCCCCGATCCGCCGGGGGAAGTTGCCGCCAGGCGGGCGCGGTGGGCGCAAGGTCTGCGCCTCGACTACGTCGGCTTCGCTCTGTTGGCGATCGGGATGTTCGCGTTGCAGGTGGTGCTCGACAAGGGCCAGGAGGACGACTGGTTCGCCTCCGCGCTGATCACCGATCTGGTCGTCACCGCCGCGGTCGGGCTCGTCGCCTTCGTAGTCTGGGAATTGCGCCGTGATGACCCGATCGTTGACCTGCACCTGTTCCGCGATCGCGCCTTCGCTTCGGGCAACCTGCTGATGTTCATGCTCGGTTTTGCGCTGATGGGAACGACGGTGGTGCTGCCATTGTTCGTGCAGACCTTGCTCGGTTACACCGCCGAGGAGGCTGGCATGGTGCTGTCGCCGGGCGGGTTTGCCGTCATGTTCATGATGCCGGTCGTCGGCGTGCTGTCCGGCCGCATCGATGCGCGGCTGCTGATCACGGCCGGGCTGATCGGCACCGCGATCGCGATGTTCCACATGTCCGGGTTCGACCTGAGCGTCGATTTCTCGACGCTTGCCTGGGCCCGCGTCTACCAATCGCTGGGGATTGCGCTGCTGTTCATCCCGATCAACACCGCCGCCTATCAGGGCGTGCCGGCCGACAAGAACGCCAACGCCTCAGCGATCATCAACATGATGCGGAACATCGGCGGCAGCGTTGGCATCGCCATTCTCGACACCTATATCGCCCGCCGCGAGCAGGCCAATCAGGTCACCTTGATCCGGCACGTGACGCCGTACAGCTGGCAGACCGGAGAGGCGCTCCAGCAGCTGCAGCGGGTCTACATGGCGGGACATGGCAGCGCGGTCGGCGCATTACACCAAGCGCAGGCGGAGCTCTACGCTATCGTGCAGCAACAGGCCGCGGTCCTCTCCTATATCGACGTCGTTCTGGCTGGTCGGCGCCGTGCTGGCCGCGATGGTCCCGCTGGTGCTGCTGCTGAGAAAGCCGGTTCCAGGCGCCGCTGCTCCGCCGGCGCATTGACGGCCAACGCCTTTCCGGAGCTACGGACCAGCCCTTCTCATGGTTATTGCGCGTTGATCCACTGGTCTGATCCCGCCAGTTTGACCGACACATCCGACAAGGAAATCCATAGCGGTTTTCCGTCCGCTGTCCCGTGGTGATCCGTTGAGATCAGGAGCGGCCCCGCCTTTTTGTGGGCGTCCCACGTCGCGATCACAACGCCTGGCTTCGCGGTTCCTCCCCGGCGGTAGATCATCTGTTCGACCCGCTTGTCGGTTCCGACATAGAGCTCCCAGGTGTCGCCGGGCGCGTAGCCGCCACCCTGGGAAGGGTATTTCATCACGACCTGTTCAGCGGCGCCGCTTCCCAAAGGCAGTTTCTGCATGCCCTGATCAGTTACGGTGGCGCTGCCGTCCCATATCACATGAAATGGAAGCAGCAACCAATACTGGTCATTAATGAATGCGGGATCGACTTGCTTCTTTATGACATCACTTTGGCTACCGAGCTGCGAGCGTTGATAGTTGACCTTCACCGGGCTACCCGCTTTGTCTTTTCCCTGGTAATAGACAGCGTCGGTCTTCGGGTGCCATTCCCACGAGCGAGAAAGTTCGATGCCCGCGTTGAAGGTGTAGCGGATTCCCTCGATTTGCTTGAACGAATTGAGGCCGTAGGTCTTGGCCATCTGTTCGGCGATCGGTGGGCGCCCGTCGGCCCAGGTCGTCGCCGGTAGGATCAACGGCAGGATGCTGAAGGCTAACAGGCGGATCACGTCGAACCGGCTCAATTTCGTCATGAATGTCCCCTATCTTGCCATGGAACGAACGAATGGGGCTTCCAAAACCCCGCTCGATTATTTCACCAAGCCTCTGGCCGCCGCGAACAGCCGCAATCTGCTCGCGGGAGACCGCGTGCACGCATAAGCGGCGATTCGAGTTGATTTAGGAATTAAGCAGGTGCGCCGCCTATTCAGGTACCCGGCCTTTCACCGCATTGGCGCGTCCGGCGTAAGTGATTCGCCCGGCGGCATCTGAAGGAAGGCGAGCGCGGACCCCTTCTTTGAGCCGATCGAGATCCTGCGAGGTCATGTCTGCGAGGATCGAAACCAGGGTCGCGCCGCCTTTCGTGGTTGTTGTCCAGAAATCATCGAAATCGGCGAATGTCCGTGTCACCACGATCTCTCGCGTTTCCACCGTATCGAGCCCGGCGCCGGACCACAGCTCGCGCAGGGTCTCGATCCGCGAGGCGTCGACGCTGGGCGGCGCCGGCGGTCTGAACCCCATCGCCCGCAACTCCGCCTGGATCGGCGCGGTCGGAACGCCGCCTCGCGGCAAGTCCCACGCATAGGCCATCACCGTGCCGCCTGGGGCGACGACCCGCGCCATCTCGGCCACTCCCTTGACCGGATCAGGCAGAAAGAAGATCACCAGCGCCATGACTGCCGCATCAAAGCTATCTTCCGGGTATGGCAGCGCGGTTGCGTCGCCCTGGCGAAATAGGGCGGCGTCTACACCCGGTCGGGTGCGGGCGAAAGCGAGCTGCGCCTCGGCCGGATCGATCCCCTGAACCTGCACGGGCGCGCAACGCGCGCACAAAAGCTCGGTGAAGGCGCCGGTTCCACAACCGACCTCGACCCAGCGCAAGCCCGGACGCGGCGACACCCAATCGAGGAAGACGGCGCCGACCAGCCGGCTCCAGACTCCCATCATCCGCTCATAGGCGGCGCCGTCCTCGAAACGGATTTGGTGTTCGGCCATTTGTATCCTCCCGACCGGTTGGGAACGCCCTCAAGAGGCCGGACCTTGAGCGCAAATCCCCAGGCCGCACAAGAGGCCGGAGTGACGCAAATATCTGCACTCGCAGTCTTTACAGACTTCGGCCTGGGTATTTTTGTTTGGATTTGCGCCGCTAGGCCCTGATTACAGCCGGGCCGCGCGCAGCCGCAGGGCGTTGCTGATGACCAGCACCGAGCTCAGGCTCATCGCCGCGCTGGCGATCATCGGGTTGAGCAGCAGGCCGAAGGCCGGGTAGAGCACGCCGGCCGCGATCGGGATCGCCAGCCCGTTGAAGACAAAGGCGAAGAACAAATTCTGCCGGATGTTGCGCATGACTGCGCGCGACAGCCGGCGCGCGCGCAGGATCCCGTGGAGGTCGCCTTTGACCAGGGTCAGCGCCGCGCTCTCGATCGCGACGTCGGCGCCGGTCCCCATCGCGATGCCGACCTCCGCCTGGGCCAGGGCCGGTGCGTCGTTGACGCCGTCGCCGGCCATCGCGACGAATCGGTTCTGTGCCTGAAGCTCTTGCACCGCTGCGGCCTTCTGGTCGGGCAGGATCTCGGCCACGATCTCGTCGATGCCGAGCCGGCGGCCGACCGCCTGCGCGGTGGTGCGGCTGTCGCCGGTCAGCATCACCACCCGGATGCCCTCGGCGCGCAGCGCGTCGAGTGCTGCGGCGGCGCCTTCCTTGATCGGGTCGGCGACGATGAGGAGCCCGGCCGCCGCGCCGTCGACCGCGACCAACATGACGATTTGCCCTCGCGCAGCTCGTCCGCGCGCTCGGCGAGATCGCGCGGGTCGATCCCGAGCGCGGCAAAGAGCGCCCGGTTGCCGACCGCGACACGCTTGCCGTCGACGACGCCGCCCACCCCCTTTCCGGTTTGCGCGGCGAAACCGGCCTCGGCGAGGCTCAGCCCGCGCTCCTCGGCGCCGCCGACGATCGCGGCGGCCAGCGGATGCTCGCTGCCGCGCTCGAGGCTGGCGGCGAGCCGCAGCAATTCGTTCTCGTCGACGCCGCCGGTCGGCGACGATGTCGGCAAGCCGCGGCTTGCCCTCGGTCAAGGTTCCGGTCTTGTCGACGACCAGGGTGTCGACCTTTTCCATCAATTCGAGCGCTTCGGCGTTCTTGACAAGCACGCCGGCGCGCGCGCCGCGGCCGGTGCCGACCATGATCGATATCGGGCGTCGCCAGCCCCAGCGCGCACGGGACAGGCGATGATCAGCACCGCGACCGCGTTGACCAGCGCGAACCCCATCGCCGGCGCGGGCCCAAGCATCGACCAGACGATGAACGTGAACACCGGCAAGACGATGACGCCGGGCACGAACCAGGCCGCGAGACGGTGTCGGCCAGCCGCTGGATCGGCGCGCGCGAGCGCTGCGCTTCGGCCACCATGTGCCACGATCCGGGCAAGCAGCGTGTCGCTGCCGACCCGCTCGGCGCGCATGACGAAGGTGCCGGTGCGCGTTGAGGGTGCCGCCGGTGACCTTGTCGCCCGCGCTTTTCTCGGCCGGCAGCGGCTCGCCGGTGATCATCGATTCGTCGACCTCGCTGCGGCCCTCGAGGACGCACGCCATCGACCGGCACCTTTTCGCCGGGGCGCACGCGCAGGCGGTCGCCGGGACCAGGTCTTCGAGCGGAACGTCTTCTTCGCTGCCGTCGTCGCGCAGGCTGCGCGCGCGTCTTGGGCGCCAGATCGAGCAGGGCGCGGATGGCGCCGCCGGTCTGCGGCGCGGGCGCGCAGTTCGAGCACCTGGCCCAGCAGCACCAGCGTGACGATGACCGCCGCCGGCTCGAAATAGACCGGCACCGTGCCGTCGGGCATCCGGAACGAGGCGGGAAGATTCCGGGCAGCAGCGCCGCGACCAGGCTGTAGACGTAGGCGACGCCGGTGCCGAGCGCGATCAGGGTGAACATGTTGAGCCGGCGGTTGACGAGCGAGGCCCAGCCGCGCTGGAAGAACGGCCACCCGCCCCACAGCACCGCCGGGGTCGCGAGGACGAGCTGCAGCCAGACGCGGCGGCGCGGCGAGATCAGCGACATCGAGTGCCGCTCCGCGAAATGCTGCGCCATGGCGATCGCCACGAGCGGCGACCGACAGCGCCACGCCGACCCAGAAGCGCCGCGTCATGTCGCGCAATTCGGGATTGGCCGGTCTCCGCTGGCCGAGGTGTCATCGGCTCCAGCGCCATGCCGCAAATCGGGCAGCTGCCGGGCTCGTCGCGCACGATCTGCGGGTGCATCGGGCAGGTCCACTGGGTCCCGCTGGGCCGGCGCGGCGGCGGCGCGGCAGGCGCCGGCGTCAGATACCGCGCCGGGTCGGCGGCGAAGCGCTCGCGGCAGCGGGCGCTGCAGAAATGGAATAGTTGTCGCCCGGCATGTTCGCTGCGATGCTCGGTGGCCGCCGGGTCGACCGACATGCCGCAGACCGGGTCGCGTACAACGGGCGCGGTGGACTGCGCGCGATGGCCGTCGTTATCCCCGCGCGAGATGCCCTCAGTCGCAATCACGGCCTGCCTGTCCTTATCGCGATCGTATCTGGCGATCCAATCATCGGCGAACCGGGACAAGGTTGATCCAGATCAAGGAGTCCTCCGGCGGGGGTGATGTCCAGTGCTGCATCGCTTTTGGAGGAATGGAATGTTCGATCGCCAAATTTTCGCATCTCTAACTGTTGTCCTCGGGCTGGTTGCCGCCCCCGTTCTCGCGCAGCCCGCGGCGCGATCGGAGCACCAATCCGGCGGCGCGATGATGAATGCCGGCGGCATGCCGAGCGGTATGATGTCGATGATGAGGGGCGACGAGGGCATGGGCGCAATGGGCGGCATGCGGATAATGATGGCCATGACCGGGCATGTAGAAGGTCGGCTCGCCTTCTTGAAAACCGAACTCCAGATTACTGACGCCCAACTGATGCTGTGGAACAAATTCGCTGACGCGGTCCGCGACAACGCGAAGGCGATGAATGAGATGATGCAAGGTGGAACAATGGAGACGAGCCACGCGGGGACGTTGCCGGACAAGCTGGCGGTTCATGAAAAGATGATGACAGCTCATCTCGATGCGCTCCGCAAATTGACAACCGCACTCGATCCCCTCTATGCCGCGCTCAATGCCGAGCAGAAGAAGACCGCCGATGAGCTGCGGGCCCGATCGGGATGATGATGTAGCACCCTCGGCGCTATGGATGCGGATCAGCGTCTTCGCCGGCATCTTCTTTCGCCTTGTGCGAAGAGCGAGTAGGCTGGCGCGCCGGCCTCGGAGATTGAAAAATACCACCGATGCGCCGCAACAGCATGCAACTCCGGGAGGGAGTGACGATGCCAGCCTATGAAATCACCACCGAAGATGTCGAGTATCTGCGTCACGGCGACAAGAAGCTGATCGCACGGCTCTATAAGCCGAAGGGCGAGGGCCCGTTTCCGGCGGTCGTCGATCTGCATGGCGGCGCCTGGACCAGCGGCGATTTGACCGGGACCCAGGGTCTCGACGAAACCCTGGCGAAGAACGGGTTCGTCGTCGCCTCGCTCGAATTCCGCCATAACGCCGACGGCTATCCGACCTCGCTGATCGACATCAATTATGCGATCCGCTGGGTCAAGGCGCATGCCCGCGAGCTCAAGGTCGATCCCAACCGGGTCGGCAGCGGCGGCGCGTCGAGCGGCGGCCATCTCGCGATGCTGGCGGCGATGCGGCCCAATGACCAGCGTTACGCCTCGGCGCCCTTGCCGGCCGGCTCGCCGGCGGTCGACGCGACGGTCAAGGCGGTCGCGATGTCGTGGCCGGTGATCAACCCGCTGTCGCGCTACCGCAACGCGCAAAAGGCGGCGAAGACCCCGAACCCGCCGGCCTTTTCGATCGGGATGAAGGAAAAGCACGACCTCTACTGGAAGACCGAGGCCGCGATGGCCGAGGGCAACCCGATGCTGATGCTCGAACGCGGCGAAAAGGTCAACGATGCCCGCGGCATTGTGGGTCCAGGGCCGGCCCGACATCGTCCACGACTACCATGACGATGATTCGAGCTTCCCGGGCAACGAGCCCGAACGGTTCATCTCGAATTACCGCAATGCCGGCGGCGACATCGAGATCGTCTACATCGACAACGAAAAGCGGCAGTCGAACGCTTCCTACGACCCGGTCACCGCCTTCTTCAAAAAGCATCTCGGCTAGAGGGCACTCTCCAGACCTGCGCCGCCGCGCTACCGCCTCTCCCCGCTCGCGGGGAGAGGGTCCGGGTGAGGGGTGTCACCGGGAAACCAATCACCCAGCACTTGGTCTTCGGTGAATTTGGCGACGGCGATCTTGCCGGTTATTTCCGGGGTTGCCTCGCCGTGGCGGCGAAGCTCCCGAATAATTCGGCGCGCCACCCGAGCCGTCTCGCGCGGTGACGATCGCGCCCATATATCCCCCTCCAGGCTCGGGCTGTCCTCGAGCAAAAGCTCGACATCCGATCGTTCGCGCTCGATGGTTTCCATCCATCCGCGTCGAGGGTCGCGGGCCGCAGAGCATTCGAGCTTGATCAAGTGCTCGATAATGACAGCGATCCGGCTGCGCAGTTCTCGACGATATGACCGGCCCAAGCCGTCGATCTCCTCGGCGAGGTTCTCCCAGTCGAGAGGGAGGTTCGTGCTCAGACCGGCGGCGTCCCGCAGTGCGGCCGATTGTTGCTCGGTCCAGCGAACGAAATCCTCCTCGTAAAGCTGCGCCGGATTGCCGGACATCGCCGATCCTCCTCGCGATCAATATGATGGCCGCGACGGCCGCCTCAATTGCCGGTGATCAGCACGACGCGAAACCGTGCTCTACCGCTCATCATGTGGTCATAGCCTTCGGCGGCGCGTTCCAGCGGAAAGATCTCGTTCATCGAGCGCACGCCGGTCAGCGCGCTGAAAGCCAATGTCTGCTGCGAGTTGATCGAGGTTCCGGCATACCAGCCCTTGATCGAGCGCCGCCCGAGGAGCAGCTCCAGGGCACTGACCGACAGCGAATCGACGGCGCCGATCACCATCAAGGTACCGTTGACCGCGAGCCCGCCTTGGACCGAATTCATCGCCTCGGCGCTCGTCACTGTCGCCAGGATGGCCTTGGCTCCGCCGAGCTTTTGCAATGCCGCGGCCGGATCCTCGGCCGCATTGTCGATGTAGTGGTGGGCGCCGAGCTGATGAGCGAGCAATTCCTTGTCCGCGCCGCGCGCGATCGCGACGGTCTTGAAGCCGAGCTTCGCCGCGAACTGGGTTCCCAGATGGCCGAGCCCGCCGAGCCCGAGCACGGCCACGACCTCGCCGGGCCGCGCGCCGCTGTTGCGCAGCGCGTTGAAAGTCGTGATGCCGGCGCACATCAGCGGCGCCGCCTCGACCGAGGACAATTCTTCGGGGACTTGCGCCAGCGCCGAGGTCGGGGCGACCATGTAATCGGCATAGCCGCCATCCGAGGTGATGCCGGTCACCAAATTTTCAGTCTCGCAGGCAAACGCATCGCCGTTGCGGCAGGCGTTGCAATAGCCGCAATTGCCGCCGTGCCAGCCGACACCGGCCCGCTGTCCGTTGCTCCAGCCGCGGACATTGGCGCCGAGCGCGTCGATATGGCCGATGACCTCATGCCCGGGCACCCTCGGATATTGGACGCCCGGATAGGTCCCTTCCTTGGTGAAGCTGTCGCTGTGACAGACGCCGCAGGCCTCGATCTTGATCCGTACCTGTCCTGGGCCGGGGTCGGGAATCTCCCGCTCGACCAGCTCCAGCGGCCCTTTCGGGCGCGATACCTGTACGGCGCGCATCTTGGCCATCTTCTGTCTCCCGCGAAATGACCCGCGTGATGTCGGTATCGCCGGGGCGGATGTCACCGCCTTCGGCGATTCCGCCGGTTCGATCAGCGCTTGAACAGCGCCTCGGCGCCCTGGCGCTGCCCGAGCTTTGCCGCGATATCGGCCCGCACGCGGGCGATTTCCGCCTCGAGCTCGGCGATATAGGTTTCGAGTTCGGCGATCCCCATCGCGCTCAAATCCTTTGGCGCCGCGGGCTTGCGGCGCGGCTCGAGCTCCAATTCGTCCATCGATCTTCGATCCTTGCCGTCTTCTCTTGCCGGGTCACGCGCCTATATAGTGGCCGATATAGTGGCCGATAATTTTGCGCCTGTCCGTCCGCGCGGCGTTGGCGCAGCGCCAAAATCAGGATCCCGACATGCCCGCTCCGCTGATGCCAAAGGCGACCGCCGTCTGGCTGGTCGAAAACACCTCTCTCACCTTCGAGCAGATCGCCGAATTCTGCGGTCTGCATCCGCTCGAAATCCAGGCGATCGCCGATGGCGAGGTCGCCATTCAGATGCAGGGTCTCGATCCGGTGGCGAACGGTCAGACCACCGCCGAAGAGATCGCCCGCTGCCAGGCCGACCCCAATGCGCGGCTTGTGCTCTCGCCGCAGGCGATCGCTCCCCAGCTGTTTCGCCACAAGGGCCCGCGCTATACCCCGATCGCCAAACGCCAGGACAAGCCCGACGCGATCAGCTACCTGCTCAAGACCCATCCGGAACTGTCCGACGCGCAGATCTCGAAGCTGATCGGCACGACCAAGCCGACGATCGCAGCGGTGCGCGACCGCACCCACTGGAACAGCCCAAACATCAAGCCGCGTCATCCGGTGGGGCTCGGGCTATGCACGCTCGAGGAGCTCGAAGACGCGGTGGGCCGGGCGCGGGCGAGGCGGCCGGTCGAGCAGGAAGCGCTGGAAGGCGAGGAACCCGAGCCGCTCGAAACCTAAAGCCGAACGCTATCCTACCAGATAGTTTCTTTCGCTCGCTTGAAACAGACCTTGCATGAACCGAACCGGTGAGGTCATGGCCGCCATGTCATACCGTCGAGGGAAGGATTGTTCCAGTCGGGACCATTGCATTTCGCCCCCTGGAAATACCAGACACTGCGCAACACGGAATTAGAGGCGCTCACTACAACCTTTATAAAGCAAATCAGAACCCATATAATGGTCGCTGCTTCTGGCAAAGCATTGGCGCAGTGCCGGTTGCGGGGCTGCCCGGAAATGCGATCCCCATTGAGCCGTTTGCGCGCGAGTAGGCGCCAGCAAGATGAAATACCCTGACGGTCAGGAAGTGAGATTGGGTGATACGGTTGCTCTGGAAGGAAAGCAACAAGGCATCGTCGTCTGCTCTATCGATACCGGAGAATATAGCGACGCCTATCCGCGAGACCAATGGAGTTACCTCGACACTGGCGTTTTGATCGAGTTCCCCTCTTACGGACTGATTCACTATAAAGAGCCCGAATCTGTGCTTCGCCTTGTTGCACACACACCCGGTCTCCTAGCCGTGACGAACCGTGGCAGCGCACCGGAGGTTACTTTACAGCCACACGGGAGCGCACGGCAAAAAGCGCGTGATGATCCCAGGAATGTTGGAATGACGACGTTTCATGAGATCCAAGATATTGCGGAAATTAGAAGACAGACTGATAGATTAGAAGGCGGGCTGCAGACGCTTTCTGTTCGAAACGAAATGAGGGTCGTAAACGGCATAGCAGTCCGGCACCCTATTCGGGTGTTTCTTTTTGACGGCGGGCTGTGGTGGGCGCCTCGACCATATCCACCACCTCCGAAAATAGCTAATCGTCGCAACAATTTGTTCGGGCTAGAAGGGCTAGGGAGCCAAAGTAATGTGGAGGTCAATCTCCCGATTGATAAGTTCCGCCGAAACGTGCAGGGAACAATTGTGCGATGCCACGAAGATTCTTTCCTGCTTTGCCACCGGGGGCGAGTGGAACACCGGGGAAGGTCGTTCTCTGTTCTTAATACGATGGCCGACATGGGAGTTACTATAATTCAGGCTGTCGGCAGCGCCAAATCTCTTATTCGCGTCTGTGCCACAGAAATAGATGCGTTACAAATTCGTGAAATCACCCAATTTGTGAGAGGTATCGTTCAGGCCAAAAATGCCGCAAATTAAATCGTAGCTTGCCCGCGCCACGGCCTCGCGCTCGGCTTCCCCCCTGGGGGCAGAAGGCTTGTTCAGGCGGCGCGGCGCTCGGCGCCGGCGTGGCCGCTGACCGCGGCTCCGTCGGCCGGGGTCAGCCGCAGAAACCCCAGCGCTGCAATCAGCGGGATCAGGCCGATCAGGAAAAATGCCAGCCGAAAATCCCCGACGGTGACCTTGGTCGGTCCGGCGATGACCGCCAGTAGCGCCGCGCCGATCGCCACCCCAAAGCCGCGCGCCACCTGCTGCGCCACCCCGGCGACGCTGGTGCCCTTGCTCAACAGCGGCCCCGGCATGTCCGCGTAACTGACCGCGTTGAGCGCCAGATACTGGACGCTGCGCACGCAGCCCGACAGCAGCACCAGCACAACGATCAGCCAGGCCGGGGTGTCCGCCTCCAGCAAGCCGCAGGCCGCGGTCACCGCGGCGGCGAGACAGGCGGTGCCGACCAGCAGCCGGCGAAAGCCGAACAAGCGCAATAGCGAGCCGGAAAGGGTGCGCACCAGCATCGCCCCGACGCTCGAGGAGAACGACAAGAGGCCCGATTGGATCGGGCTCAGCCCGAACCCGACCTGAAACAGCAACGGCAGCAAGAACGGCGCTGCATCGAGCCCGATACGGCAAAACCCACCGGTCACGGTGCCGATCCGAAAGGTGCGGATGCGAAACAGGCGAAGGTCGAGGACCGGGTCTTCGCGCTGCCGCGCATGCCAGCCGTAAGCCGCGAGGATGGCCAGCGCCGCCGGGAAAAACACCGCGTCCAGCACACCGGGAAATATTGGCCGCCCGAGATTTTCGATGGCCAGCTGCAGCAACGCCAGCCCGAACCCGCACAGGAAGAACCCGCGCAGGTCAAAGCGGGTCGGCGCCGGCGCGCGAAAATTCTCGAACAGGCGCAGTGCTAAGACCAAGCCGAGAAGGCCGATCGGCAGATTCAGAAAAAATATCGCCCGCCACGAAATCCAGCTGGTCATGAAACCGCCGACAATCGGGCCGACAGTGGGGCCGATCATCGCCGGGATCGTCATCCAGTTCATCGCCGAGACCAGCTCGGAGCGCGGAAAGCTGCGCAGCAGGATCAGCCGGCCGACCGGCGTCATCATCGCCCCGCCGAAACCCTGGATCACCCGCATCGCCAGCAGCATCGGCAGGTTCGTCGCCAGCCCGCACAGCGCCGATCCGGTGGTGAAGATCGCGATCGCGGCGCAGAAGACGATACGCGCCCCGAGCCGGTCGGCGATCCAGCCGCTGACCGGGATGAACACCGCCAGGCTGAGCAAATAGGTCGTGATCACCAGACTGAGCCGCAGCGGGTTCTGCCCGAGGCTCTTGGCCATCGCCGGGATCGAGACCGCGATCATCGTCGAGTCGAGCCCCTCCATGAAAAAGGCGCAACCGACGATCAGCGCGATGACGATGGCCCGCCGCGACTGTTGCCTAGCGTGCGAAGGGCTGGTTTCGCTCACCGGCGCGGGAGGGCCCGGCCAGGGCATTGCAGCGGCGGTGGCGTGCCGCGCAAGCCGCCGCAGCCACGGGAACTATCCATCCCCTTCCCCCTCGCCGTTGACACGATTTGCGGGCAGGACCATAGCCGATCGCGAACCTCGGGTGGGACGGCAAAGGTGGGCCAGGCCGAATTCGGACCGGAGCTTCTCGAACGCTGGGCGCTGGCCTATCTCGGAAGGTACGCCAGCTCGTCCGAGAATCTGCGGCGTGTGCTGCTGCGGCGTGTGCGGCGCCGCACCCCGGCGTCACCCGACGCGCTGCGACAAGCTGTGCTGCTGGTCGATGGGCTGATCGAGCGCTATCGGCATACGGGACTGCTCGACGACGCGGCCTACGCCGCCGCCCATGTGCAATCGCTGCACCGGCGCGGCGAGTCCGCGACCAGGATCCGCGCCCGGCTCGCGGCAAAAGGGGTTGATAGCTCGGTCGCCGCGGAAGCGGTACAGACCTTGCGCGCCGAAGCCGCCGATCCCGATCTCGCGGCGGCCTGCGCCTTTGCCCGCCGCCGCCGGCTCGGGCCCTATCGGCGGGCCGCGGCCGACCGGGCGCGCGAGCTGGGAGCCTTTGCCCGCGCCGGGTTCGCCCGTCGGATCGCTGAGCGCGTCCTCGCCTGCGCCGATATCGACGCGGTCGAGAGCCTCGCCCAAAGCACGATCGATTGAAACGCTTTCGCTGCGCCGGCAGCCGGCCGAGCGCCGTGATTGGACCCGCACCGCTATCCCGGTTCTGATGGCGATCTTACGCCCGCTGTCGCTTGCCTTCGACGCCCGCCGGCTTGTCTTCGGCTGGCATCGGCCTGTCCTCGACGGCCGCCGGCCTTTCTTCGGCGGGCGCCGGCTTGTCTTCGGCTGGCATCGGCCTGTCCTCGACGGCCGCCGGCCTTTCTTCGGCGGGCGCCGGATTGTCTGCGGCGGGCGCGGTCGGCGGTGTCATCATCAGCACCGGGGCCGGGTCTCGGGTGGCGACGCCATGTTTGGCGAAGGCGATCGTGATCAGGCGGTTGAAGGCGCGTCCGACGGCGAACTGGTTTGCCGGCAGGGTGCGGATACGGACCAGCAGGACGACGGAGAACTCGCTGAGCGTGTCGACCCCGAGATATTCGAAGGGGTCGAGGATCACCCCCTTCAAGGTCTCGTCCTCCATCAATTCGGCGCTTACCGCGCGCAGGATTTCGACCACCCGGTCGATGTCCTCGCCATACGAGATCGTGATCCGGGCGACCACATAGGCGAAATCGCGCGTCATGTTCTTCAGCGAGGTGACCTCGCTGAACGGGATCGTGTGTACCGTGCCGGCCTGGTCGCGCAGGCGGATCGTGCGCACCGTTATCGCCTCGACCACACCCGCATGATCCTTGCCGACATCGACGATGTCGCCGACCGCCAGCTGGTCCTCGGCCAACATGAACAGGCCGGTGATCACATCCTTGACCAATGCCTGGCTGCCGAACCCGATGGCGACGCCGACGATGCCGGCGCCGGCAAGCAGCGGGGCGATGTCGACGCCGAGATGGGACAGGACAATTAACCCGCTCAGAACGACGATCAGCGACAGCATCGCGGTGCGCAGCAACGGCAGCAGGGTGCGGATGCGCGTACGCCGCGGCGATTGGCTGGCTTCGATCCGGCTCAGATAGCGTTCGGTCGCCGAGGAGAAAATCTCCCAGATCGCGAGCGACGCCACGACCACGAACCCGATCGTCAGCAACTCTCCGCCAAGCCAGCGCGCGGCATCGGAGTCGAGCCAGGCGAATGCGCGTATGTCCCAGGCCTGGAGCAGGGTCAGCCCCGCCAGGATGTAGATGACCGCGCTGCCGAGAATGGTCAGGATCGGGATGTAACGGTTGGCGCGGTGCTCCAGTGTCGGAAACTGCGCCTTGAGCTGCGGCGAAATCGCGAAGCCGTGCCGGCTCAGGCTGCGCATCGAGCGAACCAGAACCCGCGATGCGACGATAATGACGATGCTCAGCGCCGTGGCCCGCAGCACATAAACAAAGCCGCCCTCGATGCGCAGGGCGTAAACCGAATAGATCCCGACAATGTAGAAGACGGCGAGAAGCGGCCAGATGTCCCCCAGGCTGCGGCGGACGCGGCCCCAGCCCGACGTCGATGTCCCATCGCCGCCGATCCATTCGGCGATCGGTCGCCGGTTCTGCAGCAGAAAGATCAGGGCCAGCAGCGCCACCACCAGCCCGGCCAATTTGAGCAGCAAGGTGTAGAGCGCCCCGGGAATCCCGAGCCACCAGGCGGCTTGCGGCACGGCGTAGCCGAAAATCCCGCAGAACGCGAAACGCTTGACCCAAATGTAGAGATAGTTGCGGGTCTCCGCATCGATCGGCAGGATCAAGGTGCCGGGATCGGCCGGCAGCAGCAAAGCCCTGGCGACGCACAGGACCAGGCGGGCTTCGACGGTGGCATAGACCAATACCGTCAAGGTAACGCTGGCCGGAGTCAGCGGATCGAGCGCTATCGACACCGCCCCGTAAGCGAGCGCCGCGAATGCCACAAGCGGCACGAGGTCGAGGACGAGCGCCAGCACGCCAAACAATGCGCGCACCGCGCGTGTGTCCCGGTGCCGCACCGGAAAGCTCGGCTGCACTTTGGCGAGGACCCAGCGCAGCGCCCATTCGCTGATGCCGGCGATGCCGAACACCAGCAGGAAGGCATAGGCGGCGTCGATCCAGCGCTGGCGCGCCGCGGCGTCGGTGATTTGCCAGCGCGCCCAATGGACCAGCCGCGGCGCATCGACGAGCAGGGCTACCCCCGCCAGAATTTCGCCGGTGAGCGCGTCGACCTGCTGTGACAATCGTCCGAGCAGCAAAATGCCAGAGGGCTTTTCGGCGGGGATTTTGCGCTGTGCGGCGATCAGCCCGCGCAGTTCGGTGACCAGCCTCGCGCGTGCTTTTTCGTCCTGCAGCGTGTCGACGAGCCGTTGCAGCTCATCCACTGAAACCGGCGCCGGCTGGGCCGCCGGTTTTGCCGCCGGCGTCGCCGCATGCGCGGAGGATATGCCCGCGACCAGCCAAAACAGCGCAACGAGAACCGGCCAAAGCCGCCTGCCCCGGCGGCCCTCCGAGACCGGGACGCAGGTCCGCATAACCCCCGTGCCGAACATCGGCTGCCTCAGCCGGCGTTGCGCTCGCGTTCCCGCATCAGCCGGGCGACGGCGATTGCGTCGGCGTCGCCGCGCGCTTCGAGCGCGTCAACAATACGTGGGCGGTCGACGGCCGGGCGGTTCTGGCTCAGCTTGTATTTGCCTTCCAGCCGGGTGACGGCGACGTCGAGTCCGATGATCCCCTTCACCATCCCTCGCGTATAGGGTTCCGGCAGGTCCTGCATCCGCCAGGGTTCGGCGCTGCCGGCTTCATGGCGATCCGACAGCCGGCCCAGCGCAGCCCGCAGCCAGGCGTCGTCCTCGATCAGCCGTAAGGTTCCATACACGTGAACATCGATATAGTTCCAGGTCGGCACCGCCGGGCCATCGGCGTACCAGCGCGGCGAGATATAGGCGTGCGGCCCGCTGAAGATCGTCAGCACCTCGCCGCCGCCGGCTTGGTTCAGTCTGGCCAGATCGGCGACCTGCGGGTTGGGCCGGGCGAGGTGGCCGATCAGGTGAATCTCGTCGCCCTCGGTGCTCGACCAGAAACGGGATGTGGCTGGCGACCAGGCCCACCTCGCCCTGACTGATCAGCAGGCCGAAATCAAAACGCTCGATATGCGCGATCAGTACCTCGCGGCGCGACTCGGTGAACACGGGGGGAAGATAGACCACGGAGCCACCCTCTCTTTGGCGTCAGGCCAAATGCTGTAGCACGACCGTGGCCAGCAGGGCTGCCCCGGTGGCGAACAGGATGATGCCCGAGGCCCGGCTGATCCATGCCAGATGCCGCGGTTCGATCGAGCGGCGAAACAAACCGATGCCGACGCTGAGCCCCAGCCACCACAGCAGCGACCCGACCCATACGCCAAGCACCAGGAACGCCGCGCGGACCAGGGTCGCCTGCGCACCGCCCAGGCCGAGGGCGGCAAAAATGGCGAGGAAGACCAGGATCGTCACCGGATTGGTGATGGTCAGCGCAAAAGCCGAGGCAAAGTCGCGGAACAGGGTTTCCGGATCGGATTGCTCGGCGATCTTGTCCCGCGCCTCGGAAAGCAGGGCGGAGCCGCCGGCATAGAGCAGATAGGCGCCGCCGGCGGCGCGCAGCCAGTATTCGTAGCCGAACAGCCAGTTCGAGACAAAGCTGAGGCCAAAGGCGGCGATGGCCCCGAACAGTGCGTCGGCAGTCGCGGCGCCGAGGCCCGATACCAATCCCGACATCCGGCCGTCGAAGATGGTCCGGTGCAGGCACAGGATGCCGACTGGGCCGACCGGGACCGCGATGACCACGCCGACCACGATGCCCTTCACAAAAAACACCAAAAGCATCGTCGCGCTGCCCGGGCCGGAGACCGGAGCACTCTCCGGGAATGGCGTGGAGCGGCGCAATGCGAAAAGCAGCGGCCTTTTACCCGGCGCCGGCCGCGCTATGCTGGCGCGAGAGCGCGCGATTGGCGCCGCCGGGGAGATCGCTATGACTGCTGCCGACAACGCACACCGGTTCGAGTTTGTGTCGATCGACGGCGAGAAACTGCCGCTCGACGCCTGGCAGGGCCGGCCGGTGCTGGTCGTCAACACCGCCTCGTTCTGCGGATATACGCCGCAATACCGCGGCCTCGAGGATTTATGGCGGCGCTACCGCGACCGCGGCCTCGTGGTGCTCGGCGTGCCGTCCAATGATTTCGGCCAGCAGGAGCCGGGCTCGGCCGCCGAGATCAAGGAGTTCTGCGAAACCAACTATGCCGTCGACTTTCCGCTGGCGCAAAAATGCCGGGTTACCGGGGCCCAGGCCCATCCGTTCTACCGCTGGATCGCCGACAGCCTTGGCGAAGCCGGGACGCCGCGCTGGAACTTCCACAAATACCTGCTCGGCACCCGACGGCGAACTGGCCGGCGCTTGGCCGGCGCAGGTGGCGCCGACCGATCCGCGCATCGTTGCTGAGATCGACCGCTTGCTGCCGCCCGAGGGCTGATCCGAGGCCACTGATCCGCTGCCGCGCGGCTCAGCGCTCGGCAAAGCGCAGTTCGGCGACCTCGGGGCCGGCATTGTGCAGGATGCCCGGCGGCGCGCCGTTCAGCGCGTGGTCGAGAAAGGCCAGCGAATAGGCGACGATCGCATCGCGGTCGCGCCAGCCGAGATTGGTCCAGGCAAAGTGCGTGGCCCGGCCAGCTCGACGAAATATTTCGGCGCAGGCGAGGCGGCGAACGCGCCGCCGGCTTTGTCCAGCGCGGGCGTGGTGCCGAAATCCAAGGTCCCGCCCTGATACATCACCGGGGCGGCGAGCTCGCGCAAGGTGCCGGCGCGCAGGAATGGCTGGCTGTACGGCGACAAGGCCAAGACCGCGCGCACGCCCGGCAGCCGCCAGGAAGGCCAGCCGCCGGCGAGCCCCAGCACCGTATACCCGCCCAGCGAGTGGCCGGCGAGCGCCAGCCGGTCCCAGTCGATCCGGCCGCGCCACGCCTGATCTGCGCGCAACGCCGCGACCAGCTTGCCGATGTCCTCTGCCCGGTCGCGATAGGTGGCGTCGGTCCAGTCCTCCGGGTGGAAAAACGATTGCTCCGGCCGGTCGAACCAGCTGCCGCCGCCGCAGGCCGCGTCGCGGTGGTTCGGCGCGAACACCAGATACCCGGCGCCGGCGAACGCCTGCATCAGAAAGCGCGTCTGCGTCGCACAGCCGTGGAACCCATGCGAAAAAATCACCACGGGCCGAGGCCCGGCGGCCTCCGCGTCATTTTGCCAAACCGTCACCGCCAGTCCGGCGATCGACACCGAGGTCTCCCCGGCCCGTGCGGCGCCGGTCCGCAGGGCAAGCGCCAACAGGACCGCGAGCCCGGCCGCACCGAGCCATTTTCCGGCTTCCGCAAGCGGGATCGGGCGCCGGGAGTGCGTCATCATGCGCCAGCCGCCTCGGCCGGCTGGACCGCGGCGTCGGCCAGCGGCAGTTCGGCGGCGCTGGGGAGGGTTCTGACCGCCAGCATCTCGCGCCGGCCGCGGATCTCGACCTCATGTCGCGGGAATTGGGACAGGTCGAGCCTGGCGCGCGACACCACCACTTCCGAGACGACCAGTTCGCAGGCGAATTCCTTGGTCAGCTCTTCAAGCCGGCTGGCGGTATTCACTGCGTCGCCGATTGCGGTCATCGCCGTGGCGCCGCCATAGCCCATCTCGCCGACAATGATCGGCCCGGCATGGATGCCGATGCCGATGCGCAGCTGGCGGTCGAGCTCGCCGTGCAGCGAGGCGTTGAGTTCTCCCATCCGCTCGGACATCAGCCGGGCCGCGGTCAGCGCTTCGCGGCAGCCCTGATGCGGCGCCGCTGTCGATGCCGAACAGCGCCATCACCCCATCGCCGAGGAACTTGTCGATATGACCGCCGGCGCTCTCGACCGCGCGCCCGACCGCGGCGAAATAGCGGTTCAGGATGAACACCACGTCGTACGGCAGGCGGCCTTCGGAAAGCGCGGTGAAGCCGCGGATGTCGGCGAACAGGATCGCGATCTCGCGCTCGCTGCCCTGGGCGAAATCAACGCGGCGACGCCCGTCCATCGCATAGGCGAAGGGCGGCAGCAGCGGCGTCACCTCGACCGCGCCCTTGGGCCGCAATTGGCAGGCGAGGCGGACATTGGGGGTGGCCACGATGCGGCGCAATACCCGCCGCTCGGGATCGCCGGGGGGATCGAGGCTGCCGATCTCGCCGCGCACCCGCACCCGGCAAGTCGAGCAGCGCCCGCGGCCGCCGCACACATGGGCATGCGGTATGCCGGCGAGGCGGCTCGCCTCGAGCACGCTGGTGCCCGGGACCACGTTGATGAAGCGGCCGTCGGGGTAGCCGATGCGAATGAGCCCGTGGCGGCGCTGCCAGAGCCGGCGCACCAGACGCGCCAGCAATACCGCTCCGACCAGGCCGCGCGAAGAACCACCCGAGAATGGTGCTGATCCGGCTGAGCTGGCGCGCGGTCGTCGCCGACGGCAGCTGCATATGGGCGAACACCGCCCCGGTCCAAGCCGGATCGGCGGCGAGTGCTGCGACTTGGCGCCCAGCCTCGATCGCGCCGAGCACTGACAGCACCGGGATTAGCACGGCAACGACGAGCGCCGCCGCCTGGATATGCCCATACCAGGGCCTGACGCGCAGCCAGTAATGCAGCCCGAACATCGCATGCGCCCAGGCGATGACCAGGGTCAGCAGCTGCAAGACGCCTTCCCCGGGGGAGCGGACAAAATAGACCCACAGAATGTAGCTGTAATAGAGATCGTAAGTGCCGAAGAAACTGTCGGAGATCCGGGTGGCGGTGACATGGTGCGCGAGCATGATCGGAACCGCGAAGCCGAGCGCCAGCTGCGTCAGCTCCCCGGCCTGCAGGCGCAACGTGCGGCGCTCCCACAATGCCCATAGCGCCAGCGCATAATGAACGAGAAACGCGCCATAGAGCAGCGCCTGAGCCGGCGGGTTCGACCACACCAGGAAAATATAGGCCAGCACCTCTTCCATCGCCGGCAGCGAGACCAGGCCCATGGCGTGGTTCAGCAGATGCATCGTCACATAGGCGAGCATCACCAGGCCCGAAAAAAGCCGTACTCTGCGGATCATTAAAGCGCCCGAACCACGTCTCGTCCGGCCGCGAGCGGGCTTGCCGGTAGGCTGTTCGTTGCCGGAACGGGTGCGCGACGCGCCACTGCGCGCTTGCGCCGCAATGCGTGAGCCGGCGGGAAGTGGCAAAACCGCGCTGCCATGCTAGGGGCTTGCTCTATGCTGGAGATCCGTCACCTGGTCAAACACTTCGGCCCGCTGGCCGCGGTAGACGACGTGTCGTTCGTCGTCCCGCGCGGCGAGGTGCTGGGCTTTCTCGGGCCCAACGGGGCCGGCAAGTCGACGACGATGAAGATGATCACCGGCTTCGTCGCGCCGACCTCGGGCACCGCAATCATCTGCGGCCACGACATTGCCAGGGAGCCGATCGCGGCCAAGCGCTGCATCGGCTACCTGCCCGAGGGCGCTCCCGCCTATCCGGACATGACGCCCGGCGAGTTTCTCGGTTTCATTGCCCATATCCGCGGCTTTGGCGGCCGCGAAGTCCAGTTGCGAATCGGCCGGGTGGTCGAGATGATCCATATCGCCGAGGTTCTGCACCAGCCGATCGACACCTTGTCGAAGGGCTACCGCCGCCGCGTCGGGGTGGCGCAGGCCTTGCTGCACGATCCCCAGGTACTGATCCTCGACGAGCCGACCGACGGGCTCGACCCCAACCAGAAATACGAGATGCGCAAAATTATCGACGCGATGCGCCCGGAAAAGGCGATCGTGATCTCGACCCACCTGCTCGAGGAGGTCGAGGCCGTGTGCAGCCGTGCGATCATCATCGCGCATGGCCGGGTCCTCGCCGATGCGACGCCGGCCGAGCTCGCCCGGCGCTCGCGCCATCACAACGCCGTGCGTCTGGTTATCGCCGGCGGCGGCATCGCCGAGGCGCGCGGCGAGTTGCTGCGCCTGCCCGCGGTGGCCGCCGTCGAAGCGGTCGAGGATGGCGAAGGCGAGCGGGCTGCTCGTCTTCCCGCGGGACGGCGAGGATGTCGTCGCCGATGTCGCCGACCTTGCCCGCGCTCACCGCTGGCAGGTCACGTTGCTGCGGGTCGAGCACGGCCGGCTCGACGACGTCTTCCGCGAGATCACCACGGCGCCGCCTGGACCCGACTCGCTCTGCCGCCGCGGCCTGAGCCCGCGATGCGCAACGTCCTGACCATCTTTCGCCGCGAGTTCGGCAGCTATTTCGCCACCCCGCTCGCCTATGTGTTTATCGTCATCTTTCTGGTGATGGCCGGGGTGCTGACCTTTTTCATCGGCAATTTCTTCGATCGCGGCCAGGCCGATCTGCAGCCCTTCTTCGCTTTCATCCCTGGCTCTACCTGGTGCTGATCCCGGCCTTGTCGATGCGGCTGTGGGCCGAGGAGCGCAAGAGCGGGACGATCGAGCTGTTCCTGACCCTGCCGATCCGATGACCGAGGCGGTGATCGGAAAATTCCTCGCCGCCTGGTGCTTTGCCGGGATCGCGCTGGCCCTGACTTTTCCGTTCTGGATCACGGTCAATTTGCTCGGCCATCCCGACAACGGCGTGATCCTGGCGAGCTATATCGGCAGCTGGCTGATGGCCGGCGCGTTGCTCGCGGTCGGCGCCTGCGTCTCGGCGGTGACCAAGAACCAGGTCATCGCCTTCGTCGTGACCGCGGCCATCGCCTTTGTCTTCACCGTCGCGGGCTCGCCGGTGGTGCTCGGGCTGCTGCAGGGCTGGGCGCCCGAATGGCTGATCGGCGCCGTCGCGCGCGATGAGCTTTCTCGACCATTTCAACGCGATCACCCGCGGCGTTATCGATGTGCGCGACGTCGCCTACTTCCTGTCGGTCATGATCGCCTTCCTGTTCGCCAACGCGATCCTGGTCGATCTCGAAAAGGCCGAATGAGACACTGCATCCGGGCTGAACGATGCTTTCCGCCAACTCCGAAATGAAATCCTCCGCCCGCTTCCGGGCTGTTCGCCTCGCGCCGCGCCGTCGCGATCATGGCGCCTCGTCTGCATCGGGCTGATGCTGGTCTCGGCCAACATCATCATCGCCCGCTTCTTCATCGCGCGGCTCGATCTGACCGCCGAGCATCTCTACACGCTGTCGCCCGGCACCTTGCGCACCCTCGCGCAGATCGACGAGCCGATCACCTTGCGCTTTTATTATTCGAACCGTCTCGGCGACGAGGTGCCGGCCTACGGCGTCTATGCCCAGCGCGTGCGCGAATTGCTCGAGCAATATGTCGCCGCGGCGCACGGCAAGCTCCGCCTCGAAATCTTCAATCCCGCAGCCGTTTTCCGATGTCGAGGACCGGGCCGTCGCCTTCGGCTTGCAGGCGGTGCCGCTCGACGCCGAGGGCGACCAGGTTTATTTCGGCCTCGCCGCGACCAATTCGACCGACGATCAGCAGGTCATCCCGTTCTTTTCACCCGAGCGCGAGCGCTTTCTCGAATACGATTTGACCAAGCTCGTCCACAGCCTCGCGTTTCCGAAAAAGACCGTGGTCGGGCTGATCAGCAGCCTGCCGCTCGAGGGCGACATGGCGGCGATGATGCAGGGCCTGCCGAGCCGGCCGATGGCGGTCCTCGAGCAATTGCGGCAGCTCGACAAGGTCGAGCCGCTGGCGGCGACAACTCGATGCGATCCCGGCCGATGTCGACGTGCTGATGCTGGTGCATCCGCAGAACCTGCCGCCGAAGACCCTGTTCGCGATCGACCAGTTCGTGCTCAGGGGCGGCAAGGCGCTGGTCTTCGTCGATCCCCATTCCGAAGTGCAGGCGGCGCACGCCAGCCGGATGAACCCGCCGGATGCGTCGACCGCCAGCGATCTGGCGCCGTTGTTCAAATCATGGGGCTTTCGAGCTGCTGCCGAGGGTCGTGGCCGGCGACCGCCGCGACGCCCAGGAGGTCAGCGTGCCGGTGCCTGGCCATGGCGAAGAGCCGATCGACTACATCGCCTGGCTCGACCTGCACGCCGCGAACCTCAATCGCAACGACATGATCACCGCCGATCTCAGCCATATCACGATGGCCTCGGCCGGCATCATCGAGGAGCTGCCCGGGGCCAAGACGGCAAGATCGAGCCGCTGATCACGACCTCGCCCGAATTCGACCAAGATTCCGGTCGACAAGCTCAACGGGCTGCCCGACGTCGCCGGCCTGCTCGCCGACTTCAGGCCCGACGGCAAGCGCTACATCCTCGCCGCCCACGTCACCGGCATGGCCGCAGACCGCGTTTCCCGACGGGCCGCCGAAATCGCCGGAACGCGTCGGCCAAGCCCGAGGCGGCCAAACCGGGCGAAGCGAAACCGGCGGCCAAGCCGCCGTCGCCGCGCATGGCTCAAGCAGTCGGCGCGGCCGATCAATGTCGTCGTCGTCGCCGACACCGACCTGCTCGACGACCGCCTCTGGGTGCAGAGCCAGGATTTCTTCGGCCAGAACGTCGTCGTCGCCGCTGGCCAACAACGGCGATTTCGTCGCCGACGCGATCGACGTGCTGGCCGGTGGCGAGGATCTGGTCGGGCTGCGCAGCCGCGGCACCGCGGCCCGCCCGTTCGAGGTCGTCGACCATATCCAGCGCGAGGCTCAGGCCCGCTACAGCGCCGAAGAGCAGGCCCTCCAGCAGAAGCTCAAGACGACCGAGGCCAAGCTCGCCGATCTGACCGGCAAGGACCAGGGCGAGACCGCCGCCACCCTGTCGCCGGAGCAGGCCAAGGCGATCGAGCAGTTCCGCGTCGAATGCGGTCCAGATCCGCCGCCAGCTGCGCGACGTGCAGGCGGCGTTGCGCAGCGACATCCAGCGCCTGAAGGGCGGGCTCGAATTCCTCGACATCGCGCTGATCCCGATCATCGTCGCCATAGCGGCATCGTCGTCGGCGCGGTCCGGCTCAAGCGCCGCCGCCGTCGCGCGGCCGAGGCGTGAGCCGGGTTTCTCCGCAAGATTGGGGCCGCGAACCATGCAAAAGCGCAGCCTGATCCTTCTCGCTGCAGCGACCATTGTGCTCGTCGCGTTGGCGATCGCCGCGCTCGCCACCGGTGGCCGCGGCGTCAGCCGCACCGCTGCCGGCGAACGCGCGTTCCCGGGCCTCGCGGACAAACTCGGCGACGTCGCCTCGGTCGCGGTTCGGCGCGCCGGCTTGGACCTGACTTTTGTCTCGCGACGGCGACAACTGGCATCGTCGCGCAAAAGGGCGGCTATCCGGCGGCTCCCGGCAAGATCAGCCGGATCGTGCTGGCGATGGCCGATATGGTCCTGGTCGAGCCCAAGACGCGAAAGCCCGATCTCTACCCCCGCCTCGAAGTCGAGGATCCGGGCAAGGGCAAATCGACCTGGTGACCCTGAAGGACAAATCGGGCGCCGTGCATCGCCGCGCTGATCGTCGGCAAGCGCAGCTACGACCGGCTCGGCACCGGCAATGACGGCATCTACGTCAGAAGGCCGGGCGACCCGCAATCCTGGCTGGCCCGCGGCGCGCTCGATTTTTCCGATCGACATGGCGAACTGGCTCGACCGGCATATCGTCGACATTCCCGACAGCCGGGTGGCCAAGGTCAGCCTGACCCAGCCCGACGGCGCGATCCTGGTGCTCAGCCGGGCCAAGCCTGACGCGAAATTCGCGGTCGAGGGCGCGCCAGCCAACGCCAAATACAAAAGCGACACCAGCCTGGGCGAGCCGGCGATGGCGCTCGAAACGCTCGACCTCGACGATGTGCAGCCGGCCGGCGAAACTCCCGGTGCCGGACAAGGGCGTCACCGCTGCGTCCTACACGACCTTCGACGGGCTGACAGTCGATGTGAAATTGTTTCAGCACGACAGCAAGGATTGGCTGGCGGTCGCGCTGCCGGCTCCGGCAAAGCGGCAGCCGAGGCAAAGAAAATCGACGACCGGGTCGAAGCGCTGGGTCTATGCGATCCCGTCCTACAAAGCCAAGATGATGGAGACCAAGCTCGCCGACCTGCTCGCCCCGCCCAAGGGCTCGTGAGGCGCGTCGGCGGGATGGCGGAACATGACGGCGCATCCGAGCCCGCCCGCCGCCGTCGCCCTGCATCGGGATCTGTCTGATCGATCCGGCGATCGGCCGGTGCCGCGGCTGTTTGCGCTACATCGGCGAAATCGCCGCGTGGTATGACGCGAGTGCGGCCGAGAAACGTGCGATCCTGGCGCGGATCGCCGCGCGCCGGCGGCTCGAACCGGGCGGAGCAACGGAGAAGCGCGAATGAACCTTGGCTCTTTCGACCGTTACATGGGCTTGGCGATGCGCAATATGGCGCTGGTCGGCGCCTGCCTGTTGCTGACGGTCTGCGCCGGGCCGCCGCCTACGGTGGAATGGGTCAAAGCGGGGGTCGACGACGCCACGGTGTCGCGCGAGATCGACGATTGCCGGGCGCAGGCGAACCGGGCGCTCACCAGACAGCAGGGGATCAACCAGGACATCAGCGCCACCCTCGGCCGCAATTGGCAAATGAGCCAGACGACGGGTATCCAGCGCCAGTCGATGAAATCAGGACGCCGCCGGCATCGCCGATCAGGCCTTCAACAGCTGCATGCGCGCCAAGGGCTTCAAGAAACAGGCCTGACCGCGCCTCGGACGAAAAAAATGATCGCTTTCCCAGGAGGATGGCATGCCGGAGCAAACCCGCGACCTTTTCGAGATCATGGCGACGACGCGGTCGATGCGCCGGCTGAAGCCCGACCCGGTTCCCGACGAACTTATCCGCAAAATCCTCGAAGCCGGGGTGGCCGCCCCGTCCGGCGGCAACATGCAGCGCTGGCGCTTTCTGGTCGTGACCGACCCGCAGGTGAAAAAGACGGTCGGCGGCTACTACAAGCGGGCCTGGGATGAGGTCGTCAGCCCGCGATACCGCTCCGGCGAACCGGCTCCCGGAACCAGCCCGGAGCGCTTCAGGCGCATGCTTGACGCAGCTCAGAACATCTTGCCGACCATATCCACGAAGCGCCGGTCTGGATCATCCCGTGCATGGGCGGTGGCGCCGGCACTAGGACATCCGGCTCCTCGGTCTACCCGGCGGTGCAGAACATGCTGCTGGCAGCGCGGGCATTCGGTCTCGGCGCCACCTTGACGACCCTCTACCTGAATTTCGAGAAGGAGGTGGATGTGGCGCTCGGCCTGCCGTCGGACGTGCATTCCTACGCGCTGTTGCCGATCGGCTATCCGATCGGCCGCTTCGGGCCGGTTCGGCGCGTTCCGCTGGCGGAGGTCGTCTACGGAGACCGGTGGGGTCTGCCGTACCAGGGACTAACCAATTAGTGGCACGAACCAAATATCTGATGCTGGTTACCCGTCCCTCTTTCGTCATGCCCGCGAAAGCGGGCACCCAGGGGCAGCTGACTCCATGCAAGCGGCCCGCGCCCGCGTTCGCGACCGTCAGAAAATCCGCCGGCGCCCGGCAGATCTCTCGTCTCGTCGTTCCCGCGAAAGCGGGAACCCAGGGCGGCTGACTCCATGCAAGCGGCCCGCCCCCGCGTTCGCGGCCGTCAGAAAATCCGCCGGTGCCCCGCAGATCTCTCGTCTCGTCGTTCCCGCGAAAGCGGGAACCCAGGGGTTTCAGTCGCTTGCCCCGTGTTCATGCCGGGGGCAGGCCCTGGGCCCCCGCTTTCGCGGGGGCGACGATTGGAGAGGGACTGCTGATTTGATTACAGCCTTTTTCGCCGGCATGACGAAAGAAGCATGAGCACCAAGCCTCAAATTCACGCCACCAGGAGAGATCGCGATGAAACTTCCCCAGACCGGCGGCTGCCAGTGCGGCAAGATCCGCTACGAGATCTCCGAGGACCCGCAACTGGTCTATACCTGCCATTGCCGGGATTGCCAGCGCCTGACCAGCAGCGCGTTCTCGCTCGGGATCGTCGTATCCGAGGCCGGATTTCGCATGAGCGGCGTCGAGCCGCGGCCATTGCAGCGTCTCGCCGATAGCGGCCGGACGAACACAAGGTGGGTGTGCCCGGAGTGCGGCTCTTGGGTCGCCAGCCCGCCCCGGGACGGGTTGGTGCGAGTCCGGGCCGGCACGCTCGACGATACCTCGTGGCTCAGGCCGACCCGGCACATCTGGACCCGCAGCAAGCAGCCCTGGGTCAACTTCGCCGAAGGCGACGAGACCTTCGAGCAGGCAGCCCCCGCATAGCCCGGACCGTCAGCACAGGCCAAACGCGCCGCTCAGCGAACAGCGGGGGATAATCAAGACATCAGCGCACGCTCGGCCGCAATCGGCAAATGAGCCAGACGACGGATACCAGTCGATGCAGCAGCACGCCGCCGGCATCCCCGATCAGGCGTTCAACAGCTGCAGGGCGCGCCAAAGGCTTCGATGAGGCGGGCTGACTGCGGGCCGGGGCCCTGGCCGGCCTTGATCTATGGCGTCCAATTAAGTAACTATAACACTCGAAATTAGATCGTGATGCATCTTGCTCAACCCTGGTGCGGTGCCGATGGTCGATTAGCCCGAGGAGATCAACTCGCAGACCAGGACGTGCTGGATGGAGTGAACGTTCTTGGTTTCGCATTCCCAAATGACTAGCACCTTGAGGCCCAAACTCCGCAGGCTTTCGGCATTCGCGTTGTTCTCGCGCTACGTTGCCGGCCAGCTTGGGTAACCAATAGTCAGTTCTGGTGCTCGGGGTGGTTGCGCGCCGGCAACCTGGATGGCGGTGCCAAAAGCACCCGTGGACGAACACTGCCCACCCGGCATGGCGATTTCGCGAAGTCAGGGCGACTGGGCAGGCCCGAGACGTTCTTCCGGTATCGTAGGCCGATTTGACGAAGCGCCGCTCCCACCCGCCTTTCCGGCACGGTGTCTCGCCCTCGTATCCGAGCCAGTTCTCGGAGCGGGTCATCGGCAGGCGCGGTTGTCGCCCGCTGGGCCCGCTGCTAACATTGCCAGCCATTCAACCAACCGTCGATTTCGCCGGGCACGGACGGGGTGATCGCACGTTCAATAGGACCGTAGAGCCGGCACCAACGCAGCGCAATGAATCCCTTGACCCCCTATAGCAGTCGCCAATGAAGGCGGGCGCGTTGTTCGCCGGCATAGGCGGCTTCTGCATAGGGTTCGATCGGGTGGGCATTAAAACCGCCTGGGCGATCGACAGTGACTTCTACTGCAACGAGAACCTACCGAGAGAACATCAAGGATGTCCGAACTCATACCGGAAAACATCCTCAATGTCTCGGTGTGCAAGAACGATCTCGAACCTGTGGATGTTCTGCACGCGGGGTTCCCCTGTCAGAGCTTTTCCCAGGCTGGCGGACGCCGAGGATTTGATGATCCCCGAGGTAAACTGTTTCTCGAAATAATCCGGCTGATCGAGGAATTTCGGGACAAGAGACCAAAGGTTCTTGTACTGGAAAACTCTCCGTACCTCCGTTATGGCGAGGGGGCTGTCTGGTTCCTAGAGCTACAGAGGCACATTCAACGGGCAGGGTATTGGTTCAGGGAGACTAACTGCGCTGAGCCTCAACGCCTATGACATAACAGAGCTGCCGCAGCAGAGAGTGCGCTTGTATATGGTGGCACTCTCACGGGACCATTTTCGCAGTAGTAAATTTAACTTTCCAACAGAAAAAATCAAACTCCGAAGCAATTGGATCGATATATCGACTTCGATGGCGAACAGGACGAAGAATATTATCTCGATCCCGAAAATAGATACTTCAAGATGATTACTGGTCGGTGAAAAATCGGCGCAGCCTCTACCAGCTCCGAAAATACGAGGTTCGGGCCAAGGAACCCGAAACCTGTCCAACCCTGACCGCCAACATGGGCCTGGGCGGGCACAATGTCCCCTTCGCCCTCGATCGGAAGGGCCTTCGCAAGCTGACCGAGGATGAATGCCTGCGGTTGCAGGGATTTCCGCCAAAGTTCACATTTCCTGAATCGGTTCCACGAGCGCGTCGATACGTCCAGGTGGGAAATGCCGTGACCGTTCCCGTGGCCGAGCTGGTGGCCGAGCGGGTCAAGCAGAGGCTTCTCGACGAGGTTGGCAATGGCTGAGATCGGCTTCGCATTTCCCATAGACCCGGCTGGCGAGTGGGACGGCTTCAACGATGCCGGCATAGAGCATTTCACGGGGTCGCCATTCGCGGGCCTTGGCCGCGAGGTCAGTCAGAACGTGCTCGATGCTCTCGATGAGCAACCGGCGAAGATGACGATCCGGCTGGTCAATGTGGACACCGCATCTATCCCCGACGTCGATGAACTGAGGGCGACGATTGAAGCGTGCAAGGCTGCTCCGAAGGAGAGCGATAAACAGGAACTCTTCTTCAACGAGGCGCTTCATCTGCTCAGCCAGCCGAAGATCCCGGTACTTCAGATCGCCGATTATAATACCACAGGGGTGATCGGTCCTTGCATCAACGGGAAGCCTTACTTTGCTCTGCTCAAAGCAAAGGGCCAGAGCGTCCACGCAGGCGAGAACTCGATCGGTAGCTTTGGGATCGGGAAGTTTGCGCCATTCGTGATGTCGAGGCTCCGCACGGTTTTTGTTTCTACGGTCTGGTCCGACGAGAACGATTGGCATGGGAATTATAACGTTTGAAATAATAGGTGCCAGATATGGTAGACAGCATCCGACAGGCCGGCGTTCAACAGACAGAGATCACCGAAGAGATGGTGCGAACAGCGGCAGAAGAGTTATGCGTGGCCGGGATCACTCCGCATCATCCCTACCCTGATTCGGCGCTTAATATGGTGGCTCCGCCAAATCCTGGAAGCGGCTCTTGGCGCATCGCCGCGCCAATCAGAACACAAAAATCATAGAGCGCCCTAGCAAGCGATCGGAATCAACTCGGCCCGCTCTTTAAGATCGGCGGCGCTTAAACGCGGGCGTCTTTGCCACTAAAATGCACATTGATGTTCTGCAGGCTTGGGGAGAGGTAGTATCGGAGAGGTCCAGAGGGAAATCGGCCCGCTACGAATAAGCGAAAGATGCAGAATCTTGTTACGGCGCTTCGCTCTGCCGGGACACTCGATCGCGAAGAGCTTTCCACGTCTCGCGATGTTGCGTAAACATCACCCACTCTGCTGCGCGATCCGTCACTTAGGTAATTGCGAGTTGAAGTTAATCACCGCGTAAAACGCGGCCTTTGCTGCCATCGAATGAGATGGTGCGGTCTGTCGCCGCCGGAGACAAAGAAGATCGAAAAGTGTGGCGATCTGATCCTCGACATTGGCCCATGCGGTGGTCGCTTCGCCGATGGCCTGATACAGTCCATCCCGTTCTGGCAATAAGAGTTGGTCCGGGAAGGTCCATAATGTCCTCAAGGTCCGAAAAAATGTCCTCTCTGATTGACGGATATCGAGCTTCGCCCGGATGGCTGGGAACGATTTAAGCAGGCGGTTTATGCTGCGGCAAAGAGTGGGCCGAAGCATCGTGGCCAGGCCAAGGAGCGGCCAGCATCAAAGGGCCGGCTGCGTAAGGGGAAATCGCAGGCAAGACGCAGATTGGCTCGACAGTCTAGAGTGTTAGACGATTTTTTGTGGTTTGGGCGGTTCCAGGACGACAATTTGGGCAATTGTATACTTGACAAAAGCTAGTCGGCGAGGATTACAGCTGATGGCGTGAACGCGACGATAACCCTCTCGAGATCTTTTGCAGTCACCAAGCTTTTTTGGCAGTAACACACCTGAAATGCGAGCGCGCGGGGCTGCGGTGTTGCTTAGGGCTACCCGTGAGTTGGAGCCAGAGCTTGGTAAATATCAAGCGGAGGCAATTGCGGCCGAGATATTTGATGCGATGCTTAAATTAGGGAGAGACCACCCGTAAACTCTTGGACTTTAATTCTAAGAATTACGAATCGCGTAATTAGAGTGTCTATCTCACCAGACGAATAAACAAATTCTCTGTGCGATTATATTTCGCTTGGCATAGTGCGAATTAAGCTGGAACCGGCAGATTTTCGATCCTGTTAACAGGATATGAAGTGTATGGCATCACCACTCCGTGGGCTATGTCGTTCCTTCTCTCGGCCATCTTTAGGACGTAGGTAATAAGGTCCTTGAATTTTGCTTCAACATCTTGTGATGGATGTTTAGAGAAATACGCACAAGCCGACTTCTGTAGGATCGCGAGCCGTCTTATGAGGGGTGCCACTTCCCGTAGGCTCTCATGGATTGGCAGAACCGCGTACATAGCACCGCCAGATCGTCTTCAACACTTTCCCATGCCTTAATGGCTCGGTCCGTGCTAACTGCACTTCGGCTTCTGTGGCGTCGCCAAAAAGAGGTCGGGGTGGGATATCCCAAGGATCAGCCATATATTTCCTCCATGAGGACACCGAAGCGCGACCCCGCACCAAACCTAAACGAACCGCCTGACCCGATAGAAGTGGCAAGGCAGGTCATGAAGCGCCTCGCGGAGACGCCGCCGAAGCCTCATAAGCCGCCCGATTTGGTGCCAAAGGCCAAGGCGCGACCGGCATCGAAGGGGCGCACGCGGTCGTAATTCAACGTTCCTAAATCGCGGTTAATACACCGTCGGTAAGATAGAGATATCCCCGTGGTCGTTGCCAGCCTCTGACCTCGATTTGCGTATCGTAAATCCACTGTTCATGGACATGGTCGGCAGTCGTCGTCGTGTTGATGTGCGTAGGCTCGCACCAAGCCGTCTTGCGAATTTCCGCCGCAGTAATCCCAATTCGCACCGGGCCGCGGCAGTTCTCGTTGTAGCTGTTGACTGTGTCAATCGCGCGCAGCGCAGCCCTTTAGGACATCGGCGAGTGTCGTGATTAGGCGAGCCGCAAAGTCCTGATTGCCCGTGCGGAGCATGGCGCGGGCTCCGTCAAGCGCTTCGTGCGCTGCGGTTCTCTGTTCAGGTATAGGGAAACGATCAATAAGGGGTTCTTCCTGCGACAACTGATCAAGTATGGCTTGGACCGTCGCGTCATTGTCAGCAGAAGCGCCGGTCGCAAAAACTACAAAGCCGATCATGATTAAGCCGAGCCGCGGCAGGCTCCGAAGTATGCCCATACCAAAACAATCGTTGATCAGGGTCACACTATCTCAGAAACATTTGTGGAGTCGGCGAAGTGCCAGAAATTGCTGAATTATGGCCCGGAGAGAACCGTGATCCCTAAGAGTTTTCGCTCCGCAATCTCAAGCTTACGTTCTCGAAGAAAGCGCGCAACTCAGTCTCCACAGCCTCCAACACGCGCCTCTCCGGCTCGGAGCGGGGGGCCTCGGAAACGGCGTCCGCTGAGCCGATGATCGCTTCTATCCTGTTGCGGAGGAAGGCTTGTGGGCTTGGATCTTGTTCGGCGCGCTCCTCGTAGACCGCGCGCAATAGCAAATCGAGCGCTATGCCGCGGCCCATGAGCGTGATGAGAAGATCATCGTGACCGGCCATCTTTAGTTGCTCCTCAGCTTCCGCGACGGCGGGTTAGGCGATGCCGACTTCGGCTTGCTCACCAGTCCGCCGATAGGTAAGGCGCTTGCCAGCTATGCCGCGCATGACCTCAACGGTGCGCTCACGGTCACTGTAACCCAATGCCGATCGGTGATTGTGCCTAAAATCACATTCTACCGCGTATCTGTGTAAATGCGTGGCTGCTCACGTGAAAGTAGGAGCCGAACACGCCGCGCTTGAAGATCGAAAAGAAGTTTTCGACCGTGTTGGTGTGCCAGAAGGTGGCGCGAACATATTCTTCGGCCGAGTGGTTGACGGTGCCGTGGCCAGCAAACTCGCGTCCGATGCCGGGATAGACGGGGGTATCGTCGGTCATGATGTAGCTCGCTTTGTGGACATTCGCGACGATGACCGGCTTTAGGGTTGTGCCGTCACATTGGGAACGTGAAAGCTGCGGACCGTGCCGTCGCGCTCGACCAAGGAAAGACAGGAGCCTTTTCGCGGAATTCGTTCTTGCGGTTTGCGGCCTTCCCGCCGACGTAGGTTTCGTCAATTTCCACGACCTTGTTCTCGCCGCCGAGCGGCCCGAAGCCGCCGTCGCGCATTGCCTCGCGGATACGATGCGTCATGAACCACGCGGTCTTATAGGTGACGCCTAGACTGCGATGTAGTTGATGAGCCGAGATGCCTTTCTTGGAAGAGCACGAGCAGGATAGGTCGCAAGCCACCATTTGGTCAGACGGAACCTTGGAGCGCTCAAAGACGCTTCCAACGGTGACGGTGAATTGCCCTTTGCAGCCATTGCAGTAGTAGAGGCCGGGCCGATGGCGCTTCTCGCCGCCGACAGGCGCAATGCGCTCGACGGAACCGCAATGCGGGCAGACCGGACCATTCGGCCAACGGCAGGCTTCGAGAGCCTCGCGCGCGGCGTCTTCGTCAGTGAAGATTGGGTTTTGAAGATCGGCAGACATTTGGAAGCTTCTCGGTATGGATTTTAGGGATCGAGGAATTTTTGACGTATTCGTCAAGGAGATGAGCGCCTGCGATTTTTCTCTACGACGGCCCGCGCAACAGCCCGATCTATCAAGGCCGAAAGCAATTTCGTCACCTTCATCGCAATCTGATTCTCGCCGTGGCGCTCACGCTCTTCTCCTCGTTCGCGAAAGCGTTCTTGACCATCATGTCGGCGAGTTCAGCCGGGTCCTTATCCTCAGCTAGATAATTCATCAGCAGCTTCAACGATGATCTCTATTGCGGCGACCTTGGCAGCGAGATCGGACAGTTTGTCTGACATTCGTCGGCTCCGTTTCTACCCACGATTGTCGCCTCATGGCGCGCCGCTTTTGTCAAGTATACAATTGCCCTATTCGCTATCGTTTACGATATGTTCTATCGGAAACGATAGAGAGGAAATTCGGTTCATGTCGGTTAATGATGATTTTTGAGCCACCAGGCATGCAGAAGGTTTCCCACGAAGCTGAATTAGATTTTCTAAAGCTGGCGATGAGCTCTGTGCGATCGACTTTGGCGCTTGGTCATGGCGCTGATCTACGCGCCACCACGATTATGGGGATATTTGGTGCTGTCGGCGTTGCTCTCTTAGCCGCAGCAGCAACCTTGTTCGTTGCTAAGCAACCATATTGGCCGCTCATCGGTCGGCGCGGGGTCGACAGCGATTGGTCTATTCGTGTCGGTCTGCGCACTTTGCGTTGGCCGCAGCGTGGCCGCGTCACAGTTTTCGTGGCTGGATTTCAACCGAGGAGTTTGCTTCAGTAGTGATGCCGTAGATGACAGACATCGTGCGCGCGTCTTGGTCGCTGTGACACAGGATCGTATTCACCATAACCGGCGCGGTCTATCGAAAACAGGGCCGCGGAAATTTCTTACTGTCCGGAATCAGTGCTGGTCGTGTTCAGCGTGCTCGTTGGGGTGGGTCTCCTTTAGCCTTCTCTACGTGACGGTGTGCCGCCCCGTCGAAATGGCGCATCAGCCGGTTTCTGTAGGCGGCGGGCCGCCGGTGCAGGCGCCGGCGGCGGGGAAGGAGAAGGGGATTGCGCCGGCTTCTGTTCGTTAGCCATAGCCCAATTACTCATCATCCATAAAGGAGAATTGGAGTTGGCGCGAGGTTCTAGCGCGGGTGCCTGCAGCATTTTTTGCTTGCGCCTAGAACGGGATGTCTATTTCGGTTTCTCGCCCGCTAGTCCGCCGATAGGTAAGCCGCTTGCCGACGATGCCGCCAATCGACTTCGCCATGCGCTCAGCGTCGGTAACGCCAAGACCTTGGCGTTCGTTGTAGCGGAAGTCGAATTCGGCGAGATAGCGCTTCAAGTGCTGCTGGCAGACATGGTGAAAGGTACCGACGATCCCGCGCTTCAAGATCGAGAAATAGCTCTCGACCGTGTTTGTGTGCCAGAAGGAGCCGCGAACGTATTCCTCGATCGAGTGGTTGACCGCGCCATGGCCAGCGAAATCGCGCCCCATCGGAGTGTAAGACGGCGCCGAGTCCGTCATCAGATAGGAGTGGCGATCGACATGGGCGCGGAGGATCGGGCGCAGGGTCGCCGCATTAACCGCCGCGACATGAAAAAAGCGAACGAGACCGTCGCGCTCGACCAAGGCAAACGCATCTTCCTTCGGCGGCACCTTGCCCTTGGGTTCGCGGCCTTGCCGGCGACATAGGTTTCATCGACTTCAACAACCTTGTTCGCTCCGCTGAGCGGCGCGTCAAATTTCGTCTCGCGTAGCAACTCGCGGATACGATGGCATAGAACCAAGATGTTTGTCGCTAAGCCCAGCATGCGCCCGATCTGGAAACGCCGACATGCCTTTTGCTCGCCATCATCAGGTGCGTCGCGGCAAGCCATTTGTTCAGCGGAATGTGGCTGCGCTCATAGAGCGTCCGACTGTAACTGTGAACGGCTCACGGCAGGCATTGCACTGATAAAGACCGGCGCGGGCGGGGCGCTTCGTTTCGGGGGCCGGCTGGTTCCGGCGGGGCTTCAGTGCCGTGTTGTAGCAGCGTCGCGTGATTGACAGTGCCGCAATGAGGACAAACGGGACCTTCGGGCCATAGCTCGCGTTCTAGCCACTCACGGGCGGCGGTCTCATCGTGGAATTGAGGCTTGGAAAGGTCGCTCATGGCGTAATCCCTTTGTGTTGCTGGGATTACAGCATATTGATGGAGTTATGTAAAGGTGATAATTGCCATTGGCATCATTACGTACAAGCAAAGTCCGTCCTGATGTCACATGTTGACGGTGACGGACGGACCCACCGGGCACAGGCTATTGGGGCCTGAAAGAGAAATGCCAACCGGTGATCGGAATAAATCCGATGCTGCCCACTTGGCTTATCCGGGAATCTGACCTCAACAACTTTGTCGAGGCTCAAGGTACCACGCTAAGTATTCTCGGTTTTGATCCGGTCACTCGATGGCAGCTCAAATTGGGAGCGGTGATTACATCGAATTTCTACGGCGCGATCGTTCGCGGTACGGTTGGAAGTCAACATAAACGATACCGTCATCCTGAACAAACAGACCATCCATCAGATTTTGGACGATGAAGAGATCAAGACCGCCATCAAAGAAATGGAAGACGACAGAAAAATTCGAGAACGCGAAGTTGTACTTGGAAGCAATCGGCGATGGTCCCAGAGGTCATCCCGGCAGAAACGCAGAATGTCCACCTGGGGAATGCGAGCTTCGGTTGATCGTGCGTGAAGGGGCACCCAAGCGGATCGCCTTCTCCGAGATGGCATGTTCATCACCGAGAACTTCTAGCCGGGTTGAAGCGGTTCGGCGACTTCAAGGAATTGTTGGGATCGTCGAGTGCCGCGGCGCACCGGGGAACAGAGCTGCTCAAGGACATGGAGCCGCCTCGGCATGACAACTCGAGCCGAACCATTACCCGCCCCGAAGGATCAGCGCCGAGGAAGGATCGCGCTCCATTATCTCGCCGAATGGGTCCGCGAAATGCTGAAGCGGTACGCACAAGACCCGGTGACTGCGGTGACCACCGTGGAGGAACTGAAAGAGTTCTTCGCCGATGAGGCCAGCGAGGGCACCGAGGGCCGAGAGGGTGAGGAAAATCCGCTGCGGTAAGATCATCGTCCGGGCGCGCCCACTGCGGCGCAAGGACAGGCCAGCGACCTATGATCTGCCCACCAACAGCGCGGATAGTGACGACCTTTCAGGCGACGGTGATGGTGACCAGGAAGGATCAGACGAAGGCGAGAGCGGTGCTGGTGGGTCCGGCGATGGGGGCGGTCGCGGCACCGGAGGCCCCGACGAGGGGAGCGGCGAAGGCGAGCACGGCGGGTCCGGTGGGGGCGGGACGAAGAACATACCAGCTCCGGTGAAGCTGGCGAATGTGCGCTCGATCCCGATGGGAATACGGAAGCGAAAAGTTGCGTTCACCCCTGACTTCTCGGGCGATGTACGGATAGCGGTCGAGGACTCCGGCGCGATTCCAATCATCTGTTACAGGTGGTGGCGTCGAGTGCGGGCACCATAAACCAGGGCAAGATCGAAGGGATCAAGGTGACCGCGGGAACGCGGTGCAGCCTCGAAATCGAGCTGTCAAACGATTTCGACGGCGCGATGCGGGTGACGGCCAATGCAGTTTGACCCTCAGCGTGCGTTTCCATACCCGGTCTGGCGACCGGATGTGGACGACTACACCGATGGCGAGTTCCAGGCGCTCGTCGAGCTGACCTTCCCCGAGGCAAGTTCAAAATTCCATCTCGACGCACAATTCGCGCTGAGCGTGGATGAGATCGCCGACCAGATCACCAAGGCGAACGCGAGGTTCGTCCTGGTCCTCTCGTGCAGAGATCCTACACACGGCAAATTCTCGAAACCAGGGAGCGCACCATATTGGCGGATTTCGAGGCCGGAACGCTCCGTGGAGAGGTCGAAATCTACCCGTACGTGGTGGCCGAGAAGGAGATCACAGGGTTCACATGCCCATACATCAACAATGAATTTGGTGCAGGACCATTCACATTCGAGAAGGGGGCTGTACTGGCGCTGGATGGACCGAAAGTGGTCTATGTAGACCGCGACCTATTCAGACCAATCACATCGATATTCCAGCTTGTGGTGAAGGAGAACATCACGGGCGCTGAATGGCAGCTAAATTGCTCAGATAATTACGTGCAGATTGCGCTTAGCGCGGAGATGAAGGCGAAGATCGACGCGGCCAGGAACAGCTCGAAAAACCGGGCAATCCTCATCAACTCGATCTATTTCGCGGCGGTCATGCAGTGCGTGAGATATTTGAGCGACACTCAGGAAGGTGACACCCGGCGGTGGGTTCAGATTTTCAATCAACAGATGCAAAACCACGGACTGGCACTGGAATTGCACGCCGAATACCATATCGCTGAAACCCTATTGAAGATGCCCCTGTCACTGCTCGACACATACGATTTCCAGGAGCAGGCCCAATGAAGGCCAGATACCTTAGACGAGCGATCCTGGACGAACTCCGCGAGCACGTTTCGGCCAATCTTGCGGCATATCGAACCGGCTCCTTCCCCTACCTGGATGGCGATTTCACTCAAATTCTTCGAAGTGAACTTCGAGTTAGATGAAGCGCGTGCGGCGACCTTCCATCCGTCAGAAGGGGCAAATCACTTCGAGGAAGAAAACTGCCTCGCCTGCTACGAGGCGCTGCCCGGTCTAGACTCCGTATGAGGCCCGTGACGAGCGCCTATGGGTATATCTCACCCATACCCGGCTTCTCCAATATACCCGCCAGCGCTGGCCGATCCCCGAGGATGACGAAACAGCGGTCAAGCACATCCAACAGCACTTCTTTGGCAAGGACAAGCGCGCCATAGAGCGCGACAACGCCGTATCCCGCCTCTGGTGGATGGCGTTCCTGTGCCAGCGGATACCCGGCCTGTCGATGCAGGCGGCGCTTCAGGTGCTCCTACATCGGTCTGACGTCAGGGCCAACATCATCGAGCGGCCGACCGCCTCACAGAGCATCGTCGTGTTCAGCGGGATCATCAAGAAGCTCCACGCGAGCTACACGGGCCAGAAGAAGCTGTTTGAACGCGCAGTGTTTCGGCCCTTTATGGTCCGCATCAACTCGATCGGCGGCGTCAAGCTCCTCGACTGCATGAGCGAGCAACAGATTACAGAGCTGATCGGGCGGGTGGTCGAGACCGACCTCGGACTGGCCGTAATATAAAGTCCCCAAGGGTTATCACGGCGGCTTGATAGGCGTCCGATGTAATTCACTTTCCTTGCCAAGACCCGCGCCATCGTGCTCTCGCCCCCGAGGCATCGGCACAAGCACGGATTGCTAGCATCCTGGGGACGATACGAAGGCGCCGCCCGTGAGGTGGCTGCTCAACAGCACGGCTAGAGGAACTCAATGCGGCGGCGGGGATCACGGGTAGCCCCAGGGGCCCCAATCCCAGGCTTCCTGGTTCATGATCGCGGTCATCTGCTGCTCATTGGCGATCTGCTTGGCGAACATCTCCCCCTTGTAGGCGTCCCAGTTCTGCTGGGTGCCGAAATAGACGCAACCACAGTCGAGCGGGTCGGCGTAAAGGTAGACCAGATTGCCGTTGACCACCTTGGTGACGAACCTGTTGGGCGGCAGCCGCTTCATCGCCGCGACCCGATGCGGCGAATCGGCCAGTCTGACCTGAAACCCGGCCGCCGCGAGCAGATCCTCCTTTTGCGACACCTGCTGTTGCGGGCTGACGCACCCGGCGACGCCAAGCGCGAGGGCGGCCACGGCAGCAAAAGCGGTCAACTTGATCACGGCAGTGCTCCCCCGGAAAGACCCGCCGACGCTAGCCGATCCCGCCGCACCGGCGCAACCGCGTGGGCACGCCCGCATATCCCGCAGGCCTTCCCAGCTTCTACCCGTTGGCCTGAATGAGAGCGGCCATGCATTCGACAAACCGTCGCGCGGTCATCGGTTGCCTCGCGCGCGCTCTCGATAGAGACGTGCGAGCCCGGACCGGTTTCGTAATCGGCAATCGCTTTGAGATTGTAACTATGGCCAAGGAATGCCCGCAGTTCATCGCCAACCCGCGGATCGTCCTTTACCAGCCGGCTAAACTCGCCATGTACCCCGGAATGGCTTTTGTAGATGCGCCCGCTGGTTTCGAAGATCAGGGCCTGCGCCGCGTGGAGGCCGGCCAGTGGGCGGTGCGTCCGGCCGCTTCTGGAAGATCGATGCCCAGGATCGCGGCGGCCTCGTCGAGCAACTCCCCTGATTTTTCAAGAAAGGCGCTGGTTTGGGCCTTCACAGGTCGATGCCCTCGGCGCGAATCGCAGACATCAGCGGCATATGCTGGTCGTCGTAGAAGCCGGCGGGGTAGGCCATCGCGTGAATGAACTCGCCGCCGTCTTCGAGGATGGCGGTGGCGAGGTCGGCCAACCGGTACAACTCGGTAATGCGGTCGGGCATGTCATGGAGAAAGACCGCTACATCGTAGTCTGAATCAGGTCGAGCATCGCCGCGCGCACGCGAGCCGTACAGCACGACGCGCTCGAGACGCCTGCCGTAGATTTCGTCCAAGGTCGCGCGGAACCGTTTCAGGATCGGATCGTCAACCGGGCGCATGCCGCACCCTACCACACAAGACATTTGCTGCATCCCACAGAAGCCGGGCGTTCCCTGGGGCCGGGGATCGCACCCACAAGCCGACACATTGATGTGATACCCAGGCGCTCGCAAATCTGTGGCGCATGGCGGGTTCAAGGATACGGAAAAGCTCTTGGCATTATTTGCCGTCAATTCCCGGTTCGGCCGATTTGCTTCCCGGTTGCGGGGCGGAATGAATTCCCGGTTACCGGGCTACGGGAATTCTCCCGCAATAATTTGATTCAGCATGCGGTTTTCGCAGCCGGACCAGCCAGCCCAGGTGAAAATCGACAAGATTCCCGGTTATTTTCCCGGTTGCACGGGAATTTGCCGAGGCGGGCCCCGGCCGCCGCCCGGCCTTGGTTGACACTGCGGGGTGGGGTCGATCATGGTGCGCGCCATTCGCCAGCATCCCTCGCCAGCCTTCCATGGAAGCCGCCATGACCGACGCCGATCTCGCCCGCACCGTAGACGCCGCCTGGGAGGGGCGCGACGGGGTCTCGCCATCGACCCGGGGAGCCTACCGCGACGCGGTCGAGGCGGCGCTCGACGGGCTCGAATGCCGGGGAGTTGCGGGTCGCCGAGAAGACCGCGCAGGGCTGGCAGGTCCACCAATGGCTGAAAAAGGCGGTGTTGCTGTCGTTCCGCCTCAACGACATGGTCGAGATCCGGGCGGCCCGACCGATCCCGAGCGCGGCGCCTCGCGGTGGTGGGACAAGGTGCCCTCGAAATTCGCCGGCTGGTCGTCGAACCGCTTCCGCGAGGCCGGGTTTCGCGCCGTACCGGGCGCGATCGTCCGGCGCTCGGCCTATGTCGCGCCCAATGTCGTGCTGATGCCGAGCTTTGTGAATGTCGGCGCCTATGTCGACAAGGGAACGATGGTCGACACCTGGGCGACGGTCGGGTCCTGCGCCCAGATCGGCGCCAATTGCCATCTCTCGGGCGGGGTCGGCATCGGCGGCGTGCTCGAACCGTTGCAGGCCGAGCCGGTCATCATCGAGGATGACTGCTTCATCGGCGCGCGCAGCGAGGTGGTCGAGGGCGTCATCGTCGAGCAGGGCTCGGTGCTGGCGATGGGTACCTTCATCAGCGCCACCACCAAGATCGTCGACCGCAATACCGGCGCGATCCATATGGGGCGCGTTCCGGCCTATTCGGTGGTGGTGCCGGGCTCCTTGCCGGGCCGGCCATTGCCCGACGGCAGTCCCGGGCCAAATCTCTACTGCGCGGTGATCGTCAAGACCGTCGATGCGCAGACCCGCGCCAAGACCGCGATCAACGAGCTGCTGCGCGAATGAGGAATGCGGCCATCGACCCGGCCGAACTCGCGGCCGAACTGATCCGGCGGCCGAGCGTCACCCCCAAGGACGAGGGGGCGCTCGACATCGTCGCCGGCCATCTCGAAGATCTCGGTTTCACCTGCCACCGCCTGGTGTTCGGCGGCGACGGCCGCGACGAAATCGTCAATCTGTTCGCTCGCTTTGGCCGGGGGCGGCCGCATCTGTGCTTTGCCGGGCATACCGATGTCGTCCCTCCCGGCGCCCGTGACGCCTGGTCGTTCGACCCGTTTTCCGCGAGCCTGCGCGACGGCGCCTTGTGGGGCCGGGGTGCCGTCGACATGAAGGGGGCAATCGCCGCCTTCATCGCCGCCGCGGAGCGCTGGCTCGGCGCGCGGGACCCGGGCTTTGCCGGCTCGATCAGCTTGCTGATCACCGGCGACGAGGAAGGGGCGGGGGTCGACGGCACCAAAAGGGTGCTCGAATGGCTGGCGGCGCGCGGCGAGCTGCCCGATGCCTGTCTGGTCGGCGAGCCGACCTCGGCCGCCGCACTCGGCGACATGGTCAAGATCGGCCGCCGCGGCAGCCTGACCGGGCGGCTGACGGTGCACGGCGTGCAGGGCCACACCGCCTATCCGCACCTCGCCGACAACGCCGCGCATCGCCTGGTCGCGATGCTGCACGCGCTGACCACCGCGGATCTCGATCATGGCTCCGAGCATTTTCAGCCCTCGACCCTGCAGGTCTCGACGATCGATATCGGCAACCCGGCGGCAAACGTGATCCCTGCCATCGCGCGGGCGGTATTCAACATCCGCTTCAGCGATCGCTGGACCGGCGAAACCCTGAAACAATGGCTCGTCGACCGGCTCGACGCGGCCGGCGGGCATTACACGCTCGACGTCACGGTAAGCGGCGAATCGTTTCTGGTGGCGCCTGGGATCGTCAGCGAACCGCTGGCCGAAGCGATCCGCCGCGTCACCGGGCGGACGCCCGAGCTCAGCACCACCGGCGGCACCTCGGATGCGCGGTTCATTCACGCCTATTGTCCGGTTGCCGAGTTCGGGCTCGTCGGGCAGACCATGCACAAGGCCGACGAGCGGGTCGATCTTGCCGATCTTGCCGCCTTGACCGAAATCTACCGCACCTTCCTCGACCTGTTTTTCGCCGATCCCTGACCCGGTTGCGAGTGCTCGATGGCGGCAACGGCATGGCGAGACGAGGTGCGCTCGGCCATGGTCGGCTGCTGGCGCCTGGCAAAGGGCGATCGGGGCGGCCTCGCCTATTTCGACCGCTCGCTCGATGGCTTCTGGCGCTCGTTCTTTTCCGGCGTCCTGTGTTACCCGCTCTATCTCGTGCTGCTGACGATGCGGGTCAGCGCCGGGGAATGGGAGGCCGCGGGCGGCCTGCGCATCGTTCTGGTCGAGACGATCGGCTATGTGATCGCCTGGGCCGCCTTTCCGCTGATCATGCTGTCGGTTAGCCGCTGGATCGGCCGTCAGCACCGCTTCTTCGATTTTATGGTGCCCTATAATTGGAGCCAAGTGCCGCAGAGCGTACTGTTCGTCCTGGTCGGGCTCGAAGCGGAAAGCGGCATACTCGGCGATCCGGCGGGGCAGGCGATCGAGGCCGCGGCCGCCGTCGCCGTCCTGGTCTACGAGTGGTACATCGCGCGCGTGGCCATGGAAACGAGCGGCGCCGCCGCAACGCTCGTCGTGCTGGTCGATCTCTTCCTCGGGGTCATCGTCAGCCGCGCCGCCGGCAGCCTTTATTAACGCCTGGCAAAGGGGTCGGGCTGATCCGCCGAGGGCGGAGTCAAGCTTTGGCCCTGAAGCTGGCTCGGGGAGCGGAATTGGCGCGCAGGCTGGGCCTGATCGGGCGCTCGGGTTTGCCCGGTTAGCTGCGATAAGAGCTGGTTGAACGATTGGGTCTGATCCGGCGGCGGGCTCAGCGCCCGCGCGTTATCGGACTGCCGCGGCGCCGGCGACGCGCCGTCGCGAGCAGGTCGGAGATGCACGGCTCGCGATGCGGTCCGAGCATGTTCGGGCTGCAGGTGGCGCGGCTGCGCATGCCGTACCGCATGAAAGTCGGCAGTTTTCTGCGGAGGCGATGGCGCCGAAGTCGGGGTCGCATTATGCACGGCGACGGGGGCGACCACCGGGATAGAGGCCGGCTTGGGTGGGGGTACCGGCTGCGGCGGTGGTGCGCTGCTGGGCGCAGGTACGGGCGGCGGTGCGGCAGCCTTGACGTTCTCGATCTGCGGCGGGGGTTTTGTTTCGGGCGCGGCCGGATGCGGCGGGACAGATGCCGCCGGAGCGGTGTCGGTCGGGGTCGGAGCGGTGTTGGCCAGAGCCGGAGCGGTGTTGGCCGGGAGCGGGCGGGGCGTCCCAGTATCGGGCGGTGCTGGCGCCGGCAGGTGCGCCGAGACCGGCGCTGAAGAGGCGAGGTTTTGCCTCGCCGGAGCCGAGAGCAGCAGCAACCCGACGCTGAAGAAGGCGCCGATTATCGCGGTGGCAACGAGCCCGACAAGGGCGAGGGACAGCAACGTGCCGGCCGAAGGTTCGGCCTTGACCAGCGTCAGGCGGTCGGTCACGGAAAGCGTCGGTGAGAGCACGGATTCCTGCCCTTCAATCCCTATCGGAGGTCTAGGATCAGCGATCCTTGCCGGAGCTCCGGGATCACCGATCGGCGGGTCGGCTGGGAGGGTCCGCGATACCGGGAAGAGCCTTGGCTCCGCTCGATCCGACCTCCGCTCCGGCGCCGGACTAAGCGACAGGTTCCCAAAGACATTCTCGGCCATTTTATCGCCTCCTGCTTGCTGTCTTTCGTTGGCCGGTAGGATATCTAAAAGACTGCGCGGCGCCCTCTGCTGCATTTTGCGCCGATCGCCACTGCCCACACCGGTTGCGCCGGCCGATGGTTTAGTCATTGGACCGGATCGTGTTTGCAAGCCTTACCATAACCCTGGACGTAGTCGGGAGGTGTCATTTCTGAGTCGTGGTAGCGGCCGGGATACTTGACCTCGACCAGATAGAGCCCTTCAGCTGGCGCGGTCGGGCCGCCGGCGCGACGGTCGCGCGCCGCCAGAGCCACCGCCACGTCATCGGGCCGCCAGCGCCCGATCCCGACCAATTCGAGCGTCCCAGCCATGTTTCGCATCTGGCGGTGAAGGAAAGAGCGCGCCCGCGCCTCGATCCGGATCTCGCCGCCGTTGCGGCTGATCTCGAGCGCGTCGAGCGTTTTCAACGGCGATCTCGCCTGGCACAACCGATCGCGAAAGGTCGTGAAATCGTGGTGGCCGATCAGATGGCACGCACCCTCTCGCATCGCTTCGACGTCGAGCGGCGGGGCAACCCGCCACACTCGACCGCGGTCGAGCGCCGCTGGGGCACGCCGGTTGAGGATGCGATAGACATAGACCCGCTGGATCGCCGACAGCCGCGCGTCGAAATCCTCGGGCGCGGGCTCGGCGGCGAGCACGCTGATCGCCGCCGGGCGGAGGTGATGGTTGATCGCGCCGCGCAAGGTCTCGGACGGGACCGCACGTCCGAGGTCGAGATGCGCCGCCTGACCCAGCGCATGAACGCCGGCATCGGTGCGTCCGGCGCCGTGTACCGTAACCTTCTCGCCGCAGAACCGCATGACCGCGGTTTCGAGCGCTTCCTGTACCGAGAGACCCTGCGGCTGGCGCTGCCAGCCGACGAGCCCGGTACCATCATATTCGATTGTCAGCCGGTAGCGGGGCACGGCAGCAGGGTTCCTGGCGGGATCGGGTAGCCTCGCAAGAATTCGGGCCTGTCGAGCACTGCTCGTCCTGGCCGCTGCAGCCGCAACAGGCTCAGGACGCCTGATCGGCAGGCGACCGCCAGCCGTTCGTCGAGCACGTATCCCGGCGGGGCGCCGGATGCATGGGGCAGCGCCGCCGCGGCGAGCACGCGAATGCGCTCGCCGTCATACTCGAAATAAGCGTCGAGCGCCCGCACCCGGCGCTCCAATTCCGCCGCCGGCTGCCGCCAATCGAGCCGACCGTCTTCACGGCGGATCTTGGACGCATAAGTGACACCCTCGTCCGGCTGCGCGCGCGGCGTCAACGAGCCTCGCGCCAACTCTGCGAGCGCGGCAATGATCAGTCCTCCGCCGAGCTGGGCGAGTTCGCCTGTGAGGGCGGCGGCGGTAATCTGAGGACCGATCGGCAATGCCTGCTGCATCAGGATCGGCCCAGTATCCAGCCCCTCCTCCATCTGCATGATCGTGATCCCCGTTTCGCTGTCGCCGGCGAGCAAGGCTCGCTGCACCGGGGCCGCGCCGCGCCAGCGTGGCAACAGCGACGCATGGACATTGATGCAGCCGAGCCGCGGCGCCGCCAGCATCGCGCGCGGCAAGATCAGCCCGTAAGCGGCGACGATTGCGGCATCGGCGCCGGTTGCGGCAAACGCCGCCTGCGCCGCATCGTCGCGCAGATGCGGCGGGGAGCGCACCATCAGCCCATGGTGTTCTGCCAGCCGCTGAACCGGCGAAGGTTGCAGATGGCGGCCGCGCCCCGCCGGCCGCGGCGGCTGGGTATAAACCGCGAGCAGCCGATGCCCGGCGACGATCAGCGCTTCGAGGATCGTCGCGGCGAAATCCGGCGTGCCCATAAAGACAAGATCCAACCGGCGCTCCCGGCAGCCGGTGATCGTCACCGAATAACCAGCGTTAGGCGGGGACGGGGACGCGGCTGCGCTTTGACTTGGCGAGCTTGCGCAGGATCATCCCGCGCTTGACCATCGAAATATGGTCGACAAACAGGACGCCGTCCAAATGGTCGATCTCATGCTGGATGCAGGTGGCGAGCAGCCCGGACGCCTCCAGCTGGCGGACCTCGTTCTGGTAGTCGAGGTAGCGCAGGCGGATCTTTTCCGGGCGGGTGACGTCGGCATAATGCTCGGGCAAAGACAGACAACCCTCGCTGCCGGTCGTCAGCTCCGGCGACCGCCACAAGATCTCGGGGTTGGCCAGCATCATCGGTTGCGGTTTTTCCCCCTCGCGCGCGACATCGACGACGATCACCCGCTTGGCGACGCCGATTTGGGGCGCGGCCAGCCCGATGCCGATAGATTTGCGCATCGTCTCCAGCATGTCGTCCATCAGCCGCCGGACCTCATCGTCGACGGCAGCGACCGGCCGCGTCTTGATTTTGAGCCGCGGGTCGGGAGCAGTGATGATCGGTAGCAGAGCCATGGGACGCGAATCTACATAGGGGACAGGCTAAGTACCGTCAATCCGTCAACCGCTCGCTGCTCCGGTCGATCGCGCCGGCAAAGCGGCGATGATCCAATCCACGGGGCGGTGCTCGGTGGTTTCGTTGGTCACGAGTTCGTGTCGGGTGGGATAGGAAGCGTCAGCGTTCGTCCGCCGGCCGGGCTCTGATCAGGGCGGCGGCGATCTCGACAGGGTCGTCATCGGCGCCGGCAAGAAACTCGACCGCCCGCAGTACCGGCGGTTGCAGCCGGTCGCCGAGATCGGCGATCTCCGACAGGCGTGCTGGCCGCCGGTCGAGGTCGCGGGCGCATTTATGCAGGACGCGTTCGAGGACAAAGGCGACCGTGACCCGGCTCGATGACAGCGAGGAGGCGATGCAGCCCCGCGCATAAATAGCCAGCTCCTGCAATGCCGGCAGGCTGCCGAAGCGGTTGCGCTGCGTCTGGTAGAGAAACTGACGCTTCAGATGGGCCGCAGCCAAATCGATGACCGGCTCGGTCAACTGAAGTCGCGCCAGGTAAACAGGGATTCGAATTTGATCCCCGCATTCTCGAAATTCTGGTCGGCACCTTCGAGGCGGTCGACGATGGCGATGATTTTGACGATCGTGCAACCGCGCTGACCGACCGCGACCGCGGCCTGCATCACCGAGCCGCCGGTGGTGGTGACGTCCTCGAACAGGATGACACGCGAGCCGCTTTCGAGCAGCCCGTCGATGCGCTGGTCGGTGCCGTGGCCCTTTATTTCCTTGCGCACGAAAAAGCCGCGGATCGGCTGTTCCGGCCAGCTCCGCGCACACAACGCCGCGACAATAGGAATGGCGCCGGTTTCAAGCCCGCCGATACTGTCCACCGTTTCATCTTTGATCCGCTCGAACAACAGATCGGCGGCCAAAGAGGCGCCTTCCGGATCGAACATCGTCCGTTTCATGTCGAAGAAGAAATTGCTCGACCGTCCCGAGGCGAGCACGAAGTCTCAATTCTGCAGCAAGGATTGCCGGCGAATGATGCCGAGGAGCCGTTCTTTTTTGGCCCGAAGGTCCACCCCCATCCGCCCTTGTTCCTTCCCGTACGCCGCGAATTCGGCCGGCCGCCGCGTCTTGTTCGTCAAGGCGTTGCGCCGCTGGAGATCGAATTTAACCCCGAAGCCCGGCCAGGTGGCAAGTGGCCCGTGGTTCGGGCCAGCCGCTTAAGCTTCGCGAAAGTCAGTGGCCCGGGGCATGGTGTGGAGCCGTTTGCGGAGCGGCCGTCTCGTGAATGATGGCCTCTCCCTGCTCGTAAGCCGTCAGCACCTGATCGAGCTTATAGTCGGTATTCGCCCGGTAGCGGGTTAAGGCAACGCTCAATAATGTCCACGCCCGCCGATATCGCCCGCCCTGTTCGAGCGGCTGGAACAATGTGTTAAGTCCGGTCAGAATCGCTACGATCCATGCGACCGCATTATAGAAATCGACAGAGCCCGATATGATTGTCGGCTTTGCCGCCACCAACGTTGAGAAAATTAGCGTAAGTACAGCCAAGACATAGTGTGTGATCGACCATGCCCAAAAGGATCGGTACCATATTGTCCGTCTTTTTTCTTGGTCGCTAACCGCCTCGTCCCGTCCAATTACCATGACCGCCATGTCTCCCTAGCGGCGCGCGAATGTTTGAATAAAACAGAGAACAAACGTGGTGTCGCACCGACTGTGATGGCTTTTCGGCGACGCCTTCGTTCCGAATCAGAACGGATCGAGTTCGGTGTCCCAGTAGAGATAGTCGCGCCAGCTATGGTGCAGATAATTGGGCGGGAAGGCGCGCCCATTCTGCTGCAGCATGTGGGTCGTCGGCTGGATGGGGCGATGGCGCGGATACATGCCGCTCTCGCGCGGCAAGCGATTGCCCTTCAACAAATTGCAACTGCCACAGGCGGTGACCACGTTGCTCCAGGTCGTACGCCCGCCGCGCGAGCGCGGCACCAGATGGTCAAAGGTCAGCTCGTGCGAGGGATAAGGCTCGCCGCAATACTGACAGGTGAAACGGTCGCGCAGGAACACGTTAAACCGGGTGAAGGCCGGGTGCCGCGCCGCCGGCACGTATTCCTTCAGCGAGACGACGCTGGGCAGCTGGATTTCGAGCGACGGGCTATGCACGCGAACGTCGTAATGGTCGATGATATTGACCCGGTCGAGAAACACCGCCTTGATCGCATCCTGCCAGGACCACAAGGACAGCGGAAAATAGCTCAGCGGGCGGAAATCCGCGTTGAGCACCAAGGCGGGGCAGTTGTCCAAGCAGGCCGTCACCAAGAACCGTTCCGCTGATCCTTGCTACGCAGGCCGGAATAGCACGCGATCGTGACAGCTTGATAACGGATCGACCACCTCAGAACAAGATTGGGGGACGAAATGACGCGACGCGCCTTCGCGCTCAGCGGGTCGGCACCGGCTTCTCACCGTGATAGTCGTAAAAGCCTCGGCCGGTCTTGCGGCCCAGCCAGCCGGCCTCGACGTATTTGACCAGCAGCGGGCAAGGCCGATACTTGCTGTCGGCCAGCCCTTCATAAAGCACCTGCATGACCGACAGGCAGGTATCGAGTCCGATGAAATCGGCGAGTTCGAGCGGGCCCATCGGGTGGTTGGCGCCGAGCTTCATCGCGGTGTCGATGGCCTCGACCGAACCTACCCCCTCATACAGCACATAGACTGCCTCATTGATCATCGGCAACAGGATGCGGTTGACGATGAAGGCCGGGAAATCCTCGGCTGCGACCGGGTTTTTACCGAGTTTCAGCGCCAAGTTGCGGCTTAGTGCAAAAGTCTGCTCGTCGGTGGCGATGCCGCGGATCAGCTCGACCAGGGTCATCACCGGCACCGGGTTCATGAAATGCATGCCGATGAACTTGCCGGGCCGGTCGGTCGACGCGGCGAGCCGGGTGATCGAAATCGACGAGGTGTTAGTGGCGACCAGCGCATCGGCCCTGAGATAAGGGGTCAGCTTTTTGAAGATCTGGCGCTTGATGTCCTCTTTTTCGGTCGCCGCCTCGATCACCATGTCGCAATCGGCGAACAGCGCGTAATCAAGCCCGGTGGCGATGCGCGCCAGGGCGGCGTCCTTTTCGTCCTCGCGAATCTTGCCGCGGGCGACCTGGCGCGACAGGTTGCGGTCGATAGCGGTCATTCCGCGCTGCAATGCGTCGTCGCCGATGTCGGTCATCACCACATCGAACCCGGCGAGCGCGCACACATGGGCGATACCGCCGCCCATCTGCCCGGCGCCGATCACGCCGATGCGGTGCAGCCGGTCCAAGGTCGACGGCGTCGGCGATTGCGGCGCGGCGCTCACTGCCGGCGCTCCAATTCATCGGCGAGTTCCGGAAGAATTTTGAACAAATCGCCGACCAGCCCGTAATCGGCGATTTGAAAGATCGGCGCCTCCTCGTCCTTGTTGATCGCGACGATGACCTTCGAAATCCTTCATGCCGGCGAGATGCTGGATCGCGCCCGAGATGCCCACCGCGATGTAAAGTTCGGGGGCGACAATCTTGCCGGTCTGGCCGACCTGGTAGTCGTTCGGGACAAAGCCGGCATCGACCGCGGCGCGCGAGGCCCCGACCGCGGCGCCGAGTTTGTCGGCGACCTTTTCCAGCAGATGGAAATTATCGCCTGACTGCATGCCGCGCCCGCCGGAAATGATGATGCGGGCGGCGGTCAGCTCCGGCCGTTCCGATTTCGACAATTCGGCGCCCACGAATTCAGAAAGCCCGGCGCCCGCGGTCGGGGCAACGGGGTCGATTTCGGCCGATCCGCCGGTCGCCTCGCCGGGTGGAAATGCGGTCCCGCGCACGGTGATGACCTTGATCGGGTCCTTCGACTGCACCGTCGCCAGCGCATTGCCGGCATAGATCGGGCGCACGAAGGTGTCCGGCGAGACCACGGCGCTGATGTCCGAAATCTGCATCACATCGAGCAGCGCCGCGACCCGGGGCATCAGGTTCTTGCCGGCGGTCGTCGTCGGCGCCAGCAGATGGCTGTAGCCGGCAGCGAGCTCGACCAACAGCGGCGCCAAATTCTCGGCCAGCCCGTGTTCGTAGGCCGCATCGTCGGCAAGCCGCACCCGCTTGACGCCGGGAATTTGCGCCGCCGCCTCGGCAACCGCGCGGCAATCCTTGCCGGCCACCAGGATGTCGACATCGCCGCCGGCAATCTCCTTGGCCGCGGCGAACGCGTTGAGGGTCGCGGGCTTCAATGCCCGATTGTCGTGTTCGGCGACGACGAGGGCAGCCATCAGATCACCCGCGCCTCGGTTTTGAGCTTGTCCACCAGCTCCGCCACCGAGCCCACCTTATGGCCGCCCTGGCGCTTTGCCGGCTCCTCGACCTTGAGCACGACGAGACGCGGGGTCACATCGACGCCGAGCGCCTCCGGCGTCGTCGTCGCGATCGGTTTTTTCTTGGCCCGCATGATGTTCGGCAGCGAGGCGTAGCGCGGCTCGTTCAGTCGGAGATCGGTGGTGACCACCGCCGGCAGTTTGATCGCGATCGTCTCGAGCCCGCCATCGACCTCGCGAGTCACCTCGGCCTTGCCGTCGCCGATCGTGATTTTGGAGGCGAAAGTCGCCTGGGGCCAGCCGAGCAATGCGGCCAGCATCTGGCCGGTCTGGCTGCTGTCGTCGTCGATCGCCTGCTTGCCGACGATCACGATCTCAGGCTTTTCCTCGAGGATCACCGCCTTCAACAGCTTGGCGACAGAGAGGGGCTGCAATTCGGCGTCGGTTTGCACCAGCACGCCGCGATCGGCGCCCATCGCCAGCGCGGTGCGGATCGTTTCCTGGCATTGTGCGGCGCCGAGCGAGACGGCAATGACCTCGCTGACCGTGCCGGCTTCGCGCAGCCGCAAAGCCTCCTCGACGGCGATCTCGTCAAACGGGTTCATCGACATCTTCACATTGGCGGTCTCGACGCCGCTGTGATCTGCCTTGACCCGGATTTTGACGTTGTAGTCGATGACCCGCTTGACCGCGACCAGGGCTTTCATGTCGTCCTCGCATCCGAGGCAGCACCGGCCTCGCCACCCGAAAAGCGCGGAATTGTGCACGTGCACCGGGCGAAGGCAAGAGCCTCTTCCGCCGGCCAGGTCCTCGACCCGGTACGAACGAACGGGTATTCCCGTGGCCGTGCCGAAGACATCACCGTCGACCGCGGCGGCCTTGTCCATGCCCCCACCGCTCCCGGCCTCGGCTAGCCGAGCGCCGTCAGCAGCGCGTGCGAATTGGCGACGGTGCCGAAGACGCCGCCTTGCATTTTGACCATTTTGATTGCGGCCTCATGGTTCGAGCGGTCGGTGGCGCCGCAGCAATCTTCGAGCAGCAAGCACTCGAAGCCGCGATCGTTGGCCTCGCGCATCGTCGTATGCACGCAGACATCGGTGGTAATTCCGGTCAGCACCAGATTGGCGACGCCGCGCGTGCGCAGCATCAATTCGAAATCGGTCGCGAAAAAGCTGCCTTTGCCGGGCTTGTCGATGATCGGCTCGCCGTCGATTGGCGCCAGTTCGGGGATGATCTCCCAGCCCGGCTCGCCGCGCACCAGAATGCGGCCGCACGGGCCGGGGTCACCGATGCCGGCGCCGATCCGGCGCGAGCGCCAGCGCTTGTTGGCCGGCAGGTCGGCGAGGTCGGGCCGGTGGCCTTCGCGCGTATAAAAGACGTGGAACCCGTGGCGGCGCATTGCCGCCAGCACCGTGGCGATCGGTGCGATCGGCGCCCGTGTCAGTGACAGATCGTAGCCCATCCGGTCGACATAGCCGCCGATGCCGCAGAAATCGGTCTGCATGTCGATGATGACGAGGGCGGTGTTGGCCGGCCGCAGATCGCCGTCATAGGGCCACGGATACGGGTCGGCGGCGACATATCGTTGGTCCATCGGCGACCCTCCCTCGCGGCAAGCAAGCGGCGACGCGGCGATGCCGCCGCTAATACCCCACCGGCGGCTTGCTCGGCGCCGGTTTTCGCTCACTAACGGCGGCCGAACAAGCGTTCGATATCGGCCAGGTCGAGGGCCACATAGGTCGGGCGGCCGTGATTGCACTGGCCGCTGTTCGGCGTCGTTTCCATCTGGCGCAGCAGCGCGTCCATTTCCGCCGATGACAGGCGGCGGCCGGCGCGCACGCTGGTGTGACAGGCCAGGGTGCCGCATACGGTTTCGATCCGTTCCTTCAGCGACAATGCGTCGCCCCACTCGGCGATTTCGTCGGCGAGGTCACGCACCAGAGCGGCAACATCGAGCCCCGGCAGCAGGGCCGGGACCTCGCGCACGACGACCGCCCCTGGGCCGAACGCCTCGATTACCAGACCGAACTCGGCGAGTTCCGGCGCACGGGCCGCCAGCCGGGCCGCGGCCGCTTCGCCGAGTTCGACAATCTCGGGCAGCAGCAAGGTTTGGCGGGCCACGCCGTGGCGGGCCAGATCCTGCTTGAGGCGCTCATGCACCAGCCGTTCATGCGCCGCGTGCTGGTCGACCAGCACGATGCCGTTGGCGGTCTCGGCCAGAATATAGGTGCCGTGCAATTGCGCCCTTGCGGCGCCGAGCGGGGTCTCCCGCGCGCCATCGGACGTTGCCGGTTCCGCTGTTTGCGGCGCGAGAAAGGCGTTGGCGCTCTCGGCCAGCTCAGGTTGGGGCCTAACCGGCGGGAACGCAAAGCGCGGTAGAACCGGTTTTGTTTCTGCTGAATTATGCAAGCCTCCGGGGCGGAATGCGGCGAGCGCGCCCATCGCAACCGTCGTCGAAGCGCGGTGTCCGGCGGCGGCGAGCGCGTGTCTGAGTGCGCCGACGATCAAGCCGCGCACCGACGCCGCGTCGCGAAATCTTATTTCGGCCTTGGCCGGGTGGACGTTGACGTCGATCTCATCCTCCGGCCCATCGAGAAACAGCGCCACGATCGGGTGGCGGTCCCGTGCCAATAGGTCCTGGTAGGCGCCGCGCACCGCGCCGACCAGCAGCTTGTCGCGCACCGGCCGGCCGTTGACGGTCAGATACTGGTCGCGCGGCAATGCCCGGTTCAACGTCGGCAGGCCGGCTAGCCCGGACAGGCGGAAGCCGCCGCGCTCGGCCTCGATCGCCAGCGAATTCTCGGCGAAGTCGCGGCCGAGCAATGCCGCAAGCCGGGCGTGGCGATCGGCAATGGCGGGCAGCCGCAACAGCGCGCGTCCGTCGTCGCCGATCACGGTAAACGCAATCTGCGGGTAGGCCATCGCCAGCCGCCTTACCATGTCGACCGCCAGCTCGCGCTCGGTCCGCGGCGTCTTCAGGAATTTGAGCCGTGCCGGCGTTGCGAAAAACAAGTCGCGCACCTCGACCCGGGTCCCTGCGGTCGCGGCGGCGGGTGTCGGCGCACTCTTGTCGCCAGCCTCGACCGTGAGCTGCCAACCGGACTCGGCGCCAGGTTGGCGCGAGACGATGCGCATGCGGCTGACCGCGCCGATCGACGGCAATGCCTCGCCGCGAAACCCCAGCGCCGAGATGCGCAGCAGATCGTCATCCGGCAATTTCGAGGTGCAGTGCCGCTCGACCGCCAAACTCAGCTCGTCCGGGGCCATGCCGGCGCCGTCATCGGCGACAGTGATCAGTTCCTGCCCGCCCGTCGTGCAGGGTGACCTCGATCTGCTTGGCGTCGGCGTCGATCGCGTTTTCGACCAGTTCCTTGACCGCCGCCGCCGGGCGCTCGACGACCTCGCCGGCGGCGATGCGGTTGACCAGGACCGGAGGCAGCAGGCGGATGGTCATCCCCGAAGACTACACGATCGGCGGCGGCAGAGCGATCTACCGGGCCCGCTACCGGCGACAGCGCCGCGCAGCGGCGTCAGCCATGCCGACAACCTTTCATGGTCGGCGGGCGAGATTGCCGAATTCGTTGTCCGGCACCGATCGGGCGCCCGCCTTTTGGGCTGCCTTGACAGCGCCGGCGCTTGTGGGTGGAGTGGCCGGCCGCGCATCTGCGCCCCGGGATCAATCAACGAGCGAGGAACATCATTGACCAGCGCCGCCAGCAATCACCCCGCCGCGGCCCTGACGGGCACCGAGTACGTCGAACAGGCCCGTGAACTCGCACCTCGGATCGCCGCGGCCGCCGAACGAGATCGAGCGACGGCGCGAATTGCCGCAGACGCTGCACAATACGTTGATCGAGCGCGGCTTTTTCCGGCTGTTGTTGCCGCGCTCGTTGGGCGGCGCCGAGTTGCCTGCCCGCCGACCTTTGTCCAAATCATCGAGGAAATCGCCAAGGCTGACGCCAGCGCCGCCTGGTGCTTGAACCAGACCGCCGGCTGCTCGATGACCGCGGCCTACCTCGAACCGGCGGCGGCGCGCGCAGATTTTCGGCGGGCCGGACGGCATCCTCGCCTGGGGTCCGGGCCCGGGCGAGGCGCGGGTCGTCGCCGGCGGCTACCGGGTCACGCCACTTTCAGCTTTGCCAGCGGCAGCCACGACGCGACCTGGCTCGGCGCCCATGTGCCGATCATCGAGGCGCGACGGAACCCGCGGCGCAATCGCGGACGGCAGCCCGGTCATCCGCGACATGCTGTTCCCGAAGGTTAGGCCGCGAGATGACCGACATCTGGCATGTGATCGGTCTCAGGGGCACCGGCAGCGACAAATACTCGGTCAAGGATTTGTTTGTGCCGGAACGGCATTCGGTCGTCGCGCGACGATGACGGCGCCCGCCGCGAGACCGGGCTGCTCTATCATTTCAGCAGCTTGCAGCTCTACAGCTTCGGGGTTTGCCGGGGTGGCGATGGGGATCGCACGCGGCACGCTCGACGCCTTTGTCGAACTCGCCCGCGACAAGATCCCGCGCGGCGCCAAGCGCAGCCTGCGCGACAACAATGTCGTCCAGTCGCAGGTCGCCCAGAGCCGAGGCGCGGCTCGCGCCGCGCGCGCCTTTCTCTGGGTTCGCTCGAAGACATCACCGGCGAGGTCGAGCGCACCGGCCGTCTGACCTTAGAGCAGCGGATGACAATCCGGCTCGCTTCGACCTTTGCCATCCACCAGGCGCGTGACGGTCGTCGACACCGCCTATCATGCCGCCGGTGCGACCGCGATTTTTGCCGCCAACCCGTTCGAGCGGCGGTTTCGCGACATTCATACGGTGTCGCAGCAATTGCAGGGCCGGCAGGAGCATTTCGAAACCGTCGGGCAGTTCCTGCTCGGGCTCGATCCGGAAACGCTGGCCTGGCTCTGAGGGTAACCGCGCGGGTAACAATCGCGCGCACCGAGACCGGCGCCACTGCGGCCTGCTACCGTGCAGCGCTGGCGGTTTTCTGCCGCATCAGATCGATCAGGCCCTGGACCTGGCCGCCGTGGCGCTGGATGACCGAGGCGAATTCGGACCGCTGGGTCACCGCCATGCTGACGCCTTCGACGATGACATCGCTGATCTTGTAGGCGCCGGCGTCGTTGACTAGCCGCCAATCGATCTTGAGCGGCTGCGGGGCGCCAGGGGTGACCACATCGGTCGAGACGATTACTGCATCCGCGTCTTGCCGGGCACCGGCGATCTTGAACTGTTCACCGCCGAAATCAGAGAGCCTCGCGGTATAGACAAAGACGACGTAGTCCTCGAACAGCTTCAGGAACTCTTTCTGCTCGTCGGGGCTGGCGGTGCGCCAATAGCGCCCGAGGACAAATCGGGCGATGCCGGGACTGTCAAAATCGTTGTGAAACAACGCACGAAACTGCGCCTGGCGTTGAGCGATCGGGGTTTTGTTGTTCAGGAGTTCGAGTGCGTGGTTCCACAAATCGTTCATAAAGGCGGTCGCCTGCGCGCCGAAATCGCTCGGCTGCGGCGCTGCCCAGGCCGGACCCGCGGCGATTGTCAGCGGCAGCAAAACCAGCATCAGGCGGCGAGTCAGCGCCGAACCAATCTGCCGTCGTGCCAGTTGCGCGACAGGTCTTCGCCAGCTGGATAAAGCCATGGTCACCGTCCCCTTTTGGCCTTGGCTCGCGACGATCTAAATACCCTGGCGGCGTTCGCCTGGCAACATCCTCGCACAGGACGAAATGTTGACGCTCCCCAATCAGTGCCTGTGTGTGTCGCCGCGAAGGCCGGCATTTGCACTGCTCGGCGCGCTGAGACTTGGCGATGGGTGCTCGCCTGCCTACATCGATGCGGTGGCCGAAGCTGGCTCCGAAAAAGACAAGGGGGCGCGACATGTGGCGGTTCATGCGTGACAAGATGGTGGTGCCGCAGCCCGAAGATTGCCTGCCGGGCCGCGCCGAACCGCTCAACATCTCAGAGCGGCATTTCGTCAACGGCCATCCGCTGGCCGGGCCCTATCCCGACGGATTTGAACAGGCGCTGTTCGGGCTCGGCTGCTTCTGGGGCGCCGAGCGCGTGTTTTGGCAGGCCCCGGGGGTGTGGGTTACCGCGGTCGGCTACGCCGGGGGCTCGACCCCGAACCCGACCTATGAGGAGGTTTGCAGCGGCCGCACCGGCCACACCGAGGCGGTGCTCGTCGTCTATGACCCGAAGGCCACCAGCTACGACGCGCTGTTGAAACTGTTTTGGGAAAGCCACGATCCGACCCAGGGCATGCGCCAGGGAAACGATGTCGGGACCCAGTACCGCTCGGCGATCTACACTTACTCGCCCGAGCAGCGCCGGGCCGCCGAGGCGACGCGCCAGGCATTTCAGCCGCATCTGGAGAATGCCCGGTACGGTGCGATTACCACCGAGATCGCCGACGCCCCGCCATTTTACTTTGCCGAAGATTATCACCAGCAATATCTCGCCAAAAATCCGCACGGTTATTGCGGGCTCGGCGGCACCGGCGTCAGCTGTCCGGTCCCGGCCAAGGCCGCCGCCGATTAGCACGGCAGATCGCGACAAGGTCTTTGCGCGCCGGCGCTACCCCTGCCAAAAGGGTGCGGCGCGGTTTAGCCGGCGCAGCCGGCTGCGCAATTTGCGCTCGCGTTGGGCGAGCGCCTGCTGGTGATGCGCCAGCAACTCCGCCGCGGCATCGATCACCGGTTGCGCCGGTTCGACATGGCGGCTCAGCTCGATGACCAAACCGTAGGCGACGTGCAAATCATTGGCGCGGCCGAGATCCTCCTGCACCCGCTTCAGGCGGCGGTTATATCGCTGTAACTCGCGCGGATCATAGACGCTGCCGAGCAACTCGACCGTATAGCGCAGCTTTTTGACGGCGATGCGCAGCCGATGCCGCTCTCGAGGCGTCAGGCGGGCGAACCGCCGGCTGCGCTTGCGCAGGGTACGCCGCCGCCGATCCAGAATGCCGGGTGCGGTCGCGCCGATCGGCGCGGTCAAGCCAGCGGCTTTTCCCGGCGCCAAGCGCGAGCGCCAGCCCCGCCCCTCGAACCAGCGCAACAGCCGCAAGACCGCCGCCGTATGGCGCGGCGCCAGAATTTCTTCGTCAACCCGGTGATGCGCGAGCGCTCGCGCCCGCTCGGTCTCGGTTGCGAGCGCTTCCCATCCAGGTTCGGCCGGGTGCTCGGCGCGCAATGGGCATAAAAGTTCGGTGGCGAAGACATCGAGGTTGCGCGCCGGGCCGAGCGGCGCTGCGATCCCGGCCATGTCCTCTCCGACTGCGCGGCGGGCGTCTTCGGGGAGCAGCTGCTTGACGGCGGCGAGCAGCGAACGCAGCCGCCGCATCGCCACCCGCATCTGATGGACGCCCTCGGGTTGCCCGGCAAGAGCCGCGGGCTCGTTGCGCAGCATATGGGTCAGGCAAGAGCGGCCGATGTTCCGCATCGCCTCCTCGATTACCATGCGGGGGTCGAGGGCGAGGGGCTCGGCCGTCACCGCCGGCGGCGGCCCGGCCGCCGTGACCAGCCGGTAACCCCGCTCGGATTTGCTGCGCGTCTCGATCCGCAGCGGCGCGGTTTCGAGCAATCTCAAGGCGAGGTCGTAAAGCGCTGTCGGGTCGCCGGTTTTGATTTCGAGCTCGATTTCGCTGATCGGCTCGCTCCGGCCGCCATCGATCGCCCGGATCTCGCCGGTATCGACCGCGGCTTCGATCCGAGTTCCCGGCGCCGGCTCGATCTCGACGGTTTCGCGGCTGACCTCGGTGACGAACAGCGGACGAAGATCGCCGGCGACAGCATCGGGCACCTGCAGACCGCTCTGCGGCGCGCGCAGGTCGGGCCGGTTTTCCGCAACCGGGTCCTCCCATTCGCCGCGGGTAAGCAGATCCGCCCTGCCGGCATCGGCCGTCTTCAAGGTCTGCACGAAGCTGCCTGCGCAGTCGCGGATGCGTAGGGTTGATCCCGCGCGCTGCAGCGCGAAGTCGGGCGTGTCGAAATACGTGGTCACCAGCAGGGATCGAACGGGCGCCGAACCGGGAGCGATTGTCGCCAGAGCGCGGGTCAGCGCAGCCAGGTCGGCAAGGTCGGCGGCGAGCTTCAATTCGATTTCGAGCGGAATAACGGGCCTCCCGCGATGGCGATTCGACGGTGGTAAATCACGAGCAAACGCCGGACCGCTGGTGATCGCCGCCTAGCCTGGCTGACGCCCGGCTGACGATTGTCGCAGTTTGCCTCAAAATCGCGCAGCCGACGAATCTCTGCTATGCCTGGGTCAAGCACCGCGGACAAGCGCAGGACCCCGGAATAAGCCGAGGCGGCCGAATGGTTGCCCGGCGATTGGCGCATTGGGATGGAAACGAGGCGGAGGGCGGGAATGGCCGGCATACCGCGATGGGGGCGGGCGCGGCGAATATTGCCCGGCAGTCCCGGGCCGGGCTACGTGGCGAGCGTCGCGCTGCCTGCTGCGATCCGGCGCAGCTGGCTGATCGACGAGCCCGATTTCTGGCGGCTGTGGCTGGTCGGCCTGGTGGTTTTTGCAGTCCGCTGGCTCGAGATGCTGGCGGTCGCGATCTTTGCCTATCAGCGCACCGGTTCGCCCTTCATCGTCGCCGCATTGACCATGCTTCGCATGCTGCCGATGGCGCTGTTCGGCGCGGTGATCGGAGCCATGGCGGAGCGGATCGAGCGGCGCATCGCGCTGGTTCTGGTCGTCCTGTCGATGGGGCTGACCTCGCTGACCCTGGCGGTGCTCGCCTTTGCCGGCGCGCTCGCTGTCTGGCAACTGGCTCTCGCCGCCTTTTTGAACGGCATCGCCTGGACTACCGACAATCCGGTGCGGCGCACGATGATCGGAGAGGTCGTCGGTCCCCAACGCATGGGCGCGGCGATGGCGATCGATGTCGGCGCCAACAACGCGAGCCAGGTCCTCGGCCCGACTGTCGGCGGCCTTTTGCTGGCGACATGGGGCATCGGCGGCGCATTCACCGTCAGCGTCTTTTGCTATCTGGTGGCTGTCGTCGCCGCGCTGCTGGTCCGGCACCGCAACGATTCCGGCCCGGCCGGCGCGCAAAGCATTCTTGCGCGGATCGTCGAGGGGCTGACGCTGGTCCGCCGTGACCGCCGCCTGATCGCGGTTTTGACGATCACCGTGATCTACAACATGTTCGCCTGGCCGGCCTCCAGCATGATTCCGGTGATCGGCCACGACAGCCTGCGCCTGGGCGCCGCGGGCATCGGCGTACTCGCCAGCATGGGCGGCGTGGGCGCCTTTTGCGGAGCGATCGCGATCGCGTTGCTGGTCCGCCCGCCGCTGTTCTCTCGCGTCTACCTCGGCGGCGTCGTGACCTATCTGCTGCTGGTGCCGGTTTTCGCGCTGACCCCCTATGCCGAAGTGGCCGGAAGCGTTCTGCTGCTGACCGGATTTGCCAACGCCTGTTTCAGCATCATGCAGGCGACCTTGGTCTATCTAGCGGCACCGCCCGAGATGCGCAGCCGCGTCTTCGGCGTGCTGTCGGTATGCATCGGCGTCGGGATGGCCGGGTTTATCGCCATCGGGCTTCTCGCCGGGCTGATCGGCGCGCCGTGGGCAACCGCGGCCACCGGAGCGGAGGGTATCTTGGCGCTGCTATTGACCCGGCGCTGGTGGCGCCCGCTCGCCGCCCCGGGTTGATCATCTTCCCGCCGGCGCGGGACAAGGAGCAATTGCGGACGCTGCCTCTGCCACCGGGCATCCTTGGAAGGCTAATCTTAACCATTGTAGAGTTAGGGTCGAAGCCTCGGAACCGATGGGTCTACGATGTCGGCCAAATCCCGACCGGTCGTACCAAGGCGGCAATGTGATTTGGGGTGGTTCGCCAATGTCTTACACTTCAGAAAAACTGAAAGTTGCTGCGCGCGACAATTTTCTCCCCGGCTTCCTGTTCCGCTGGAGAGCGGCGTTGTATGGGGTGCCCGAGGCCAACCTTTATTCGCCTACCTTCCAGCCCTGGGGCGGATTGCCAGAATTTCGCGCTCTCTATGACGAAATCTCTGGCGAAACCCTGCTTAACGCCGAACGTGTTTGGATTCTCTATTGTCTGGCCCAGCAGGCGCGCAGTGTCGACGGTGACTTCTTGGAGGCCGGCGTCTACCGCGGCGGGTCGGCTCGACTGCTGTGGCGCGTTCTTGAGCAGTCAAACGGCGGCAAGCAGCTTAATTTGTTCGACACGTTCGGCGGTATGCCTAAAACGGATCTGCGGCGTGACCTGCATAGAGAAAATGATTTCGCCGATACGAGCGTGGAGGCTGTTTCGGCGTTTGTGGGAGGCGGGCACCAGGTGGTCTGCCACAAGGGACTAATTCCGCAGACGTTTCGCGGCCTCGAAAGTTTGCGGTTGGCCTTTTCGCATATCGACGTCGACATCTATCAGTCGGTCGCAGATAGCTGCGCCTTCGTTTACCCGCGCACGGCGCGTGGAGGTATTATTCTATTCGATGATTATGGATTGCCATCCTGTCCCGGGGCCCGGCGGGCGGTGGACGAGTTCTTCGCCGATAAGCCGGAGTTCCCAATTGTACTGCGCACTGGCCAGGCTATAGTATTTCGGAGCGGCTTTATTTGATTGCTGACACCGCCCGGTGGGTTTTCGCGACCAGAATAGGCACTGTAACTTGCGGCCACGCGGACACGGTTGGCAAAAACCGAACTTTCCGAACGGCAATCGTATCGCCCCGTTACTGCCTGGCTAGCATCCCCTAATTCGACCGACGACGGTACGCGATCGCGTCAGTATTCGACGCCGGTATCCCGCCCCGGCCACGCGAGGTGCATCGCTGTCGAAACCCTCTGCGCAAAACCTCGCCGCGATGTATCCTTGGCCATCATGGCTGAGGCGGCGGCTTGATGCCGCCGGAAAAGGGGAGAGAGAATGGCGTCGTCGGAGGTCGATTTCGCAACCGGGGAAACGTGGGACACCGATTACATCGAGCGCGCGCGGGCGCTCAGGCCGCTGCTCGAAGACGCTGCCGACGAAATCGAAGAACGCCGCCAGCTGCCCGAACGGGTGGTCGAAGCATTGGTCGAGGGCGGCTTTTTCCGCCTGCTACAGCCCCGCTCCCTCGGCGGGGCCGAGCTCCATCCGCTGATCTACGTCCAAGTGCTCGAGGAAATCGCCAAGGCCGAACCCAGCACGGCCTGGTCGTTGGGACAGAATTCGGGCTGCTCGATGACGGCGCCTTATCTCGATCCGGCGGTGGCGCGCGAGATCTTCGGGCCGCCGCGCGGCATCCTCGCCTGGGGGCCGGAACTGCCCGGCGCCGGGCGCGGGGTCGCGGTCGAGGGGGGCGTTCGCGTCACCGGGCGTTGGGGCTTCGCCACCGGCAGCCGGCACGCCACCTGGCTCGGCGCGCATGTACCGATTTTCGAGCCTGACGGAACCCCGCGGATGAACCCGAACGGCCGCCAGTTCGTGCGCACCGTCCTATTTCCGAAAACCAGCGCCAAGATCATCGACAATTGGCAGGTGATCGGCCTGCGCGGGACCGGCAGCGACAGCTACGCGGTCGAGGACCTCTTTGTCCCGCAAAAGTACACCGCCTCGCGTGACAACGAGGCCGAACGGCGCGAACCCGGCCTGCTCTATAAATTTACCAGCGGCATGGTCTATGCGATGGGCTTCTCGAATGTGTCGCTGGGCATCGCCCGCGGCGCGCTCGAGGCCTTTATCGTGCTGGCTCGCGACAAGATTCCGCGCGGCGCCCGCAACCCGTTGCGCCAAAACAACGTGATCCAGGCGCAGGTGGCGCAATGCGAGGCGCGCCTGCAGTCATGCCGCGCCTTTATCCACACGACCTTGCGGGAAATGTGGGCCGAGGCCGAGCGCACCGGCCAGTTCCTGCCCGAGCAGCACGCCCGCCTGAGATTGTCGACGACCTGGGCGATCCAGCAGGCGCGCGATGTCGTCGCGGCTGTCTACAGCGCCGCCGGCGCCACCGCGATCTTCAACGAGAACCCGTTCGAGCGGCGGCTGCGCGATATCCACGCCGGCACTCAACAGGGCCAGGGTCGTCCGGTCCATTTTGAGACCGTTGGTCAGATCCTGCTCGGCCTCCCGCCCGAAGGCCGCATGTTCCGGTAAAGCGTACCCCCGGTCAGACCGAGTTCCGCTCGATGTATCTTGCCGGACTGAACAGGAGCCGCAGCGATGGGTGAGTTCGCGCTGGGTCAGGCGGTACCGCGCTTTGAGGATCCGCGCCTGCTGCGCGGCGGCGGCCGCTATGTCGACGACATGGTCCTGCCGCGCATGGTGTTCGGCCACGTGCTGCGCTCGCCGCATGCGCATGCGCGCATCCGCTCGATCGACATCGCCCAGGCCAAGACGGCGCCCGGGCGTGCTTGGTGTGCTGACCGGACAGGATTGGGAGGCGTCGGGCTGGGGCGACCTGCCGTCGCCGAGCGGGCTCAGATTGCGCGACGGCGCGCCGGCCTTCAGGCCGCGGTTTCCGGCCTTGGTCAAGGACCGGGTGCGCTGGGTCGGCGATTACGTCGCCTTCGTCGTCGCCCTGACCAAGGATCAGGCGGCTGATGCCGCCGAACTGATCGCAGTCGACTACGAGCCGCTGCCGGCGATTGTTTCGACCGCCGATGCGGCAACGCCCGGGGCGCCGCTCGTCTGGGAAGGGTGCCCGGACAATGTCGCGTTTTTTCATCCCGAGGGCGACGCCACGGCAGCCGACGCCGCGTTCGCCGGCGCCGCTCACGTCGTCCGGCGGCGCTTCGTGATCAACCGGGTGACCGCCGCCAGCATGGAGCCCAGGGGCGCGATCGGCGACTACAATCCCGCCGAGGACCGCTGGACGATCTACACGACCTTGCAGCGCACTCACAGCTATCGTGCCGAATTGGCCAAGCAGGTGCTGAAAGTCCCCGAAAGCCGTGTGCGCGTGGTTGCCGGCGATATCGGCGGCAGTTTTGGCATGAAATCGGCGATCTACAACGAAGTGGCGCTGGTATTGCTCGCCTCGAAGGTCGTCGGCCGGCCGGTCAAATGGACCAGCACCCGCTCCGAGGCCTTCATGGGCGATGCGCAAGCCCGCGACAACGTGACCGAGGCAGAACTGGCGCTCGATCGCGACGGTAGGTTCCTCGGCCTGCGGGTAAAGACGTTCGCCGCCGTCGGCGCCTATCCGCAGGCCGGCTCCAACGCGTTTGTCGCCAATCTCGGCACCCTGGCGGGGGTTTACCGCACTCCCGCGGTGCGCGCCGAGGTCACTGCGGTCTACACCAATACCAACCCGATGCGGGCCTATCGCGGCAATGGCCGGCCAGAAGCCGCCTTCGTGATCGAGCGCATGGTCGACGAGGCGGCTGCGGAACTTAGCGTCGATCCGATCGAGTTGCGGCGGCGCAACATGATCCCGCCCGAGGCGATGCCGTTCAAATCTGGCCTGACCTTCACCTACGATTGCGGCGAATTCGAAAAAAACCTCGACCTGGCGCTTGAACTTGCCGACGCGGCCGGCTTCGAGCGTCGACGCGCGGAGGCGCGCAGCCGAGGCAAACTGCGCGGCATCGGCTTGTCCAACACGATCGAGCGCGCCGCCGCCGGCGGGTTCGAGGCCGCCGAATCCGCTTTGACCGAGGTGGCACGGTAACTTTGGTGTCGGGCTCGATCACCCAGGGCCAGGGCCATGAGACGGTGTACAAGCAACTCCTGTGCGACCGGCTCGGCATCCACCCCGGCCAGGTGCATTACGTGCAGGGCGACACCGAAAAGGTCGCGAATGGCGAGGGTACCGGCGGATCGCGCTCGGCCGCCCTCGGCGGATCGGCGGTCTATCTCGCGACCGAGAAGATCGTCACCAAAGCAACGGCGATCGCCGCCCATCTGCTCGGCGCCGAACAAAGCGAGGTCAATTTCGCCGATGGACTCTTCACCGCACCGCGCTCCAATCGGGCATTGACGGTCGGCGAGGTCGCCGTCGAATCGTTCAACCCGCCAAGCCTGCCCGACGACATGGAGCCCGGACTGATCGCCGGCGCCACCTTCACCTCGAAGCAGCAGAATTTTCCGAATGGCTGCCATATTTGCGAGCTCGAGATCGACGCCGATACCGGCGAGGTCGAGATCTTGCGTTACAGCGTCGTCGACGATGTCGGCACAGTGATGAACCCGCTGCTGCTCGAAGGTCAGATCTGTGGCGGCATCGCTCAGGGCGTCGGTCAAGTATTGATGGAGGACATCCGCTTCGATCCTGGCTCGGGTCAGCTGCTGACCGGGTCCTTTATGGATTACGCGATGCCGCGTGCCGCTAATCTGTCGGCGATCGAATGCGAGAATAACCCGGTGCCGACCAAGACCAACCCGCTCGGCGTCAAGGGCGCCGGCGAGGCCGGCAATGTCGGCGCCCTGCCCGCGGTCGCCAATGCGCTGGTCGACGCGCTAGCTCCGCTCGGCATTCGCCAGGTCGGAATGCCCGCCACCCCCGAGCGCCTGTGGCGCGCGATCCGGGGCACCCAGGCGTAGAAGCCCAGCCGAGACTGCTCGCAGAGGCGAACTTGCATGAACAGCCCGGCAGGTGTATATCTTACTAAGTCTTACTGGCTGGCGCATGCAGACGACGCGACTATCCTCCAAGGGGCAAGTGATCTTGCCCAAATCCGTGCGCGACGCCCATTGCTGGCGCGCGGGCACCGAATTTGTGGTCGAGAATACGAACGACGGCGTGCTGCTCCGCCCGGTGAAGGCCCTGGCGCCCTCGCGGCTCGACGAGGTTGTCGGTTGTCTTCGGACCACGCGCCCACCGGCATCCATCGCAGAAATGGACGACGCTGTCGCCGCTGAAATCGCTGCGCGCCGTGATCGCGGTCGATACTAATGTCGTGGTCCGTCTGCTGACCGGCGACGATCAGAATCAGGCAGCGCGGGCCAAGAAACTGTTCGAAGACGAGACGATATGGCTGCCCAAGACGGTCGTATTGGAAACCGAGTGGGTGTTGCGACGGCTGTATGGCTTCCGCAGGCAACAGGTCGCGGAAGCGCTTACAGCATTGGCGGCGCTGCCGAATGTTCGGTGCGAGGACGAGAGCGCGATTGTCGCCGCGCTGGAATGGGCGTTCCAGGGACTGGATTTCGCCGACGCGCTGCACCTCGCCTCGGCCCGTTCGGCGACGCACTTCGCCACCTTCGATGGCGATTTGGCGAAGCGAGCCGGGTCGGCATCAGTTGGAACAGTCGTCATAGTGCTTTGAGATCGCTATTTGTGGCTGCCCATTCGGCCGCCTCACCGTGTCACCGACCGGCGCGGATATGCCAGAACCGACGGGCGATTTCGAGGTTGGTGGGCCGCTTGCCGCTGGCGGGATTTTTGACGAAGATCGTCGGGACCCAGGGCGGGGGCAGGCCTTCGCGCCGTTCCTTGAGCCGGCGTTCGGCGTCGGTCAATGGCGCGTCGGCGCTGCCCGGCTGACTGGCTTCGGCCGGCGGAGAAGTTGCGCCTGCTCCGCGTAACTCCCTGATGCGCTCGTGAATCATGTCGAAATCGTCTGCGGCGCGCGGTCGGGTCACATTACCTCCTTGGACTGCTGGGAGCCGGGAACTGGCGCTGTCGGATACGGCTGAACTTGGACCGGGCTCAGCTTAGATACTGTAGATGCCAGTCGAAACCGGCAACAGTTTGGTTGAATGCTCGGCCCGAGGAGCGATCTGACAATGCCCAACCCGTCGATGTTGTCGCGGGCGATCCCCTCCACCGGCGAGATGATCCCGGTCATCGGCCTTGGAACCTGGCCGGTATTCGATGTCGGCGGCGAGGACGGCGCGCGCCGGCCATTGCGCGAAGTCACGCGTTTGCTGCTCGATACCGGCGGGCGGATCGTCGACAGTTCTCCGATGTATGGCCGGGCCGAGGCGGTAACGGGCGATTTGTTGGCCGATCTGCGGGCGAGACCGAGGGCCTTTCTCGCTACCAAGGTGTGGACGAGCGGCCGCGAGCGCGGGATCGAGCAGATGGAGCGCTCGGCAAGCCTCTTGCGCTCACCGGTCATCGATTTGATGCAGATTCACAATCTGGTCGACTGGCGAACCCATCTGGCGACCTTGCGGCGGATGAAGGCATCGGGTGCGATCCGCTATATCGGCATCACCCATTACACCGATCGAGCGCTTTCCGAACTGGCCGATATTCTGAACAGCGAGTCCGGCATCGACTTCGTACAGTGCGGCTATTCTCTGTCGGCGAGGGCAGCGGAGCGCGACTTGCTGCCGGTGGCGGCAGCACGCGGGGTCGCCGTCATCGTCAATCAGCCGCTGGGCCAGGGCAGGCTGGTGCGCCGGGTACGCGGTCGCGCCCTGCCGGATTGGGCCGGGGAATTGGCTTGCACGAGTTGGGCGCAGCTGTTGCTCAAATATGTTCTGGCCCACCCCGCCGTCACCTGCGTGATCCCGGCGACGCGTGATCCGGAGCACATGACAGACAATCTCACCGCAGGGTTCGGTGCGCTGCCGGATCAACCGCAGCGGCAGCGAATCCGGGCGTTGTGGGACGCTCTCTAGTCGCGCCCCGGTCGTGGGGCGGTTGACCCGTCACCGCCTCGTGATAAAGGTCGACGAAGCCCTCTGCGCTTGCCAAGATCGCCGCCCGGCGTGGCGTTGGAGTAGTGCAATGAATTTATCTTGGGTCAGCCGTGGGTTCAGCCAAATTCGCTCCGCGCCGGTCTAGGCCATGGCATCGCCTTTGCCGGCGCTCAATCTGGTGGCCGCGCCCGGCCGTCGGCGCGCCACGCTCGACCTCGCTCGCGAAATCGAGCGCCGCGGTTTTGCCGGCATTTCGATATCGAGCCAATACAGCAACATGTCGCAATGCTTGGGGCTGGCATTTGCCACCGAGCGCATTCCGTTCGCTACCGCGATCGCCCCGATCTACGCCGCGACCGCCGAGGAGTTTGCCGGCAGCGCGGCCTATCTGCACGAGGTATCGGGCGGCCGCTTTCAGTTCGGCATCGGTGTTGCCCACGCTCCGGCGCTTCAGCGCATGGGGGTAACCCCGGGCAAGCCCGCTCGCCGACACCCGCGCCTTCGTCGCCAAGATCCGGTCTTACCAGGAGATCGGCCCGTTGCCGCCGATCATCCTCGCCGCATTGCGCAAGCGGATGGTGGCGCTGGCGGCGGAGATCGCCGATGGCGTGGTTTTTGCCAACGCCAGCCGTTCGCATATGGCGGCATCGCTGTCGGCTCTCCCCGCGGCGAAGCGCGACGACCCGAATTTCTTTATCGGCAACCGCATCCGCACCTGCATCTGCGACGACGAAGCCGAGGCCAAGGCGATATTGCGGCGCACGGTGGCGAATTACGCGTTGATGCCGAACTACCGCAATTACTGGAAGGAAGCCGGCTACGTCGAGGAAATGACTGCGATCGAGAAAGCCGTCGCCGAGGGACGGCCCGATCAGATCGGCGGGTTCCTGCCCGACCGCTGGCTCGCCGACATCACCTTGTATGGACCGGCCGGGAAAATTCGCGAGGGCGTCGAGGCGTGGCGCGATGCCGGAATCCACACGCCGGTGCTGGTGCCGCTCTCCGCCGACGGCAACCCGGAAACCGCGATCCGCGACGTGTTCGCCGCTTTCGCCGACTGAAATCGCATAGAAAGGACAGGGTCCATGCAGCTCGGATGCTCATTACCGGTCGGCGACATCGGCGCCGGCGCCGCGGTATTGCGCGACTACGCACAGGCGGCAGAGGGGTTGGGTTATGCCCATCTCGATGGCGCCCGATCACGTGCTTGGCGCCAACCCGGCCGCGGATCACCAGGGCCGGCGTGTCGGTACGACAGCCACCGCCTATCACGACCCGTTTGTGCTGTTCGGTTTCTCTCTGGCTGCACGCAAAAGATCGGCTTTGCCGTCGGCGTCCTGATCCTGGCTCAGCGCCAGGCAGTGCTGGTGGCCAAACAGGCCGCCAGCCTTGACGTCTTGTCGGGCGGCCGCTTTCGCCTCGGGATCGGAGTCGGCTGGAACGAGGTCGAGTTCACTGGCCTCAACGAGGATTTCCACAACCGCGGGCGCCGGTCGGCCGACCAGGTGCGGGTCATGCAGGCCTTGTGGGCAGAGCCGCATGTGACGTTCGAAAGCGAGTTCCACCATATCCAGGACGCCGGCATCAATCCGCGTCCGGCTTCCGGGCGCGTGCCGATCTGGTATGGCGGTCATGCCGAGGCGACCTTCCGCCGCTGCGCCAGGTATGGCGACGGCTTCATGCCGTTGGCGTACCCGCCGGGCGACGCGGCGCTGGCGGCGTTTGCCAAATTGCGCGAATTGACCCGCGAGGCCGGGCGCGATCCCGCGAGGATGGGCATCGAGGTGTGGGCGTCGCCGGGGGTAGGTGGTCCGGAAGATTGGCGGCGCGAAATCCGCTTCTGGAAAGAAGCCGGGGTCACCCACCTAACCGCGCACACGACCTATGCGAGCAATCACCACAAGCGGATTGCCGGGCATAGCGCCGCCGAGCATCTGGCGGTGCTTACGCATTACCGCGAGGCCGTGGCGGATCTGCTGTAGGTCCGGTCGGCCGGAAGGCAGCGCAGGAGGAAGCGATGAGCGATCCCGAGATCGGCGCATTGCGCGCCAAATTGGCGAGCAGGCCGCGCTCCGACGATTACCGGCAGCGGCGCAAGGACATCGATGCCCGCGGCCTGCAATATGGGTTGGCGGCGGATGTCGGCGTCGAGCCGGTGACGGCGAACGGCGTCAGCGCCGAATGGACCGCGGCGCCAGGGGACAGCCGTGACGCCGCGCTCTTGTATCTGCACGGTGGCGGCTATGTGATCGGCTCGCTAGACAGCCATCGTCATCTTGCCGCGGAGGCCGGCCGGGCAGCAGGGATCCAGGCGTTGGCGCTCGACTACCGCCTGGCTCCGGAACATCCGTTTCCGGCTGCGGTCGACGATGCGCTGGCCGGCTACCGTTTTCTGCTGGGCCGGGGCATCTCACCGGGACGCGTCGCAATCGCCGGTGACAGCGCCGGCGGCGGTCTGGTCGTCGCGGCGATGCTGGCGATCCGCGAAGCCGGCTTGCCGCAGCCAGGCTGCGGCTGGTGCATCTCGCCGTGGGTCGACATGGAGGCGAACGGCGAGACGATGTCGAGTAAGGCGATCGCCGACCCGACCGTACAGCGGGCCGGCATCCTCGAAATGGCGAGGATGTATCTGAACGGCGCCGACCCGCGCTCGCCGCTGGCGGCGCCGATCTATGGCGACCTTTCCGGCCTGTCCCCGCTGCTGATCCAGGTCGGCGCGGCGGAGACTTTGCTCGACGATGCTCTGCGCCTGGCCAAAGTCGCCGGCGCCGCTGATGTGCGGGTCGACCTGCAGGTCTGGCCGGAGATGATCCATGTCTGGCACCTGTTCCATCCCGAACTCGACGCCGGCCGGCGGGCGATCGCCGCAGGCGGCGTGTTCGTGCGCGGAACGATCGGGTAGCCGCGCCTCGGGCGCGGCCGATGCCGGGCCAGCCGTGACTACCGGGACTGTTGCCGGCAGTTATCCGATCGGGTATCTTACACTAAGCTGACGGTAGCTGCGGGCAAACTGGGCCAGCCGTTGCGAGCCGGCGATAAATGGCCGGGCTGGCCAGACGGGCAGCTACCGCCGGCCAAAAATAATAAAAATCCGCGTGAATAATAAATGGCGCCGCCCTTCTTTAATTGAAGCAATGGCGCCGAGCGAACGTGCAACAGGAGAGGCGCATGATAGAATATTTGGAACGACAGGAGAAGCTTACCGGAAACCAGTGGCGGATCATTGCTACTGCGAACCTTGGCGACATGCTCGACTTCTTCGATTTTTTTCTGATCGGGTATGTGCTGGCGTTCATCTTCAAAGAGTGGCACCTGACTTATGGTCAGTCGGCGCTGATCCTGATCTCCGCCGGCCTTGGCGCCGTCCCCGGGGCGTTCTTCTGGGGCTGGATGGGGGACCGCATCGGCCGGCGCAAGGTATTCATCCTCACCGCCCTCAATGTCGCCATCGCCACCGGCGTCATGTTTTTCACCCCTAATCCAGACGGCTGGGTCGCCGGCTGGGTTTTCCTCTCTTTCTTCCGCTTCTTCGTCGGCTTCGGCAATGCGGGACTGATCGCTGTCGATATTCCGCTGGTCCAGGAATTCGTGCCCTCCTACAAGCGCGGCTGGGTTAGCGGGCTGACGACTGTCCTGCTGCCAGCGGGCAACATTTTGGGGGCACTGTCAGGAGCCTACCTGGCGCCGGTTATCGGCTGGCGCGGGCTGTTTCTCGTTGGCTTGGCTCCGGCGCTGCTGGTGCTGTTGATCCGCTATTGGGTGCCGGAATCGCCGCGCTGGCTGATGCGCATGGGGCGGAACGAGGAGGCGCGGGAGTCGCTCGCCTGGGCGCTTCAGGTCGATCCAAAAGAGATCGAGCTGCCGACCACTCTGCCTCGGGAGGAGAAAACCTCGTGGCGCGAGCTGTTCAAATACCCGCGCAGCATGACCGCGGCCTGCCTCGTTGCGCTGAGCCAGACCGGCGGCGTCGGCATCCTGATGTGGATCACGACCTTGTTCGTGATGGTGCTCAAGGTAACGCCCGCCTACGCCTCCTATCTGATGATCTACGTCGGCGTGCTCGGCATCATCGGGCGACTGATCGCATCATGGATGTCGGACGCGTTTGGGCGCCGCCTGTCGGGTCTGCTGATCGGCCTCGGCGGGGCGGTCACGATGGCGCTCGCCGGCTATTGGCACGATGTTTTCATCGGCACCGTCTCGGTGTTCTTTGTGATGATCATGATCCAGCGTTTCTTTGGCGACGCCAGTTACGCGATCATCGGGCCTTATCTGGCGGAGGTGTGGCCGAACCGGCTGCGCGCCAGCGGCATGGGCTTCAGCTACGGCATCGGTAATCTCGGCAAGATCATCGGTCCTCTTGGGCTCGCGTTGATCGTCGGCTCGTCCAATTACGTCAGCCCCAAGGTGACTCTCGACGCGATCTTCCCGGCATTGCTTTTCCTTGCTTTCTGGTACGGACAGGCGGGCCTTGTCTTCTGGTTTATCGGCTTCGAGACCAAAGGCCGCTCGATCGAGGAGATCAACAGCACGCTCGATGCGCAGCCGGCAGTCAGCGGCGCAGTCGCGGCCTCTTCGCCGGCGGCGCGGGCGTAAATCGGCGGTGGGATTGGGCGCTGCGCCGGCGCCCGCCGACTGTCGAGCCGTTCGTCGATCTAACCGGCGAACTGAAAGACGTTCGCCGGTTCTTCCGCCCAATGGCGCTCGCGATAGAGCCGGCCGGTCATCGCCTCGACATAGGGGGCGGCGGCGCAGACCATCGCAAATTGCCGCTCGGACAGGCTGAGGCCGGCGGCGCGGCAGGCCGTCACGGCCCGGTCACGGGTGGCGGCGTCGATATCGGCGGGTTCCGGATCGGGCACCGGCGGCAGGCCGGTCGAAACTTCGGCCTTCGGGTCCAGCTGCGGCCGGCGTGAGCGCCAGGGCGTTGCGCTCTCGAATGCATGCGCCACCCGCAGCACGGTCGAGTCGTCGAACGGCCGGCCGACGATCTGCATCGACAACGGCAACCCGCTGCGGCTGAAGCCGATGCATTGCGCGAGCGCTGGGCCGCCGGTGACGTTGAACGGCGTCGTCAGTGATGGCCGCCGCCAAAACTCGATCGTACGCCAGGCGTCGAGGCGCGGCGCCGGGCCACCGGCCGTCGCGGTCACCAGCACGTCGAAATTCTTGTAGACGGGCGCCATCTCGGCCAGGATTCGCCGGCGCTCGCGCTGAGCCTGCACGTAATCCCGGCTGCTGATCAGCACCGCCGGCAGGACGCGGCCAAGAAAATCCTCGCCGAAATCGCCCGGCCGACTGCGCAATACATGCTCGTGAACGGCGAGAAGCTCGCTCTCGGCAATCGTAACCTTGACATCGTAATAGTCCTGGGCCGGCCGCAGCCGCACCTCGCCGAGGCTGGCGCCAAGCGACCGGAAGACGTCGAACGCTTGGTCGAGCGCTGTGCCGACCTCGGCCGCCACCGGGCAGTCATCTTCATGCAGATGCCGCACGACGCCGATGCGCAGCCCCCTGATGTCACCGGTCAGCGCCGCGCGGTAGTCCGGCAGCGGTCGGTCGGCACTCGCCGGATCATTCGGATCGTGCCCGGCAATCGCCTGCAGCATGATCGCGGCATCTTCGACGGTCCAAGTCATCGGGCCGGCATGGTCGAAGCTGAACGAGTTGGCGTAGACCCCGTGGCGGCTGACCAGGCCGTAGGTCGGCTTCAGGCCGACGATACCGCACAGCGCCGCCGGGCCCCGGATCGACCCCCCGGTGTCGGAGCCGAGCGCGCCGGGGACCAAACCCGCCGCGACCGCCGCTCCCGAACCGCTCGACGAACCCCCGGTGAAGTGCTCGCGGTTCCACGGGTTGCGCGCCGGCGGCCAAGGCAGGTCAAAGGATGGGCCGCCATGCGCGAATTCATGGGTCGCCAGCTTGCCCATCAGCACCGCGCCGGCATCATAGAGCTTGGCTACGGTCGTCGCGTCGGTGACGGGAACGGCATCGATGCAGGTTTTGGAGTGTCCGGTGGTGCGGATACCGGCCGTCGCATAGATGTCCTTAAGCCCGAACGGGATGCCGTGCATCGGGCCTCGATAGGCCCCGGCCATGATTTCGCGCTCGGCGGTGCGGGCCTGATCGAGCGCGCGATCGAAAGTCGGCAGCAGATACGCGTTGAGCTGCGGATCAAGAGCCTCGCCCCGCGCGATCAGCGCCGCCGTCAGCGCGACCGGCGAGAGCTGTTTCTTTTCGATCAGCCGAGCCGCCTGCGCAATCGTCATAAAGCCGAGTTCGGTCGATGGCGAAGTCATGTCATCCGGCATGGGTCAGCCCTCTTCGGCAATTGCGGTGTGGCGGTGAGTGGCCGGGCTCAGGCGGGCGGCGCCACCGACAACCGGCCGACCACCTTGTGCCGCTCGATGAAGCTTGCCACCTTCCCCGACCGCTTTGCGTTTTCGACGAATTCCTTCAGGAAAGCGAACCCGGCCGCGTTCTTCTTCGGCGTCCCGACCGCTTGCTGCACCGCGGTGAACTGGCCGTCGAGAATCCGCGATCCGGGCCGCGCCTGCTGCACGTCGATCAGGCCCGGGCGCAGCCCGGCATAGGCGTCGAGCTTTTCGCCGTCGAACGCTTTCAGCGCTGCCTCGGCACTGTCGAATTGCAGCAATTGGCCCTTTTTATAGTTGTTTTCGAGCCACAGGCCATAGGCGCTGCGCGCGGTCACCGCGATCCGCCGGCCGGGCTGATCGACCTCTGCGACCGACCGGATCGGGGAACCGGCCGGCACCAGATAGGTCGCCTCGATCTCGCAATAGGCGGCCGTAAAGTTGATCACTGCGGCGCGCTGCGGTTCCGCGCCGATCAGGCCGATGTCCCACAAGCCTTTTTCGGCATCGTCGGCGATCTCGCCTGGACGGGCGTAGGGAACGTACTTGACCGGCACGCCGAGTGCCTCGGCGATCGCCCGCGCCATGTCGGGGGAGACGCCATCCGGGTCGCCCGATGGACTCTTGCCGGTGACGAGCAGGAAATTACCCATGTTGATCGCGGCGCGCACGACACCGGTCGGAGCGAGTTCGGAAACGACTGACTTATCGGGCATGAGTGTGGTCCGGAAAAAGTGAGGCCGATGGCGCCATCCTGAAGGATCGGTCGCCTCTCGGCACGCGAAAATTCTGCTGCCGGTCAATACCGCGGGGTATAGTCGGCGATCCAATCAGGGGGACACAAAAATGCCCGCAAAGACATATGTCAGGCCAACCGTTTCGATGCCGCCGCCAATGCCTCCGCTGCTGGCGCCCCCGCCGCCGGTCGCCCCGTTGGTGCCGCCGGTTCATGTGGTGGATCTGATGACCGCCGAAGGGTCGGCGGTGTTCGGCGCCCAATGGAAGGCGATGGAGGCAAAGCTCGTCGAGTGCCCCGCGCTCTCCAACTCGATGCCCGAATTCAAGACGACCTACGATGTCGAACCCCACGCCGAACTCAGCGGGTACGATGATTCATCCTGGCCGACGGTCCCCGCCACCGAATTGGGCGCGAGGCGGGGGGGCGGCATGGTCTCGTTCTTCTGGTACCGGACAAGGCTGACGATACCGGCCAATGCCATGGGTTTCGACACCGCCGGCGCAATGACGGTGCTGCGGGTCAATATCGACGACTACGCCGAGTTGTGGGTCAATGGCGAGATGCCGCGGGCCGCTGGCAGACCGAGCCCATATACGATCCAGGGCTTCAACATGCCCAACCGCCTGGTCCTCGCCAATCCGGTGTCCGTGGGGGATAAATTCGAAATCGCCGTCTTCGCGATCAATGGGCCGATATCGGCGGCGCCGGCGAATTTCCTATGGTTCCGCGAAGCGAAGGTGGAATTCTTCCGCTAAGGGTTTCGGCGCCGATTATTGGTTTCGGCACTGGCCGATCGGCAGCGGCGGGCTGTTAGCGAAATTGGCTCTTTTCCGCACCGCAAAGGAGTTCTGCCATAGGTGGCGACCGAGAGCACCGCGTCTCCTGGCCGCAACTCATTGAAGCATACCAAAACTGCGGTGGCCGCCGCTGCCGAATGTAGATGCAGGTATTTGTGCCGAAAGAAAAGCGCGCGGCCATTCACCGACCTTCGCGCTCCTGCGGCGGCGTATCGGCCCGTTTTCCGGCGAAACGTCAGCCGGCAGACTGGCCATGATGTCGAGGGCCCGCACCAGCCCCTCGGCCTTTTTGCGCAGCACGGTCTCGTCGCCGCGGCGGAACATCTCCACCTCGATGCCGTTCAGTCGATATGCTTTCGGCAAGCGCACAGCCAGGCTGTTTCCGGAGCGAAAGACACGGACCGTCGCCATGCTGGCGCCTCCAAAAGTATATATGCCCCTATATCGGCTGTAGAGTGGATGCAAGCGCCAGCAAGCGGGTGAGCAGGGCCGCCAGAGCTATTGCGCGGCGGCCCGCATCGGCACGTGCGCCTTCAGGAAACTGCGCACCCTGCTGATCGTGCGCTGCCTCAGCTCTTCGGGTGCGCGCCACGGGAAGACCGTGATCTCGGCGTTCGGCGCCAGGGAGGCGACGTCGATCGAGGTCTGCAGCGGGTGTGAAGAGGTGTCGTCGGGCAGCACCAGCATCGGCGTGCGGCAGCCGCGGATGAAATCGCGCGGCACGCTGTAGAGGAAATCCGGCTGCGCCCGCCACAAGCTGTGGAAATATTTGTTTGTCGTGTCCGTCGTTACCTCGGGCCGGCGGCTGCGGAACTCGCCGAGCCAATTGTCGGTGCTGTGCCGGTGCATGACGTCCGGGTCTTCCGGCCGGTGCCCGACGCTTTGGCAAAACACCGCGGCGACGACGCGGCTTGGCGCGCGCTGCAGCAGCTTGCCGGCAAAGCAGCCGCCGATGCAGTAGCCCATATAGAAGAATTCGCGGATGCCGAGATGGTCCATCAGCCCGAGCTGATCGTCGGCGAAGGCGTCCCACGCATTGTCGACCGGGACTGGCCCGCTCGATTCACCGCCATTGGCGTTGCGCTGGTCCATCGTGATGCAGCGAAAATCGTTCTTGAATTCTTCCATCGCGTTGATCACCGCGGTCTGCCAATTGCTGACCCGCGAGTTCAAGCCGCCGCCGGGGGTGACCAGCAGCGGAAAGCCCGAGCCGGCTTCCTCGTAGCGGATGCGGACATTGCCTTTTTCGTAGAACGCCATGGCATTTCTCCTAACCCAGTGTAGTTGCGTGCATGCGCCTTCTCGGCCGGCCGCCTGCATCGGCAATGTTAAGCCGAAACCCGCGGGATTTCGCGAAGCTTTTCGATTGAGGCAGGGGCCTCGGGCAAGGTCTGCGCCGAAATCCGACCTCGATCTTGCACCGGCGGAACTTTGTGCGGCAGCTCGTCACCGCATGATGCCGGCCGGCGCCGGGCTCGGATAGGATACGGCGCGCCGGATTGCTTGCGAAAGTCGGAGGTGTGCTGTGCTCGTTGCTCTCGTCACGCGACAATGGCGGCGTTTGTTTGCCGGTGCGGCCTGCCTTCTGCTCGTGGCGGTTGGCGCCTGCAGCCCGCTGCCCATGGTGAGCTCGGCGGTCGTGCCGCCGATCCCGCCGGGCATGGCGCGGATTTGGGTCTACCGTACTTTTCTGCCGTCCGAGACCTTGAACATGACGGCGGTGCAGTTCAACGGCGCCTATGCCGGATTCGCGCAAATGGGCGGGGCTTTCTATCGTGACGTCCCGCCCGGGATCTATCATGTGACCGTCAACAGCTACGGCATCGATTTCAACCAGTCGACCAATGTTGCGGTGGTTCCCGGCCAGCAGGTCTACATCAAGATCGAGTCATTGCGCTCCTGGGCCGAATGCGGCCGGCGCTGCCAGCGCGACACTTTCTACGCCTGGCTGATCCCGACGCCGGTCGCCCGCGCCGAGATCGGGCAAAGCTTCTACAACGGCGGCAGCTGAGCGAAGCTCGGGCTGGGTGTCTCCCGCTCAACCTGCCTGCAAACTCTGGACAAACTCCGCGAGGCCGGGCTGGCGCTCGCGGCGCAGCCTTTCGGCGGTGACGATGGCGCGGGCCTGCGCGACGCTGTCCTCGACCGTGTCGTTGACGATGACGTAGTCGTATTCCGCCCAGTGGCTCATTTCCTCCGCCGACTTCGCCATTCGCGCGGCGACGACCGAGGCGCTGTCCTGGGCTCGCATGCGCAGCCGCTCTTCGAGCGCGGCGGCGTTCGGCGGCAGCACAAAGACCGCGACCAGGTCCGGCCGGACCTTGCCGGCCAGCTGCTGCGTGCCCTGCCAATCGAGATCGCCGACAACGTCATGCCCGGCGGCGAGCGCCGCTTCGATCGGCCGGCGCGGCGTGCCGTAGCAATTGCCGAACACCCGCGCGTGCTCCAACAGTTCTTCCTGCTCGACCATCTGGTCGAAGCGGCTCTGGTCGATAAACCAATAGTCACGTCCGTCGACCTCGCCCGGCCGCATCGGGCGGGTCGTCACCGAGATCGACAGGGTCAGCGCCGGGTCCTCCTCGACCAGCCGGCGGGTGATCGTCGTCTTGCCGGCGCCGGAGGGCGACGAGAGGACAAGCAGCAGCCCGCGCCGCCGGATCGGGGAGGCGCTCATTCGATGTTCTGCACCTGCTCGCGGAACTGCTCGATCACCGCCTTCAGCGACAGACCGGTGCGGGTCAGCTCGATATCGGCCGATTTCGAGCACAGGGTATTGGCTTCGCGGTTGAGTTCCTGGCACAGGAAATCGAGCCTGCGGCCGACCGCCTCGCCCTGCTGCAGTAATTCGCTCGCCTGCTCGATATGCGCCCGCAGCCGCTCGATCTCCTCGCGGATGTCCGAGCGCGTCGCCAGCAGGGCCACTTCCTGGGCCACCCGCTCCTCGGGCATCGACGGCATCAGATCGGCGAGGTTCGCCAGCACGATGCGCAATCGCTCGCGGATTGCCGCCGGCTGGGCCGCGGCACATCTTTCCGCCGCGGCGGTCAGGGCTGCCATTTCGTCGAGCTGGCTCTTCAGCAGCGCGCCGATCCGGCCGCCTTCTTCGGCGCGAGCCGCGGCAAGCTGGTCGAGCGCCGCCGTCCAACCGGCGAGGACCGCGTGCCGGCGCGCCTCGACCACCGCTTCGTCTTCGTCCTCGACGGTCTCGACGACTCCGCGCAATGCCAGCAATCCGTCGAGGCGGGGCGGAGCCGCCTCGACCTCGCCGGTCAATTCGTTGATCAGGGCGACGAGTTGCGACAGCGCCTCGCGGTTGACGCGCATCGCCGGCGCCGAGGTGCGGCTCAGCGAAAGGCTGGCGGAAATGTTGCCGCGGCGAAACCGCTGCGTCAGCGCGGCGCGCAATTCGGGCTCGACCGCGTCAAAGCCGGGTGCGAGCCGCAAGCGCAGGTCGAGCGCCCGCCCATTGACGCTCTTGACCTCCCAGATCCAGGAAATCCCCGGCGCCTCGCCCTGTGTTCGGGCGAACCCGGTCATGCTGGCCACGCCCAACTGCTCGCTCCCCGCTGCCGATGCGGCGTTATAGCGGCCCGTTGCGGCGTCAACAACGCCGCGCGGGCGCGCGGGTCAATGGTCGGTGCCCGGCGGGTCAGGCTCGGCCGCGGCGCTGCGGCGGTATTGGGCGACGTTGCGGTTGTGCTCGGCCAATGTTTTGGCGAAGACATGCCCGCCCGATCCGTCGGCGACGAAATAGAGGTCGTCGGTCGGCGCCGGCCGCACCGCGGCGCGCAACGCCGCCGCTCCGGGATTGTCGATCGGGCCGGGCGGCAGGCCTTTCTCGACATAGGTGTTGTAGGGCGATTCGACCGCGAGATCGGCGTGAGTGAGCGGGCGAGTCGAGCTTCTTGGTGCCGTCGTCGCTCAGCGCATAGATCACCGTCGGGTCCGACTGCAGGCGCATGCCGAGGCGCAGCCGGTTGACGAAGACGGCGGCGATCCGTGCCCGTTCGTCCGCGCGCGCAGCCTCGCGCTCGACCAGCGAGGCGAGAACCAGCATCTGTTGCGGGTTCGCCAACGGCAGGTCGGGCCGCCGTTCGTCCCAGGCCGTCACTACCGCATGCGTCATCGCCCGCTTCATGCGCGCCAGCAAGGCCGAGCGGGCGTTGCCGTAGCTGTAGATGTAGGTGTCGGGCATCAGCGACCCTTCGGGAGGCGGAGGGCCGGTATCGCCCTGAAGTGCCGGGGCGGCCTCTACCAGCGCCACGATCTGCGCGCTGGTCAGCCCTTCGGGGATGGTCAGCCGATGTGCGACGGTTTTGCCGCCGGCGATGATGCCGGTCGCTTCCAGGGCGCTGGTCCCGGCCGGGAATTCATATTCCCCCGCCGGCAACGAGGAGCCGTTGCCCGACAAGGCTGGCCCCGACCTCGAAGGCCAGCGCATGGCGGATCACCCCTTTCTCGGCCAGCAATGCGGCGATGCCGCCAAGGGGGGTGTGCGGCGGGATTACCGCTGTCGTTTTTTGGGTCAGCGGACCCGGCGCGGTCATGTCCTGGTAAAGCCACCAGCCGGCCGCTCCGGCCGCGGCGAGGATCGCCGAGACGGTCAATAACGCCCAACCGAACAGCCGAACCGAGCCGCGCATCAATCGGAGAGTCCCGGCCTCGAAGCTTCGCTTTACGGCGGCCCGCCGAAAACCAGCGAGGCGTTGGTGCCGCCGAACCCGAACGAATTCGTCAGCACGTAGCTTACCCGCCGCTCCTTGGCCTGTTTGGGGACTAGGTCGATGTCGCAGGCGGGTGACGGATCGTCGAGGTTGAGGGTCGGCGGAACCACCCCGTCGCGGATGGCGAGGATCGAAAAGATCGCTTCGACGCTGCCGGCGGCGCCGAGCAAATGCCCGATCGCCGACTTGGTCGACGACATCGACAATTCGTAGGCATGCCGGCCGAACAGCCGCTTGACCGCGCCGAGTTCGATTTCATCGCCGAGCGGAGTCGAGGTGCCGTGCGCGTTGATGTAGTCGATCTGGTCCGCGGCAAGTTCCGCGCGCCGCAACGCGTTGCGCATCGAGCGGAAGGCGCCGTTACCGTCCTCGGCGGGGGCGGTCAGGTGAAATGCGTCACCGGACATGCCGTAGCCGATCACCTCGGCATAGATCCTGGCGCCGCGCCGCCTGGCATGCTCCAACTCTTCGAGCACCAGAATCCCGGCTCCCTCGCCCATGACGAACCCGTCTCGGGCCTTATCCCACGGGCGCGAGGCGCGCGGCGGATCGTCGTTGAACCCGGTCGACAGGGCCCGCGCTGCGGCAAACCCGGCCAGCCCGAGCCGGCAGATCGCCGCTTCGGTGCCGCCGCAAACCATGACATCGGCATCGTCGAGCATGATCAGCCGGGCCGCGTCGCCGATCGCATGCGCGCCGGTCGAGCATGCCGTAACCACCGCATGGTTCGGGCCGCTGAAGCCGTAGCGGATCGAGACGTGGCCGGAGGCGAGGTTGATCAGATTGGCCGGGATGAAAAATGGCGAAACCCGGCGCGGGCCGCGTTCATGCAGGATCAGCGCTCCCTCGGTAATCCCGGAAAGACCGCCGATGCCGGAGCCGATCATGACGCCGGTGCGCTCGCGCTCGTACTCGCTGTCCGGCGTCCATCCGGCATCCTCGACCGCTTGCGCGGCGGCGGCCAACGCGTAGACGATAAAGCCGTCCATCTTGCGCTGGTCCTTCGAGCGGGACCCAGTCGTCGGCGGTGAACAGCCCCGCCGCGGTCTCGCCGCGCGGCACCTGGGCGGCGATCCTCGACGGCAGGTCGGAAACATCGAACAACTCGATCGCGCTGATTCCGGAGGCGCCGGCAATCAGGCGCTGCCAATTTCGCTCCAGGCCGATGCCAAGGGGCGTCACGAGCCCCATGCCGGTTACGACAGCGCGTCGCATTCCGTTCTCACGGATCGACGGTCGGTCGAAGAGTCACGAGCGGAGGGCTTCCTCGGATCATGCGCGAGGGGGCGGAAGAGCAAACGGCTCAACTGTGCAATTCGATAAAGCTGACCGCGTCCTTCACCGTCACGATCTTTTCCGCCGCGTCATCCGGGATCTCGCAGCCGAACTCCTCTTCGAAGGCCATCACGAGTTCGACCGTGTCGAGGCTGTCGGCGCCGAGATCATCGATAAAGCTGGCGTTCTCGGTCACCTTCGCCTCGTCGACACCCAAATGCTCGACGACGATCTTCTTGACCCGCTCGGCGACGTCGCTCATCCGTTTTTCCCCTCAATGGCTGGCTTGAAATTGGTGTCTGTACAGGAACACAGGAGCCATCCGCGGACATGGTGCTGCCGTCGGGGGCCACGATCAAGGCGCGGCTGACATACCAGATTTCTCCGGCGGTGCCAATTCGACCGAAACGCCAGGGCCGAACTTGGCATCATACCATGGCCATGCCGCCGTTGACGTGCAAGGTTTGACCGGTGACATAGGCGGCCTCGGCGCTCGCCAGATAGATGACGGCAGCGGCGACGTCGTCAGGCGTGCCGAATCTCCCGGCCGGGATTGCTGCACCGAGCCGTGCGCGCTGATCCGGGCTCAGGCGGCTGGTCATCGCCGTCTCGATGAACCCCGGGGCGACGCAGTTGACGGTAATGCCACGGCCCGCGACCTCGGCCGCGATTGATTTCGACATGCCGATCATCGCCGCCTTTGCCGCCGCATAGTTGGCCTGGCCGGGATTGCCGGTTACCGCGACGATCGAGGTCACGGCGATGATCCGTCCGTGGCGTCGCCGCACCATTCCGCGCAGCGCCGCCCGGGTGAGACGGAAAGCGGCGGTCAGATCGACGTCCAGCACCGCTTGCCAATCGGCATCGCGTCATTCGCAGCGTCAGCGCATCCCGGGTCAGACCGGCGTTGTTGACAAGGATGTCGATACGGCCGAGCGCCGTCTCGGCCTTCTTGATCAGCCGGTCGCAGGCCTGCGGATCGGCCAGATCGGCGGGTTCGACATGAGCGCGCCCACCGAGGTCGGTGGCGAGCGCGTGCAGCGCATCGGCACGCGTCCCCGAAAGCACCAGCGCCGCGCCCTGGGCGTGCAGCTTCCTGGCAATCGCCTCGCCGATGCCGCCGGATGCGCCGGTCACCAGCGCCGTCTGATCGGACAGATCGAACATGTGCCTCTCGGATCGCGGCCCGATTTTTTGCCCGGAGCCGGCTCAGAGGTCTGCGATCAGGGCCTCGACTTCGGCGGGCGTTCCGACCGAACGCGCCGCGAGCGCCGGCGCGATGCGCTTGACGAGCCCGGCGAGTACCCGGCCGGCCCCGATCTCGACGACCTCCTCGACCTCGGCGTCGGCGAGAAACAGCACGCTCTCGCGCCACCGCACCATCGCCGTCACCTGCTCGACCAGCAAGCGTTTGATCGCGGCGGGATCGGTGACGGCGGCGGCCGATACGTTGGCGACCAGCGGCACCAGCGGCGGATGCACGGTCACCCTATCGAGCGCCTCGGCCATTGCATCGGCAGCGGGCATCAGCAACGGCGAATGAAATGGCGCGCTGACCGCCAGCATGATCGACCGGCGAGCCCCGTGCTCCCGGGCGATCGCGATCGCCCGCTCGACGGCGCCGCGATGGCCGCTGACGACCGCCTGCCCTGGAGCATTGTCGTTCGCCACGGTACAGATCTCGTCATGGTCGAGCCCGGCGCGTGTCGCATCGGCGGCGACGGCGCGCGCATCGGCGGCATCGAGCCCGATCAGCGCCGCCATCGCACCTTCACCGACCGGCACCGCCCGCTGCATCGCCTGGCCGCGTAATTTGAGCAGCCGCGCCGCGTCGCCGATCGACAGCGCATGTGTGGCGGCCAAGGCCGAATACTCGCCGAGCGAATGCCCGGCGACAAACGCGACATCCCGGGCGAGGTCGAATCCGCTTTCGGCTTCGAGCACCCGGATTACCGCGAGACTTGCCGCCATCAACGCCGGCTGGGCGTTCTCGGTCAGGGTGAGCTCGCTTTCCGGCCCGTCGAACATCAGCCGCGAGAGAGGCTGCGACAGCGCCTCGTCGACCTCGTCGAACAGCCGGCGGGCCGCTGGAAAAGCGTCGGCAAGGCTGCGCCCCATGCCGACCGCCTGCGAGCCTTGGCCCGGAAATACAAATGCACGCTTCATCGCGGATCTCGTTCCCCCATCCCCCATGAGCCGGTGTCAAGCTGATCCGGCCGCCGCCATCTTGTCGCGCGAGCCGGTTTCTGTATAGTGCGCGGCTCGCCCTTGCCGGCAGATGCCGGCTCGGCCCGACCGGCGCGCGCCCCGGGCCTCCAACAGCCACAAGGGATTTAGTCCGTATGCCTCTCTACGAAAACGTGTTTATCGCGCGACAGGATATTTCCGGCGCGCAAGTCGATGCCTTGGCCGACGGCTTCGCCCAGCTGATCGCCGACAATGGCGGCGAAATTAAGAAGCGCGAATACTGGGGCCTGAGGAATCTTGCCTACCGCATGCGAAAGAATCGTAAAGGCCATTATGTGCTGATGAACCTGGCGGCGCCGCCGGCGGCGGTCGCCGAACTCGAGCGCACGATGCGGATCAACGAGGATGTGCTGCGCTATCTGACCATCCGGGTCGATGCGCACGAAGAGGGGCCGTCGGCGATCATGCAAAACCGCGGCGGCCGCGACGATCGTCCGCGCCGCGGGCCCGGCGATCGCGACCGGTATGGCGAATCGCGCGATGGTGGCGGCGAACGGTCCGACCGCCCCGTGCCCGAACGTGCGGTCCCCGAGCGGGCGGCGCCGGAACCCGGCGAAACCGCCCCGTCGGAACCCGAACGCGTCGTTGCCGAAGCGACGGAGGCCTAAATGGAAAGCCAGTCCGCCGGACCAGGGCGCGGCGCTGCCGCCCGCCGGCCGTTTTTTCGCCGCCGCAAATCGTGTCCGTTCTCGGGTCCGAACGCGCCCAAGATCGACTACAAGGATGTCAAGCTGCTGCAGCGCTTCGTATCCGAGCGCGGGAAGATCGTGCCGAGCCGGATCACCGCGGTGTCGACCAAGCGGCAGCGCGAACTCGCCCAAGCGATCAAGCGAGCCCGCTTTCTCGGGCTGCTGCCTTATATGGTGAGCTAGGCGACCAGGGCACGCAGGCTCGACGTGCGGTGCCAATGGTCATGGGTCGGCTTGCGATGGTCGGTGCCGGCGCGCTCTTGGGCGCGGCCGGGGCCGCTCTTTATCTGGCGGTGCTGACCGGCTCGCCCGGTTCCTTGATCCTCGTCTATCTGGCCCAGCTGCCGCTGTTCGCCGCCGGATTGTGGCTCGGGGTCAGTATTGCGGCGGTTGCCGGCCTGACCGCGTCGGTGGTTCTGCTCGCGGTAGGCGGGGTCATTGCAACGGCATTGTTTGCCGGGCTCTATGCAGCACCGGTGGTCCTGTTGGTACGGCAAGCTTTGCTGGCCCGCCCCGGTCCCGACGGCGTTGTCGAATGGTATCCGCCGGGTCTGCTGACGGCGTGGCTGACCGGGCTCGGCCTCGCGGCGCTCGCTGCGGTCCTGGTGCTGCTCGGCGGGCGACAGGGTATCGAGGCGTTGCTGCGCGAGAGCTTGACGCCGATGTTCGACCGCTTTGTCGGCGAGGCCGGAATTGCCCGCGACACGCTGATCGCGGACCTCGCGCAGATCATCCCCGGGATCGTCGCCGCCTCGTGGATGGTGATGACGGCGAGCACCGCCACGCTCGCGCAAGGGGTCTTGGCCCGCTTTGGATTGAGCTGGCGCACCTCGCCCGACCTTGCCGCGCTGACCTTGCCGATCTGGATCGTGCTGCTTTTCGGGGTGTCTGCGGCGGCCGCGGCAATCGGCGGCTCGGTACGATTTCTCGGCGTCAACATACTGATCGTGCTGTCGATCCCGTTCTGCTTCGCGGGACTGGCGGTTCTGCACATGGCGGTGCGCCGGATGCAGCGGCCGCAAATCCCGCTGACCGCGTTCTATGTATTGGCCGGGCTGTTCGGCTGGCCATTGTTGGTGATAGCCGTTTTGGGGCTGCTCGACGCCGTGTTCGGGTTGCGGCGGCGTTTTGCCTAGCCCCGACAGTCGGAGGAGAAGCGATGATTGAACTGATCCTGCTCGAGCGGGTCGAAAAGCTCGGCCAGATGGGCCAGCTGGTAAAGGTCAAGCCGGGGTACGCCCGGAACTACCTGTTGCCGCAGAAAAAGGCGATGCGGGCAACCAAGCAGAACCTCGCCTATTTCGAGACCCAGCGCGCCCAGCTCGAAGCCACCAATCTGCAGCGCAAGGCCGAAGCGGGCGAGGTCGGCGGCAAGCTCGAAGGGCTGAGCGTAGTGATCGTTCGCCAGGCCGGTGAAAGCGGGCAGCTCTACGGCTCTGTCTCGGCCCGTGACATCTCCGACGCGGTCACCGCGGCCGGCTTCACGATCGAAAAGCATCAGGTTGTTCTCGATCGCCCAATCAAGAATCTGGGGCTTCATCCTGTTCGGGTTGTGCTTCATCCGGAAGTATCGGTCACGATCAGCGCCAATGTCGCGCAATCGCTTGAAGAGGCGGCGATGCAGGCTCGCGGCATCGATCCGCTGAGAATGGCCGACGAGGACGAAATCGAGCGCCCCGCCGATCGGGCTCGGGCGGCGGAGGCTGCCGCGGAGGGTGCGTGATCGGCCGGTGAACGTCTTGCGTTTGCTTCGCCACTTCGTGGATAGTGACCGGTCGGGTTCTTATTCGGTCTCGTCACGATGCTGCTCACGCGTCTTTTCGAGCGAATCATCACCGTTGGCCGGCTCCGGGTCACCGATGCCAGCGGCAGGTGTCATGACATTGCCGGGGCGCCGGGGCCGAGCGCGGCGATCCGGCTGCACGATCCGGCCTTGCATTGGAAGCTGGTCGTCAGGCCGCGTTTGTGTCTGCCCGAAGCGTTCATGGACGGTACGCTGACGATCGAGGAGGGCAACCTCTACGATCTGATCGACCTGTTCACCCTCAATCTCGAGGCGCTGCCTGGCGGTGTCATGTCGCGTCTGTACTACGGCTCGTCCAACTGGTTGCGGCGGGTCCACCAGTACAATCCGCTATCGCGCGCGCGGCAGAATGCGGCGCATCACTACGATCTGTCGGACCAGCTCTACGAGTTGTTTCTCGATAAGGACCGGCAATATTCCTGCGCGTATTTTCACGACCGGGTCGATGACATCGACACCGCGCAGCTCGACAAAAAACGCCACATCGCGGCAAAGCTGTTGCTCCGCCCCGGGCAGAAGGTGCTCGACATCGGCTCGGGCTGGGGTGGTCTGGCGCTTTATCTGGCAGGCGAGTGCGGAGCCGATGTTACCGGGCTGACCCTCTCCGCCGAGCAGCAGAAAGTGGCGACGCGGCGGGCTGCGGCGGCCGGCCTGTCGGATCGCGTCCGCTTTTACCTGCGCGACTACCGCGAGGAGGCCGGGCAGTACGACCGGATCGTCTCAGTCGGCATGTTCGAGCATGTCGGCATCAACCATTACCCGGCGTTTTTCGCCAAGATCAGGTCGCTGCTCGCTGCCGATGGGGTGGCCCTGCTGCATTCGATCGGCCGCATGGACGGGCCCGGCTCGACTGATCCCTGGATCCGCAAATACATCTTCCCGGGCGGCTACGCGCCGGCGCTTTCGGAGGTCGTGCCGGTTGTCGAACGGCTGCGGCTGTGGATCACCGATATCGAAATCCTGCGCCTGCATTACGCCCAGACATTGCGGCTGTGGCGCCGCCGCTTCGAGCAGAATCGCGACCGTCTGCGCACGATCTATGACGAGCGCTTCTGCCGGATGTGGGAGATGTATCTGGTGGGCTCGGAGATCGCCTTCCGGCGCGCCGGCCATCTCGTCTTTCAGATGCAGCTCGCGAAGACCGTCGATGCGGTGCCGCTGACCCGTGACTACATGATCGACTGGGAGCGCGCCCGCCGCGCCGTCGCCGAACGCGCCGCCTGATCGCGCCGCGCCCCGACCCTCCCTCTCTTGCAGCCACCCCCGTCTTGCACAGGGTGTGGATCGTATTGCTGAGGGCCGCGCTGCGTCCCCGGTGATAGCCTTCCCCGATGGAAACGATGATGGCCTCCCGGGTCACGCCGTTGCGCGACGCCGACCCCGAGTTGATCCGCAGCCCGCCCTACAACACCGAGGCCGAACAGGCGCTTTTGGGTGCGCTGCTGATCAACAACGCGGCGCATCCGCGTGTCTCGGAATTCTTGCAACCCGAGCATTTCGGCAACGCCGTGCATGCTCGCATCTATGCCGCGATCGGCAAGCTGATCGGGCGCGGGCAGGTCGCCAACCCGGTCACCCTGAAGAACTTGTTCGACCAGGACGGGGCGCTTGACCGAGATCGGCGGCGCGCAATTTCTCGGCCGGCTCGCCGACGCCGCGGTGACGATCATCAACGCCGAGGATTACGGCCGCATCATTCACGACCTCTATCTGCGGCGCCAGCTGATCGCCTTGGGCGAGGATGTGGTCAACGACGCCTTTCGCCACGATCTCGACGACCGCGCCACCGAACAGATCGAACGGGCCGAGAAAAAGCTGTTCGACCTGGCCACGGCCGGTCAGGCCGAGGGCGGCTTTCAGACCTTCGGCGTCGCGCTGACCAGCGCCATCACCGGCGCCGAGGCCGCGTTCAAACGCAGCGGGAAGACTGTCGGCGTCGCGACCGGCTTTGTCGACCTCGACAAAAAGCTCGGCGGCCTGCATCCGTCCGACCTGATCATCCTGGCCGGCCGGCCGTCGATGGGCAAAACCGCGCTCGCCACCAACATCGCCTTCAACGCGGCCCGCGCCTACAAGCCGCTGCGCCAGGCCGATGGCCGCCTCGGCGCCGAGGACGGAGCCGTAATCGGGTTCTTTTCGCTCGAAATGTCGGCCGAACAGCTGGCCACCCGCATCCTCGCCGAAGAATCGGGCGTGTCCTCCGACCGGATTCGCCGCGGCGATGTCAGCCACGAGGATTTCGACCGCTTCGTCCAGGCGAGCCAGCAGCTCCAGGCGTTGAAATTGTTCATCGACGACACCCCGGCGCTCAGCGTCCCGGCTTTGCGCACGCGGGCGCGCCGGCTGATGCGGCAGCAGGGGCTGGGGCTGATCGTCGTCGACTACCTGCAGCTGCTGCGCCCCTCGGTGCAGGTGCGCACACTCGAAAACCGGGTGCAGGAAATTTCCGACATCACCCGCGGGCTCAAGGCATTGGCCAAGGAGCTCAACGTTCCTGTCCTGGCCCTGTCGCAATTGTCGCGCGCGGTCGAGCAGCGCGAGGACAAGCGGCCGATGCTGGCCGATTTGCGCGAATTCGGGCTCGATCGAGCAGGATGCCGACGTCGTCATGTTCATCTTCCGCGAGGAATATTATCTATCGCGGGGACAGCCACTGCGCCGAGCCGATGAAAGCGACGAAAAGTACAACGACCGCTACGAGCGCTGGCAGAGCCGGTTCAACGAGGTCTACGGGCTCGGCGAGGTCATCATCGCCAAGCAGCGGCACGGGCCGATCGGCACGATCAAACTGCATTTCGAAGCCGAAACCACCAAATTCGACAATTTCATCGGGCCCGATCACCTGCCGGCGGGAATTTGACCGGCTGGCGCTGCATTTGCCGATTTGCCGCCGGTGAGCGCCGCCGTGCGTCACCTCCATGCCCGGGTCCGCGGCGCCGAAGCGGCAGGCGCGGTATTCGCCATTCTCGACGATCTCGCCGCGGCCGTGTCCGCCTTCGAGACGATGCCCGGCGAGTGGCGGCTCGATGCCTATCCGCGCACCGCGGTGCTGACCGCGGAAATGGCCGCGCGGCTGTCGCTCGCGGTGGCCGCCGCCGGCGGAGAACTGGTCGAAATCGGCGAGCGGAGACTACCCGAACGTAACTGGGTCGCGGAAAATCAGCTCGCTTTTCCGCCGCTGCGGATCGGCCGCTTCTTCGTCTACGGCTCGCATCATCGCGCCGGAGTGCCGGCCGCGATGATCGGGATCGCGCTCGACGCGGCGACCGCCTTCGGCACCGGCGAGCACCCCTCGACCTGCGGCTGCCTGGCCGCACTGCAGGCGCTGGCGCGAAAGCGGCCGGTCGCCCACCCGCTCGATATCGGCGCCGGAACCGGCATCCTGTCGATCGCCGCGGCCAAGCTGCTGCGCTGCAAGGTGCTGGCGAGCGACATCGATCCGGGATCGGTTGCCGCCGCCCGCCATAATGTCGCGCGCAACGGCGTCGCCAGCCTGGTGCGGGTGCGCCGCGCGGCCGGGTATCGCGGCTTGCGATTGCGCCGGCGCGGCCACGACCTGATCCTCTCGAACATCCTGGCGCGCCCGCTGGCGCTGCTGGCCGCCGACCTCGCGCGCCATTTGATGCCCGGCGGGCGGGCTGTGCTGTCGGGATTGCTGCGCCGTCAGGAACCGATCGTGCTGGCCCCGCATCGCCGCCTCGGCATAGCGCTCGAACGCCGCATCGTCATCGACGGCTGGTCGACCCTGGTCCTGCGCGCCGGCCCCGCTCTGAAATTGCCGGCTCCCAAAATGCGGGGGCCCGAAATACCGATGGGGGCCGCAGCCCCCATCCATCGGTCAGGTTCGGTTCAACGACGGGTCAGGCGGCCTTTTGCCGGCCGAAAGCCGCTCCCTTCGGCGAAGGCGCTTCGGTCGGCCGATCGCGAGAAGCAGCGCCTTCGACCAGGGCGCGAATCTGCGAGCGGCGAACGCCGATATCGGCGAGCGACCGGTCATCGAGGGCCATCAGCTCGGCATAGGCCCGCTCCCGGCGCCGCCACGCCGAAATCGTCTTACCGGCCGAGAGGAAAAGATTGAGCAACGACATTACATAAACTCCGCACGCAGCCTTTGCTGCACTGCAACAGAATTTGGTGTTGCGCCGCAAAACCGCCAAGGGCCTTGTTGCAATTCAGCTATGCCAAGGATTTGATGGCCACTCGCGGCGCGGAATGAGGAACGGCAGATGGCGATGAATGGATCGGCCCCGGAGCGGGGAGAGCTGGCCCGGCTGTTGCGCGAAGCGCGGTCGGTCTATGATCCGCAAGGCGTCGAGGCGCTGATCGCCGGCGTGCTCGGGGCTCCGCCGGAGGTCGGCACGAGCTGGCACATGCTGGTCGCCGACCAGGTCTCCCCGGCCCTGGCCGAGGCGCTCGAGGCATTGCGCGACCAGCTGGCAGCCGGCTATCGAGATGGCCTAACCAGCGCCGATTTCGCGCTCCTGTCTCGCGCGGAGCGGCTTGCGCGCCTGCGCCGAGAGCTGGCGAGCCGCGGTATCGACGGCTTCGTCGTGCCGCGCGCCGACGAGCATCAGGGCGAATACGTGCCGCCGCGCGGCCAGCGCCTCGCCTGGCTCACCGGCTTCACCGGCTCGGCCGGGCTCGCGGTCGTGCTGCGCGAGCGCGCCGCGATGTTCGTCGACGGCCGCTACACGCTGCAGGCCGCGCAACAGGTCGACGGCGAGCTGTTCGAGCTCCGTCACCTGATCGACGAGCCGCCGGCGCATTGGATCGCCGCGGCCCTGACCGCCGGCGCCGTGCTCGGCTACGATCCGTGGCTGCACACCCCGCGCGAGGTCGAGCGGCTTCGCGCCGCGGCGGAGAAAGCCGGGGCGGCGCTGCGCGCCGTCGACGACAATCCGCTCGACGCGGTCTGGCCCGACCAGCCGCCGGCGCCGCTGGCGCCGGTCGTGCCGCATGCCGCTGCGCTTCGCCGGCGAGAGCGCGCAATCAAAGCGCGCCCGGATCGCCCGCAGCCTCGCCGGGGAAGGGGTCGACGCCGCGGTGCTGACGACGCCCGAATCGATCGCCTGGCTGCTCAACATCCGCGGCGGCGACGTGCCGCACACGCCGTTGCCGTTGTCCTTCGCCATTCTGCGCGCGACGGCGACGGTCGATCTGTTCATCGACCGCCGCAAGCTGGCTCCCGGCCTCGACCGCCATCTCGGCAACGGCGTCGCCATCGCGCGCCCGATGCAGCTCGGGCCGGCGCTCGACGCGCTGGCCGGCGAAGGCGGGCTGGTCCAGGCCGATCCGGCCAGCGCCGCCGCGTGGGTCTTCGACCGGCTCGAAGTCGCCGGCGCCCGGATTCAGCGCGCCGCCGATCCGTGCCTATTGCCCAAGGCCTGCAAGAACGCCGTCGAGCTCGACGGCACCCGCGCCGCCCACCGCCGCGACGGCGCGGCGCTGACGCGGTTCCTCGCCTGGCTGACGCAGGAGGCGCCCAAGGGCGGCCTCTCCGAGATCGCCGCCTGCGACCGGCTCGAGGCATTCCGCCGCGAGGGCGAAAATTTCCGCGATCTGAGCTTTCCGACGATCTCGGGCGCCGGGTCGAACGGCGCCATCGTCCATTACCAGGCGACGCCCGAGACCGAAAAGCGGCTCGAGCCCGGCACGCTCTATCTGGTCGATTCCGGCGCGCAGTATCTCGACGGCACCACCGACGTCACCCGCACGGTCGCGATCGGCGAGCCCTCGCCCGAGATGCGCGACCGCTTCACCCGCGTGCTGAAGGGCCACATCGCGCTGGCCTTGGCCGCTTCCCGAAGGGCACCACCGGCTCGCAGCTCGACGCGCTCGCGCGGCGCGGGCTGTGGCAGGCCGGGCTCGATTACGACCACGGCACCGGCCACGGCGTCGGCAGCTATCTCGGCGTGCACGAAGGGCCGCAGCGCATCTCCAAGGTGCCGAGCACCCAGCCGTTGCTGCCCGGCATGATCGTCTCGAACGAGCCCGGCTATTACAAGACCGGCGCCTACGGCATCCGCATCGAGAACCTGGTGGTGGTGCAGCCCTCGATCTACGCCTTCCGGCGGCGCGGCCGAGCGCGAGATGCTGGGCTTCGAGACCCTGACCCTGGCGCCGATCGACCGCACCCTGGTCGACCCGTCTCTGCTCGATGACGACGAGATCGCCTGGCTCGACGCCTACCACGCCCGTGTCCGCGAAACCTTGACCCCGCTCGTCGACCCCGCCACCGCCCACTGGCTGGCCGAAGCCACCCAGCCGATCGGAGTGTAACCCGGGGCGCGGGATCCTCTATTTCAGGTCTTTCAGTTTCCGCGAATACCCGCTCTGGACATCGTCCACGGATAGCCCGTGAGCGTCGACCATCTTCTAAATCACCGAGGTCGACAGGTCTCTGAAATTCTGGGATTCGAAGCCCTTGAAGAACCCGCGGCACGCGTTCGTCAATCTGCGTAAATCGCTATCGCGCATGCCGTCGACTTCATGGGTAAAGGCAGCCGCACTTTCGATCTTGCCGGCGGGATGTACGATAATGCGCTTGGCCTTCATACCGCCGTAGTGCTTGTCAAACCAAGCACTTGAACGATTCATCTGTTCGGTTTCATGCTTGTTGATCTCGGCGCGCTTGATGTCGACTTCGCTCTTGCACTCGATGAGCAGGTAGCGGGTGTCATCGAGTGCCCAGAGGTTGTCGGGTCCTTCTTTCCACTCCTTGTCCGGCCGTTCGCCAGCGAAGCCGAGCGCCTGGCTCAATTCGTCGAGCGCCTGCTCGAACTTGTCGGCCTTGGTTCCGAACACCAGCCTTCCGAGGATGTCCGCGACGGCGAGATCAAGCTCGGCATAGGTTCCGAAGTTCTTGATCCAGGCGGCAATCCGCTCCATCCGACCCTGACTGACGATGGTCAGTTTGGCGACCGTGACCCCGGTCGGTGGCTTCAGCAGCAAGCGGTTCTTCTTATGCGCGGCAACCTGGAGCTTCTGCGACTCGGCTCGGTTGGCGACGTAGTTGTATCGAGCGCATTCCTGGAGGTACCAGCCTCGATCGTCATCCTCGGCTAGGCCGTCATCCAGCAGCTTCTGCAAAATGCCGGCTGCGCCCGAATAGTCCCCGGCCATGTATGCTTCTTCCGCAGCAAGCTCTGCCGCATACACCCTGAGCGCCCCCTCATTCGCGTGACCTGGAACGACCCCGCCCATCTGCTCGACATAATAGGTCTTCCAGTCTGGATCACGGTCGAGGCATTGCCTCAGTAGACCTGCAAACGTCTCTACAGGTTCCTTGCCGTCATCCAGGTCCTGCTTCGCCATCTCCGCGATCTCCAGACCGATTTTGATCTGGGTGGCCATCTGCGAAGACAGGTACTTGCGCGATGTGCGGTCGCGAAGGAGCCGCACCAAGTCGGACCCGATTGCGACGACTACCGAGTAATCCTTTTCGCCCCGCACGCTGCGGCCCATGCCTTGCTCGACCGATCTAACGGTGCGCATCAGCGTGGCCTGGCTGTTCGGCCGGCAATACTCTTGGTACAGGTCAACCAAACTCTCCGAATACGGCTTCGAATCGAAGACGAGCACCCGGCAGGTCTCGTCTGGCAGGTCGATACCGTCGTATCGGTTGGCGAGGACAATCGTCTTTTCAAAATTTCCCTTTTTCAGGGTTTCGAGTGCAACCGCGACCGTGTCCTTGTCCGCGACCACAGCACCGTACGACTCCCAGTCCTTCGTCCAGTTAAATCCTGGGGCGAGGGCTACGACGCCGTAACGGCGCTTCGGGTTCGATGTCCCGAACCCCTTCACGATCCTGCTGCGGTCTAGCTCCTCGTGGATGAGCGACGGGAGAAGGACCATCTTCTCGCCAGACCACGTCTCCTTGTCGTACGTCAACGGCTTGGCGATGGTACCCGACTTCAACTGCAAACCCTTGATCAGGAATGCATCATCGGTCACGGTCGCCGACATAAAGATGCGGTGCGTCGCCTTGGCGTAGGAGCCGAACACCGCCAGCGGAGCCACGTAGGGCTCGATCTCGATCGCCGCACCGGAGATCACCCCCTGACAATGAGCCAGGATGTCCCGCAGGAGCGGCCATGCAAACTTTATCGAGTTGCGTGCCGCGTTTGACGACAGTATCGACGCGATCTCGCCTTCCCGGCCGACCCATGCCCAATACGGTACCGGCAGCAGCGCGTCCCGTTTGCCGTTCACAATGTCGGCGTAGGTACCGACGCCTTGCTGCTCCAGGTCGGCGGCGAACAGTGTCTTCAGCAAGTCGTAGGCCGGCTCTTCTCGCGGGATACGGATACGGCAAGCCTCGCGGATGCGATCCGAACACGCATGTGCGTCGTCCATCAGGACGGTGTCTAACTTCAGCGAGTTCTGCCGCAGGCCGAATTTGGTCAGGCCGTTGAATAGCTTCTGGACCGACGTAACCAGGATGCGGCCCCCATCTATAAAATCTTCCGGCAGATCGTCATCGGCGGTGCAGGTGCGTATGCCGAATTGCTTGGCCTGCTCGCAGGTCTGCGCGATCAGCAGGTGATCAGGGCATAGGTAGACGACAGGGCCATGCCCACCATTCAAGCGCGACTGGAGCATCAACAGCCCGATGAGGGTCTTACCCTGACCGGTATGCAGCTTGACGATAACGTCACGGGTCAACTGGTGGTGTGAGAACCAGTCCTCCAGGACGGCTTCCTGCGCGGGCCGCAACGGTCCTTTGTCGGAAGCGCGATCGAGCGTGTCGTAAATCTCGACGGGATTGAGCGGCTTTGCCTTCGCCTTGCCGGCGAGCCGTTTCTTGAAGTCGACCATACGAATCCCTACTCAAGCTCGATACACCTTCAGGTGGTGTTCGAAGCCCATGATTTCCATCGTGACCCTATAGTCTGGATACAGAGGCATCGAGCCTTGCGATAGCCGCCGCGAGATCGACCAGATCGTGCGGGATGTACCTCTCACCCTTCGTGGGTCGCGCCGTTCGGTGCGTGATAGAGTGCGCCGCAGGAGCGCGGATGACGAGGTTGGCGATGATCGAGAGCTACGAGGGCAGCTGCCATTGCGGCGCGGTGCGGTTTCGGATCCGAGCCGATCTGTCGAGTTTGCTCGAATGCAATTGTTCGGTCTGCACCAAGAAAGGCTTTTTGCATCTGATCGTGCCGCCGGAGCGGTTTGAGCTGCTGCAGGGCGGGGAGGAACTCGCGACCTATAAGTTCAACACCAATACGGCAAAGCACACCTTTTGCCGGCATTGCGGGATGCACCCGTTCTATGTGCCGCGCTCGGACCCGGACAAGATCAGCGTCAACGCGCGCTGCCTCGACGGCGTCGATCCGCAGGCGCTGAAGCCGAGCCACTTCTTCGACGGACGGAATTGGGAAGAAGCCCAGCGGGCGCGCCGAGAGGTCGAAGGGCAGCGCGGATAACAGCGTCACCGCTCGGCGCGGACCTGTTCCGCGTATCCACGCCTTTTTCTCGGGTCGAAAGGCGCGGATGGCCGGGTCAAGCCCGTCCACAGCGAAACCGCTACGGCAGTGTGTGTCGGATCACACTACGGCGACCCGCGAACCGCCAAATCGCCGTGATTTTGCTCTAGCCTTTCTCCCTCGCCACCATCAGAGGACCAGAATGGGCGGCCACTCGCCTTTCCCGATTATTTCCCGGTTCCACCAGGTAAGTTCCCGGTTCCGCCAAATAAATTCCCGGTTCCGAGCTCACGGGAATTGGGATATATCTAGTTGATATAACGAGATATTTTTGGAGGCTTTTAGTGTCCGATCCGACATTTCCCGTTATTTTTCCCGGCTCGCGGGAATTCGCGCGTGATGGTCGGCCAGCACCTGGGCGATCACGGTCGAGACCCGCTTGCCGGTCGGGATGTGCAGGAATTCGTTCGGGCCGTGCGCGTTCGAATGCGGGCCGAGCACGCCGGTCACGACAAACTGCGCCTGCGGGAATTTTTCGCCGAGCATCGCCATGAACGGGATGCTGCCGCCCTCGCCCATATAGGCGGGGGGTGCCCCGAACGCCGCCTGCGGACGCCCGCGCCAGGGATTGCTCGAGCCACGGCGCCAATGCCGGCGCGTTCCAGCCCGGGGCGCTCGACCCGAGGTCGAGTTCGACCTTCGCGCCATAGGGCGGGTCCTTTTCGAGGAGTGAATGCAGCAACGCGCCGGCGCCTTCGGCGTCCAGGGTCGGCGGCAGCCGCAGGCTCAGTTTGGCCTCGGTAAACGGAAGCAGCACGTTGCCTGCATCGATCGGCAGCCGGCAGCCCGGCGATCCCGGTCACCGCCAGTTGCGGCCGCCAGGTGCGGTTCAGCACCAGCTCGGCGAGGTCATCGCCCATCGGCGCCACCCCCGGCGCGAACGGGTACTCGCTGTAACACCGTGTCGCCCAGAGCCGCCGCGGCCAGGCGCGCCTGGGCCACCCGCTCGGCGGGGACCTGGGCATAAAGCTCCGGCGGCAGAACCGCACCCGTCGCCTCGTCTTCGAGGCGCGACAACAGCCGGCGCATGATGCGAAAGCTCGACGGGACGACCCCCGAGGCGTATCCCGAATGGACGCCCTCCGTCAGCACCCGGACCTTGAGCGTGCCCGAAACCAGGCCGCGCAGGGAGGTGGTCAGCCACAGCTGGTCGTAATTGCCGCAGCCCGAATTCGAGGCACACGACCAAGGACGGGCTGCCGAGCCGTGCCGGCCAGGTGATCGACGTAATAGGGCAGGTCGGGGCTGCCCGATTCCTCGCAGGCCTCGATCAGGATCACGCAGCGCGCGTGCGGCACGCCTTGCTCGCTGCAACGGCCAGCAGCGCGCACAGCGCGCCGAACATCGCGTAGCCGTCATCGGCGCCGCCGCGGCCATAGAGCTTGTCGCCGTCGATGCGCGGCGTCCACGGGCCGAAGCCCTCGCTCCAGCCGAGCATCTCCGGCTGCTTGTCGAGATGGCCGTAGAGCAGCACGGTGTCGGCGCCGGCGCCTGAAACCTCCCCCGGCACATCGATGACGATGACCGGGGTGCGCCCCGGCAGCCGGACGGTTTCCAGGCTGGCGCCGGGCAGCAGGGCAGCTTGCCGCGCGCCCAGCGCTCGAACAGCGACACCGCCTCGTCCATATGGCCGTGCGCGGCCCAGTCGGGATCGAAGGCCGGGGATTTGTTCGGGATCCTGATGTACTCGACCAATGCCGGGACGATTTCGTCGCCCCAGCACTGGCCGATGATTTCTCGGCCTTGGCGATGTCGATCATTGCTGGTTCCCGATCATAGGAAGGCGAAGGGCCGGGCGATCGCTCGAATTTCGCCGCGATTCCCGCGCCGGTTGACGTATTCGGGCGGTCGACGATACCTTGCTGCGGCAGCTTATCACACCCGCGATGCGCGGCAGGAGGAACGGGATGGCAAAAATCGTGCTCGGGATCGCCACCTCGCACACGCCGATGCTGAACACCCCGGCCAAGGACTGGCCGAGCTTTATCGACCGCGACGGGGTCCGCGACTTTCTCGACAAGGAGGGCGATCCCGCCACCTATCAGGAATTGCTGACCCGCGCCGACCCGCGAGCGCTGCCGGAATTGACGCCGGAGCGGTTTGCCGCGCGCCACGACGAGGCCCAGGCGGCGGTCGAGCGGCTGAAGCAGAGCGTACGCCGCGCCGAACTCGACGCGCTGATCATCGTCGGCGACGACCAGAAGGAGCTGTTCTACGAGGATCACCTGCCGTCGATCCTGGTCTATTACGGCGACACGATCCGCAATGTTCCGCTCTCGCCCGGTTTCAAGGGTCCGGAATGGTCGCGGCTGGCCACCGCGCGGTACTACGAGGAGAAGGAGCCGCGGATTATCCGGTTGCCGCACCCCTGGCGTTACACCTGATCGAAGAACTGGTCGACCGCGAGTTCGACGTCGCATCCTCGAACGGGTTGGCGCCCGGGCACGGCGAGGGCCACGCCCACGCCTTCGTGCGCAAGCGGCTGATGGAAAACCAAGACCTGCCGGTCGTGCCGGTGTTCCTCAACACCTATTACCCGCCGAACCAGCCGACGCCGCGGCGCTGCTACAAGCTCGGTCAGGCGATCCGCGAGGCGGTCGAGAGCTGGCCGGGCGACGCCCGCATCGGCATCGTCGGCTCGGGCGGGCTCAGCCATTTTGTCGTCGACGAGGAGTTGGATCGCGGCATCATCGACGCATTGGCCCGCAAGGACGGCGCGGCGTTGCAATCCCTGCCGCGCAAAAAGCTGAATTCCGGCAGCTCGGAGATCCGCATGTGGATCACCGTCGGCGGCGCCGTCGAGCATCTCGATCATGGCATGGTCGCATTATGTGCCAGGCTATCGCACGCCGGCCGGCTCGGGCACCGGGCTCGGTTTCGCCGTTTTCCAGTGAGGCCGGCAATGAGCAAGCAAAAGGACAGCGACGATCTGGTCCGCGTCGGCCCCGGCACCGCCATGGGCGAAATGATGCGGCAATACTGGCTGCCGGCGGCGATGTCGTCGGAGCTGGAGCGCGACGGCGCGCCGATGCGGCTGATGCTGCTCGGCGAGCGGCTGATCGCGTTTCGCGATACGAGCGGCCGGGTCGGGGTCATGGACCATCGCTGCCCGCATCGCTGCGCCTCCTTGTTCCTCGGCCGCAACGAGGAGGACGGCATCCGCTGCGTCTATCACGGCTGGAAATACGATGTCGCCGGAAACTGCGTCGACATGCCGAACATGCCGCCGAATCAGGACTACAAGGCGAAGGTCAGGGCCAAGGCCTACCAGGTGGCCGAGCGCAACGGCCTCGTCTGGGTCTATATGGGCGAGCGCGCCGAGGCCCCGCCCTTGCCGGGGATCGAGGCCTCGCTGCTGCCCGAGAGCGAATTGCAGGTCACGTTCGCGCAGCGCGAGTGCAACTGGCTGCAGGCGCTCGAAGGCGACATCGACACCTCGCATTTCGGGTTTCTGCACGCCGGCTCGGTCGATCCGGCAAATGTGCCGAGCGACAATCTGATCCGCTGGACGGTCGCCAACCGGGCGCCCGAATACCACGTGACCGACACCGATTGGGGCACGATGTATGCCGCGTACCGACCGGGCGATGCGGGCAAAACCTATTGGCGCTTTGCCAATTTTCTGTTTCCGTTCTGGACGCAGACGCCGCAGGGGGCCTTTGACCGGGTGCAGGCGCGCGCCTGGGTCCCGATGGATGACGGCCATACGATGTTCGTCAGCCTGTCGTGGAAAGGCCTGCCGGCGGACCGCGCGGCGCTCAGCAACAGCCGCGTCTTGCCAGGCTCGAAATTGACGATGGATTTCCAGCCGAACACGACCGACTGGTATGGCCGCTGGCGGCTCGCCGGCGTCGAGGGAAACGACTGGCTGATCGACCGCGAAGCGCAGAAGAACGGCGGGATCTACACCGGCATCGTCGGCATCCAGGCGCAGGACCAGGCGATCACCGAGAGCATGGGCCCGATCACCGACCATGATTTCGAGAATCTCGGGCCGAGCGACATCATGATCGCCCGCACCCGCCGCCGCCTATTGCGTGCCGCCCGCGCCTTCAAAAAGGACGGCGCGGTCCCGCCCGGCGTCGACAACCCCGATGTCTATGCCAAGGTCAGGAGCGGCGACTTCCTCGCCGACGCCAAGATCGCCTGGCGCGACGCCTACGAACGCAGCAGCGCACCGCCATCCGCCCGTTGGCGCAGGCGGCGGAGTAGGCCGGAGCCTTACGAACTAGCCTGAGGCCAATCCCGCACCCGTCTCATTATCGACGGTTCGTAAGGCGGGTGTAGGCGCAACCTCGTTGGTTGCGCGGCTGCGAGCGGTCGCAATTAGGTCCAACTGATTGAGTTGTGGTACTAAAAGAAGACGCTAAGGTCCTTGTTGAGCAGGACGGCAGCGAGGTGCACAATCGTGCTTGACGCCAACGGCGTTCCGCTAACCGCTCGGGTCAGAGGCAGCAAGGGGTAGTATTAGTGCGATCTTCAGATCATTCGTTTCTTTCCTGAAACAGTTGCAAAAATACCTGATCGGCTCCCCACGCTTGAGCCGATGAAAAAGCTAGGCGACGTTTCTGATCGGAGGTGAGTTCCCGCCTACCTGGTTTGTAGCCGAGGTCGTGCTCAGCTTCGGACCACGCGTGCTGAAATAGCGTTTTAAGTTGTAGTTCGAAGAAGGGCGGCACCATGCTCTTGTGCATTCCCTCTTCGATCACGTCAGGCGGTATCACGAGGATGTAATGCCGTCCGAAGTAGCCGAACTCCCATTCCGAGTTTGGGACGACTGTCCTGAACTCGACCGCACGAAAATAATTTAGCACAGCCTCGTCGAGACGCTCTAGGTCTGACAAATAGAAGGTTATGATTCGAACGCCGATCTGGTCTTGAATTTGTGCTAGAGGCTCGGTATATTTCTTATCGCCCGCGTCATCAAGGTTCTCTGACTTCTTAATAAAGCTGTCGACCTGCTTCGCTCGCGCTGTTATCCGGTCGATTTCTCGGCTCATCCCTGAACAATTCGATCACGTGGGATTAAGAGCCGCGGCGATCGGCTTGAGCACCAGCTCGCGTCGCTCACTATATTTCTCTTCAAGCGTCACTGGGCGACCTTGAGTTTTTCATTCAAAACTCGGCCGCGGGTCGAGAACTCCACCAATTGGTCGGCTGCGGCATCGACTACGCGCTTGTGGAACACATCGTCAAAGATCGACGACTCCGCGGTGAGGACTGCGCCATTTGTCCAGTTCCAATGATTTGTAAGCGATACGGTTTCGGAACTCGCGAGGATCGAACTCGAATTCCTCCTCAGCGGCGCGCGGTGTTTTCGCCGCACGGATAAGCGCCTCCCGAGCCAGTTTGGACATGTGAAAATGGTCGCCGAATGTGGTGATACTGACCGGTCGGCCTGCTAAATTGCCCGCCAAGGTTGCCGCCGCGGTGAGTTCCTGCTTAATCTCAAGGGGTGATTTGCGAACAGCGTCCTTTAGCGCCTCTGCTAATCGTCGCGTTCCATGGGCCGGCGTCGCTGAAAACTCGGATAGCAGAAAGTCACTGATCCAGTAATCTGAGGCCTGTCCCGCCGGATTGTTAAGCTGCTTATCGACAGTTCGACCACTCCAAAAGCCGGCTTGGAGCGAACGGTCCTCATAGAGGACGGCTTTGTACGACGCTTTGTTCTTCATGAAAACGCGTTCTAGGAACTCAACCGTGAGAGCGGGTGCGCCCTCATCAACGTAGATCGCGCTATCGGTTGGGAACCGCGATATGACGATCTTGTGGTTTCCACCTTCACGACCGAGGATGACGAACAGTAAGCCGAGACCGGATCGTCGATCTGTATTATCCCGCAGTCGCTCGGCAATGACTCGCGCCGTATCGATCGTCGGGCCGCCGAGATGAGCGAGGATGATATCTCGGCAGGCATTTTGCTGGCGACCCTCCGTATGACGGAACGTGATGTCAATGTCGCACTCGTAAACGGATCGCTGATAGATGCCATCCAGCAACGCATACATCGGGCCTTCCAGCGGAACGGGCGTCCCGTTTATATCGACCCTAGCTCCCCCGCCCGAGCCGGGATGAACAAGGAACGCTTGTATGTGCTCGATGGGCAAGGTTCCACCTGAACGTAGGACGCAACTTATGCGCTAGTCTAGTAGCGTGCTGCCTGCGATGACAATGGGGTCCTCACCGGACCTGCCTGGCAACAGTTCAGTCTGGTATTACTTCGTCACAAAGCCGTTTTCGATGTCGTCGGCGGTCGCGGTGGGGTCGCGGTCGGCGGGGTTGCCCCAGCCGCCGCCACCACCGGATTCGAGGATAAGCACGTCGCCGGGGCGGATTTCGAGGCCGGTTTCCTTGGTTTTGATCGGGCGCGGCGGCCGGCCGTCGGAATAGAGAATGTAGCGGTGCGGCAGGCCGTCCTCGCCGCCGAGGATGCCGCAGGCGCCGTGGCGCACACCGTCGCCGGCGGTGTTGGCGATCGCCGGCTCTTCGGTTTCGACGACCATCTCGACGATACCGCCGGGGCCGCCGCGATACTTGCCGGCTCCACCTAAGTCGGGGCGGAATTCGTGGCGGCGGAAGAACAACGGAAAACGCACCTCGGTCACTTCGAGGCTGCCGAATTTGATCCCGCCCGCCGCCTGCCATTCCCCAGCGCCGGGCCAGCCGTCGCCGGCCGGCGAGGCGCCCCCGCCCGGCCGCGCCTGAAAGAAATGCCAAATAAACGGCTTACCACCCGGAGTATTGCTACCCGGAACATCGGAACGCGGGTCTTTACCCTGGATCGCGATGCGGAAGCGGCGGCCCCAACCGGCCATCGCCCGGTCGGGGCAGGCCGGCGCCAACGCCCTGATTATCGCCTCGATAATTTCTTGGCCGCAATGATTGGTGGCGAGGGTCACCGGCAGCCCGGGATCGGCCCATACCACCGTCCCCTGCTTGGCGATCACCGTGATCGGGCGAAAGGTGCCGTCGTTTTTCGGCGTGTCGGGGTCGATCAGATAGGACAGTGCCACGACTACCGCCGAGCGCATGTTCGGATAGGAGGAATTGATGAAGCTCGTGACCTGGCCGTGTGAATCGGACAGGTCGATAACCAGGTCGCTGCCGCGCTTTTCTACCGTTGCGCGGATGTGGATGTCTTGATTGCCGCGCCCGTCATCGTCGAGCAGAGCCTCGCCGCGATAGACGCCGTCCTGCCATTGGGCGATGACCGCGCGGGTCTGGCGCTCGGCGCCGTCGAGCACCGCCTCGGTCGCGGCGTCGGCGACCGGCCAGCCGAACTCCGCGGCCAATGCCAGCAAACGCCGCTCGCCGATATGGGCCGAGCCGATCATCGCGGCCAGATCGCCGCGGAAATCGCGCGGGTGGCGCACATTGGTGGCGATCATCTCGAGCAAGTCGCGGCGCACGAGGCCACGATCGTAAAGCCGCAGCGGGGTGATGCGGATGCCTTCCTGCCAGATGTCGGTCGCGGCGGCGTTGTAAGCGCCGTGCGTAGCACCGCCGATGTCGCTCTGATGGGCGCGGTTGATCGACCAGAAGCGCGGCTGCTCGCCGGCGAACACCGGGACGAAGACGGTAAGATCGGGGAGATGGTTGCCGCCGTGATAGGGGTCGTTGAGCAGAAATACGTCGCCCGGGTGGATATCGTCGGCAAAAAACTCGGTCACCGCCTGCGCCGCGTAGGGCAGCGCGCCGACATGGATCGGCACATGCTCGGCCTGAGCGATCAGCCGGCCATCGAGGCCGCAGATCGCGGTCGAAAAGTCGCGGCTCGAATTGAGGATTTGCGAATAAGATGTGCGCAGCATTGCCTCGCCCATCTCTTCGACGATCGCCAGGAGGCGATGCCGAATGACCGACACCACGATCGGATCGACACGATCTGCCAAGGCCCTCACCCGCCGTTTGCTCGCCGCCGTATGGCGAGCCGATAGGAGCTTTGCCTGATGCCGCGCAAACCGAACTACCGGTTCGAACGCGCCGAGCGCGACCGCATCAAAAAGGCCAAGAAGGAAGAAAAGATCAAGCAGCAACAGGAGCGCGCGGCGCTGCGCAAAGCTGGCGACGACGATGACGCCCAGCCCGATGATCCGATGCCCGGCGAGCCGGAAAGCCTCTGACCGCTCGGCCCCGGAAAGCAGCGGCCGTTGTCCCGGCGATCCAGAGGTGACCGGGTCAGTCCTCGAGCGCTTCGGGAAATTGGAGACGGAATTCGAGTTGCATGCTCGGCCCTTGGAACCATTGCGGCAAAGGCGGGAAGCGGCCGACGGCGCGGATCATCTCCTCGACCCTGAGGTCGATGTCCGGATAGCCCGAACTTTGGCCGACGCGCAGCATCGCCACCGTGCCGTCATCGAGCACCAGCACGTCGATGATGCTCTCACCGCGGCGGCCGCCGATCAGCGAACGTGACAAGAGGCCGATATGCTGCCGGGCGAGCACCGCGAGATAGGCCAGGTACTCGTCCCGGGTCGCGGCGGGACCGGGAAATCGTGCCTGCCGCAAATTCAAATGCACTCGCTCCGGGACCCGCCGGATCGGTTGTCGCATCGCCAGCGACGGCTTTTGCGGGGGCTTCGGCGCCGGCGCGACATCCGGCGCGGGCGGCTTCGGCAAGCTCAAATCGGGCGGTGACGGCAAGGACGGCGGCGGCGGGAGGAAAGCGGTCTGCTCCGGCGCCTCAAGCGGCGATTCGGTTGTCGTTGCCGGCTCCTTGTTGCGGGTAGGTTCGTCGTTCTTAGCCTGGTCGTGACCCTGGTTCTTGGTTTCCCCCATATCCTCGGAGGCGATGCGCCCCGGCGGCGGCCGGGTCTCCCGCTTCAGCTTCACCTGCGGTTTTGGGGTGGGCTTCGGCACGGGAGGAGGCGGCGGTTGAAAGACCAGTTGGACCGGGATCGGCGTCACCTCGGCTGGTGGATGCATCGGCCAATCGAGCAGCAACAGCAGCGGCAGCAGATGCAGGATCAGCGAACCGATCGGCCCGAACGGCCGTTTGCGCTGATCGGATCCAACCGGCTTCTCGCGGTCGGGAAGCGCCAGAGAGGCCAGCGGCAATGGTAGGGGAAACGAAACCACCGGTTCGCGCCGTCGATCCGTGAGCGGTTCTGCCGCCGGCAACGCCAAGCTCGGCGACAGCCGAGGCGGCGCCATGCCCGGGGCGAATGCCAGCAGCGGCTCGCTGCGCAATGCGTCGATCGGCTGGTCGATGCGGAACACCGCCCGAAATCACCTCGCCGGAGCAGCCTCGCTGGCCAGCGCCAGCCATGCGGTCTCGTCGAGCAAGGTGACGCCGAGGGCCGCGGCCTTGGTCGCTTTCGAGCCGGCATCGGCGCCGGTAACCACGTAATCGGTCTTGGCCGAGACCGAACTCGTAACGTTGGCGCCGAGCGACTCGGCGCGGGCCTTGGCTTCGGATCGGCTCATGGTTTCGAGCGCTCCGGTGAACACGATCGTCTTGCCGGCGAGCGGCGACGCCGCGCGCTGCGCCGGCGCCTCGTAGTCAAGCACCGTGATCTCGCGCGCGAGATCGTCGAGCACCGCGCGGTTATGCGGCTCGGCGAAAAAACCGATGATGTCGGCCGCCATGTCCTCGCCGATCCCGTTGATACCGACCAGCCCGGCTCGCGCCTCGCTGTCCGGATCCTGCGCCGCCTCCATCTCGTCCCGCCAGCGGTTGAACGAGCGGTAGTGCCGGGCGAGCAGCCGCCCTGTCGCCTGGCCGACCTGCGGGATGCCGAGCGCATTGATGAACCTGTCGAACGTGATGCGGCGGCGCTCGTTGATCGCCGCGATCAGCTTTCTGGCGCTGAGTTCGCCCCAACCTTCGCGCTTAGTGATCAGCTCGGGGTCGAGGCGAAAGATGTCGCCAGGCTGGCGGATCAGCCCATCCTCCCAGAATGCTTGAATATGCTTGGTGCCGAGCCCTTCGATGTCGAAAGAGTCGCGGGCGACGAAATGCTTGAGCCGCTCGACGGCCTGCGCTGCACAAATCAGGCCGCCGGTACAGCGCCGCGCGACCATGCCGGGCTCGCGCACGGCCAAGCTGCCGCAGACCGGGCAGAGGTCGGGAAAACGATACGGTTCCGCGCCGGGCGGCCGGCGTTCGCTCACCACCCCGACGATTTGCGGAATGACATCGCCGGCGCGCTGGACGATCACGGTGTCGCCGATGCGGACATCCTTGCGGGCGATCTCGTCTTCGTTGTGCAGGGTGGCGCGTTGTACGACGACGCCGCCGACGGTGATCGGTTCAAGCGCGGCGACTGGCGTCAATGCGCCCTGCCGGCCGACCGATATCAGGATATCGTTGAGCACAGTCTGCGCCTGCTGCGCCGGAAATTTGTGCGCGAGCGCCCAGCGCGGCGCCCGGCTGACCATCCCGAGCCGTTCCTGCAGCGCCAGATCGTTGACTTTGTAGACAACGCCGTCGATGTCGTAGGGCAGAACCGCGCGATCGGCGGCGATATCGCGGTAATAGACCAGCACTTCGCCGACCCCGCGGCAAAGCTGCGATCGCTCGTTGACGGTCAGTCCCCAATCGCGGAAATGGGCCAGTGCCTCGGCATGGGTGCGGGCGAACGGATCGCTCGCTTCGCCCCAGGCGTAGGCGAAGAATTTGAGCGGGCGGCGCGCGGTGATCGACGGATCGAGCTGGCGCAAGGACCCGGCGGCGGAATTGCGCGGGTTGGCGAAGACCGGCTCTCCGGCAGCCGCGCGTTCCTCGTTCAGGGCGAAAAAGCCGGTGCGCTCCATATAAACTTCGCCGCGGATTTCGATGATTTCCGGCCAGCCCGCGCCGGCCAGAACCTCGGGCACACTCGGCAATGTACGGATGTTTGCGGTCACATCCTCCCCGATGACGCCGTCGCCGCGTGTGGCGCCTTGCACCAATCGGCCGTTTTCATAGCGCAGGCCCAGCGACAGCCCGTCGATCTTGGGCTCGGCCATGATCTCGATTGCGTCTTCGGCGACGACGTCCTGGTCCGCCGGCCGGCTGAAAAAGTTGCGGATGCCGGCGAAGAAGGCGCGGACGTCCGCCTCGTCGAAGGCATTCGCGAGCGACAGCATCGGCCGCGTGTGGGTGACTTTGGCGAACCCGGCGGCAGGCGCGGTACCCACCCGCCGAGACGGGCTGTCACCGCGGACAAGCTCGGGAAAGCGCGCTTCTATCGCTGCATTGCGCAGGCGCAGTGCGTCATAGTCGGCATCGGAAATTTCGGGAGCCGCCTCGCTGTAGTAGAGCCGGTCGTGACGTTCGATCTCCTCGGCCAGCGCAGCCAATTCGTCCCGGGCCTCAGTCTCAGTCAAGCTGTCGACGGCCGGAAGGTCCACAGGCAGGACAGCGCGGCGCGCCCCGCTCAAGCGCTGGCTCCGGCGATCAGGCTGGCCGCGGCGGCGCGCGCCTCGGCGGTCACCGTGCGTCCGGACAGCATTCGGGCGATCTCCTCCTGTCGGGTGTCCCGGTCCAGCTCTTCGACGAGCGTCAATGTCCGGTGCTCGGAGAGTTGCTTGGCGACACGCCAGTGATGAGCGCCGCGGGCAGCCACCTGCGGCGAATGCGTAACGACCAGAACCTGCAGGCTGGCCCCGAGACGCTGCAGCCGCTCGCCGACCGCGGAAGCGACGGCACCACCGATACCGCTGTCGACCTCGTCAAAAATCAAGGTCGGTACCGAAGAGGTGCCAGCCAGTACCAGCCTCAAGGCAAGCATGAAGCGCGACAGCTCTCCTCCGGAAGCGATGCGCGCGAGCGGTCCGAACGGGGCACCGGGGATCGTACTGACTTCGAAATGAACCCGTTCGCAGCCATGCTCGCCCCAATCGGGCTCGGCTAGTTGGGCCAGAACGGTGCGAAACCGCGCTTTGTCGAGGCGCAGAGGTTTCAGCTCGGCCGCGACCCCGCCATCAAGACGAGCGGCGGCCTCGGCCCGTGCATGCGTAACCCGCGCGGCGGCGGCGGCGAATTCGGCCCGGGCGGCTGCTGTCGCCCGAGCCAGGCGCTCGGCATTATCGTCGGCTGCCTCGATTGCGGTGATCCGCGCCGCAAGACTAGCGCGGAGGTCGGGCAAATCTGCGACCGCCACCTGATGCTTGCGCGCCGCGGCACGCAGAGCGAAAAGCCGCTCTTCGACACTCTCCAGTTCGTGTGGGTCGAGTTCAAGGTCGCGCGCCACGGCTTCGAGCACCGCGAGCGCTTCGGCGGTTTCATTGGCGGCGCGTTCGGCCGCCGCCAATGCCTCATCAAAGAGACCCTGGGCGCGCTCGCGGGCCCGTTCGAGGCGGCGTGTTGCGCGGGCGAGAGCGGCTTGGGCACCGGAGGCTCCGTCAAGCTCGCTGGTCGCTTCGGCCAAAGTCTCGGCCAGACGCTCGCCATTCTGCAACAGGGTGCGGCGACAGGCGAGCCGGTCCTCCTCACCGGCTTCTGGCGCAAGGGCATCGAGCTCGGCGAGGTGGTGGCGCAGCAGGTCCTCCTCCTGGCGGCCGGCGGCGACCAGACGAGCCGCCTCCTCTTCCCGCAGGCCGGCGCGCCGCCAATTTTGCCATTCATTCGCCAACGTGGTGACGGCGGCGTCGTGATCGGCGAAGGCGTCGAGAATGGTGCAGTGATTGGCGGGATCCAGCAGGCCGCGTTGCTCGAACTGTCCCTGGATTTCGACCAGGCTGTCGCCGACCAGGCGCATCAGGCCGATACTCACCGGCTCGTCATTGAGAAAGGCGCGGCTGCGGCCGTCTTTGCGCAAGAGCCGCCGCAGCACGATCGTTTCGCTGTCGCCGTCGATCCCAGCTTCTCGCAAGATCGCACAAGCCGGGTGATTGCGCCCGACCGTGAATTCCGCGGTGACTGCCGCTTCGTCCGCGCCATCGCGCACCAACCCGGCATCGGCGCGCTTTCCTAACGCCAATCCGAGGGCGTCCAGCAGGATCGACTTCCCCGCCCCGGTCTCGCCGGTCAGCACGCATAGCCCCGGCCGGAAGGCCAATTCCAGCCGATCGATCAAGACAATTTCGCGTATGGTCAGGCCGAGCAGCATTCTCCCAATGATATAGGCGGGACGAGGCTCAAACCAGCACCCGCGACGGCCTCCGGTGCTTAAGTCTGTGCCGGTTCGTGGTGAATGCAGCAGCCTCCGGGCGGCAAGGAAGCGGTCGCTGCGAAATAGGCAGCCGAGACGTCACCGATCATCGAAACGCCTGGTGACGGCGTCTTGGGCCGAGCGATTCGGATCAGAGCAGGCGGCTGAGCCAGCTTTGCGACTGCGCGTCGGGCTCCGGGGTCCCCTTCAGCATGGCATAGGCGTCGCCGTACCACTCGCTTCCCGGATAATTATAGCCGAGGACCGCAGCGTTCCGTTTCGCCTCGCTTGTCAGCCCCAGTGCCAAATCGCATTCGACCAGACGTTCGAGCGCTTCTGGGACATGGGTCGTCGTTTGGTAATTGTCGACCACGCGTTTGAAACGGTTCATTGCTGCCAAGTATTGACCCCGTTTCAGATAATAGCGGCCAATTTCCATTTCTTTGCCGGCCAGATGATCGCGGGTAAAGGCCAGCTTGAGCTTAGCGTCACGCGCGTATCTGGTGTCGGGGAAGCGGCGGACTACGTCGTCGAGCGCCTTGAGCGCCTGTTCCGTAATTTTCTGATCCCGGCCAACATCCACGATCTGGACGTAATACGATATCGCCTTAAGATAATAGGCGTAAGCAATGTCGCGATTACCGGGATGGAGCTGAATAAAACGGTCGGCGGCGATGATCGCCTCGTTATAACTTCCCGCTTCGTAGAGCGCATAAGCCGACATCAACTGGCTTTTGGTCGCCCAGACCGAATAGGGATGCTGGCTCTCGACCTGCTCGAAGGTCTGGGCCGCCGGGGCGTACCGCTCCTCGACCATCTGGTCCATCGCCTGATTGTAGAGATCGTCCACCGGCTTTTCGATGTAGGCGTCCTTGCTGCCGCCACCACAGGCGCTCAGCCAAAGACCCAGCGCGACGACACCGAGCCAGCGAGGTAGGAACGACGGACGCCTAAGCATACCCGGGAAGCGCCTGATGCTCACATTCGCCGCGCTTTATGTCCGGTGCGCTGCCGTCGTGCAAGCCTGGAGAAGAGCCGGCACGCCTCACGCGCAGGCGCGCTGGGCGTTGTCGGCTTGACGATCGATCGCAAGCGGCCACGAGGCCGGGCCGGAAGTCGTGTAGGCCCACGCCTCGGGATCGGCGAACAGGGCTGCGAGCAACCGCCTTGTGTGAGCATGGCCCGAGCGCACTCCGCGGAAATGGCCGATGATCGGAGCGCCGGCTAGATATAGGTCGCCGACCGCGTCCAGCATCTTGTGGCGGACAAACTCGTCCTCGAAGCGAAGGCCGCCGCTATTCAGTATCCGGTCGCTGCTGACGACGACGACGTTGTCGAGCGATCCGCCGCGCGCCAGACCAGCCTCATGCAGACGGGTAACCTCGTCGAGGAAGTCCGAAGGTGCGAGCCCGGCTGAGTTCGGATTTGAACGTGCGAGAATCGACGACGACGCTCATGTCCTGATGACGGATCAGCGGATTCTCGTAATCGATCTCAAAGCTCATCGAAAAGCCGTCGTCGGGGGAAAGCACAGCCATGCCGCCGTCGGCTACGACGCTGACCGATTTCCGCACCTCGATTGCGCGGCGCGGTGCGTCTTGCTCAATCACGCCGGCGCATTCGATCAAGAACACAAAGGGTTCCGCGCTGCCGTCCATGATCGGCACCTCTGGCCCATCGATCTCGACAACCGCATTGTCGACTGCCGATCCAGCCAACGCCGCCATCAAATGCTCGATCGTGCCGATGTTTGTCCCCTCGCCATCGGACAGCACGGTACAGCGCGTCGATTCGACGATATTGACCCAATTCGCAGCGATCTCGACCGCAACGTCGGTGCGGCGAAAAATGATCCCGGTTCCTGGCCTCCGCGGGTAACAGACTAATCGCCACCCGCCGTCCGGAATGAAGCCCGATTCCGCGACAGCCGATTGGCGCCTTTAGAGTTCGTTGCAGCGGCGTGCTGATGTCCCCCGACATGCGATTGATTTCTCGAACATTGTCCCCGGTAGAACCTACTGGTGCCGCTGCATTGCCTCAAATCACTCTTTGTTACCGATTGTTGCGCTGCACACGGAAAACGCCGCTCGGAAGAGGCACTTAGAAGCGCATACGACCGTCACAGGCACTATCGAGACTACCCCGCCCAGGGAGGCGCCGAGAGGGCGCCCGCCGAATCGGCGTTAGTTTGCCTGGCGGCGCAGGAACGCCGGGATGTCGAGGAGATCGTCTTCCTTCGTCCCCGGTCGATCTTCAGGCTCCAATGAGGCAAGGCGCGGCTGGGCCGGCTGGATAGCGGGCGGAATCGGCTGCCGCATCGACCGGTCGGGCTCCGGCTGGCGCCGAACGAGCCCGGCCGACTCCGGTGACGCGCTCGATCAGGCTCGGCACGCGGCCTTTCGGCTTTGCCGCGGCATCGCGCATCGGCGGCGTCACCGGCACCGCCGGCTGGGTAAGCGGAACGGGGACAACGGGGCCGGCGTCAACCGGCCGCGGTGCGATAAAAGCGCCATCCCGCATGGCAATGCTTTCGGCCGCAGCCGCCTCTTGCGGTGCGGGCTCGCTGTCGTGTTGGACGCGGGCGTCGCCCCGTGCGGCATTGAGCGGCGGCTGGGCTGCGTTCTGGGTGAGAATCGGCTGGGTATAGCCGCCCGATGTCGCTTCGCGCACCGGCGGGGTTTCGCGGCTGCTGACCAGACTGATTGCCGGGCGAGGTTGAGCGAGAGCCTCTGCGTCGATACCGGTCGCGACGACCGAGATTCGCATCTTGCCCGACAAGGTTTCATCAAAAGTCGAGCCAAAAATGATGTTGGCCTCTGGATCGACCTCTTCACGGATCCGATTGGCGGCCTCGTCGACCTCGAACAATGTCATGTCCGGGCCGCCGGTGATGTTGATCAGGACCCCTTTGGCGCCCTTCATCGACACGTCTTCGAGCAGCGGATTCGAGATCGCGGCCTCGGCGGCGTCGATCGACCGGCGGTCACCTTCGGCTTCCCCGGTGCCCATCATTGCCTTACCCATTTCGCTCATCACGGTGCGGATGTCGGCAAAGTCGAGATTGATCAAGCCCGGCATCACCATCAAATCGGTTACGCCGCGCACCCCGGCATGCAGGACGTCGTCTGCCATCTTGAACGCATCGGCAAAGGTCGTTCGGTCGTTAGCGACACGGAACAGGTTTTGGTTGGGGATGATGATCAAGGTGTCGACGAATTTCTGTAATTCTTCGATGCCGGCCTCGGCGATGCGCATCCGGTGGGTGCCCTCGAAATGAAAGGGCTTGGTCACCACGCCGATCGTCAGAATGCCCGTTTCGCGGGCGATGCGGGCGATGACCGGCGCCCCGCCCGTTCCCGTTCCACCCCCCATCCCGGCGGTGATGAACACCATATTGGAGCCTTGCATCGCTTCGACGATTTCATCGAGCGCCTCCTCGGCGGCGGCACGCCCAACGTCGGGCCGCGACCCGGCGCCGAGGCCGCGGGTGACTCCGATCCCCAGTTGGATTTTGCGGTGCGCAGTCGACTGTTGCATTGACTGCGCATCGGTGTTGCAGACGACGAACTCACATCCGATCAAATTCGAGCGGATCATATTGTTGACGGCGTTCCCCCCGGCGCCGCCGACCCCGACAACGGTGATGCGGGGCTTCATCTCCTGTTCGTCCCTCGGGATGCTCAGATTGATCATTTGTCCTCCACTGCCGCACGGCCGCAATCACGCCCGGACAGGGTCCGGGCTCCCCCCTCTTTTGGCCGACATCGATCTAGCCGGTTTTGACCTGCACCGGTAGCCGGGCCAGCATCAACAAGACAATTTCTCTCAAATGTTCTCCCGCAGCCAATGGCCCAGTCTGCCGAAGACCCCGCTCGGCGGTCCGGCCGGGGCACGTGCGGAATGCGTTGCCTCGGCGTGCTCCGACGCAGCGAAGTGAAGCAGGCCCGCCGTGGCCGAAAAGGCGGGACCCCCGGTCGCCTCAGCGAGGCCGGCGACCCGCAGCGGGCGGCCGACGCGAACCTGTTTATCGAGAATGAGGGCAGCGAATTCGCGCACCCCATGCAGTTGACAGGCGCCGCCGGTCAGCACGACACGCCGTCCGGCGACTTTGTCGAACCCGCTCGCTTCGAGACGGTTGCGCACCAGTTCGAAGGTTTCCTCGACGCGCGGGGCGATGATGCCGACCAGAAGCGATTTCGGCACGTGACTGACATGGCCTTCTTCCTCCTCGCCAATTTGCGGCACCGCGATCATCTCGCGCTCGTCAGTGCTGGCGGAAATGGAGGTGCCGAACAATGTCTTCATCCGTTCGGCATGGGCGACCGGGGTAGACAGCCCTCGGGCGATATCGTTGGTCACGTGACAACCGCCGACCGGCACCAAATCGGCGAAGATCAGATTGCCGTCGAAAAACACCCCGATCGTCGTCGTCCCACCGCCCATGTCGATCACCGTAACGCCGAGGCCGATTTCATCCTCGACGAGGCAGGAGAGCCCGGCCGCATAAGGGCTGACGACGAGTGCTTCGACGTCAAGGTGCGAGCGCCCGATCGCGGCGGTATGGCTGCGCACGCTGTGGGCTCCGGCGGTGACCACGTTCATGTTCACACCGAGCCGTTCGCCGTACATGCCCCGCGGATCGCGTATTCCGCGACTGTCGTCGATCGAAAACCCGACCGGCACCGAATGGATGATTTGACGATCGCCGGGCTCGCGCAGCAGGTATCCTTGGTGGAGCACGCGCTGCAGTTCGGCCTCGCCGACTTCGCGGCCGGCGACGCTGATTTCTGCCTTGATGATGCGGGATGCCGAGAACCCGCCAGACAAATTCGTAACGACCTGTTCGATCGTCTCCTTGGCCATTTCCTCGGCAGCGTGCACCGCGTTCGCGATCGAGGTTCCGGCCGCTTCGAGATCGACGATCATCCCGTTGCGCAAACCACGGGAAATTTGATGTCCGATGCCGATGACCTGCAGTTTCTCCGACTCAACCCTGGCGATGAAGCAGCACACCTTGGTTGTGCCGATATCGAGCGCGGCCACCAAGCTGCCGTGTGGCCGGTGATGCGGTCTGGGTGGTCGCGGCGCCCGGCGCGGCTTCCCCTTGGCACGCTTTGCGGCTGTTGCCTGCGTCGGGTTTTTGTCGCGCACCCGGATCTCGTCGATTGCGCTCATATGTTCTTCGCCTGCGGGCGTCCTTTCTTGGCTGTCGGCGATTCCTTTTGCGGCTCCGGTGCGACCCGCACGACAAGCCGATCCGGAAGACGCAGGTCGATGGCCAAAACGTCGCGCTTGAGAATGGCGCTCGACCGCTGAAGACGGGCGAGATCGCCCCACGCTGCCGCCGTCTCGTCGGCGGGAAGCAGGATGTCGATCGCGTTGTCGATACGCAGATTCCAGCGCCGGCCGCCGACACGCACCGCCGCGGTGACGCGCCGCGCCAGCTCGGGCTCGCTCGCCAGCATCGCAAGCAATTCGGGCGCATGGCTCGCCGCATCCTCGCCGACAACCAGCGGCAGCTTGGCAAACCGATCGAGGCGGGTGACCGGAATAACGCCGCCGGCGCGGTCGATCAGCTCGATCTTGCCGCCATGTTGCCACAAGGCCAACGGCTCACGTTCGACAAGGCGTACATAGAGCGTATCGGGTAGGCGGCGCTCGATCAGCGCGGAACGGACCCAGGGCAGGGCCTCCAGCTGCTGCTTGGCGCGAACCGGATCGACCGCCAGGATCGGCGTGCCGGGCCTAGCGCCGAGCGCTTCGAGAATGGTCTCGCGATCGGTCGTAGCACGTCCCTCGACCCGAATATCGGCGACCCGAAAGCCGAGCGCTGCGGTGACGTCAATCAAACGCTTTGGCACGCTGGCAAGGGTTGCATGATCGAGCGGCGAACGGCCCAGCTGCGCGGCGAGGTAGATGCATCCGGCCGCAACCGTGGGAATGGCAAGCCACCAACCAATGCGGCGCAGCCGGCCGGCCCAGCCGGCGCCACGCCGGCGCGCCGCCGTTGTCGGCGTGCTCACCGATCGCACGTAGCGTTCTCCGCGATCCAGATCACCAGTTCATCAAAGCTGATGCCGGCATGCCGGGCGATGTCGGGCACCAACGAGGTGGGGGTCATCCCGGGCTGGGTGTTAACCTCAAGCAGGTAAAGGCGGCCGTCGCCGGCGGGCGTGTCGTCGTAGCGCAGATCGGCGCGGCTGACGCCGCGGCAGCCTAGCGCGCGATGCGCCCGCAGGGCGATGTCGAGTGCTTCGTCATAAGCCCGAGGCGGGATCGGGGCTGGCACCAAATGGTCGGAGCCGCCTCGTGCATATTTCGCGGTGTAGTCATAGAAGCTGCTGTGCGGAACGATCTCGCAAACTCCCAGGGCGCGCTCGCCCATCACTGCCACGGTCAGCTCGCGTCCGGGCACAAATCGCTCGACCATGATCTCGCGGCCGAAACGCCAGCTCAAAACCTCCTCGCGCCAGGAATTGTCGCCGATCCGAACGATGCGCACCCCAACGCTTGATCCCTGGTTGATCGGTTTGACGACGAACGGCGCCGGCAACGGATCGCGCCGGGCGAGCTCCTCCGGAGAAGAGACGACACCTTCGGCGACAGACAAACCAGCGGCGCGAAATATTGCTTTTGCCATCGGCTTATGCATCGCCAATGCCGAGGCGAGGACGCCGGAGTGCGTATAGGGGATAGCCAACATCTCGAAGACGGCCTGGATCGTGCCATCCTCTCCGCCGACCCCGTGCAGGGCGTTGAAGAGCATGTCGGGCCGCGGCTCAAGCATGCGCAGCAATGCGGTCAGGTCCCTGCCGACATCGATCACCGTGACCCGATAGCCATGGTCGACGAGCGCTCTGGCACATTCGCGCCCGCTTGACAGCGAGACCTCGCGCTCGGGCGACCAGCCTCCCAACAGCAGGGCGACGCTCTTGCTCACCTAAGGTCCATTCCTTTCGAAACCGGCTCGATGCCGGGAAGCTGGCGGCCGATGCGCCGAATCTCCCACTCGAGAACAACGCCGCTCGCCTCATGCACGCGGCGCCGTACCTCCTCGCCCAGCCCCTCGAGATCGCTGGCGGTGGCGTTCCCGCAATTAATCAGGAAGTTGGTGTGCTGCGGCGACACCATCGCGCCGTTACGCACGAGGCCGCGGCAGCCGGCGTCGTCGATCAACCGCCAGGCGGCGCCACCTGGCGGGTTCTTGAAGGTCGACCCGCCGGTGCGGGCTCTGACCGGTTGCGTGGCTTCGCGCGCTGCTTTGATCTCGGTCATCCGCCGCTTGATCGCGGCTGGATCGTCCTCAACGCCCTGCAGCCGAGCCTCGACGAAAATCCAGGCTGGGTCTACGTCGCAACTGCGGTAGGAAAATCCCAGTGCGGCTCGGTCGATCACATGGCGCGCGCCCGTGCGGTCGACCGCCGTCGCTGAAACCAGCACGTCTTTGACCTCGCGGCCATAGGCGCCGGCGTTCATCCGCAGCCCGCCGCCCAAGGTTCCGGGGATGCCGGAGAGAAATTCTAGCCCGGCAATCCCGGCCTCCGCTGCGAATTGCGCGACTTTGAGATGGAGCGCACCGGCGCCGGCCACGATCTCGCCCTGTTCCGCGGCAATGGCGGCAAATCCGCGACCGAGGCGGAGCACAAAGCCGCAAATCCCACCGTCACGTAGCAATAGATTTGAGGCGCCGCCGATCACCGAGACCGGGACTTCGGACGGCAGCGCGCCCAGCAGGGCGACGAGATCGTCGAGGTCGGCGGGCCGGTACAATTGGTCGGCCGGTCCACCGACGCCGAACCACGTCTGCCGTCCTATGGCCGCATTCGCGGTCAGCCTGCCTCGCAACCCCGCGAGTGCTGCAGCCGGCAATAATCCGCGATCGGCGTGCAACAGGTTCATCAAGCCAGCTCGCGCCTTGCCAGGGCGGCAAGTTCCTGCGGCAGGTTGTTCGCCCACCCGGTAATCGAGCCGGCGCCCAGACAGACCACGATATCGCCGGGGCGAGACAATTCGGCTATCAGCGGTGCGAGATTACCGGGGTCGGCGAGCGGGCGGGCGTTGCGATGACCGTGTTCGGACAGCCCGGCGACAATAGCGTCCCGCGTTATTCCCTCGATCGGCGCTTCGCCGGCCGCGTAAATGTCGGCGACGAGGACAATGTCGGCATCGTTGAAGCAGGTGCAAAAGTCGTCGAATAGATGCGACACGCGGGTGTAGCGGTGCGGTTGCACGACCGCAATAACCTTGCTCGCGACGATCGCCCGTGCCGCCTTCAGCACTGCTGCGATCTCGACCGGATGGTGGCCGTAATCGTCGATCACGGTCACGCCGTTCCACTCGCCAGTTTTGGTAAAGCGGCGTTTCACTCCCTTGAAGTTGCGCAGCGCCGCGCGCAGCGCATCGTCGCCCAGCCCAAGCGCCTCGGCGACCGCCGCCACGGCCAGCGAATTTTGTACGTTGTGCCGTCCAAACATCGGCAGGAACAGGTCGGGCACCGATCGCCCACGCTCGCCCGGGCCGTCGGATATGACGATGTCGTAGTGGGCGCCATCGCGGCCGAGCCTGAGGTCGACGGCGCGGATATCGGCTTGCGGGCTCAGCCCATAGGTAAGCACCCGGCGATCGGACAATTTCGGGATCATGCTCTGCACGACCGGATGGTCGATGCACAATGCGGCGAAGCCGTAAAAGGGAATGTTGCCGACAAAGGTCTCGAAGGCTTGGCGCAGTGCGTCGAAGTTGCCGTAGAAATCGAGGTGCTCGGGGTCGATGTTAGTGACGATCGCGACTGTCGCCGGGAGCCGGGTGAAGGTGCCGTCGCTTTCGTCGGCCTCGACCACCATCCAGTCGCCGTCGCCGAGCCGCGTGTTGGTGCCGTAGGCGTTGATGATGCCGCCATTGATCACGGTAGGATCGAGCTGGGCGGTTTCGAGCAACGCGCCGATCATCGAAGTCGTCGTGGTTTTGCCGTGGGTGCCGGCGACCGCCAGCGACCATTTGAGCCGCATCAATTCGCCTAGCATCTCGGCGCGGCGCACCACCGGCAGGCGCCGCGCCCGAGCCGCACCGATCTCGGGATTGTCGGGCGCCACCGCCGACGAGATCACGACGACCTCCGCTGCCCCGAGATTGGCTGCGTCATGCCCGACCATGACCGGGATGCCGAGATCGGTCAGGCGGCGCACATTGGCGCCGTCGGCGAGGTCGCTTCCCTGCACGCTGTAGCCGAGATTGTGCAGAACCTCGGCGATGCCGCTCATGCCGATCCCGCCGATGCCGATAAAGTGCAGGGGTCCAATGGTCAGCGGCAGCGCCCTCATGCCGCGCGCCCCTGCACGGCACCGTCTGCCTCCAGCGAGAGAGCCAGCCGCGCCAAATGTTGGACCGCGTCGCGGCGGCCGAATCCGCGAGCCCGTTCCGCCGCGAGTGCCAGGGCTGGGCCATCGTCGAGAAGTGTTTGCAGTAAAAAGGAGAGGCTATCCGGGGTCAGTTCCGCTTGCGCGGCTACCCATCCTCCCCCCGCCGCGGCGAAAGCCTTTGCGTTCGCGGTTTGATGGTCGTCGGTGGCGTAAGGGTAAGGAACCAATACGGCCGGCCGGCCGATCGCAGAAAGCTCGGCTAAAGTCGAGGCGCCGGCCCGGCAGATTGCTAAGTGCGCGCGCGCCATCCGTTGCGGCACATCGGCAAAGAAGCTTTCGATTTCGGCCGGAATGCCGGCTGCCGCATAGGCTTGGACAACCGAGGCGAGATCTTCGGGACGCGTTTGCTGGCTCACTCTGAGCAACAGGCGCAGGCGCGGCGGCAAAGCCGCCAGAGCCGGCGGCACGATTTCGCTTAGCACGCGCGCGCCTTGGCTGCCGCCGAGGATCAACAGTTCGACCGATCGATCCGGCATCGGCGGCGCATATCTGGGTTGGCCCATGGCGAGGACTGCCGGCCTGACCGGGTTGCCGACATGGACGGCGCGACGGCGATCGGCTGGCCGCATGGCCGCGGTCTCGGCAAAGCCGGTGGCGATCCGCCGTACGCGGGGCGCCAGCAGACGATTGGCGCGGCCAAGCACCGCGTTCTGTTCGTGAATGACGGTCGGCATTCCGAGCGAGGCGGCGGCCAGCATGGTAGGTACTGACGGGTAGCCGCCGAAGCCGACGACCGCTTGCGGGGACAGCCAACGCAGTAGCCGGCGGGCCTGCACCGCACCGGCCGCCAACTCAGCCAAACCGTGCGCGGCACGAATCGGACCGCCCCCCAGCGCTGCCGAGCGCACATGATGGACCGTAACCCCAGCGGCGGCTTCGGCGAAGGCATCGGCCCTCGAATCGGTCAGCAAGTGTACTTGTTGGCCGCGTTCGATGAGTTCGGTTGCCAGCGCCTCGGCGGGAAACAGATGGCCGCCGGTGCCGCCTGCGGCGAGGACGCAGCCCTGCCTCACAGCGCGCTTCCTGCAAGCCGGCGGCGAGTCAGCGCCAACAGCATCCCCATCCCCACTCCGAGCGCCAACATTGACGAGCCGCCGTACGATAGGAACGGCAACGTCATCCCCTTGGTCGGCATCATGTGCAAGGTCGAGGCCATATTGATGACGGCTTGAAGCCCGAATTGGATCAACAGACCGGTTGCGGCGAGCAGCACGAACAGACTGCCCTCCTGGCGCAGCCGGAAAAAGCCGCGCAACACGACGAAGGCGAAAAGTCCGACGATGATCAGGCAGATGATCAGGCCCAATTCTTCGCCCGCCACGGCGAAGACAAAATCCGAATGCGCGTCGGGCAGCACAAATTTTATCGTGCCCTCGCCCGGACCGCGGCCCCACAATCCGCCGTTGGCGAAAGCCTCGAGCGAGCGATTGACCTGATAGCTGTCCCCGGCAGCCGGATCGAGGAAATGATCGACGCGAATTCTTACATGCGGCAGGAAAGTATAGGCAGCGGCCAGCCCCCCAATCCCGCCGAGGCCGAACAAGACGATCCAATAGAGCCGCAGGCCGGTCATGTAGAACTGCCCGAACCACACTGTCGCCACGACAACCGCCATCCCAATGTCGGGCTGCAGAATCAACATCCCGACGATCAACAGCAAAAGCGCCGCGGAAATTAGATTACCTGGAAAGCCCTGGCGCAGCTTCTGCTCGGAGAACAGCCAAGCTGCAACAACAGCAAAGGTCGGCTTGACAAACTCGGAGGGCTGCAATGCCACCAGAGGCAGATTGATCCATCGCCGTGCACCCTTGATCTCGGCGCCGACAACAAAGGTCAAGGCCAGCAACGCAATTCCAATGCCGAAACCGATAAAGGCGATGCGCCGCACCGTCCGCGGCGTCTGCAAGGATATCAGCCACATCAGGCTGATCGTAACCGGCAGCAGCGAGAGATACCGGCGCACGAAGTGCATGCCGTCATAGCCGATTCGCTCGGCCACGGCTGGGCTCGCCGCCAGGCTCATCAGGACACCGAACCCGATCAGAATGCTGAGCGCGGCGAGGCTCCACCGATCGACTGTCCACCACCAGCGCGCCACCGGGCTCTGATCGATACGGGCGAACCTCATCGGAATCGATCCTCGCCGATCGAATTAGGCTTGCCTCGGGGATTGGCCTCCCGATTCCTACCGGGAACGAATATATAGCGGCTATCGTGGCGTCTAGCTACTATCTGTGCGATGCCTCGATCGGACATCGCATGCTACCGCAGCTTTAGGGTGGCAAGGCCGGCGATCGCCAAGATCGAGGCGATGATCCAAAAACGGATAACGATGGTCGGCTCCTCCCAGCCTTTCTGTTCGAAATGGTGATGCAGCGGCGCCATCCGAAAGACGCGCCTGCCGGTGATCTTGAAGCTGGCGACTTGAACAATGACCGACACCGCCTCGAGCACGAACAATCCGCCGATGATAGCGAGCACGAGCTCATGCTTGGTGATGACGCTGATAGTCCCAAGCGCTCCCCCGATCGAGAGCGAGCCGGTATCACCCATGAAGACCATCGCGGGCGGCGCGTTGAACCATAGGAAGCCGAGGCTGGCCCCGACCATCGCGCCGCAAAACACGGCCAGTTCGCCGGCGCCAGGGACGTGGTGGATCTGAAGATAATTAGCGAAGATCGCGTTGCCTACGAAATAGGCAATTAATGCGAAGCAGCCGGCCGCAATCATCGCCGGCACGATCGCAAGCCCGTCTAGGCCGTCTGTCAGATTGACCGCATTCGATGCCCCGACGATCACCAGCACGCCAAACGGCACAAAAAGCCCGTCGAGATTGATCAAGACATTCTTGAAAAACGGCACCGCAAGAGTGTGGGCCAGCGGCCCCGGGGTTACGTAGCCGAGGGCGATGCAGGCGAAGGCGCCGACCCCGATCTCCAGCAGGATCTTGGTCGACCCAGGCAGGCCGCGATGCGAATTGCTGGTGAGCTTTTTATAGTCGTCGAGAAACCCGATCAGACCGAAGCCGACGGTGACCAGCAGCGCTATCCACACATAGGGGTTGGTCAGATCCGCCCACAGCAGGGTCGCGACCGTCAGCGCCAGCAGTATCAGAAAACCGCCCATCGTCGGCGTGCCCTTTTTGCGGACCAGATGGCCGGCGGGGCCGTCGAGACGAATCGGTTGACCGTTTGTTTGCTTTGAGCGCAGCCAGGTGATGATCGGCCGCCCAAAGACGAAGCTGATCAGCAGCGCAGTGACGACCGCGCCGCCCGACCGAAAGGTGATGTAGCGGAACAGGTTAAAGAGCTGAAAATGGTCCGCGAGCGGGAACAGCAATGGGTAAAGCATACGATCAGGTCTCGTGCCGAATTGGCTCGGCGAGCAGCCGTTCCACGATACGGCCCAGGCGCAGAGCGTAGGAACCTTTGACCGTGACGACATCGCCAGGTTCTAAAAAGTCGAGGAGGGCAATCGCAGCCTGATCGGCCGTTCGCCACCAACCGCCCCGGCTTGCCTCGGGCAGCGCTTCGTGCAGCGCCGCCATGGCGTCGCCGATCAGGAACACGCGATCAACCCCGGCTGCGTCGAGAAGCGCCGCCAGTTCACGATGAAAGCGCGGCGCCGCGGCACCGAGTTCGAGCATGTCACCCAGCACGGCCACCCGCCGGCCGCCGGCCGCCGGCGTGCGCGCACCGAGGACGGCGAGGGCCGCTGCCATCGCGGACGGGCTCGCATTGTAGCTCTCGTCAATCAGGGTCAGGATACCACCGCGCCAGGGCAACTCGTGGCGGCGTCCGCGTCCCGGCATCGCTTCGAGGCCCGAGAGGCGCGCTGCCGAAATTTGCGGATCACAGCCGGCCGCCATCGCGGCACCCAAAACGGCCAGTGCGTTCATAACCCAGTGACGGCCTGGGACAGGCAAATCGAAGCACAACAGAATGCCCGAGACGCTGGCCTCGACAGTGCTTCCATCGGGTCCGAGCACGCAATCCACTAGCCGGACCGTGGCGTCGCGGTGAACGCCGAAGCTGATGACCGTCATTGCGCCCGCGCGCTCGGCGGCGTCCGCAAGCCGGCGATAGTGTGCGTTATCGCGGTTCAAGACGCCGATCCCGCCCGGTTCCAACCCGAGGAAGATTTCGGCTTTGGCGTCGGCGACGTCTTCGATCGAGGCGAAAAAGCCGAGGTGAGCCGGTTCGACTGTCGTGATGATCGCTATGTGCGGCCGCACCAGGCGGGTCAGCGTGGCAATCTCGCCGGGGTGGTTCATGCCTAGTTCGAAGATGCCGAAAACCGCATCGGGCGGCATGCGGGCCAGCGACAAGGGCACTCCCCAGTGATTATTGAGGCTGCTCGCCGAAGCGAAAGTCGGGCCGCTGCCACCGAGCGCCAAGCGCAGCGCCTCTTTCGTCCCTGTTTTGCCGACGCTGCCGGTAATCGCGGTAATCCGGGCGCCGCTCCGGGCCCGGGCATAGCTGCCGAGCGCACCAAGGCCGGAGAGCGTGTCGTCGACCTGCAGCAGCGGTGCGCCCGCCGGGAGCGGCGGCAGATCGCGGTCGACCATAATTGCGGCCGCGCCGCCTTCGAGTGCGGTCGCTGCGAAATCGTGCCCGTCATGGTTTGGCCCATGCAAGGCGACGAAGAGATCCCCCGCCGCCAAGCTGCGAGTATCGATCGAGACCCCCGTCGCCGCCCAATCGGCGCGGCTGACTCCCCGCGTCGCCCGGGCGGCATCGCCGGCGGCCCATAGCGGCGTCATCCGCTCGCCTGCCGCTTGTCTGGGTGTCGCGTTGCCCGAGGAGGGTGCGGACGATTTCCGCATCGTCGAACGGGAACGTCTGCCCGCCGATGATCTGGCCGGTTTCATGACCCTTGCCGGCGATCACCAGCAGGTCTCCGGCGGCGAGATCGTTAATTGCGCTCTCGATCGCGCGGCGCCGGTCGCCGATTTCGATGGCATCTGGGACCGCGGCGAGGATCGTGCGGCGGATCGCGGCGGGGTCTTCGCCGCGCGGATTGTCGTCCGTCACGTAAACGCGGTCGGCGGCGCGGGCCGCAACCTGTCCCATCAGCGGCCGCTTGCCGGGGTCGCGGTCGCCGCCGCAACCGAACAAGACCACGAGCCGCTTCGGTGCATGGGGCCGCAGTGCCGAGAGCACCGTCGCGAGGGCATCGGGAGTGTGTGCGTAATCGACAACGACCGGGGCGCGGCCGCCGGCCTCTCCGACGAATTCGAGCCGGCCGGGCACGCCGCTTAGCCGAGCGATCGCCGCCGTTGCCATAGCTGCCGGGGAGCCGGTTGCAATTGCCAGCCCAAGGGCGCAGAGCGCATTCATCGCCTGGAAATCGCCGAGCAGCGGCAGAACGAATTCACCGCGGCGGCCGAAGATTTCGAGTTCGAGGCGCTGCCCGAGGTCGCACGACCACGCCGCCAAAATTCGCAGATCGGCGGCAGAGTGGGTGCCATAGCTGACGACCTGGTGCTCGCGCTGGCGGCACAGGGCTGCCAGCCGGGCAAATTCGTCGCTATCGCGGTTGAGGACGGCCGGCCGACCCGCCGGCAACAGCTCGCCGAACAGCCGTTCCTTAGCGGCCCGGTAAGCGGCCACATCCTCGTGGTAGTCGAGGTGATCGCGGGTCAGGTTGGTAAAGGCCGCGGCCGTGACCGGGAGGCCGTCGAGGCGAAATTGGGCGAGCCCGTGGCTCGAAGCTTCGATTGCAACATGCTCGATGCCTCGCGCGCAGAGGGCGGCGAGATCGCGGTGGAGAGCGATCGGGTCGGGTGTCGTCAGCGCGCCCGGGCGCCGCCCGTCGGAGGTTACCAGCCCGAGCGTGCCGACGCTCGCTGCCCGAAGATCGGTAGCCGTCCAAATCTCGCGCGTGAAGTGGACCACCGAGGTCTTGCCGTTGGTGCCGGTGACAGCAGCAATCGTTCCCGGCTGCTGGCCGGAAAAGCGCGCTGCCAGCTGCGCCAGTCGGCGACGCGGGTTCGGATCGGTGAGGATCGCTAGGTGCGCGAAGTCATCGGATGCCGGCTCGAGGGCTGCGGCGTCGTCGGTCAGGATCGCCACTGCGCCGCGCGCTACCGCTTCGCCGGTGAATTGCTTGCCGTCGAGCCGCGTGCCGGGCATCGCCGCGAACAGAAACCCCGGAAGCACTGTACGCAAGTCGGCGGTGATCCCGGCGATCTCGGGATTGCTTCGGAGGCCGGGCTGGGCTGGCCACTCGGCGGCGTCGATCAGCTCAGTAAGCTTCAATCCGCTTACCCTGCATGCTCTCGGGTGTTAGCGCCTGTGCGACGGCAGGCGACGAACTTCATCAACCGGCTGCACCCCGAGCAGAGGTGCTATGCGCACGATGGTGCGGCCGACGGCCGGCGCCGCGGTCCAACCAGCGGTGGCAAAGCCATGGCTCGCCTTGGTGCCATGCGGTTCGTCCACCATCGCCATAACCAGATACTTCGGGCCGGTCATCGGGAAGACTCCGACGAAGCTCGAGAGCAGCTTCTGTTCGGCATAGTGCTTGCCCTCGACTTTATCGGCGGTGCCCGTCTTGCCGCCGACGACATAGCCCGGCGCGTCCACCATTTCACCGGTCCCGAACAAAACCACCATACGCAGCAATTTGCGCATGTGCTCGGAGGTTTCCGGCGAAATCACCTGACGGCCCTCCGGTGCGTCGCCGGGCGGCACTTTAAGCAGGGTCGCCTGGCGCAACACCCCGCCATTGACGAGCGCAGCGGCCCCGCTGGCAATCTGCAGCGGGGTCTCGGAAATGCCGTGGCCGAAGCCGATTGTCATGACGTTGACCTCGCGCCACTTGGCCGGATAATGCGGCCGGCCAATTTCCTTCAGCTCGAAGGCGGGGGAGGTCAGCAGCCCGAATCGCCGCAGATATTCCTGCTGCCGCTGGGCGCCAACCGCTAGCGCGATCTTGGCCTCACCGATATTCGAAGAATACATCAAGATTTCGGGAACGCTGAGCGGGCGATGCTTGCCGTGGTAGTCTGAGATCGTGAAGCGCCCGATATAAATCGGGTGCGTCGCGTCGAACATGCCGGTCATGGTAGTGGCGCCTAAGTCGAGCCCCATCGCCGTCGTGAAGATCTTGAACACCGAACCGATTTCATAATCTCCGAGCGTGACGCGATCGAACATCCGGTCGGCCACCGGAATGTTTGGATGGTTGGGGTCGGCCGTGCCGGGATGGCTCGGATCAAAATCGGGCAAGGAAACCATGCGCCAGAACTTCGCCGGTGTTGACGTCCATAATCAGCCCGTCGGCGCCTTTGGCGGTGAAGTCGTCCATCACGCGCTGCAACTCTTCGCGCAGGACGTATTGCAAACGCAAATCGATCGACAGTTGCAGCGGCTCCTGACGGCCGCGCAACTGGTCGTCGAGGCCGCGTTCGATGCCAGCTTGGCC
>CAWGFH010000006.1:0-8465 GCA_963821795.1 uncultured Alphaproteobacteria bacterium
CGCTTCACCGTGCTTCAGTCGAACCGCCATCGTTGTCTTGTCTCGCATGTTCTCGGCTGGGGTGCGAGCCTGGGGTTACACCGCTCCGACCATGATCGTTGACAGATGAGAACGAATGACGAATATGTACTTGATCGTGATCCACGCACGGGTGCCGTTGACTAACCGGCATTTGGCGCTGGTCGTGCACAAGGTCTTTGTGCGGCTAAGGACTCTTCGCATCGAGCGGATGATCCTTACACGACAACCGGGGACCATCGGGTGAGCGAACTCGACGTCAAGGCTTTAGAGGCTAATTTCGATGGGTGGCGCGCAGAACGCGCGCCTGACCTAACTCCCGCTTCGGCATTTGAGCGTTATTGTATCGAGTTAATTCTCAAAGACGCCGACTTGTCAGACGATGAAATTTCGTCCGGTCATTTAGGCGGCGGAAACGATGGCGGCATCGATGGAATGTACTTTTTTGTGAACCGGCAGCTTGTGGTCGAGGAAACCATTTTGCCGGTAAACGTACTGACCGCTCAATTATGGATAATCCAGGCTAAGAACGAACGCGGATTCGGAGAAATCCCGATCACAAAAATACAGGCTTTTTGCGACGATGTATTTAATTTCGCTAGGCCGGTTAGTTCGTTCACATATTATAACGAAATGGTTAGAGAGGCGATAACCTCATTTCGCACTCATTTTGAGGAAATGATTGGCCAGCCTCACAAATTCACTGTTTTCTTCGCCTACGCATCAAAGAGCGATCAAGATCCTAACCCAAATGTGCGGTTGAGAGTAGGGAATTTAACAAGGTCCATACGCGAACACATAAGCGCCGCTGACGTTGATTTTCAATTTTGGGGAGCGCGAACTCTTACCAACGCATGGCGAAACCCACCAAATCGTACATTACTTCTTGGTATTTCAAAGTCTCTGATGGCTGATGATGGGTCCGTTATCTGTCTTGCACGGCTGGATAAATTTGCCGAATTCCTTACCGATGAAAATGGACGATTGCGTCAATATCTTCTCGAGCCGAATGTGCGAGACTATGCCGGGGAAAGAAATCCGGTTAATACAGATATCCGTAATACGCTTCTCACGAACGATGTCCGGGAGTTCTGGTGGCTCAACAACGGGGTCACAATACTTGCGGACAAATGCGCGGTGGCAGCTGGTAAGGTGGAGATTGTAGCGCCTGAGCTTGTGAACGGCCTACAAACCTCTCACGAGATATATAACCATTTTAGTGCCTCCCCAAAGGCGGATGATAGAACGATCTTAGTGCGTGTAGTTTTACCCCCGGACGAACAGACCCGCCGTCGTGTTGTCAAAGCAACGAATAACCAAACACCTGTTAGTCCGCTCTCATTAAGGGCAACAGACGATATTCATTTTGACATAGAAGAACTTTTAAAATTATATCAAATTTGGTATGATCGCCGAAAAGGCGAATACCGAAGATTAAAAAAACCGATCTCTCAAATCGTAAGCATCAAAGATCTTGCTCAGGCTGTAATGGCAACATCAATTCGTCGCCCAGATCAGGCCCGTGCCCGCCCGATGTCGTTGTTAAAGACAGAAGAAGGATACAGTAGTATTTTTGATATAAATGCCCCGAGAGAGCTGTACCTATCGGCAATCTTGCTAGATAGACAAGTGTATACGTATCTGTCGGGTCGCGAGGACGTAACGAAAGATGTGCGAACTGACATCAGATATTATATGGATATGTGGCTCTCTAGCCGCTTGACCAACAAGGAGACTCCCACTAAGGCCGACTTGGCCGGCATAGCCGCGAGGGTTAAAAGCCCTATAGATACTACGATGTTAGACGAGTGCTGCACGTCAGTATTGGCGTCCTATAAGGAACATGGAGGGGATGCGAGAGCGGCCAAGGGGCCAGAGATGCGCAATTCGGTAATGACAGCAATCAAGGCAGCGCTCATGGCCAAGACGCGGGGTGATGCTCAGCGGACCCCTTAGCGATGTCCCCTCGCCCCGCCTTCTCCCCGTGGGCAACGCAAGGGGGAAAATGGGGCGGCAGAGGGGGCAACCAACGGGCTAGTGAATATGGTTGGGGCGGAGGCGGCGGAATTTGCGGCGTTCGGGGTCGAGCCGGGGTGGGCGTTTGCGATCCGGCACCGGGTGCGCTGGAGCGAATGCGACCCGTTCCGGCATGCCAACCACCGCGCCTATTTCGAATGGTTCGAGGAGGCGCGCAACCGCTATCTCGAGACTGCGGGGCTGCCGGAGCTGTCGGCGGGAACGCCGGGGCCGGTCATGGCCGAGACCAGCATCCGTTATCACCGGCCGCTCGCCTATGGGGACGAAATCCTGGTCAGCGCCCGCACGGTCCGGCTCGGCAATACCAGCTTCGAGATGGAATACGCGGTTTGGCGCGACGGGTTGTGCGCGCTCGGGCGGGCCGTGCTGATCCTCGTCGTCAACGCCACCGGCGAAAAGACGCCGCTGCCATCGGCATTGCGCCGGGCTATGCTGGCCCGCGACCCCGGCGCCGTGGAAAGCGCCCGAACCGAAGGAATATCGGGATGAATCGCGCCGTCATCGTCATCTGCGACAGTTTGCGCCGCGATCTGATAACGCCGGCGGATGCGCCATTCCTTTGCGAGCTCGGCCATCGCTCGGCGCGGTTCGTCAACCATGCCGGCGTATTCCCGTCGACGACGCGGACGAGTGCGGCATCGATCGCCACCGGCTGCCTACCGGCGCGCCATGGTCTGCTCGGCAACACGATGGCGCTCGACGAAGGCGACGGGCTGGTCTGCCTGTCGGTCGGCAAGCCCGATTTCCGCGACCGCCTGCACCGCGCTACCGGCCGCACCCTGCACATGCCGACGATGGCCGAACGCCTCGCCCGCGCCGGCGAGAGCACGATCGCGTTTTCGAATGTGTCGCCGGGGGCCGCTTATTTTCTCGATCCCGACGGCCATGGCTGGGTCTACAACGCCGCCGGCAGCTTTGGCCCCGGGCGCCGGTCATTGCCGGCCGAGGAGGGGCTCGCGGTCGCCAAGGGCGACGCCGGCGACACCGCCGTGACCGAGCGCTTCTGCACCGAGGTGTTGCGCGAGCGCGCGCCGGCATTGGCCTTGTTGTGGCTGTCGGAGCCCGACTACACCGGCCACCACACGCCGTTGGGCTCGCCGGCGCATCGCGCGGCGATCGGCAGCGCCGACGAAAATGTACGCCGCGTCGCCGAAACCGTGGCCAAGCTCGATCCCGGCGGCGAAAACATCCTGTTCGTCGTCGGCTCGGATCACGGCATGGAGAGCGTCGACGAGACGATCGACCTCGAGGGGCTGCTGGTCGCGGCCGGGTTGAAGCGCGCGCCGGGATCGTCGGAGGTCGTCGTCGCCCCCAACGGCACCGCGGCGCTGATTTATTTTGCCGAGCCCGAGAGCACGCTGGTTGCCGAAGTCACGCGGTTTCTCGCAACCGAGCCTTGGGTCGGCCGCGTCTTCACCGGCGGCGCTCTCGGCGGAATCGGCTTGCCCATGGGCTCGCCGGCGCGGATTGCGATCACCCTAAAGGCCGACGACCGGGTCAACCCGCACGGTGTCTCCGGCCACAGTCATATCGTCCACGATTCCTCGGAGCCCAAGGACATCACCGGCTTCGGCCAGCATGGCGGGCTTGGCGCCAACGAGCAGCGCCCGTTCCTGTTCGTCCATGGCGGCGGCTTCGCCGCGGGGACTTATCCCGACCGCTCGTCTTTGGTCGACATCGCGCCGACGGTGCTGCGCCATCTGGGCCTGGCCGCCGCCGGCCTCGACGGCCGCCCCCTGCCCCACCACCCGGCAGCTATCTGAGACTGCTGCGGCGCTGTCATCGCCGATAGCAGACGGGTTATCCTGCGTCGATCATTGCTCACGGGAGCGACATCATGGCGCGCAAGGAATTGGCGGTCGACAGCGTGGCCGAGGCCTATCTCACGCTGCTCGCTGAGCGTGGGGTCGAATATCTGTTCGCCAATGCCGGCACCGATTTCGCTCCGCTGGTCGAGGCCTTCGCCAAAGCGGCGCGGACCGGAACGCCGGTTCCCAAGCCGGTCATCGCCACCCATGAGAATCTCGCGCTGTCGATGGCCCATGGCTATGCGATGGTTACCGGGCGGGTCCCGGCGGTCATGGTGCATGTCAGCGTCGGCACCGCCAACGGCGTGTGCGCCGCTTTTAACGCCGCGCGCGAGAATGTCCCGATGCTGTTCACCGCCGGCCGCTCGCCCTTGACCGAGGAGGGCATGGCCGGCGCGCGCGACGTCTACATCCACTGGGCACAGGAGATGTTCGATCAGGCCGGGATGGTGCGCGAGATCGTCAAATGGGATTACGAATTGCGCAACGGCCAGCAGCTCGAAACCGTGGTCGACCGCGCCCTCGCCATCGCGACCAGCGCGCCGCAGGGCCCGGTCTACCTGTCGTTGCCGCGTGAGGTGCTGGCGTCGCCGCTGCCCGGCTTCGCCTACGACATGCCGGGCCGCCGGGTCGCGGCCTCGCCGCCCGGTCCCGACAAAGCGGCGATCGACGAGGCCGCGCGAATTCTCGCTGCGGCGGACAATCCGCTGATCATCACTGCCAGCGCCGGTCGCGATCCCGCGGCGGTCGCGGCGCTGGGCGATCTCGCCCTGCGCTTTGCGATCCCGGTCGTGCAGCACCGGCCGCGCCATCTCTCGCTTGCCGCCGACCATCCCTGCCATCTCGGCTATGACGCGACCGCGTATCTCGACGATGCGGACGCGATCCTGGTGCTCGAATGCGATGTTCCCTGGGTCCCGAGCCTTAAGGCGCCGAGGCCGCGATGCAAAATCGTCCATCTGGGCGTCGATCCACTGTTCTCGCGCTATCCGATTCGCGGATTTCCGTGCGACCTCGCGGTGACTGGTGCGCCCGCGACGGCATTGCCGGAGCTCGCTGCGGCGCTCGACAGCTACAGCGCCAAATCCGCCGTCGACGCGCGACGGCAGCGGGTTGCCGGTCTCGCGGAAGCACAGCGCGCCGGCTGGCAAAAAACCCGCGAGACGGTCGCCGGCCTCCGCCCGATCCACATGGCCTGGGCCAGCGCGTGCATCGCCCGCGCCAAGCCCGAGGACGCGATCCTGGTCAACGAATACACGCTGATGGCCGAGCATTGCGGATCGAATCTGCCCGGTAGCTATTTCGGATCGAGCCCGGCCTCGGGGCTCGGCTGGGGCGGCGGGGCGGCGCTGGGCGCGAAGCTCGCTGCGCCCGACCGGCTGGTCATCGCCACATTGGGCGACGGCTCACACCTTTTCGGCAATCCAGTGGCGCTCCACCACGCCGCCGCGGCGCATGACCTGCCGGTGCTGTTCGTGATCATGAACAATTCGATGTGGGGGGCGGTGCGGCGGGCAACCAGCGCGATGTACCCGCAGGGCGAGGCGATGCGCAGCAACAAGCCGCCGCTGATCGACCTCGACGAACTGCCGGCCTTCGAACAGGTCTGCGCTGCCGCCGGGGGCTATGGCGAGCGGGTCGAGGATCCGGCAGCCCTGCCGGGTGCGCTCGAACGCGCGCTCCACGCGGTCACGATCGACAAGCGTCAGGCGCTTCTCAACGTTATTTGTCGCGGGCCATGAGCCCATCCTCGCCAGTGCAATCCGCGGTCGGGCACGGCGCGATTTGCCAAGCGCGGCATTGCGCGGGATAGTGATCCCTCCGGGGACAACAGCGAGATCACGAGATGAGCCCTGTGCGCGAGCTTCTCGACGATGCCATTGCGCTGCACAAGGATGGGCTGAGCCCAGGCCGGATCGGGCTGGCGCTGACCGACCGCTGGGAGGCCGAGCAGTTGGGGGCCGGCGGCGAGGTGCGCCGGACCCGGTCCAAAACCGGCGCTATGGAGCTGCGCTTTCCTAGCGGCGAGAGGATCGTGTGGGACGGCGCCGCCTGGAGCTACCTGCAGGCGTGAGTCCCGCGCCCGCAACCGGTCATGTCGCGGTGCAAGGCTGCCGTTCTGGCTGTCGCTCTGATATTTTCGGCGGCGGGCGGCGCCTCCCGCGCCGATGAGATCACGGCGGTCTACAGCGCCTATTGGGCCGGCCTCCCGGCAGCGGAGATTCGGCTGAAGCTGCGCGGCGGCAAAATCGCCTACGACGACGAAATCGAGATCCGCACAGAGGGACTGCCGCGCCTCGTCAGCCATTTTGACGGAACCGCGCGCGCCACCGGGCGAATCGTCGCCGACCGGGCGGCAGAGCCGGCGCGCTACGACGCCCTTTTTGATCTGCGCAAGCGACGCAACAATCGCGTCAGCATGCGATTTGTCGCCCGTGGCGATGCGTTCGTGGCCGAGCGCGGCGCGGACGACACCAGCCGCAAGCCGCCGCTTGCCGAAACCTTCCGCCGCAGAGCGGTCGATCCGCTGACGGCGGTCGAGCGCCTGCGCCAGGCAATCGCGGCCGGAGCCGGTGCGGCGAACCGCAACTTTTCGATCCCGGTCTATGACGGCGCGCGGCGGTTCGACGTTCTCGCGCGGGTTCTCCCCAAAAAGGATCAGGCCGAGGGGCTGGTTCGGGTCGCGCTGAGCTTGCACCCGATCGCGGGCTTCAAGGGGGAATTGAGCGATGTCGGCGATCCCGATGACGCCCCTCGCCCGGTCGCGCTGACCCTGACCGACGATCCGCTGCTACTGCCGACATCGATCATGGTCCGGGTGTTTTCCCTGCCGCTCGTGGTTCGGCTCGACCATTTCTGCGCCGCCTCGGCGCCGTGCCAAAAGTCCGCATCGTGGATTGGCCCGCCGCTACCGACCACCCCAGCGGCGGCCGCTCAGCGCCAGTGACGACGCCACCGGGCGTGCGAATGATGATAGAACGGGCGACCCCAATACACGCCCGCTGGATAGACATACGGATAACCGTAATAATAGGAATAGGGATAGCTGTAATAAACCGAATAGGGGTAATAGTAGGGCGCTGGAGCGTAGTAGCCCCAAGCCCCGGGCACCCCGATCCCAACCCCGACAAAGACCCCTGCCTCAGCCGGCGCTGTCTGCAAGGTCAAGGTGGCGAATCCAGCCAGGACGATGCTGGTCATGGCAAGCTTCCGAAACCACGGCTTTCGGTTGGGTGCGGTCATCTCTTACCTCCGCCTCCAGCGCGGCGCCAAGCGTCGCCTGATTACTTATTTAATCGGGAGAAGGCATTTTCATCCCCGGCGCACCTGTGGTGCAGCCGTGACAAAATCGTGACCGTGGGATAGGGCGCCGCTCCGCCGAGAGTGCTGGAGCTTAACGGGTAGTCCCACTCCAATTTAAATCCTTCAGCGGCCTCTTGACCGGCTACGGGCGCTACGCGCAGGCTGGGTCCTAACCCCCGGAAGCGGCCACAACGAGGATGACCCGATGACCGACCCGATCCGGCCGTTCGCGCGCAGTCCGCTGGGCGCGCAACCGCCTTACCTGCATCCTGATTACGGCAGCACGGTCAAGCGTGCGCCGAAAAACCCGCCGATCCGGCTCGAGCAGACCTTGACTGAGGTGACCGGCCCGGTCTTTGCCGGCGACTGGGCCGGGCCGGACGTGGCCGATTTGACCCGGGGTCACAAGGGGGAGCCGCTCGGCGAGCGGATCATCGTCGCCGGACGCGTTCTCGACGAGGGCGCAAGGCCGGTGCCGGGAACCCTGGTCGAGCTGTGGCAGTGCAACGCCGCGGGCCGCTATCGTCATCCGGTCGATCAGCACGACGCGCCGCTCGACCCGAATTTCGACGGGGTCGGACAGGTCGTGACCAACGAGCGCGGCGAATACCGCTTTCTGACGATCAAGCCCGGCGCCTATCCTGGCGCAACACCCCGAATTCCTGGCGGCCGGCGCACATCCATTTCGGCGTCTTCGGACCGGCTTTTGCCACCCGGCTGATCACCCAGATGTATTTTCCGGGCGACCCGCTATTGGCATTCGATGCGATCTATCTCGGTACCCCAGACAAGGCGGCGCGGGAGCGGTTGATCTCGGCCTACGAACCGGGCCTCAGCGAGGCGGAATGGGCGCTCGGCTATCGCTTCGACATTGTGTTGCGCGGCCGTGAGGCGACCCCGATGGAGAGCGCGTGAGATGGCGGGTAAACTGATCATTACGCCATCGCAGACGGTTGGCCCATTTTTCCACCTGGCGCTCGATCGGCCGGATTGGGCCGATCTCACCAAAGGGAATCCGACCGGCGAACGGATTGTCGTCGAGGGGCGCGTAATCGACGGCGACGGCGCCCCGGTCGCCGATGCCTGCCTCGAATTGTGGCAGGCCAACGCCGCCGGCCGCTACGCCCATCCCGACGATGCGAGGACCGACAAGCCGCTCGACCCGAATTTTCGCGGCTTTGGCCGGGTGTCGACCGATGCCGATGGCGGTTTCCGCTTTACGACGATCCGGCCGGGGGCGGTGCCGGGCCGCGGAAACGCATTGCAGGCGCCGCACATCGCCGTGGCACTCTTTGCCCG
>CAWGFH010000007.1:0-48269 GCA_963821795.1 uncultured Alphaproteobacteria bacterium
TCAATTGTGACCGGCCGCTGTGTCTGGCCCGCGGCAGCGAGCACCACGACACCGTCGGCGCGGTCAAGACCATGGCGCAGGCTCTCGCGCAGTGGACCGGCCGGCATTACCCGCCGATTGCCAAAGCCGTAGGCGGCGTCGACCACGATCAGCGCCAGGGTCTGGGCGACCGTAGGGTTCTGAAACCCGTCATCGAGCACGATCGCCCCCGCCCCGGCCGCCACGGCCGCGGCAACGCCGGCAGCCCGGCCGCGTGCGACCCAGCACGATGCACGTGACGCCAACAGCAAGGCTTCGTCTCCTACCGCAGCGGCGTCATGGTGCGTCCGATCGACGCGAACCGGCCCGGCGAGCCGGCCGCCATAGCCGCGCGTCACGAAGTGGACGATGATTTTGCGAGCGGCCAGCTTGGCGGCAAGAGCCATCGCGACCGGGGTTTTGCCGGCGCCGCCGGTGACGAGGTTGCCGACACATATCACCGGCACCGGCGCGTGATAGGGCCGGGCCAGAGCTCGGCGCAGCCGGCCCGCGGCATCCCATGCCGTGCCCATCGGTAGAAGCAGAGCAGCGGCGAACCCGGGCTCCTTCCCCCAAAACTCGGGGGCCATGCGCATCACGCCCGCAGCGAGCGCGGCGCGGCCGAGCTGCCTTCGATCAAAATGCCTGCCGCCGGCGGATCGCTGGCCTGCTGGCGCGAGGCGGTCGATCCAAGGGGTGAGGCGGGCGACGACCGCTTCGAGAATGCCGTGGCCGCTCGCGGCAACGCGTGCGGCTGCAGCACAACGCTTGGCCCGTAGCTGCCGGTCGGTCAGCAGGGCCGCTACGGCGCGCGCTCAGTTCGTCGGCGCAAGTCACGGTTTCCGCAGCTCCGGCTGCCGCGAGCGCCGAAGCCATCCCGGCGCAATTGCTCATATCCGGCCCATGCAAAACCGCGCAGTCGAGGCGAGCGGCTTCGAACGGGTTGTGCCCGCCCTTTCGCGTCAGCGACCCGCCGATAAAGGCGATCCCGGCGAGACGGTAAAACAGGCCGAGTTCGCCGATCGTGTCGGCGAGGTAGATTTCGGTGCCGCCATCGATTGCATCGCCACGGCTGCGCCGAGCGACGTTCAGCCCGTAGCCGGTGAGCATCGCGGCAACGGCGTCGCCGCGCGCTGGATGGCGGGGCGCGATTATCGTCAGCAAGCCGGGGTGATCGGCGGCCAGCCGGCGATGGGCTGCCGCGGCGATCTCCTCCTCGCCGGCATGAGTGCTGGCCGCGAGCCACATCGGGCGCGACTCCGATCTGCTGGCGCAGCCGCCACAGCTGCGCCTGGTCGACCGGCAATGTGGCGCCCGCAGCCTTGAGGTCGCCGACCGCGGCGACGTCGCGGGCGCCGAGCCGGCGCAGGCGCTCGGCCTGGTCGGCATCCTGAGCCAGGCATTGCGCGAAGGCGCCGAGCATCGGGCCGATCAGCCCCGGCCACCGGCGCCAGCGCCGATACGATCGGGCCGACAGTCGGCCGTTGACCAGCATCATCGGAATCTGGCGGGCATGCGTCGCCAGCACCAAGTTCGGCCACAGCTCGGATTCGACCCAGAGCGCCAGATCGGGTCGCCAGTGATCGAGAAACCGCCCGATCCAATTCGGCAGGTCAATCGGCACATATTGATGGCGCACCCGGGCCGGCAGCCGCGTTTCGAGCAGCCGGGCCGAAGCAACGGTGCCGGTGGTCAGCAGGATTTCGAGCGTCGGCCATGTCTCGAGCAGTCGATCGATCAGCCGCAGCATCGCCGTCGCCTCGCCGACGCTTGCCGCGTGGATCCACACCAGCGGCCCCGGCGGCCGGGGGTCGCAAGCAAATCCCCGGCGCTCGCGCAGGCGCAGCCCGTCCTCCTTGCCGCGCCGCCGCCGCCGTTCAAGGTACAGCAGCACCAGTGGCGCCAGCGGCCGGGTCAGCGCGCGATAAACAAGCGGCAACATCAGCGGGACTTTTCTTGCGGAACGGCACGGTGCGGCGACGGCCCCTCACCGCCTCCCTCTCCCTGCGCGCAGCGAGATTTACGAGGCCATGCGGACGGCAGCTGGGGCGCCTGCGTCGAACAGAACATCGGCGCCTCGTGGCCGACGCGCCGGTCGGCCTCGCGGACCATTTCGACCATACGCTCCTCGATCAGAGCGCGGGCTTGCTCGAGCTCGGCTTCACCGAGATCGGGCGCGATCTCGATCGGCTCGCCCCATAAGAAGACCCGCGGCCGAACGGCAGCGCGACATGAAAGTGGTCCCAGCTCGGCGAGTATCCGCCGCCGGCTCGTGGCATAGGTGATCGGCACAATCGGCACTTCTGCCAGCCTTGCCGCATTTACGATGCCGATGCTGACGCTTCATCGCCGGTCCTCGCGGCCCATCCGGCGTGATCGCCACACAATCGCCTTCCTTCAATTTTTTCAGCATGTTGCGCAATGCCGCCGAGCCGCCGCGTCGGGTCGAGCCGGCGATCGCCTGAATCCCGAAATAGGATACGGCGTCGGCGATTATCCGGCCGTCGCGGTGCGCCGAGATCAGCATGTGCATCGGCGCCATGCGCTGCCATCCCATCGGGATCATCAGCATGCGTCCATGCCAAAACGCGCCGATAAAGGCTCGCCCGTCGGCGATGCAGCCGGCGCGGCGCGCTCGCCGCCCTCGACGGTCCAGCGGTTGGTGCGATAGACGAGGCGAATGTAGCAATGGATAGCCCAGCATGCCGCCCGCCGCAGCCGGGCATTGTGCAGCAGGCGGCGCCAAGTGCCGAGTCTCGCGCAAAGCCGGCGCCACGCCGCTATTGCGCGGCAGCCGTCGCGACCGGGACGCGTTCGTCGTCATCGGCGAACTGCATCGCATAGAGCCGCGCATAGAGGCCGTCGCGGGCGAGCAGTTCCGCATGGCGGCCGCTTTCGACGATACGCCCGCGATCGACGACGCAGATCAGATCGGCACCCTGCACCGTCGACAGCCGATGGGCGATGACCAGGGTTGTGCGGCCGCGAATAAGCGTGCGTAAGGCGGCCTGCACCTGTCGCTCGGATTCGCTGTCGAGCGCCGAGGTTGCCTCGTCGAGCAGCAGGATGGGCGCATCCTTCAGCATCGCGCGGGCGATCGCCAGACGCTGGCGCTGGCCGCCGGACAGCCGCACGCCGTGCTCGCCGACCTGCGTGTCGTAGCCGTTCGGCAAGTCGCGGATAAACTCGTCGGCCCCGGCCGCGCGCGCCGCCGCCTCGATATCGGCGGTGGCGGCGCCGAAGCGGCCATAGGCGATGTTGGCCCGCAGGGTGTCGTCGAACAGGGTGACCTCCTGGGCCACGAGGGCGACCGCCTCGCGCAGCGAGGCCAGAGTCACGGAGCGGATATCCTGCCCGTCGATCGCGATGCTGCCTTCTTCGACATCGAAAAAGCGCGGGATCAGGTTGAGGATCGTCGATTTGCCGGCCCCCGACGCGCCGACCAGCGCCACCGTCCTGCCGGCCGGCACGGTCAGCGAGACACCGTCGAGAGCGACCGCTCCCGGAGCATAGCCAAAGCGAACCCGGTCGAAGCAGATCTCGCCGCCGGCGACGTGCAGCGGCCGGGCGCCGGGCAGGTCGCGGATCGTCGGCTCGACGTCGAGCACCTGGAAGATCCGGTGGGCTGCGGCCAGCCCCTCCTGCAGCGACGCATTCAAATTGGCGAGGCTTTTCAACGGCTGATAGGCGAGCAGCAACGCGGTGACAAACGAGAAGAACGCCCCCGGGGTGCGGGCGTCGGAGATGACCTGATGGCCGCCATAGAGGATGACGATGGCGATCGCCGCGCCGCCCAAGGTCTCCATCATCGGCGACGCCCGGGAGCGCGTCCTCGTCGCCCGGTCGATCAACGCGAACACCCGCTCGAACAGAGCCGGCGGCGCGATGCTCCTCGTAGGCCTCCATGCCATACGCCTTGACCAGGCGCGCGCCCTGGAAGGTCTGGCTCAGCAATGTCGTCAGCTGGCCCATCTCGGCTTGCGTATTGGCCGAAACCCGGCGCATTCGGCGGCCGATCCCGACGATCGGGTGGATCGCCACCGGGAAGACGAAGAACGAGACCAGCGCCAGCAGCCAGTCCTGGTAGAACATGACCCCGACCAGGAAAATGACGGTCAGCGCATCCTTGCCGATGCCGCCGAGGACATTCGCCGCGGCGCTGCGCAACAGCGCGGCGTCGCTGGTGAACCGCGAGATCAGGGTACCGCTCGAATGGGCATGGAAATAGGCGAGGTCGGCGCGCATCAACCGGGTGAACAGCGCGATCTGCACATCGGCGATCACGCGCTGGCCGACGCGGTTCATCAGCACCGCCTCGCCGTAATCGGCGAGACCCTTGACGATGGCGATAGCCAGCGCAGCGGCCGGCGATCAGCAGCAGCAGCGAGCCGTCGCGTGCCGACAAAGATGCGGTCGAGAACCGGCTGCATCAGCCAGGCCCGCAGCGCGGTGCTGCCGGCAGCGGCGCCCATCAGCAGAAAAGCGATCGCAATCCGCGGTGCATGCGGCCGCATGAAATCGCGCGCCAGCCGCCACACCAGGGCAGCCGTACGCGCGCCTTCCTCTAGAATCGGCGGCTTTCTGAACATGGGTCCCCGCCGGCAGTGTTAGAGACGGGGGCTCGCCTTGGCAAGGGCGGCGGCGTTTGGCACGACGCTTCCGCGCGCGCCGCCGCGCCAGCATCTTACGCCGGATAGGAGACGAAGCACTTATCCGACGCGAAGATGTGCGTCTCGATGTAATCGTGCACGACCGGACGGCGGTCGAGCGCCTCCATCGCGCCCATCAGCGCGCACCAGTTCAGCATCTCGTGCTGTCCGGCCTGCTCCATCGCCTTCAGCGGGCGCTTGCGCCAGGTGTCGTAATCGCGCTGCGACAGTGCGTCGAACAGCACTCGGTCGGCCTTCCGGTCTGGCCACAGATAGCCGTTGGTCGGCGACAGAAAGCAATGCGACCAGCTCGATGACGCGATCACCGCCACCCGCCACGGCAAATCCGCGAAGGTCTCGGCCACCGCCTTGCCGACCTCCATGCAGCGCCACGGATGCGGCGAGGGCGGGTCGACCGCCATCGACGGGTCGCGCGGCGGCATGAACAACGCCGCGGTGCCGCCCTTGGCGTGCAGCAGGTTGCTGCCGTAGCAGTTGATCGCGAACGGCACCACCGGATAGGGGAAGCCTTTGCGGTCCCAGTCGAGGTACAGAAAGGTGTTGGTAAAGGCGTGCGCCAGCGGGTGGTGCAGCGGCTTGTAGGCATAGCACATGTCGATGCCGCGCTCGATCAGCCCGGTGGCGAGGTGCTTGGCGGCATCGCGGTGGCCGTGCAGCTTCAACGCCCAGTCGCCGGGCTCGCCCCAGCGGTTCGGCTTGCCGCCATTGCCGTTGTTCCACGGCTGGACTGCGAAATCGTCATCGTAGCCGAGCAGGCAAAAGGCCGGAATGATGTCCTCGCGGAAATTCTCGTACTGGTCGTCACCCCAGACCAGCACGACATCCGGGTTGAACTCGTCGAGCGACTTGCGCACCGCGCGAAAGCCTTCGGCCATCCGCGCGCTGTAGCGCTGGGCCGACGAAAAACCCTCATCGTTGCCGAGCTCGGCGACAAGTTCGGCCGGCCAGTTCGCCGGGTTCTTGTAATGCTCGGGCACGTTGGGCGCTGTCAGCAGCCGGTGGAACAGCGACGGCAACTGCTCGTCGGGAACCGTCAGCCCCGGATAGTGGGTGCAGCCAAGACCGAGAATTTCGCCCATTTCCCTGCTCCTTTTCTAGAGCGCGCCGCGCCGCCACCGGCGCGGCCGCTTTGAAGCCGGGCGCGATCCTAGCCGATTTCACGCCGGCGCTGCAGAAGATATTGAGACAAGCGCCGACTCGGCGCTTCTGGGTGCTGCGGGCCGTCTTCCGGAGCTATCAATCGCCACCATGGCATCGGCTGGGAGGTGCTGCACGTCTGCATCGACGACGCCTCGCGCCTGGCCTACACCGAGCTCCTGCCGGACGAGAAGAAGGAAAGCGCCATCGCCTTCCTCGGCCGCGCGCTCGACTGGTTCGCCCGTCACGGCGTCGCCGTCGAACGCATCATGACCGACAACGGCTCGGCCTATAGGAGCCATGACTTCCGCGCCGCCTGCGCCCAGGCCAGGCTCAAGCATATCCGCACCCGGCCCTACACGCCGCGCACCAACGGCAAGGCCGAGCGCTTCATCCAAACGAGCCTACGCGAGTGGGCCTACGCCCGTGCCTACCAATCCTCCGCCGAGCGAGGAAACGCCATGCAGCCCTGGATCGCCGAATACAACTATACCCGCCCACACTCAGCCCTCGGCGGGCAACCGCCCGCCTCCAAGCTGAACAACGTTCTTGGCTTCAACAGCTAGCTAGGCGCCGGTTAACTCGCGGCGCACGATGCGGGCGCCGTCGGCCAATGCTCTGAGCTTGGCGAAAGCGAGATCGCGGGGCAGATATTTCATGCCGCAATCCGGGGCCGGGATCAGCCGCTCGACGGGAATGTGGGTCAGCGCGGCGCGTATCCGCGAGGCGACCGTTTCGGGCGTTTCAGGCTTGCGGATCGCCCATGCTGATGACCCCGAAGATGACGGTCTTGTCGCCGAGATGGTCGAGATCGCCGAGATCGAGGTCGGGTTGCGCCGCTTCGATCGAGATCTGCGTCGCCACTGTGCCGGTCAGTTCGGACAGGAACGAATAGCCGTTCGGCTTGTCGCGCGCGACATAGGCATAGCCGAAACACAGATGGAGCGCGGTCGGACCTCCGATCCCATCCAAGGCCCGGTTGATCGCCGGCAGTGCCAGCCGTTGCGCCTCTTCGGGCCGGGCCTGCAGCCAGGGCTCATCGAGCTGGATCACATCCGCGCCGGCAGCCTTCAGGTCGCGGATTTCCGCGTTGACCGCGGCGGCGTAATCCATGACCAGCTCTTCTTCGTCCTTGTAGAACTCGTTCTTCGCTTGCCGCGACATCGTGAACGGGCCGGGCAAGGTGATCTTGATGGTGCGGTCGGTATTTCGGCGCAGGAATTCGACATCGCGCGCCTCGACCGGGCGCAGCCGGCGGATGGGGCCGACGATGCGCGGCACGACAACGGTGCCGCTCGACCGCCCGCGTACGATCGCCGGGTTGTCGAGATCGATGCCCGAAAGTGCGGTCGCGAAGCGGTTCGAGTAGCTTTCTCGGCGAATTTCGCCATCGGTGATGATATCGATCCCGGCCTGCTCCATGTCGCGGATCGCGAGCCGGGTTGCATCGTCTTGTGCCTGTTCGAGCCACGGCTCGGGCACACGCCATAGCTCCTGCGCGCGCACCCGCACCGGCGGCAAATGAGTGAGCTGCTCACGGTCGATCAGCCAGTCCGGCTGGGGATAGCTGCCGACCACGGTGGTCGGAAGAAGGGTCTCGGTCATTGCCAGGGTGTCCTCAGCCGGCGGTATCGCACGACACTAGCACGGAAGCGGGCCTTGCCCGAGCCGTCGCGCGAACAACGGGCGGAATGGGACGAGGGCTGTGGGGTTTTCTTCGTCTGTCAGCAGCCGCATAGTGGGCTGTCTCGGGGATGGAGGAAACCACATGGCCGATGATGGCGGGCAAGGCGAGCTGTTCGAAAAAGGTCTGGCGATGCGTCGGGCGGTTCTCGGCGCCGAATATGTCGACCGCTCGATCGCCAATGCCGATGCGTTCACCCAGCCCTTCCAGAAGCTCGTCACCGAATGGTGCTGGGGCGAGGTTTGGAACCGGCCGGGCCTCGACAAGAAGACGCGCAGCATTATCAACCTGGCGATGCTCACCGCGCTCAACCGGCCGAACGAGGTGCGGTTGCATGTCCGCGGCGCGCTGAACAACGGCGTCACCCGTCAGGAGATCCAGGAGGTGCTGCTGCACACGACGGTCTATTGTGGGGTGCCCGCGGCGCTCGAAAGCTTCCGCATCGCGGCCGAGGTGCTGAAGGAGGAGGACGCCAAGAAGCGGTGATCGCGCTGCGCCCGGCGCGCAAAATGGTAACCGTCGCCGCGCTGGGTAGCACGCAGACCCTCGCATGGGCGTCGAGCTACTACCTGCCGGCGATCTTGGCGGAGCCGATCGCGGCCGGGCTGCATATTTCGAAATCTCTGTTTTTCGGGCTGTTCTCGGCATCGTTGCTGCTCCAGGCGGTCCTCGGCCCGTCGATCGGGCGGGCGATCGACCGCCGCGGTGGACGCGGCGTCCTAATGCTGTCGAATTTGGTGTTGGCGGCCGGCCTCGTGTGGCTTGGCCTGGCCCAGGGGGCGATCGGATTGGCGGGAGCTTGGCTCGTCCTGGGCCTCGGCATGGCGATGGGGCTTTACGACCCGGCCTTTGCCGCGCTGACCGCGATCTATGGCCGCGAGGCTCGCAGCGCGATCACCGGGATCACCTTGATCGGCGGGTTCGCCAGCACTGTCGGCTGGCCCCTCTCGGCTTGGCTCAACCATGCCTTCGGCTGGCGCGGCGCCTGCCTCGGCTGGGCGGCTCTGAACCTCGCATTGTGCCTGCCGATCAACCGGTTTCTGATCCCGCTGCCGGCCTCGGCGGGACCGAGCGCGACACCCGCACCCGACGCCCCGCCGCCGGCAAACGGTATGGCGGTGCTCGCCTGCGTTTTCGGCGCGGTTGGCTTTGTGACCGGTGCGATGGCGGCCCATTTGCCGGGATTGTTGGAGCTGGCCGGCGCGTCGGCGCCGGCGGCGATCGGGGCGGCGGCGCTGATGGGCCCCGCCCAAGTGGCCGCCCGCCTGTTCGAGTTTGGCGTCTTGAAGCGATTGCACCCGCTGGCCTCGACCCGGCTGGCATTGCTGCTGCATCCGTTCGGTGCCGCGCTGCTCGCGGTGTTCGGCGCCCCGGCCGCAATCGGTTTCGTGCTGTTGCATGGCGGCGGCAACGGATTGCTGACCATCTCTCGCGGAACTTTGCCGCTGGCCCTGTTTGGCTCGGCGGGCTACGGGCGCCGTACCGGCATGATTGTCGCGCCGGCCCGGGTGACCACTGCCTTGGCGCCGCTTCTTTTTGGCTTGATGATGAACCGTATGGGGTCAGGCGCGCTGGCGGTCTCGGCCGGCCTAAGCCTCGGTGCCCTCGGCTTGCTAGCGGTGCTGCGGGTGCAGCCCGCTGCTGTGCCGGCGCCCGGTGCTTAGGCAGGATCGGGGCTGTTGGCCGGCTCGCGTTTTCGGCTCGCACCCGAGGACATTGCCGGCGACAGTGGACCTTGGCCGGAAAACGGCCGGCTGAACGCGTTGGACTGGAGATATGATAGGGCGGGATAGCAGGCCGTCACCCGAGGCATTGTTGGCCGCGGTGAAGCATGAGGGCCGCGGCCGGCTGAAAATATTTCTCGGCGCAGCACCCGGGGTCGGCAAAACCTACGAGATGCTGCTGTCGGCGCAGGCCAAGCGGCGTGAAGGGGTCGACGTCGTCATCGGCGTCGTCGAGCCGCATGGCAGAGCGCGAGACCGAGGCGCTGCTCGACGGCCTCGAGGCGATTCCCCGGCAGCAGATCGAATATAAAGGCCATCTGTTGGCCGAGATGGATATCGACGCGATCCTGAAGCGCCGCCCGCAGCTTGTCCTCGTCGACGAGCTTGCCCACACCAACGCCCCCGGCAGCCGTCACCCGAAGCGGTATCTCGATGTCGAGGAGCTGATCGCCGCCGGGATCGACGTCTTTGCCACCTTGAACATCCAGCATGTCGAGAGCCTCAACGACGTCGTCGCCCGGATCACCCGGATTCGCGTGCGTGAGACAGTCCCAGACAGCGTTCTCGATCAGGCCGACGATATCGAGGTCATCGACCTCTCCCCCGAGGATTTGATCAAGCGCCTGCTCGAAGGCAAGGTCTACGTACCGCAGCAGGCCGAGCGCGCGGTCCGCCATTTCTTCTCGACCGGCAATTTGACTGCGTTGCGCGAGTTGGCGTTGCGTCGGACCGCACAGCGCGTCGACGAGCAGCTGCTCTCGCATATGCGCGAGCATGCGATTTCCGGCCCGTGGCCGGCGGGGGAGCGGGTCCTGGTTTGCGTCAGCGAGGGGCCGAGCACTGCGGTGCTGATTCGTTATGCCCGGCGGGTCGCCGATCGGCTGCGAGTGCCATGGACCGCAATTTATGTCGAGACGCAGCGCACCCAGCGTTTGAGCGACGCCGAGCGCGACCGCATAGCCGACCATTTGCGTCTGGCCGAACGCCTCGGCGCGTCGACGATTACGATCCCCGGACGCAACATCGCCGACGAACTGGTGGCGTATGCCACCGCCAACAACATTACCCAGATCGTCATCGGCAAATCGGCCCGCTCGCACTGGTTCGAATTCGTGCACGGCTCGGTCGTCCGCGATTTGATGCGTAAAACCGGCCAGATCAGCTTGCATGTGATCTCCGCCGATGCCGAGGAAGCGCCGCCCGCAAAGTCGGTCGCCACCCGTCCGGCCACCGAACCGGTCCGCCTGAGCCCGTATCTTGGCAGCGCCGGCTGCGTCGCCCTCGCCATCGGCATCGGGTTGCTGCTCAAGGCATTCGTCGCGGTGCAGAGCATTTCACTGGTGTTTCTGACCGCGGTGCTGGCCTCGGCCGTCGCCTGGGGGCTGGTCCCTTCGCTGTTCGCCTGTGTTCTTAGCGTTTTGGCTTACAATTTCTTCTTTCTGCCGCCGCTGTACACGTTTTCGGTCGGCGATCCCGAGAACGTTGTTGCTTTGTTCTTCTTTTTAATCGTCGCGGTCATCGTCAGCCATCTGACCGCCGCGACCCGACGCCAGGTCGTGACCGCGCGGGCCCGCGCCAAGACGACTGCCGAACTTTACGCTTTCAGCCGCAAGGTCGCCGGGATCGGCGCACAAGACGATCTGCTGTGGGCGACGGCCTTTCAGATCGCCTCGATGCTGAACGTGCGCACCGTTTTGCTGATGCCGGTGCGGGATGGCGAGGGGTTGGAAGTCGCGTCCGGCTATCCGCCGGAGGATCGGCTCGACGCCGCCGATATGGCGGCGGCACGCTGGACGTGGGAGCACAATCGCCCGGCCGGGCGCGGCGCCGACACGCTCCCTGGCGGCAAGCGGCTGTTTCTGCCATTACGCACCGGCAGCGGCCCGGTTGGCGTGATCGGCATCGACACCGAAACGTCCGGGCCGTTGCTGACCCCCGATGAGCGGCGCCTGCTCGATGCGCTCGCCGATCAGGCGGCGGTCGCGATCGAGCGCATCTCGCTCGCCAAAGGACTGGACGAGGCGCGGGTGCTCGCCGAGACCGAGCGGTTGCGGGCGGCCCTCCTGACCTCGATCTCGCACGATCTTCGCACGCCTCTCGCCTCGATCATCGGCGCGGTGTCGAGCCTGCGCAGCTATCCAGAGAAATACGGCGCGGCGGAACGCGAAGAACTGCTGGCGACATTGCAGGACGAAGCCGAGCGGTTGAACCGGTTCGTCTCCAACCTGCTCGACATGACCCGGCTTGAATCGGGCGCCATCGAGCTGAAGCTCGATCTGATCGACGTCGCCGAGATCATCGGCGCCGCGTTGCAGCGGGCTGCGAATGTTCTCGCCCGCCATCACGTCGAGGTGACGGTCGAGCCGGAGTTGCCGATGCTGCGGCTCGATGTGGTGCTATTCGAGCAGGTGTTGTTCAACCTTCTCGATAACGCGTCGAAATTCTCGCCGCCGGGCAGTCGCATCGACATCCGGGCAAGCCGGGACGGCGAGCTTGTCGAGATCGAAGTCGTTGACGAAGGGCCGGGGATCCCGGCGGGCGATGTCGAACGCATCTTCGACAAATTCTATCGTGTGCAGGCCCAGGACCGTCGCCGCGCCGGCACCGGATTGGGGCTGGCGATCTGCCGCGGCTTCGTCGAGGCGCTGGGCGGGTGGATCGTCGCCCGCAACCGCCGCGACCGCTCGGGCGCGGTGCTGACCATCCGCCTGCCGCTGGTGCCCGAAATTCGCGCCGCGCATCACGCTGCGCTCGCGCATGGCTAGGGAGCCGACCGTCCTCGTCGTCGATGACGAGCCCCCGATCCGCCGGCTCCTGCGCACGACCTTGACTGCCGCCGGCTACCGTGTCGCCGAGGCCGAGGATGCCGGCGGCGGGATGCGGTCTCTCGCTGCGGAGAAGCCCGATCTGGTGATCCTCGATCTCGGCCTGCCGGACGGCGAGGGGCTTGAGTTGATCGGCGAGATCCGCAAGACCTCGCGGGTGCCGATCGTGGTGTTGTCGGCGCGCCACGACGAGCGCTCGAAGGTCGCGGCGCTCGATCTCGGCGCCGACGACTACGTCGGCAAGCCGTTCAGCATGGCCGAACTGATGGCCCGGCTGCGCGCGGCACTGCGTCACGCCTTTCAGGCGCAGGGCGAATTGCCGGTTTTCGCCTCGGGCGACCTCGCAATCGACCTGGTGCGGCGTCACGTGACCCGTGCCGGGCAGGAGGTCAAATTGTCGCCCAAGGAATTCGACCTATTGCGCCACCTGGTTATGCACGCCGGCAAGGTCCTGACCCATCGGCAGTTGCTCCGCGAGGTCTGGGGGCCGGCCCAGGCCGACGAGGTACAGTATCTACGTGTCTTTATTCGTGGGCTGCGGCAAAAACTCGAACCCGATCCGACCCGGCCCACTCACATCCTGACCGAAACCGGCGTCGGCTATCGCCTGCAACTTCCACCCGACCAACGGGCCTGAGCCGCGTAGCGCTGTTCAAGCGTGATCCGGTAGGGGCCGATCGGAATTCTGTTCCCGGGGCGACGCCGCGCTCGCAAGGTTCTTGGCGAAGCTGACGACATAAACGAGACAGCTCAGCAGCACGATCCAGAAGGTCGTCGGCCAGTCGGTGACATAGGCCAGTACGATCCCGCCCCAGGTCTCGATGACCGCCAGAACAACCGCCAGGGTTACACCCCAGGAGAGGCGGGAGACCAGTCCCAGGGACGCAGCCGCGGGTCCGACCATCAGCGCAAAGACCAGCAGCACGCCGACGACCTGCGCCGCTTCGGCGACTGCAACGGCGACGATCGCCAGGAACAGAACCGAGACCAGCCGGAGCGATACCCCCTTCGCCTCGGCCAGCTCCGGGGCCAGGGTGGCGAACAGCAGAGGCCGCGAGATCGCCGCGAGCACGACCAGGGCGAGGGCGCTCAGTCCCAGCAGACCCCACAAGGTGTCGACGCCGACGCCGAGCAAATTGCCGAACAGGATGGCGGTCGCTTCGCTGGCACTGCTGGTGTAGAGGTACAGAAATAGAACTCCGAGGCCGAGCGCCAATGATAGGACAATGCCGACCGCGACATCGCGATTGCGCAGCCGGTCGCCGAGCAATCCCATTGCCACCGCGGCCATCAGGGTGAACGCGAGCAACCCCCACAGCGCGCCGATGCCGAGTAGCGCCGAGCCGGTTGCGCCGGCGAAGCCGACATGCGAGAGCGCGTGACCGGCAAAGGTCAGATTGCGCAATACCAGAAAGTAGCCGACTGTCCCGGCGACGATCGCGACGATGCCTCCCGCCATAAAGGCTGTGCGCATGAAATCGTATTCAAACATCGCGATGGTAGGTGTCGTAGAGAAAAGTGTCGTGGCGATGGGCTTCCGCCTCGACCGGGCCGTGACCGGCGACGACGACGATACGGCCGCCGGCGTGTAATACCTCGATCGGCGTCCGGTAAAGCCGGGACAGCACTGCGTCAGTGATCACCTCGTCCACCGTGCCGAGCGCGGCCTGCCCGTAACCCAGATAGAGAACCCGATCGACAACACCGAGCAGCGGGTTCAGATCATGCGCGGTAAACAGCACGGTTATCCCACGATCCTGCTGGATCTGTCTTACCAAGACGGCAGCGGCCTGTTGGAAATGAAGATCGAGGCTGATCAGCGGCTCATCGAGCAGCAATAGCTTCGGTTCACCGAGCAACGCCTGGGCGAGAAGCAACCGCTGCAGCTCGCCGCCCGAAAGATCGCACAGACGTCGGACGGCGAGCGTTTGCGCGGCGACAATTTCGAGCGCCCGATCCACCTCTTGCCGGCCAGTTCGGCCTATCAGCGGCAGCCCCCAGCGCTCTCCGTCGAGCACGCTCGCGACGAAATCCCGACCGCGCAACGGCAGGTCCGCGATTGCGGCGCGCTGCTGCGGCAGGTAGCCGGCCGCACGATTGCCGCGGCCGGGTTTTTCCCCGAACACCCGGATCTCGCCGGCAGCTGGTTGCAGCAAGCCGAGGATGGCCTGCAGCAAGGTGGTCTTGCCGGCGCCGTTGGGACCCAGCACCGCGATGAACTCGCCCGGCCGGATCGCTATGCTGACTTCGGCCAGGACAATGCGCGCCCCGCGCGCGATCGTCACTTGATCGAGCTCGACGGCAAATTCCTCTAATGCGCCAGCGCACGGTCGAGCGCCTCGAGCTGCGACAACATCCACTCCTGGTAATCCTTTCCTGGAGGCTCGGTCTCGGTCACGCCGACCACGGGAATGTCGGTGTCGGTCGCGATTTTCCGCATCCGCAGGGTCAGCGTTTCACTGGTTTGGCTGTTAAAGATCAGTACCCTGACAGCCCGTGTGCGAAGGTCCTTTTCGAATGCGGCGATCGTGGCGGCACTGGGCTCGGTGTCGTTCATGACCGCGAGCTGAAATTCGCCATTGCGCATGTCGAGCCCCAGCGCCTTCGCCATATAGCCGAAGACCGGTTCGGTCGCGGTTACCGGCGTCCCCCTATATTTGGCCCGCATCTCGGCAATCCGGTCGTCGAGCGGTGTCATCGACACGTGAAACGCCGCCAGGCGGCGCCGATAATCGGCTTGGTGAGCCGGGTCGAGCCTCGCGAAGATTCTGGCCACCGCCTCGGCAACGGCCGGCCCGGTGCTGGGATTGTACCAGACATGCGGATTGGCGCCGGCCGCCACGTGCGCGAGCGCCGCGACGGTGACGACCTCGCGCGAAGGCGATGGCGACGCGGACAACAGCTTTGCCGCCCACGGGTCATAGCCGGCCCCGCTGACGATGACCAGCGCGGCATCGGCAAATGCGCGCGCCGTTGACGGGCTCGCCTCGAATTCGTGCGGATCCTGATCTGGATTGCTGAGGACATTGGTGACCGCAACCTGAGCGCCGCCGATCTGGTGCGCGATGTCGCCATAGAAGTTCTCGGCAGCGACGACCTTGATCTGGGCTGCCGCGGCGGTGGAACCCATGATGCCCAGGGCCGTGAGCCCGCCGACGATCGTACGGCGCATGTCAGATTCGGATGAAATGAAATGTTATAACCAATTCTTAGCAGAATTGGCGCAGCGGGCAAACCGATCCGCTCCCGGTTGTCGTTCTTTGGTTCTGGCGCAGAACGCGGCCGACCGGCTCGGAATTTGCTGCAGAAAACCGCCTAGGTGCGGCGCGCTGCCCATAGCAAATCGGCGCGGAAGCAGGCAAACTCCGCGCCGCGGGGATATTCCCGCGAATTGGGGGTCATCGGAATGCTCAAAAAAGTTGGTTTGGCACTCGGCGCGATCGGTCTGGCGGCCGGGCTCGCCGCACCGGGAACGCCGGCTCAAGCCCAATCGGGGGTGCGGGTCGGGACATTGAGCTGCAACGTCGCCAGCGGCTGGGGCTTTGTGTTCGGATCGTCGAGATCGCTGCATTGCGCCTTTTCGGGGGCCGGCCGCCCTCCCGAGCATTATACCGGTACGATCTCCAGGTTCGGTGTCGACATTGGCTACATCCAAGGCGGCGTCCTGGTCTGGGCCGTGCTCGCGCCGACCACCAACGTAGCGCGAGGCTCACTCGCCGGTAACTTTGCCGGGGCGACGGCCAGCGCTACGGTCGGAGTTGGAGCCGCCGCCAATGTGCTGATCGGCGGTTCGAACCAGTCGATCTCGCTGCAGCCGTTGAGCATTGAAGGCAATACCGGGCTCAACGTCGCTGCCGGCATCGGCGCGATCACCTTGCACTACGTCCGCTGAACCGGACAAGACTGCAGCGGCGGATTTCCGGATCTTCAACCCGACGGGAGCGCCGCGGCGCAAATCGTTTGCCGAGCTTGGCGCGGTATGGGTTCTCGTTCGGGCCGGCTCGGCCCGCGGATTGGCGCCGAGGACCGGGTGACAAGTGCAACGCGCCGCTTTAATCGATCGGTCATCCGCTTGCCGTAATTTGAGCCAATTCGCCCATAGGCGGCCGGGCCGCAGGCATGTGCCCGGTTCGGCGCTGGGGAATGCTGGGCTGCGGCCGATGTTACGCCTCATTTATTACTTCTATGCGCGCCGGCTGCTTCGCGGCCTGCGCCGGCGGCCGTTGCCGCGCCATATCGGGATCATCCTTGACGGCAACCGCCGGCACGGCCGCGCGCTGGGCATAACCGAGCCGCGGGCGCTCTATGATCTGGGCGCAGACAAACTCGACGATGTCCTCGAATGGTGCGGCGAGTTGGCCATTCCGACGGTGACCCTGTGGGTGTTCTCGACCGAGAATTTTCAGCGGCCGGCGGCCGAGGTCTCCGGCATCCTGGCGTCGGTAGAGGCCAAGCTGACCGCACTGGCCGCCGATCCCGCGATCCACCGCCGGCAAGTCCGGGTTCGCGCCATAGGTTGCCTCGAAATGCTGCCCCAGCCGGTTCTCGCCGCGATCAGCGCCGCCGAGTGCGCCACCGCCGGATATGACGGGATCGAGCTGAACATTGCCGTCGCCTATGGCGGCCGGCAGGAGATCGCCGACGCGGTTCGTGCGTTCCTTGCCGGCCTCGCTGCCGAGCAGACGACCTTGGCGGAGGCGATCGAGCAGGTCACCCCCGAGGCGATCGCCGGTCACCTATACACCGCCGGATTGCCCGACCCAGACCTGATCATCCGCACCTCGGGCGAAATCCGTCTGTCCGGCTTTCTGTTGTGGCAGAGCGCGCACAGCGAGTTTTATTTCACCGATGTGTTGTGGCCGGCATTGCGCAAGATCGATTTCCTGCGCGCGATCCGCTCCTTCCAGGAGCGCCAGCGCCGCTACGGCTGCTGACCACTGCGCCGTGACGACTATGGATCGGCCGGCCGGCTGACCGCCAAGCGGACCCACTCGACGCGCCGGCTGAACGCAGCGAAAATGAACCGGACCCGGGATCGGAGGAGCCATGAATATCGATTTTGCCGGGAAGCGTGCGGTCGTGACCGGCGGCAGCCGGGGGATCGGGCGGGCGATAGCACTCGCTTTTGCCGAGGCCGGCGCCGGCGTTTCGATCTGCGCCCGCGGCCACGAAGCCCTTGCCAGGACGCGCGAGGACATTGCCGGACACGGTCACGCGGCGCATGCTGCGGTTTGCGATCTGGCCGATGCGGCGGCGCTCGCAAGCTATATCGGCGAGGCGGCGGGGGCACTTGGCGGCATCGACATTTTGGTCAACAACGCTTCGGGATTCGGCACCAGCGATGACGAAGCCGGCTGGGCCACCAGCATCTCGGTCGATTTGCTGGCGACGGTGCGCGCAACCCGGGTGGCGCTGCCGTTTCTGGAGAAATCCGAGGCTGGATCGATCGTCAACATTTCTTCGATCTCGGGGTTTCGCGCGTCGGCGCGCACGCCGCCCTACGGCGCCGCCAAGGCGGCGGTGCTCGAATATACCCAGACGAGCGCCGCCCAACTCGCCCGCAAAGGCATCCGGGTCAATTGTATCGCGCCCGGGTCGATCGAGTTTCCCGGCGGTACCTGGGAGCGAGCCAAGAACAGCAATCCGAACCTTTATGCCGCGATCCTGCGCAGCATCCCGTTCGGCCGCCTGGGCCGGCCGGAAGAGGTGGCGCGGGTGGTGCTGTTCCTGTGCTCGCCGCTCGCCGGCTGGGTCACCGGGCAGAACATCGCCGTAGATGGCGGCCAGATGCTCTGAGGGTGGGCTGCGGCAGCCTGGTCAGAACTCGAAGAAGGCGGTCTCGCCCTCGCCTTGCATAACAATGTCGAACCGGTAGGTCGCCTGGTCGGCTTGGTCGCGACGGGTGGCGATCAGCGTTCGGCGAACCGCCGGATCGTCGATCGACGACAGGACCGGATCGCTGTCATTCTCACTCCGATCAGCGAAATAGATGCGCGTGTAAAGCTGCTTTAACAGGCCGCGGGCAAAGATCGCCACCGCTATGTGGGGCGCCTGCAATGCGTTGCCGCGGCCCGGAACCGTACCGGGCCGGATCGTGGTAAAGCAAAAGCGGCCATCGGCATCGGTCGACACCCGGCCGAACCCGCGAAAATTCGGGTCGAGTGGTTTGTCGGCACTGTCGTCGTCGGGGTGAGCATAGCGCCCAAAGGCGTTGGCTTGCCACAATTCGAGACAGGCATCGGCGACCGGGGCGCCGTCGCCATCGGTCACTCGCCCTTCGATGACGATCCGATCGCCCTCTGGATTTCCCGCCGTCAGATCGGCCCATTCCGGCCGGTCGAGCGCCAGATGAAAGAATGGCCCCACCGTCTGCGACGGCGTGAGGACCAGTCTCCCCGCCATGTCAGGCGCTTTCCATCGGTGTCGCTGCGCGGCCGCGCAGCACGATGTCGAAACGGTAGCCGAGCGCCCATTCCGCCTCGCTGAGGTTTGGGTCATAGGCCGAGATCAGCCGCTCCCGCGCTGCCTTGTCGGGTGTGCCGAGAAAGATCGGGTCGAGCGACAGTAGCGGGTCGCCGGGGAAGTACATCTGGGTAATCAGCCGCGTCGCAAAGGCCGCGCCGAAAACTCCGAAATGGATGTGTGCGGGTCGCCAGGAATTATAGGTGTTGCGCCAGGGATAGGCCCCCGGCTTGATCGTCAGAAAGCGGTACTCGCCGCGCTCGTTGGTCGCGACCTGCCCGACCCCGTCGAAATTCGGGTCGAGTGGCGCGTCGTGCTGATCGACGGGGTGTCGATAGCGGCCGGCAGCGTTGCATTGCCACAATTCGACCAAGGTCCCCGGTACCGGCCTGGCATCCTCGTCGAGTACCCGGCCGGCAACGATGATCCGTTCTCCGAGCGGTGAGCCCGGGTGGTTCCGGGTCAGATCGACGGCGTCGGGTCCCTCCCAGCCCCCGGCGAAGACCGGACCGGTCACCTCGGTCAAAGTCTGTTCGAGGCGGATCGGCGGGTTTCTCGGTGCGCGCTTGACCGTGCTGCCATAATCGGGGTGCAGGTAGGGCGGCTGCACGCCGTCGGCGATTGGCGCGAACGGGCGGATCGGGTCGGTCATGGCATATCCCTCGCTTTGCCGGGCCGCGGCCGGGAATTTTCGGCAGCCTGCGCACGCCGCCGGTTCGGGTCAAGGGTCCCGATATGGCCCCCGACTTTGGAACAAGACATGAATTTGCTGTACCGAGGCCGATCGTTCCTGGGTCGGCTCGCGGTCACGCGATTGCGGCGCTACACATGCTGTTTATTCAAAATTGAATGTCTTAACCTCAATCCCATCTTACTGCTCAGCGGGCGCGGTGCGACCGATCCCGCCATGGAGAGCATTATGTGGAAGCAGGAGAGGGAATACGTTTTGGCCGAGTTGCTGGACCATCCGGTGCTGACCCTGGCCTTGGCCAGCGCCGGAATGGAGCGGCGCTCGATCAAGCTGCTGTTTGAAGTGGTGAATGACGACAGTGCTCGCGAAACCCCGCGGATCGAGGAGCCGGTATTCGGTTGATGCTCGCGGCCGGCCCGCCGCAATTCATATTTGCCGCCAGGGACCACCTGCGACCGGCGTAGCTACTGGTGCCGAGCGGTCCCGGGTGCGGTGACCGGCGTCCGTCCGGCGTCCCTCAGCACCTCGTCCTGTTCGGGGCATGGCGCCGATTGGGTGCACAGATGATCGAGCTGCACCAGCAGCGGCAGAAAGAAGACGCGAACCGTCAGTGACAATGGCAAAAGCCGCGAATCGTCGGTCAGTGTCAGCGCCACCGGCCGCGGGGCATTGTCAGGATCGCCGTCGTCGCTTGATTCGCCTTTAAAGCCGGCAATCGGATGCAGGTTCAGTGCGACCCTTAGAAGCCCCTCGGTCTGCTCCCGTTTCGGCAGGATTTCCCCGACCACATCGAAACGCCGGACGCCGTCATAGACCGGTATCGAAAACCGGCGGTTCGCCGCGCCGCCCGGATCGGACACGGCGGCAATCGCCTGGCGGAGGCGCTCGACTGCCGTCATCGGGTCGACCGCGTCGCGGCGGAAGATCTCGGCGAGCGGCGGCTTTCGGCTGGTGTCCAGCGCATCGCGCTCGGCGAGCCTCACGCTGTCACGGGTAATATAGCGCATGCTGATGCGGCTGTTGCGGCGCTTGCGCAGGTCGTAAAGAGCCTGGAAATGCGTGGGCTCGGCGGGATGACCCGGAACGAGCTGCCCGGCGGCGTTTGCAGTTCCGCGAAAATGGGTGACGAGCCGTGGCAAGCCTTGGCTGCGGATCTCGATCGCATCCTCGTAGGCGCCGGCGCCGTCGTGCAAGGTCAGCCGGATCTGGGCTGCCGGTAGGCCGGCCCAGTAGGCGTTGTAGACCGCGACGATTTCTTCGGCGCGGGCTGTGCCGCCCGCCGTGTCAAACAGCAGAGCGATCGCTAGCACAGCCGCCTTCACCGTGACGACAGCGGTTGCGGCCTCGTCGTTCAAGCCGGCAAATAGCTCCAGGCGGAGCCGTCCCACACGATTCTCTCTCCGCTCGGAAAGCGCAATTCGAGGGCGCCCGTCTTGGACCGGGTCCGCCGCACTTCGCCGCCGGATCCCAACTGCTCGGCCTCCCAGCGATCGGTTAGCGCCAGACCGATCCGACCGGGGCTCAGCCCATCTTTCTGCAGTGCAACGGCGTCATCGAGAAGCTCGCGCACGGGGCTCATCTCGTGATCTCGCTATTGTCCCGGAGGCGCACACTATCCCCTGCAATAGAGCGCTTGGCAAATCGCCCAATGCCTCGACCACGGATTGACACGGCCGGCGCGGGCTCACGGGCCGCGGCAGATGACGTTGAGCAGCGCCTGCCGCTTGTCTATCGTGACCGCCCGGATCGCGCGCTCGAGCGCGGCCGGCAGGGCGGCCGGATCCTCGACCCGCTCGCCATAGCCGCCTGCCGCGGCGCAAACCTGTTCGAAGGCTGGCAGTTCGTCGAGGTCGATCAGCGGCGGCTTGTTACTGCGCATCGCTTCGCCCTGCGGGTACATCGCACTGGTCGCGCGCCGTACCGCGCCCCACATCGAGTTGTTCATAATCACGAATAGGACCGGCAAATCGTGCACCGCGGCGGCGTGGTGCAGTGCTACCGGATTGCCGAACAAATGCGAGCCGTCGCCCAAAGTGGCGACGACCAGCCGATCGGGCGCGGCGAGTTTGGCGCCCAACGCCGCCCCACCGCCCCAGCCGAGCCCCGAAGCCGGGCTCGACCCGAAATAGCTGCCGGGCAGGTTCGAGCCGCAATGCTCGAGCATCAAGGTGTATTCGTTGACCAGGATCGCGTCTTCGGGCTTGACCCGGGCGATGCAGGCGCTGGCCCAGGCCATGTGGATCGGGCGCAGGCCCGCGGCGGCCTCGCGGGCTTTCTGCCAGCCGGCGCGCAATGCTTCACGGCGGCCGGCAATCCGAGCTTGCCGCCGTTCGATCGCGGATTTGCCGATGTGGCGGTCTAGCGCTGCGGCGAGTGCCGGCAACGCCGCCGCAGGCGCCGCGGTTATCGCCAGGTCACACGGAAATCCGCGGATCGGATAGCGCGAGAACAGCGGATCGACGCCGAGATGAACGATTTTGCATTGCGGTCGCGGCGCCTTGAGGCTCGGGACCCACGGGACATCGCATTCGAGCACCAGGACCGCGTCGGCGTCGTCGAGATACGGGGTGGCGTCGTAGCCGAGGTGACAGGGATGGTCGGCCGGCAGCGACAGGTGGCGCGGCCGGTGCTGCACCACCGGGATGGCGAAACTCTGGGCAAGATCGCCGAGGGCGGCGACCGCCGCGAGATCGCGGCCGGCGCTGGCGGTGATGATCAGCGGGTTTTCCGCCGCGGCGAGAATTCGCGCGGCCTCGTCGATTGCCGCTTTGTCGGGACCGGGCGGCGACGCCGCGACGCGGCGGCCCGGCATGTCGTAGCGCGAAGCCGGGCAGCGGCGACGCCAGCACCTCGCGCGGCAGTGACAGGTAAACGGGGCCCTGCGGCGCGCTGGTGGCGACAGCGAGCGCGCGGTCAACCACCGTCTCGAGCTGCTGGCCGTTGCGCAATTCGTAATCCCACTTGACGATTTCGCGCACCATCCCGGCCTGGTCGAACATCTCCTGCGCCCAGTGGATGTAGACGTCGCGCGCGCCGGCCATGCCCTCCTCGGTCAACGGCGAGCGGCCGGCGGTAAACAGCATCGGCACGTTCTCGCGCGCGGCGTTGAAGGCCGCGCACACCCCATTGGCGGTGCCGACGCTGACATGCACCATGACCGCCGGGACCCGCCCGGTGACCATCGCATAGCCATGGGCCATCGACAGCGCCAAATTCTCATGGGTGGCGATGACCGGCTGGGGAACCGGCGTCCCGGTCCGCGCCGATTTGGCGAAAGCCTCGACCAGCGGGGCGAAATCGGTGCCGGCGTTGGCAAACAGATATTCGATCCCGCGCTCGGCGAGCAGCGTGAGGTAAGCCTCGGCCACGCTGTCGACCGCCATTTCCTTGCGCGCCATCGCATCCTCCCTCACTCCGCCTCACCCGGCGCAGACAAGCATAGCGCGCTTCGAACGGCTCGAAACAGCGTCCCGATGCTTGATCTCAGCTTTGCCCATTATAGATTAGTGAATCTAACTAATCTGTCTATGGCGATGGACGAGACGATCACCGCAGCCGAGGCGAATCGCAGCTTCTCGAAGCTGCTGCGGGCAATCCGTGAAGGGCGCAGCTACGTGATAACGGCGCATGGCCGACCGGTAGCTCGGATCGGTCCCGTTCCCGATGGAGACGCGATGGCCGCCAAAGCCAAAGAGGCGTTGCTCGCTCGCTTGGAGGCCCAGCCGGTGACCGACATCGGACCGTGGATCCGCGACGAGCTTTACGAGGATGAGCCGTGAGGGTAGCCCTCGATACGAATGTCTTGGTCTATGCGGCGGGCGTCAACGGATTGCAACGAAAGATGGCAGCACTCGGGCTGCTGCGCAAATTGTCGGTGGAGAACACTGTATTGCCGGCGCAGACCTTGGGCGAACTCTACAATGTCCTGGTGCGCAAGGCCGCGCAATCTCGAGCCGAGGCCCGGTTGACCGTCCTCGGTTGGATCGATGCGTTTCCGGTGGCCGAAACTTCTCCCGCGGTTGCAGCCGCCGCCATTGGTCTCGCAACCGATCACCGGCTCGGAATCTGGGATGCCGTGATCCTCGCCGCTGCGGCTCAGGCGGGTTGCCGATTACTGCTTTCTGAAGATCTGCAGGACGGCTTCACCTGGAGTGGGCTTACCGTAACGAACCCTTTCTCGTCGTCGCCGCACGCGCTGCTCGCTGCGTTGCTTGATGGCTGACCGCTCAGCGAAGCTCGGGTCGGGCTAGGCGGCGGTTGGGTGGCGGGGCAAGGGGCGGCCGTCGAGACCGGTCGGCGGCGAGGCCGAGATGGCGCAGCACCGTCGGCGCGATGTCGACCAGCGACGAGCGGCTGGCGATAGGTTCCCGCGGCGAAGCCGCCGCCGTGGACGAACAGGAACGGGCGCTGCTCGTTGGCGCCAAGCCCGCCATGCTGGCCGAAGCCGGTGATGTCCTTGGGCTCCGAGGAATCGCGGACGATGTGGCTGTGGCCCGGCACGCCGTGCGGATTGACGCGGTCGTCGGCCTTCAGGGTGATCGCAATCCGCGCCGGCGAGCCCGATCGGCAAGCCGATTCCGCCGAGAGCGCCGCCGGTGAAGACGCGGCCGACCCAAGGCTCGGTTTCGAGAAACCGCGCGACCTCGGCAACCAGCGTGCTCTCGGGCTCGGCAAAATAAATCAGTGCCGCGGTGCCGTTAGGCGCGACGACGACCTCCGACGATCCCGGCGCGCGCTTCAACCCGGCCGCGACCAACAGCGCGTCGAGGTCGATCGTCTCGTCGACGCTCTCCATGCCGTGATCGGAGCCGACGACGAACAGGATGTCTTCGCCGCCGGGATCGAGCTTGGCCACGGTTTCGGCGACCCGGCGCACATTTTCGTCGGCGCTGGCGATCGCCGCGCGATGCGCCGGCGAGCCCAACGGCGTGTGGTGGCCGGTGTAGTCGGGCTCCGACAGCCACAACAAGGCCAGCGCCGGGGCGCGCTCGCGCAGAACCTCGGCGCAAAAGCGCTCGGTCACGGCGGTGTCGCCGGCGTCGCCCTTGGCGACCGCGAGCCCCTCCTCGGCCGGCAATGACCGGCGCCCGGGGCCGAAGCTGCCGGCGGCGTTGTAGACCCAGCCATGGCCGTCGGGATCGAGAAAATAAGCGGCCCCCGGCGACACATTCGAAAACGCGATCGCGCTGTCGCCGGCGCGGGCGAGGCGTTCGGCCATCGTCGGCATGTGCAGGGTGCGGCCGGTGGCGCGGTGCAGGCGGTCGCGGAAATCGGGCTTGCCGACCGACAGGCAGACCAGCCCGTCGCCCTCGTCGAGCGCCATCGTGTTGCCGAGCAGCCCGTGGCGCGCCGGCAGGCAGCCGGTGGCGATCGACGCGGCACTCGTCCGCGTCGTCGACGGGAACACGCCGGCATGATTGACGAACTGCGCCGAGCGATGGCCGAGCTCGCAAAGGAATGGCGCGTCCGCTGGCGTTATCAGATCGCGGCGCAAGCTGTCGCAGATGACGATGACGGCGCGATTCATCCCGATATTCCCTCGGTTCGGGCGCTCTCCACGGCGCCGGGGTCGCGGGCCAGCATAGCCCGGCGCAATGCCGATGGCAGCGGCGTCTTTTCGCCGGTGGCGTTGACGACGAGGATCAGCACGGCCCGCCCGAGCGCGCACAACCCGTCGCGCCAAACTGCGTATTCCATCTCGAAGCTGGTGTTCCCGATCCTGACCGTGCGGGCGCTGATCAGGATTTCGTCGCCATAGGCGAGCGGTCGGTGATAGCGGATGCTGGTCTCGGCCATGACCGGCCCCGGCGATCCCGCCGATAATGCCGGCAGCCCCGCGGTCTCGAGATAGCGGTTGCGCGCCTCCTCGAACCATTCGAAATAGGCGCGGTGGTTGGCATGCCTGAACGGGTCGCATTCGCTCCAGCGCACCCGATGCCGGATCGCGAACGACCACCCCGGCTCAACCCCGAACTCCGCGAATTCCGCCACCTCCGCCTCGACCATGCCTAGGCTCCGCGCGCGATCTTCCCCCTCTCCCCGCTCGCGGGGAGAGGGCGGGGTGAGGGGACATCGTCAAGGGATCAGGCAATCTTAGAGCGAGCACCGCCTTACCGCCAATGTCATGCCGCGGATTGCCGCCGAAATAGATCCCCGGCATTTCGGAAGCGCGAAACCCAATCGGCCCCGCGAGATTGCGATCCGCACCGGCCCGACTCACCGCCGTCCGATCCGGCTTTGTCGCCCGTCGCTGCCGCCCCCGCACCGCGCCGAATTCCGCGCCGATCTTCTGCACGAGAAATCCCCTTTGTTTTCAAGGTTCCGATTTTCGGCATTAATTTTGATTTCCGCAAAGGCCACTTTTTTGCCGTTCCTCGACTTGCCAGCTCGCTGGCAGAGCGCTCCGAGTAGAGGCCGGGTAGCTTGCTCGTCCTACGCGAAACGCCGCATAATTAGGCTGGAGGTGTGTGCATGCCTTCTCTTGCCTATACCAAGCCCGAACGCATCTCGCTGAAAACCCACCCGGAATACAGCGAGAAGTGGGTCGAGGATAAAATCGCTGAGGACCCATCGATCCTAGGGCTGGGCGATGTTGTCCTTCGGGATCGCCAACGCCCGCAGCCTGGAGCTGGTCGCCTCGATCTGCTTCTCCAAGACCTTGACAGCAAACGACGGTATGAAGTCGAGCTTCAGCTTGGAGCAACCGATGAGGCCCACATCATTCGAACCATCGAGTATTGGGACATCGAGCGGAAACGCTATCCGCAATACGAGCACTGCGCGGTGCTCATCGCAGAGAACATCACGAGCCGCTTCCTCAATGTAATCAGCCTGTTCAATGGGACAATGCCCTTGATCGCGCTTCAAATGCAAGCGCATCAAGTTGGCACGCACTTGACGCTGATCTTCACAAAGGTCATGGACGAGCTCAAGCGCGGCTTTGTTGATGACGATGAGATAGCCGCCGCAGCCCCCATAACCCGTGCGGATTGGGAAAAAAGAGCAAGTAAAGCGACGGTCGCCTTAGCGGACGATCTCCTTGGCATGGCCAAAGCGCTCGACCCACAGCTCGAATTAAAATACAATAAGTTTTATATCGGTCTTGGGAGAGACGGGAAACCGTTTAATTTTGGCGATATTATAGTTGACAAACCCACACGCCAGGAATAGATTTGCCGTATCAATGAGGTGCGGTGATGCCGAGCGTACTTTCCGAGCCATATTTCACCGACGAACAGGCGGCGTTTGACCGGCTGGAGGCGATCGTCTGGCGGGACGGGATTACTTGTCCGCACTGCGGCACCGTCGGGAAAGCTGCGCCATTGACCGGCGTAAAGGATAAGAAGGGGCGGTCTCGTATCGGCTTGAAGAAGTGCTACGCCTGCCGCAAGCAATTCACTGTCCGCGTCGGGACGGTGTTTGAGGCAAGCCACGTTCCGCTACACATGTGGTTCCAAGCTGCGTTTCTGCTATGCAGCAGCAAGAAAGGGATCAGCAGCAACCAGCTCCATCGCACGCTCGGCGTCACGCTCAAAACCGCGTGGTTTATGTGCTCATCGGCTGCGCGAGGCGATGCGGGTTATGCAGATGGAGCCGATGGGTGGGGCGGGAAAAGCGGTAGAGGCGGACGAGACTTTCATCGGCCAGAAGCGGCCACGGGCGCACGGTGCTCGCGGCTACGCTCACAAGCATGCTGTCGTGTCTTTGGTCGAACGCGGCGGCAAGGTGCATTCCCAGCACGTTAATGACGTAAATTCCGCCACCCTGCGCCCGATCCTAAAGGCACAGATCAAAGCTGATTCCATGCTAATGACCGATGAGGCGAGCTACTACCGGTCCATCGGTCGCGAGTTCAAGTACCATTTTACCGTGCAGCACGGCATCGGCGAATACGTTCGCGGCGGCGCGCACACGAACACGATCGAAGGGTATTTTAGCATCTTCAAGCGCGGGATGACCGGCGTGTATCAGCACTGCTCGTCCCGGCATCTAAAGCGCTATCTCGCGGAGTTTGATTTCCGATACAATCAGCGCGTAGCGCTGGGGATTAACGACCCGGAACGAACGGAGGCGGCGTTGCGAGGGATCGTTGGCAAGCGGCTGACCTACCAGGTCTCATCGGGCGTCGGAGGGTAATGGCTGCGGGAGCGAGGCAGCAAAATCGCCTCGTTATCACGATCCGGCCGGATCCATCCGACGATGGTTTGTTGCGGATAGACGATGCGTTCCGGCAAGTTCTCGACGTGCTCAGGCTGTCTGAGCAGGCCGAACGCTCGCTTGGAGACCCGCACGCTGCATTCGTCTGGAGATTGGAAAAGGCTTCGACGGCATCGCCCTTCACGGTAGTTGCTGTCGCGGAGCCTGTAGACCCCAGCAATCGATATAACTCCGCAGGTAGCGCGCACGAAGGCGCTGGTCTCTAGCGGTGTTCGTAATTTGCTCACCCGTGCCGAACCGCCGCATTGGCTGAGCCGAGAAACGGTGCCGGTAATCAGGGAGATTTTCGCCCGAAATCTTAACGGAATCGCGAGCACCGAAATCGATTTTGAGGTTCCCTCCCTCGATATCCTGTCGATCGATCGGTCGCGAGCAAACGAAGGTCTGCGTGCTGTCGAGGCGATCAACCCATTCGAAGTCAGCGATATCCCGGAACGCATTGCCTACGGAGAGATAGAGGGTCGGTTGGTCGCGGCGGGTCGATATGCACGCCGCCCAGCGATTCAGATCAACACGCACTTTTACGGCTTCGTGTGGTGCGTTTTGGGTGAGGCGCTGGTAAATCGGTTCGGCGGGGAGCACAAACTTGCGGAGGTATGGGAAGGCAGAACCGTCGGCGTCTACGGTAGGCTCCACTACCTAACTGGTGGCCACTTAAACCGTATGGATGCCGACGAAGTGCGCCCCATTGAGGTGCCGCCAGTTGATCTAGATGCAATCCTAGACCCCGATTTTACGGCCGGTTTTGACCCTGTGGAGTACCTGGAAAAGCTCCACGAGGGTGACCTTGCCTAGGCGTCTCTATTGGGATTCATGCTGCTTCCTCGGGCTGATTAATCCCAGCGAACCAAAGCATCTTGATTGCCAGGCGGTTTGGGAGGAGGCGCAACGCGGCGACGCAACCCTATTCACTTCCTTTTTTACGTTCGCAGAAGTCTTTAAGGCGAAATGCGAGGGACCTGCTAAGCCGCTCGTTGAAGCGCAGGATAGGCAGATCGAAGCATTGCTTCGACAGCGCTGGGTCGAACCAATGCTCGTTGATGAGCGGATTGGCACCGCCGCGCGGCGATTGATGCGGCAGCATCCTGAATGCAAGAAACCGGCAGATGCTATCCACCTTGCTACTGCGCTCGCGCTGAACGTTGATGAAATGCACACCTACGACCAATCAGACATGTTACGTCTCGACCAAAAGGTTATGCGCGTCGATGGTGTGCCATTGCGAATTTGCACTCCACACATACCCGTGCCGCCAGCGGCATTACCTATGCCAGCCGAGGGAGCCACCCCTGAACAGGGCGAAATTCCGCTAACAGCGCCAACTCCCGGCTTTGGCGACGATCACCGCGTAATTGAATGGGTTACGGAAGCCGATCTTGATGCGTTAGGCTACGCCAACGAAACGCCAACCTCTCTGAAAGATCAGGCCGCGCGGGGAGAATCAATACAGATGCGAATAGGTCGGCGGGTCATACGGATGCACCCCGGCAAAAAAGAGGAGTCCGAAGGTGATGGCGAGACAGAAACCGCCGCAGACAATAAATAGTCAAAAACCGCAACCGGAACGCTTCATCGAAACCGCACGAGGCCTCGAATGCGACGAGGACAAGGGGCGGTTTGAGGACAAGCTAGGCCGGATCGCAAAAGCGCGCTCAACTGATGCCTTGACGGCGGGACCAAAACGCCCATCTAAGCGACGGAACACAGAGAAAACCGGTTGATGCGGGTTCGAGTCCCGTCGCCTCCACTATTGCGGGGGTGTAGCTCAATGGTCGAGCGCCGGTCTCCACGCGATGACGCCGCTCCCTGGACACAGGTTGAGCGGCGTCTCATTTTAGCGCGTTCGCAATGCACGCTTACCCTACATTTCGTGCGTGGGTTTGCCAAGTATAATATCGCCTTAATTTTGTCACCTTTACGCCACGAAAAACGAATATTGTCTTTGAACCACGAATAGAAAAGTCTGAGGAGCTTGACAATGCAATTAATGATAGTGGACTTGACGCCTTGAGTTACGATAATCAATGGGGGCGCTACCGTATGCGGCTCAGCAAAGCTGACATTCAGAAGCATGAGGGTTTTTTGAAGACGCTCATGAAATCCGCTTTCGACGCGGGGACTGGCGCTGTCGCATAAGCTCCATTCTGGAAAGCGACTCGTGAATATTCATAAGGCAATAATTGTAGCGAAAAGTCTATAAGCGACGGCTTATAATCTAGCGGAATCAGGTCCGCCGAACTCGCGGTCGCCCGCGCCGCGGCCGCAATACGACTCTGCCGCGAACGTATCCCGCCGCCCTATACGTCGGAGACCTCCCTCGGTTTTACCGGTAGCAAGGAAATTCACCGACCACAGGGATGCGCCCAGCCCCATCTTGAAGACATGCGCGAGGCTCGCGTGAATTGAGTGGACATGCGAGACAAGGGGCATGACAGCGGTACGAGTGAAGCACGGTGAGCCGGCGGGGGCAGGGGTGCTGCTCGCGTCGCGGCGGTTCGGGCCGCTGTTCTGGACGCAGTTCCTGTCGGCGTTCAACGACAATGCGGTCAAGAACGCGCTGGTGCTGATGATTGCCTACCGCGCCGACGCCGCCGGGCAGATGTCGGCGCAGATCCTGATCCCGCTCGCCGGCGGGCTGTTCATCCTGCCGTTCTTTCTGTGCTCGGCCACGGCGGGACAGCTCGCCGACCAGCACGACAAGGCCTGGCTGATCCGGCTGATCAAACTCAGCGAGATCGCGTTGATGCTGGCTGCCGCCGCCGGGGTCGTCGCCGGCAGCACGACCGTGCTCCTCGCCATTCTCTGCGTAATGGGGGTCGAGGCCGCGTTCTTTGGCCCGCTCAAATACGCGATCCTGCCGGATCTGCTGGCCCCGAACGAACTGCTGCTCGGCAACGCGCTGGTCGAGGCCGGCACGTTCATCGCGATCCTGCTCGGCACCATCGCCGGGGTGCTGATTGCCGGGCGTCACGGCGCGCAGCTGGTCGCGGCATTGATCGTGACGGTGGCGCTCGCCGCCTGGGGCATGAGCCTGATGATCCCGCCGACGAGTGCGGCGGCGGCGCGCAGCCCGGTGCGCTGGAACCTCTTCGCCGCGACCACGCGGGTAATCCGTCAAGCCGCCGAGGAGGCGGTTCCGTTCCGCTCGATGCTCGGGATCTCGTGGTTCTGGCTGGCGGGTGCGGTCTACCTGTCGCAATTCCCGGCCTATGTGCGCTTCATCCTGGGCGGCGAGGAGGCGGTGGTGACCCTGTTCCTGACCGTCTTCTCGATCGGGATTGCGCTCGGCTCCCTGATGTGTAGCAGGATTCTGCGCAGCCGGATCAGCGCCGGTACCGTGCCGTGGGGCGCGCTCGGCATCGGGCTGTTCTCGATCGATCTGTGGCTGGCGAGCCCGGTCGCGACAGCCGGCGGCGCGCTGACCAGCCTCGGCCCGTTCCTCGCTGTCCCCCGGCATTGGCGCATCCTCGGCGATCTGCTCGGCATCTCGGTCGCGGGCGGGATCTTCATCGTGCCTTTGTATGCGCTGCTCCAGGCCGCGAGCGCCCGCCGACACCGGGCCCGCGCCATCGCCGCCAACAATGTGATCAACGCGGCGGCGATGGTCTTCGCAGCGGCAGCAACGATCGCGCTGATTGCAGCGGGCGTCAGTGTGCCCGGCTTGTTCCTGCTGGCCGGTGCTGCGACCCTCGCCGTTGCGGCGCTGTTCTGGCGGGTGATGCCGAGCTTTGCCTTTTCCGAAAGCGCGATCGGCGGAGACGCCGGTGGATGATGACGCCGCCGCCGCAAGGGCCGCATCGCCGGACTTACCGCAGCCGGTTTTCACTCCCGGTCAGGAGGGCGCGGACGACGCTGCAGGGTAGTTTCGTAAGCTCGTACACCGCCGCGCCGATCTCCCCCACCGCGACGGCGCGGGCACTCCGGACCGGTCGGCGAGCTTGACCCCGGACAGGCGGAACAGCACCGCCGCCCGGAGCAGGTGGGTTCGGTCGCTGACCAGCACCACCGTTCGCAGCCCGTGCGCGCGCAACAGGAGCGCCGCTTCGCGGGCGTTGCCGACCGTATCGCGCGAGTTCGGCTCGATCAGCAGCGCCGCCTGCGGAACGCCGCCTGTCAGCGCAATACGGCGCATGATTTCGGCTTCGGGCTCCGGCCCATTGCCGCCGCCCGACAGCAGCAGCGCCGGCGCCACACCTTCCTGATAAAGCCGAACCCCGTGCTCGACCCGACGCCGCAGCCGCGCCGGACCCGCACATCCCAGTACGACGATCGCATCGGCCCGCGGCCTCATCGGAGCGGCCGCGCGCGAAAGCGAGTCCGCCTGCCGACAAACCCACCGCTTCACTCGGGCTTTGCGGTCGGACATAATCGAGGCAGGAGCTTTCATGACCCGGCGCCCCGGGGGCCGGCTCGAACTGCAGCACCCCCGAAGGGGCGCTGTCAATCGGCGAACATGGCTGGCATGCAGGGGTTCGCGAAATGGCCACGGCAGGCGTGAATATAATCGGGGATGCACCGTCGGCGGGGACTGCGATGATCCACGAAATTCCGAGCCGAACGCTGGGCTTTGTCCTCAACGATGTGGCGCGACTGTTGCGCAAGAGGTTTGAGCAGAGGGCGCGCGCCGCCGCGCTGGGCCTGACCCGGGCACAAGCCGCCGTGCTGGCTTATCTCGCTCGCCAGGAAGGTATCAACCAGGCGGCGTTGGCCCAGATCCTCGACCTTGAACCGATCACCCTGGCTCGGCTGCTCGACCGGGTGCAGGCCGCGAACTTGATCGAGCGGCGGGCCGACCCCAAGGATCGCCGCGCGCATCTGCTGTATCTGACCGAGGCTGCCTACCCGCTGCTCGACCGCATTTTCGCGCTCGCCGCCGAGGTGCGCGAGGAAGCGATGGCCGGGATCCCTGAGGCGGATCGGGTCCGCTTGCTCGACATGCTGATAGCGATGAAGTCGAACCTGATCGAGCATGCCGCCGAGATCGACGCCCCGGCCGCCGCGCCCGCCGATCACTGACGGCGTCCGGCGTTCCAGGGCTTGTGGTCGCTTGCTGCCACGCTCATTTTTCGGGTGGACGGCTGGAGGATCGGATCATGGTAGCGGCACCCCAAACGCGCGAATCCGGGTTCAAGAACAATCCAGATTACAAAATCGCTTTCGAGGCCTCGCCGCGGCGGGTACGTGTCAAATTCAACGGCGAAACGATCGCCGACAGCACCGACGCGCATCTGCTGTTCGAGACCCGGCATCTGCCGGTCTATTACTTCCCCCGCCCGGACGTGCGCATGGATCTGCTGAGGCCCACCGACCATCATACGTTTTGCCCGTACAAGGGGACGGCATCTTATTGGACGATAACGGTCGGCGGCCGGACGGCGGAAAACGGGGTCTGGGGCTATTCCGATCCGTTCGAGGAAGTCGCGGCGATCCGGGATTTCGTAGCGTTCTATTGGGACCGGGTCGACGGCTGGTTCGAGGAGGATGAGGAGATCTTCGTTCATCCGCGCGATCCCTATAAGCGGGTCGACGTGATCCAATCCTCTCGCCCGGTACAGGTCATCGTCGGCGGCGAGGTCGTGGCAGAAACGCGGCGCGCGCGGTTTCTGTTCGAGACCCGGCTGCCGACGCGCTACTACATCCCGCCCGAAGATGTGCGCATGGATCTGCTGATCCCGAGCGACAAGACCACGGCTTGCCCGTACAAGGGCCGCGCTCGCTATCATTCGGTCAAGATCGGCGATCGGCTGTACGAGGATCTGGTCTGGAGCTATCCCGCCCCGATCCTGGAATGCTCCAAGATCAAGGGCTATCTGTGTTTCTTTAACGAACATGTCGACGAAATCCGGGTCGACGGCGTCGCCGTACCGCGCCCAGTCACGCCATGGTCTAGGGACTGGAAGGAAAAGGCGTCAACCGTCCCCGACCAGCGCGGCCCCATAGCACGGCCGTAGCGCTGGCCGCTTTCAAATTCCGGTGGCCGGGTTGGGTCCGGCCACCGCCAACGCCCCTATCCGAGTTCCTGGACCGTGGGTTTGCGCCGAACTGAATTTTGCCGCACGGCTATCGGCGGGCTGCCGGATGGCGAGACGCCTATCGGGCGATCTGAAAAGATCTCATCTCGTAAAGTACAATCAGATCAATAACAAACGGCTGCTGGAGGAGTTTCGGTAAATTACCCGAAAATTAATTAACCATAATTTAAAACATCGCGTTAAGTATACTTCCTGTTGCACTAACCGCCTAAATCTATTACAAAGCTGGGAGAACTATCGTGAGCCTTGCGCCTCATCCCGGGCTAGTAGTGGGAGGGGCAGCGGCTCACCGCATAAGCGCGGCCTTGGTCGTCAGCGCTAGTCGTTTGTTTCGGTCAGATCGGGTCAACCGACGGTATTCGGAAAGCGGTTGGGAGACTGTCAACAAGCACCGGCTGTCAGAACATGAAACAGAAGTTGCTGGAGTTGGCCAGATTTACGGGGGGATTCGCAATCGCAAGGCATGCCTTGACAAGACATTTGCGTATTCTTGGATACCATGGTTTGTGGTTCACCTCTGGTTTTGAATTCGGTAACCGTTTGTTCATGAGTCCCGAACAGTTCGAGAAACGGATGAACTGGTTAAAGAACAGCCGCTATCCGGTTCTCGGTCTAGACGAAGCGATCTCTTCGCTCGCCAGTGGAACTCTCCCCGATAATTCAGTCGTCATTACCATTGATGATGGGTGGAAATCAACCTACACCCATATGCTGCCGATATTGGAGCAGTTACATCTGCCCGCGACCGTTTATGTTACCAGTTGGTACGCTCAAAAACAATATCCGGTGCTGAACGTCGCATTGAATTATGTGCTTCAGCGGTCTACCGTTACCGAGTTTACTTGGCATCCGCCGGCGCAGTCAGCGCTGACGCTCCAGATGGGTGATAAGCAACATCGTCAAGCCACCGCGCTGAAACTGGACCGGATGCTGCAGGAAATTCCAACCGCCGCCGAGAGGCTGCGCGAATTCCAAGAGATCTGCAGGTTGGCTGGTGTCTCCACCGAACCGTGGTGGAGCAACGGTCAATTTCATTTAATGAACAGAGAAGAGATCAACCTCGCCCACCAGCGCGGTTTGGATATCCAATTGCACACGCACCGCCACAGGAACGTCAATGTCCAGCTAGGCCTCCTGGCCGCGGAGTTGGCGGATAATCGGCGTTTTCTTGTAGAGGCTTGCGAGTGCGACCAGTTTACGCATTTCTGCTATCCGAACGGCCGGTATGACCCGGCGGCGGCCGAGGTATTGGCTGGTGCCGGGATAAAATCGGCGGTGCTGACTGACACCGGGCTCAACTCGCCCCATGCCAATCCGTATGCGCTGCGCAGGTTTCTTGACGGCCGTTCGGTGACGCAGGAGGAATTCGAGGCTTACCTGTGCGGCGCGCTCGATCTTTATGCGGCTGCCGCAGGACGGCTGCGGGCCGCGGAACCTCGGGCAAAGGCCGATCTCAACCTGTTGTACTCTTAATCCGCCCGCCGACTTTCATAAATCCAGTTCGAGTTCCGCAGTCTTGGCGCGAGAGCAGCAAATCAGGACGTAGCGCTCGCGGTCCTTCGCGGAGAGGATCTGGTCGCGGTGGTCGGGCTCGCCGGAGCGGTATCCGGTCAGGCAGGTGCCGCAATAGCCGAGTTCGCACGAGGTTCTGACCGTGACTCCGTGATGGCGCAGCACGTCGACAATCGTCTGACCTGGCGGAATCTCGTATTCGCCGCCGCTCTTCACCAACTTGACGCGGAACGGATGATCTTCGGCCAGCGGTTCCGGCGTGCTCGCGGCCGGACCGGTGAAATACTCGCAGTGCACCGTGTCCGGCGGCCAATGTGCGGCCGCAGCAGCGGCTGCGGCCATCATGCCGGCGGGACCGCAATAATAAAGATGCGTTCCCGGCTGTGGATCGCGCAGCGCCGCCGCGACGTCGAGGCCATCTGCGGGATTGCCGCCATCGTGGTGAAACCGAACCCGCCCCTGCGCGGCGAGCAGATCCAATTCCTCTCGGAAAGCGGTCGCCTCCGGTGAGCGCGTGCAGTAGTGCAGCAGAAACTCGCCGCCGCGGCGGCGCAGCTCCGCGATCATCGCCATGATCGGGGTGATCCCGATGCCGCCGGCCAGAAACAGATGCCGCTCGGCCCCGTCGGCCAGCGGGAAGTTGTTGCGCGGCGGCGAAACCTCGACCGGGTCGCCGACGCGGACCGTCTCATGCAGCCGGCGCGAGCCTGCTCCGTCGCGGTCCCGTAGGACGGCGATGCAATAGCGCCGACGCTCGGCCGGATCGTTCCATAGCGAATAATCCCGCAACAGCCCGGGACCGAGCCGCACCGCGACGTACGATCCCGCCGCAAACCGGGGCAGGTCGCGCCCGCGCGGATCGACGAGCTCGTAGCCGTTGATCGCTTCGGCGAGATAGGTGATCGAGCGGACGCGCAACTGCATCGGGAAAGTCTCCGCACCGGGCGTCCCAACTATGCGCGCGTCGCACGCCCGGCGCATCCACCGATGTTGCACATCCCGGATTTCCGGCGAAGATCCGGGGTCGACACCAGCATCAGCCGAGGAGACCGCCAATGCCCCTCAAATTTCGCCGCATCGTGACCGGTCACGATGCCGACGGCCGCGCGATCGTCCAGATCGACGAGATGGCGAAAAACCTGGTCTCGGCGCGGCCAGGCGCCACAGCGGGTGTGGTGTGGACCACCGAGGGCTTCCCGGTCGACAACAACGGCGGCGAAGATCAAGGGCTGCGCCAGACCGGCACGACCTTGGCGAACGGTACTGTCTTTCGGGTGCTCGAACTGATGCCGGGCTCAGCTCCACGCAACCACCGCACCGACTCGATCGATTACGCGGTGGTGATGTCGGGTGAGATCGATATGGAGCTCGACGACTCGACCGTTCATTTAAAGGCCGGCGACGTGCTGGTACAACGCGGCACGATCCATAACTGGGTCAATCGCGGCAGCGAGCCCTGCGTCATCGCTTTTGTGCTGATCGCAGCCGAACCGGTGATGGCTGGCGACAAGGTGCTCCACGCGCAGGGCTAACGTCTGTTCCGGTGGGTCAAAACCACTGCGGAAATCGCATCACGCCGATCTGCCCGCGTCAATGCCACGGTCATCGTCCTCGCGTCGTGGTTTCGAAGTCCGGCCCATGACCGGTATCATGCTCGCAGCGAACTTCGGAACCGAAACGTTATTAGTAATCAATAAGTTGCTAATATATTTTTCGATCCCGAAATTCGCCGCTGGCCCGATTTCAGATCGGTGCGAATTTTGGGATCGGGACACTAGAGCAGCTTAAGGTCGCGAAAGCTGACATGACGGTCACGAGCGATAATCAGATGATCGTGTAGCGCCAACCCGAGCGACCCAGCGGCCTTCTTGATTTCCTGGGTAATGGCGATGTCGGCGGTTGACGGAGTGGGGTCGCCCGAAGGGTGATTGTGCACAAGGATCATCGCCGATGCTCCGAGTTCGAGCGCGCGCTTGACGACCTCGCGCGGATAGACCGGAGTGTGGTCGATGGTGCCGTGCTGCTGGCGTTCGTGTTTGATCAGGACATTTTTTCGATCGAGAAACAGGATGTGGAACTCCTCGACGGTGCCATGTGCGATGTGGGCGGCGCAGTAGTCGATCAGCTTGTCCCACGAGTTGACCACCGGTCGCTCCTGCAATTCAGCGTGCTTCAGCCGCAACGAGGCCTCGCGAGCGGCCTTGATGGCGACGATGCCGGGCAGGTTCAGCCCCGCCTTGGCGAGTGCCGCGGGCTCTGCCGCCATTACCGCGGCGAAGCTGCCGAACTGCGCGATCAGCGACTTCGCCACCGGCTTTACGTCTCCTCGGGCGCGAGCGGCGAACAGGATGACCTCCAGCAATTCGTAATCCGGCAGGTTCTCGGGACCCGCCGCCATCACGCGCTCGCGAAGGCGGTCTCGGTGGCCGAAGTAATGGGGTTGCGGCGTTGCTTCGGCGAATTGCCTGCTGTTGCGGCCGCGCGGCGCGGGAAACGGCTCGGTTCCGTCACCACCGTAAATCTCGCAGCACAGGGCCCGTACCCGCTCGCGGATGCCGAGATCGAACAGCCAAACGCGCCGGCTGCGGTCCCACTCGCCGCCGAGCATCCGGGCCCGAGCCGGAAAGTCGGGATGATAGGGGGCACGCACCGCGAGGCGGCCATTTTGTTCCGAGACCGAGAAGGGCATATTCCGACGCCCGTTTCACTGTGCCGGGTGAAACCTCGGCACTCGGGCGTCAAATCGCCGTCTTGGGCGAATTCGCCCCTGCGGCCGAGCAAATTCGAAGACCCGTTCCGGCTCGGTCTTGCCGATTACCGTGTAGTTGGGCGTTTGCTCTGAGCCGATATTGCCGACAACGACCTCACCCGTCGCCACGCCGATCCGTATATCGAGCTGTGCCAGCCCCGCTTGAAACCGGTCAGGTTGGGCAATTCGGTGAGGAAGGCGCGAGATTGGCGAGTTGGTCCAGTGCTGCCGCGCAGGCCAGGCCACTATGCTCGTTGACGCCGGTAAAAGGCGGTCCGCAAAACGAGATGATGCCGTCGCCGATTATTTGTCGATGATGCCGCTGTGCCGCCGCACCGGATCGGACATCAAGGTTAAGGGTGCCGACAATCGCAGACCCGGCAAGCCGCCGCATTTCGCTGCGTGCGACGTCGATCTTGCGGTCGAAATCGTCACGCAGTTCATCGATCTCTGCGAGCAATTCGGCAGTCTCGACTTTCTCGCCCGCCTTGGCGGCAGCAACCAGCATGGCGAGTACCAACTCGTAACAACTACGCTCTTCCTGCAAAACTTCGATCCGGTCGTCAAGCCGCGACAGCGCGATGTTGTCACCGAAGTCGAGCGGGTCCTCGATTTGCCGATTTATGTAGAGTCGGGCAGCGGAGATATCCTTGTCGCTGGCTTTGCCGGTGCTCGCGACCACCTGCCGCAATCCATCGAGTTTATGTTTATCATCAGTGCCAAACCGGCGGTCATTGCGCGATAAAGCCGCCGTCGACCACCAACTCGGCCCCGGTCACAAACGAGGCCTCGTCGGACGCCAGAAACAGCGCTCCATAGGCCACTTCGATCGGCTGGCCGATCCGCCGCAACGGAGTCAGAGCGATCTTGTCGTCGCGCTCGCCGGCGTTGGTGGCGTTCAGCATCGGCGGCATGTAGCCGGGGTGAACCGTGTTGACGCGCACGCCCGACGGGCCATAGCGCGCGGCTGCTGCCTTCGAATAGATCCGGACCGCACCCTTGGAGGCATGATATGCCGGGTGACCGCTGGCGCTGCCGACGAAGCCCATGATCGAGCTGATGTTTACGATCGACCCGCCGCCGGTTATGGCCATCTGCTCAGCGGCAAGTTTGGTGCCGAGAAACACGCTCGTCTGGTTGATCGCGATGATGCGATCCCAGCCCGCGAGGCCATCCGGATCGCCAACCGAGCTTCCCGAGATTCCAGCATTGTTGACCAGGATGTCGAGCCTGCCGTAGGCCGCGATCGCTTTTGCGATCAGGTCCTTCCACTCCGCCTCGCTGGTGACGTCAATCCGGGCTGCTGTGGCCTCTCCGTTGCTGGCTCGGATATCGGCGGCGACGCGCTCGGCGGCATCTCCCAGGATGTCGGCAACGATGACCTTGGCACCTTCGGTCGCGAAAAGGCGACACTCGGCTTCGCCCATACCGTGGCCACCGCCAGTCACGATCGCGACTTTATCTTTCAGACGCATAAGTCGATTCCCAATCGGGCTGCGTAGCGATCATAGATCATCACGGCACGATCTGCGCGATGTCCCAAACCCCGGAGGCCGCGCCGCTCTCGCCCGTTGTTCCAGACAATCAAGCGCGGTTCGTCCGTATCATCGATGGCGACAATCGGCTAGGCGCAGGCCAGGTATCTGCTCACGGCCCTACTTGGCCATGAGCAGCCGGTTCGGGTAATCCTAGACCCAGAACTCCGCGGAGGCCCCTCGGCGTCCTAATACGTCTCCTGTAGTCGAAAATCGCGACACCCGTGTCGTCTTCCCTTGCCCACCGGCTCTTCCTTTTCTGTCTTCCTAGAAAAAGATAAAAGACCGGACCACGACGTTCTTGCGGCATGGAGCGGTGAGGGGCACGTTGGGGTCGATGCAGGCGGTATGGAACGACCAGCGCGAGACCGAGCCGTCGGTCACCGAGTCGTAGCATTTGAGCATCGAGACTTCGGTGCTCTTCTGCTGAGGGAACCAGTACCATTCGTGGTCGGGACGATAGGTGAAGCGGGTGGTCTCGCCGACGCGGTCGTCGTAGATCCGGTAGTTGGTGATGTAGGGCTGGTCGGCGAAGGAGGGCCAAGCGCAGAGCACGAATGGGAACTGCTGGATGGTCTCGATCGGCTTGGCGAGGTTGATCGACATGAACCGCCGCGACATCTTCGCGTCGGCCTCTTCCTCGGTGTAGTGCTGCTGGCGCCCGAAATTACGCAAGTTCTTGGTCAGCAGTTCGCGGCAGCGCACGCGTCCGCTGTTGTCGTTGAGGTCGTTGTGCACCAGGTTGGCGTAGTTGGCGTTCACGCCAGGGTTCTTGCCGTCCTGGTCTTCCGTGCGGTCGCCCTGTGTAGTCCTTGTCGAAGACATCGTGGTTGTAGACTAGTGCGTCGGTCGCGTCCGGGAAGAAGTCGAGCAGCAATTTCTCGATCTCAGGGTAGTAGACCCGCTCCACCTCTGCCGCATCATAGATGTTCGTGCATTTGGATTCGAGGTGGGCCAGCGACAGGCCGAGCTTGTCCATGCATTCGGGGCTGCTGGGCGAGAGGCCGGGGTAGTACTCGCCAATGCGCCGCGCATCGCGCAGCACCTGCGGGAAATAGAGGTCGCGCCGCTGTTTACCGCCCCGCTCGTTGGTGCGCAGGATCATGGCTGTCTCGGCGCGCGCCGGATCCCGCCAGACGGCGTTGGACGGCACTATGGAGTAGCTCGGCCGCTCGTACACCGTATAGGGTAGCGGTAATGCCACGCCGCCCGGCGGGGCCTTGATGCTGTTCGACTGGCGGATGTATTCCATGCACTCGTCGTAGCTGCGGAACGCAATGCCCCATTTGGTCTTGATCGGGCCCGGCGGCGCCTTGTCGATCATGTCGGTAAGGCGCTGGCTCTCGCCCGAGGCGATCTCCTCGAGCGCGTCCTCGAGCGCGACGGCGGTTCCTGCATCGCCGTGACGGTCGAACGCCATATAGGACAGACCGCCATGCGCTGCGATCGGCTCCGACTGCCCTGCCGTGCGCTGGAGCGGCGGCACGTAGGCGACCGTACCGTCGTGTGGGTCCGCGACCTTGTTGTCGGCGACATCGAGCGGGCTCATGGCATACCTCCGATTGTTTCTGCCTCACCGTGACACAGTAGGCCTAAGTTTTCCAGACCGTGATTTTGCGGTGACTCGAACTGCGGCGCGCCCGCCGCGCAAACGACAGCCTTTTCCGACCGGAAAATGTAATCAAGATCGTATTCGGCGTGTCCTAGCGGCTCGCCACGAGGCATCCGGCGACCGACCGCTTATGTTCGCCGTCTCTAATGCGTTGCCGGAAGCGGTCGCCAATCCATCGCAGACCTAATGCGGAGCATCAATGGAACGCGAATTCCTGGTAACCGCCTTTGGCGACCTCGTCGGTCGTCCGCCGGAAATGCGCGCCGTTGCCGTTGTAGCCCAGAACGCGGCGCACGGTGCGGCCCTCGACGTTGCGATTGACGCCGTTCTGCCAGGAATCGACCTTGAACGACAGCAAGGCTTCGCCCGCCTTGATCACGATCCGCGTCCACTCGTCCACTTGTTCCGGCCGGGTCTCTACGCGCCTGTGGTCGTGCTGCTGCATGAACCGCAGCAGGCCCGCCTGGAATTCGACGCTGTGTGAGACGGCCTGCGGAATATTGCCGCGCGCGGTGTGTGGGCCGAGCACCATCAGCATGTTGGGGAAGCCTTCCGCGAGCATGCCGAGATAGGTGCGCGGGGTTTCGGCCCAGGCGTCCTTGAGCCGGAGGCCGTTCTCGCCGCGGATATCGATACGGTCATAGGCGCCGGTCACGCCATCGAAGCCGGTGGCGTAGACCAGGATGTCGAATTCGTGTTCCCGCTTTCGTGGTTTTGATGCCCTGCGGGGTGATGCACTCGATCGGCTCATCCACGAGGGTATCGATCAAGCGTTACGTTGTCGCGGTTGTAGGCTTCGAAATAGCCGCTTTCCAGCGGCACTCGGCGCGTGCCGAAGCCGTGATCCTTGGGGATCAGCTTGTCCGCCACTTTCGGGTCCTTGACGCGCTGGCGGATCTTTTTCGCGATGTAGGCGCTGATCGCGGCATTGGCTTCCTCGTTGGTCAGGATGTCGCGGAAATTGCCCATCCAGATGCCAAAGCCGGGCTCGCCGTAAAGCTTCTCCCAGAACGCTTCGCGCTCCTCGGGCGGCACGTCCAGGGTCTTGCGCGGGTCGGCCTGATGAATGAACCAGCTCGGCGTCGTCGCGCAGTGCGCGTAGATTTCCTCGTAACGGGATTTGATCTCCGCCATCTCCTCCTTGCTTATCTTGGAATTGTGCAAGGGCGCTGCCCAGTTGGGGCGGCGCTGGAAAACGGTCAGGTGCTCCGCCTGTTTGGCGATTTCCGGGATCGCCTGGATGGCGGTCGCACCGGTGCCGATGATGCCGACGCGCTTGCCGGTGAAATCCACCGGCGTGTGCGGCCACCGTGCGGGGTGATAAGCAGGGCCCTTGAAGCTATCCCGGCCCGGAATGGCCGGCAGCGTATAGGCCGAGAGGATGCCGATGGCGGTGAACAGGAACCGCGACGTTGCCCGCTGCCCGCTTTCCAGTGTCACGTTCCACCGGTTCGCCGCCTCATCCCAATGCGCCGCCGCGACCGTGCTGCGGAACTCGATGTCCCGGCGTAGGTCGAACTTGTCGGCGACGTAATTCAGGTATTCCAGCGTGTCGGGCTGCGGGGAGAAATGCTCCTTCCAGTCCCATTCCGCCATCAGCTCCTTGGAAAAGGAGTAGCCATAGGTCCAGCTTTCGGAATCGAAACGCGCGCCGGGATAACGGTTCCAGTACCAGGTGCCGCCGACGTTCGTGCCGGTTTCGAATACCCGTGCGGTCATGCCCAATTCGCGCAGGCGGTAGAGCATATACATGCCGGAAATCCCGGCGCCGATGACGATCGCGTCATAGACCGCGAGCTGGCCATGGCTCTCGGGCGTGCCGCCAAGGCGTGTGTGTCCGGCATGACGTGTTTCCTTCGTTGCGACACGCGGCCAAAATTCGCGGCGGACCGCCGGCGGTTCCATCGCCGGGGCAATCTGCCGCTTCAACGATCATCGATCAAGGTAGCTCAACCCCCATCCGGCAAGACAAGCAAATGCCGAATACGGCATCGGCGCTGCTCGACACCGTGACTGAACCGGCGATGTCTTGGGGGTGGGATGACTGCCGTTCGACCCGGTGAGCCGATGATCGTTTGCTCTGTTTGCAGTTCGCTATCATCATCCGGGTTGGACGCGAGTGGCCTGTATCCGGCGCAAAACCTCACATCGTGAAAGGGAAAAGGACGATGAAAGCTGGTGTGGTTTATCCGCAGATCGAACTTGGCGGCGATACCGGGGCGGTCAAGGCGTTTGCCCAGGCGGCGGAAGAATTGGGTTACGACCATATCGTGATCTACGATCACGTCCTGGGCGCCGTACATGCCGGCAGGGAACCGAAGTTGACCGGCCCCTATAAAGAAACCGATCCGTTCCACGAGCCGTTGATCACCTACGCCTACCTCGCCGGCGTCACCAAGAAGCTCGAATTGGTGACGGGCGTGATCATCCTGCCGCAGCGCCAGACTGCGCTCTTCGCCAAACAGGCCGCCGATGTCGATCTGTTCTCGGATGGCCGGCTTCGCCTCGGCGTCGGCGTTGGCTGGAACTGGGTGGAATATCGACGGTCTCGAAATGTCCCGACATTTTCGCCGCCGCGGCAAGCGGCAGGAGCATCAGATCGCCTTGATCCGCAAGCTGTGGGAAGAGCCCGTGGTCGAATATCGAGGACTCCGACCACCGGATCGACCGGGCCGGGATATTGCCGAGGCCGAAGCGGCAGATCCCGATCTGGCTGGGCGGGTTCAGCGAGGCCGCGTACGACCGGGCGGCCAGGATCGGGGACGGCTTTCTGTTCTCAGGCCGCACTCAAACCGAAGCGGTCCAGATCAAGACGAAAATCAAACCAGCTGCGCGATCTCGGCAGGGATGCCGATGCATTCGGCTTCGAGTCGATCCAGCAATACAGCCGCGGCGACAACCAATGGCCTGGCGATATCGCCGCGTGGCACAAAGCCGGGGGGAGCCACATATCCGTCGTGACGATGGGCGCGAACCTGACGACGGTGGATGGCCACATCGCAGCCATCAAGCGTTGGCGTGACGTCTACAACTCGGTTAGTTAGCGGCTGCAAAAGAACGAGCCTGCCCAAGCGGCAGCGCTGATGCACTACCGACGCGGAAGGCCGGGCCGAATCCGGACATCCGTGAGTGATTAAGTTTACGCCGAGCCGTCATGCCCAGCCTTGTGCCGGGCATGACGGATGGGTGAGGCAGCCTACCGGGCAACTCCGACCAGCTTGTGGCCATCGGGATCACGAAGATAGGCAAGATAAGCCCCATTTGGGCGCTTGCCAGGCGATCCTCGATCGACGTGCCGCCATTCGCGACGCCGGCTTTGTGCCACGCTTCGGCTTGCGCCGCGTCCTTCATCACAAAGCCGATTGTGCCGCCATTGGCCTGGCTGGCCGGCTTGCCATCGATGGGCTGGGTGACCATGAAGCGGCTGCCATTGTGCGAGTAGGCCAAGCGGCCTCTCGCGTCCTCGGTAGCAGGTTGAGCGCCCATTGCGGTAAAGAGGGCATCGTAGAATTTCTTTGACCGGGCGATATCGTTGCTGCCGACCATGATGTGGCTGTACATTTCGCTTTCTCCTTATCAGCATTCCCGATCGCCGCCGCCTCGTCCCCGCAAGCGGGAAGCGGCCTGCCGGCGGGACAGTATGACGGGCCGCCGATCGGCAGAAGAGCAAAATCTCTTCCACCCGAGCCGCCCGGTACGGTCGTTTCGATTGTCGGTGCGGTCAGGCCAGGCTCTCTAGGTTAAGCTCGGAATTGAAGTGACGCAGTTGCCGGCTGGCGCCGGAGAACGAAAGCTTGGAGAAACGAAAGAATGAGCACCGGCGCTGACGTGATCGTTTTCGGGGCGGGAATGGTCGGGGTGAGCGTGGCGCTGCATCTGCAGAAGCGCGGCCGCAATGTCATCCTGCTCGACAAGCGGGGTGCCGGCGAGGAGACCAGTTACGGCAATGCCGGTTTGATCCAGCGCGAGGCGGTCTATCCCTACACGTTTCCGCGCGAATTCGGGACTATCCTGAGCTATGCGATGAATAATCGGCGTGACGCCGTCTATCATTTGTCGGCGTTGCCGCGCCTGGCGCCTTGGCTGTTTCGCTATTGGCAAAATTCTACGCCCGAACGGATTGAGCGCACAGCCCAGGCGCTTGCCCCGTTAATGGCGCGATGCGTCGATGAACACGAGGCGCTGGTCGCCAAGGCCGGTGCGGCGGCTCGGAACCTCATACATCACCAAGGCTGGCTCAACTGTTTTCGCAGCGACGAGAGCCTGCATCAGGCCATCACGGACGTCCACCGGCTCGACGACTACGGTGTCGACTACACGGTGCTGACGGCCCCGCAATTGCAGGAGCTCGAACCCCATCTATCGGAGGCTGTTGTCGGCGCCATTCACTTTCGCGGCTCGCCCAGTTCATCCGATCCGGGCATGTTGACGAAAATCTACGCTGACCTCTTCACGGGTAATGGCGGGCGGTTCTGCAAGGGTGATGCACGCCGCCTCGCTTCGGGGTCCTCAGAATGGAGCGTATCAACCGAGATGGGCACGATCGAGGCGGGAGAGGTGGTACTGGCGCTGGGGCCTTGGTCCGACGATGTCTTTCGCCCACTCGGCTACAACATCCCGTTGGCGGTGAAGCGCGGCTATCACATGCATTATGGCGTGCGCGGCAATGCGGCACTCCACCATCCGGTACGTGACGCCGATGGCGGCTACGCGTTGGCGCCGATGAGCAAGGGGGTTCGCCTGACGACCGGCGTCGAGTTCGCCGATCGGGACGCTCCAGCGAGCCCTGTTCAGCTATTTCGCGATGAGCCGTTCGCCCGGAAATTGTTTCCGCTCGCCGAGCGTCTTGATGCTGAGCCTTGGCTTGGCCGGCGCCCCTGCCTCCCGGACATGGTCCCGGTAATTGGCAAAGGCGAGCGGCATCGCGGGCTCTGGTTCGCCTTTGGCCACGCCCATCATGGCTTCACGCTTGGTCCCGTTACCGGGCGCTTGCTCGCCGAGATGATAACAGGAGAGGAGCCATTCACCGACCCCTCACCTTATGCCGCCAGCAGGTTTGCAGAAGCCGGTCATTAGCCAAAAACCTGCGTGGAAGCTCGAAGACGAGCCGCTCGGCTTTGATGGACCCCCCTGAAATTCTTGAGGTTCGCAGAATGTTCCATCTTGGCGTCGTTTGGACAACAACCGACGCTATGCCTCGAACCTAACGGACCGCAATGCCCCCACCCTGTCCTCCCCGCAAGTGGGGGAAGGTTAGGGAGGGGTCTTTTCAGAGGGGGTCATGGAGTTCTGGACAGAACCGCAGATGGCGTCGATCCACAAAATGCTCAACCCGCGCTCTATTGCGATCGTGGGCGCGACACCGCGGATGCAGTATGGCGGGCGGTTTCTGGCCGCGGCGCTCAAGGCCAAAGATCGGGTGCGGGTTTATGCCGTGAACCCGCGTTACGACGAAATCATGGGGGAGAAGTCCTACCCGAGCGTGACGGACCTGCCTGAGGCCCCCGATGTGGTCGCCGTCGTGGTGCCCTACGACCAGGTGCTCGATGTCCTCGAGGAGAGCCACCGCAAGGGGGCGGGATCGGCGATCGTGATCTCGGCGGGTTTTGCCGAGCGCGGCATGGACGACCGGCGTGATTTGCAGGGGGAATTGGGTGAATTTGCCCGCGCCTCGGGCATGCGGATCAGCGGCCCCAATTGCCTGGGGCTCGCGAATGTCAAAGACGATATCTGGGCCACCGCTTCCTCGCGCGGGGCGTCCGGGTTGACCGGGCCGATCGGCCTGGTCTGCCAAAGCGGCGCGACGGCGTTCGGGCCGTTCCTGGTGCGGGCGGTCGAGAACGGCATCGGCTTCAGCTACATCATCTCGACCGGAAACGAGGCCGATCTCGACTTTACCGATTTCGCCCGCTACCTGCTGGACGATCCGGACACAAGGGTCATTGCCGGCTTTGTCGAAGGCTTCAAGCGGGCCGACAAGTTTCTCGAAGTGGCAAAGCTCGCGGCGGAGCGCGGCAAGCCGATCGTCCTCATCAAGATCGGGCGTTCGGAACTCGGGGCGCGGGCGGCAAACTCGCATACCGCGGCGCTGACCGGCGTGGATGCCCGGTACGATGCGATCTTTGCCCAATACGGGGTGATCCGGGTCCAGGATTACGACGAGCTCATCGAGGTTGCGCACCTCCTGGCCCACACCCCCAAGCCCGCCATGCCCGGCATCGCGGTGGTCTCTCATTCGGGCGGCATCAGCTCGCTCACCGCCGATATGTGCGGTCAGGCCGGTCTCGACCTGCCAACGCTTGGGGAAGAGGCGCGCGACGGCATCAACGGGATATTGAAGGGCTTTGGGTGGGCGGCGAACCCGGCCGACGTGACGGGCTTTGCCAACAGCGAGTCCTTCCCGCAGATCATGGAGCACATGGTCGACGATCCCCGGATGGGGACGCTTGTCGTGGCGAGCGCCGGGGCGGACGCCCAGGCCCAGCAGGTCATCAGCCAGCGCGACCGGACCGACAAGGGCGTGGTGTTCCTGTGGACGGGAAGCCGGGACGCTAAGGCGGGCCTGCCACAACTCAAAGAGCGCCCGGATACCGATCTTCTACACGCCGGACAAGTTGGCCCGGGGCCTGCAGAGCCGCCTCGCCTATCACACCTGGCGCGAGCGTCGCCTGGCCGACGGCTTTGCCACGGCCCCGTCGCGCACGGCGCCGCAGGACGCGGCCATCGCCCAGGCGCTTGGCCTGGGGCGTCCGACACTCTCGGAGTCCGAAAGCAAGCGGCTGCTGGCGGCCTGGGGCGTGGCGAGCGCGCGCGAGCACCGGGCAAATTCCGCGGAGGCCGCCGTCGCGGCCGCGGAGCAGCTCGGGTTTCCGGTGGCTCTCAAGGTCAACTCGCCGGATATCCTGCACAAGACGGAGGCCGGGGTCGTTCGGCTGAACCTCGGCGATGCGGCGCAAGTGCGAACGGCCTACGCCGAGATCCTGGCCAATGCCAAGGCCCATGCGCCACAGGCTCGGATCACCGGCGTGTCGGTGCAGGAGATGGTGCGAGACGGCGTCGAAGTGATCGTCGGCGTGTCGTGCGACCCGCAATTGGGCCCGGTGCTGCTGTTCGGCAGCGGCGGCGTGATGGTCGAGGTCTACAACGATGCCGCCCTGCGCCGCTGCCCGATCACCCGCTCGGAAGCCCAGGCGATGATCGCCGAGGTCAAAGGCGCCCGGCTGCTCCAGGGCTTTCGCGGACGGCCGGCGGCGGACATCGGGGCGCTCGCGGATACCCTGGTGCGCGTGTCGCACCTCGCCATGCACCTCGAAGGACATCTGGCGGAGTTGGACATCAACCCGCTGATGGTGCTGCCGTCAGGTCAGGGCGTGAAGGCGGTAGACGCCCTCGTCGTGCTTC